>OZ252297.1:0-867500 GCA_965250275.1 Paracoccaceae bacterium | reverse complement strand
CGGATCGGCCTTGTCCGTCCCGAACTCATAGAAGTTGTTATAGCTGGTGATCTCTTCCCAGGTGTTTGGTTCAAGCGGCGCGTCAGCGGCCAAAGCCGGACCAGCCGCAGCCGCCAGCCCCAGACCGGCAGCGCCAGCCATGAGTTTGCGCCGATTCATATAGGTGGATAAGGGGGTCACATCCGCCCAGTCCTGATCCGATTTCCAACGGTTGGCCATTCAGCTCTCCTAATGTCTCGGACAGAACCTAGACGTTTGTTGGCGCTCGACCAAACAAAGGCGATTCACGATTCAGCGACAGGACTGTAACTTGGCATAATCTCGTTCATCGGAATGCTCTGTCCGTTGTCCTGCATGATCCGGACATGCCTGCGACGCATCTGGCGTGGTTCCGCAACCCCAACCGAATGGGCGATGATCTCCACCTCCTGGATGATTTCGCGGGCATAGCGCGCCACGCGGCGATACTTGCGCTCGACCACCAGCCCTTTTTGCAGCCGAGGATCATGTGTGGTGATACCGGTCGGGCAAGTATTCCGGTTGCACTTGAGGGCCTGAATGCATCCCAGCGAGAACATGAAGCCACGCGCGGATGTCACAAAGTCCGCGCCGGCAGCCAGCGCCCACGCCACATCCCCGGGATTCACCAGCTTGCCGGAAGAGATCAGGCGAATACGATCTTTCAGTCCGGCCTCGTCCCGCAGGTTTGCAACAATGGGCAAAGCCTCACGGATCGACATACCAACCAGATCGATCAGCGGCATCGGTGCGGCCCCCGTGCCGCCCTCGCCCCCGTCGATCGTAATGAAGTCCGGGGCTGCGTCAGGTCCACGTGCACAAATTGCGTCAAACAGCGTGCCAAACACTTCTGCCTCTCCAACCACAGTTTTGATGCCGACGGGCTTGCCGGTCACCTCGCGGACATGCCCAATCAGGTCAAGCAGACCATCATAGCTGTCGATCTCTGGGTGTCGGTTGGGTGAAATGCTGTCCTCGCCAGGATGTATGCCGCGGATCGCCGCGATTTCCTCGGTGACCTTGGCGCCCGGCAGAATGCCGCCCTTTCCGGGTTTGGCACCCTGCGCCAGCTTAATCTCAAACATCCGGACCGCGTCGTGTGCAGCGACTTCAGCAAGCTTGTCGTCGTCCAAATTCCCTTCCTTGTCACGGACACCATACTTCGCGGTGCCGATCTGGAAGACGATGTCGCAGCCACCTTCGAGGTGAAACGGACTCAATCCGCCCTCGCCGGTGTTCATCCAGATGTCCGCCTCTTTTGCGCCCCGGCTCAAGGCTTGCACGGCAGGCTTGGAAATCGCGCCGTAACTGGTCCCCGAAATGTTAAAGAACGACGGCGCCAGATACGGCTTCCGTGCCCCCGGTCCGATCAGCATCGGTTCGGTGCAGGCGTGGTGGTCATCCAGATGTGGGAAGGGTGCATTGATAAAGATCGGTGTGCCCGGCACGTTCAAGCTTCGGGTGGAACCGAAAGCGACCGTGTTGCCCAACCCTTCGGCCGCTTTTGTGACCCAGTCCCGTTGCGCGCGGTTGAACGGGAGTTCCTCCCGATCCATCGCAAAGAAGTACTGCCGAAAGAACTCGCCAAGTTCGGAGAAAAGATGCCGGAACCGCCCGATGACGGGATAGTTGCGCCGCACCGCATCGCCTGTCTGCACCCTATCGATGATGAACAGGACCACGATTGCCAGGAAAATCAGACCAACTGAAATCGTGAAAATCAGCGCCATCCAGTCCAGCGCTCTGAGTGCAAAATTCATTTCCGATTCCTCCGGTTGAGCCCAGTTAACAGACTGCGGCCAAGCGGCTCGGCTGACAAGTCAGCGCGGGTTTCAATCCCGGCAAGAGCGAACAAGTCGCGCGCGTGCATCACGCAAGCCTGACGCCCGATAACGAATCTTTCAATGGACTTTCACGATGGCCGCGGCTTAGCGGGCGCTTCCTAGATTTCAACAGTGTTGCGGCTTTTTTTAAGGGTGATCCGCGCTCCTGTGACGCCCGTAACCGACCTGATGCCAATTCGGACATCTTGCCCATGATCATGGAGGTTACACTATGTTTAAGAAAACGACGCTCGCTCTGGTTTCTGCCGCGGCCCTCTTTGCCGCTCCCGTTTGGGCCGGCGCAAAAGACATCGTCGATACCGCTGTCGGTGCCGGAAGCTTCAACACGCTGGTTGCGGCTGTTCAGGCTGCCGACCTTGTCGACACTCTGAAAGGTGAAGGACCGTTCACCGTGTTCGCTCCGACCGACGAAGCATTTGCCGCTCTGCCGGAAGGCACCGTTGAAACGCTGCTGAAGCCCGAGAACAAAGACCAGCTGGTTGCCATTCTCACCTATCATGTCGTGCCGGGTAAGGTGATGTCCACCGACCTCAGCGATGACATGAAGGCCGCCACCGTGGCGGGCGGCGACCTGACCATCGATCTCGACAATGGGGTGATGATCAATGACGCCTCGGTGGTGACAGCTGACATCGAAACCAGCAACGGTGTGATTCACGTCATCGACAAGGTGATTCTGCCCGCGTCCTAAGGATTGCGCTAAATTCGAGAACAATTCACTCTTCGGGCGGGGCTTTAGGTCCCGCCCGAAAACAATGGTTCCCAGAGCCGCGTCCAGGCATCCAAATTTTGCCACAATTTTGCAAAAAAGATTGCACAATTCGCGGCCGCCTTTCCTACTCTCGCATAACAATAATTCATGTTTCCCGATGCAGCCTCCGGTGCATCCAAGAACCGCGTGACATAGGAAATTAGCATGGCCGATACCCCCACAGAATCGAACGACACGATCACCGGCAACATGATCACCGACGTGGTCGACCTGTTGGGCGGGGATGACTGGTACAAAGCTCTGGGGGGATCTGACCGGGTCGACGGCGGCTCTGGCAACGACACTCTGTTCGGGGTTTGTGGAAATGACACCGTCATTGGCGGCCTGGGCATGGATCTGCTGGACGGGGGAAATGGCCGCGACCTGCTGGACGGCGGCGCAGATGCTGACACACTGGTCGGCGGCAACAACGACGACCTCCTCCTCGGAGGAGCCGGCGCTGATAGTCTTTCAGGCGGGAATGACAACGACACGCTGCAAGGCGGGGCGGGTGCGGACAGCCTGCACGGCGGCAAGGGGGATGACAGCCTTGTTGGTGGAGATGGGGCCGACACTTTGTTCGGGGGCGCGGGCACCGACACGCTGATCGGGGGCACCGGTGCCGATCTCTTTGTGCTGACCCCTGGCACCGGTCACCACGTCATTCAGGACTTCGGCGTCGACGCGGACCGCCTCGACCTCTCCGCTTTCGGCATCTGGGACATCTCGGCAATGTCGCTGTCCACCGTGGCCGGTCACACCCAGATCAACGGGTTGTACGGCACCACCGTCACCCTGCTCAATTTCGATGCCGCAAACCTGACAAACGCAGACCTTGTTCTCGCGGCGCCGCCGGCGACGGTCTCTGCCGCAGAGTTTTTTCAGGGAGGCTCATCAGCTGACCATCACCATGCGGGGACCGGCGCGGACACGCTGAACGGTGGAAGCGGTAGCGACTCGCTGATGGGTGGGTCCGGCGACGATATGATACGCGGACAGAACGGCGCTGATACTCTGGACGGCGGGTCCGGTCGGGACAAGATCGAAGGCGGGCGCGGTGCAGACGTCATGTCGGGCGGCGGATCAAATGACATGATGCTCGGCGGGACGGGCTATGACTGGATGTCGGGGGGCACCGCCAATGACCGTCTTTATGGCAACGATGGCAATGACACCCTGATGGGCGACGAAGGCAATGACAAACTCTATGGCGGGCGAGGCAACGATGATCTGTCCGGCGGGGGCGGTCGAGATTCGCTCTTCGGCAGTGCGGGGAATGACACCTTGGCCGGAGGAACAGGCAATGACTCTTTGGGGGGCGGATCAGGAGATGACCTGATCTGCGGAAACGATGGCGCAGATACGCTGAAGGGTTGGTTCGGGAATGACAAACTCAAAGGCGGTGCCGGAGCCGACTCTTTGTCAGGCGGAACCGGAGCTGATCTGATCCTCGGCGAGGACGGAAACGATCGTGGCGAAGGCGGGAGTGGCGCGGACAAATTGTATGGCGCCGAGGGTAACGACACGCTGAGCGGAGATTCAGGAAATGATCGCCTGCACGGCGGCATTGGCAGCGACAAACTTTTGGGGGGTACGGGCAACGACCGGCTTACCGGACACGACGGCGAAGACTACTTCATCTTCACCAGCGGCATGGGCGCCGACACAGTGACTGACTTCGAAGACGGGCTGGACAGGCTTGACTACTCGGGCTTCGGTTTCACAGATTTTTCCCAACTCACCATCTCGCAATCCGGAACATCCGTTGAAATCACGATAGCGGCCGAAGCCGGGGCCGTACTGACGCTGTTGAATACGTCCGCTACGGACATCACTCTTTCTGACTTCATTCTCGCTTGATCGACCAAGCAGCAGCGACCGCAGAACAAACGGGCCTTTGACGGCTCGGTCAGTTTGTTTCGCGATTGGAAATTGTCCCAGCAAAACCGCTGTATTGCCCCAAATTTTGCATGCTTTGGCGGAAAACTGTCCCCAGTTGAGAGCAAATAGGACCATTGGGGCAAGAAATGTCGACACTTTTGGACCAACTTAAGGCGGACCCCGCCTATGCACAGTTCGTCCGCGTGATTGCGGCGGCTGACACCCAAAATGGCGGCTTCTTTGCAGAAATGCTCGGCAACCCGGCCGTAGACATTCAGCTGTTTGCGCCGACAAATGACGCCTTTCTGGGTTTTGCTCAGGTTCTGGGCTTCGCGGGCACCGATCCCAATGCTGCGACGGATTTCCTGATTTCCGTTGCCAATATTGTGTCACAGGAAGACCCCATCTCCTTTCTGGACGAATTCGTTCTCCATCACATCTCCGCAATTCCGGCACCGCCCGGCGGCCCTGTACAAGGACTCTACCCTACGTTGGCCGGGCCGAATGTGGCCTTTCTGGGATCGCATATGCAAGGCGGCGACCCGAACCTGCCCGCTGCCCCTGTGATTACCATCGATGGCAGCGCATCGAATGGAACCCTGATCACCTTGTCCGGTGTGATGCTGCCCGAAACGCTCATCCCGACGGTAGGACCTGACGGCGCACAGCTCGCGCTCGGCAGTTCCTCTTCCGACGTGATGGGGCTTGGGAATGGTGATGACTACATGGATGCGGGCAACGGCTCCGACTCCATCAAAAGCGGCAGCGGCAACGACGTCATACTTGGTGGAAATGGAAATGATACGCTGCGCGGTGGCGACGGCGACGACTACCTGTCCGGCAATACGGGGCGCGACCACCTGCGGGGCGATAATGGTCAGGACACGCTTCTGGGCGGGCGCGGCCTGGATCACCTTGACGGGGGTGCGGACGATGACCGGCTCATGGGCGGGGACGACGCCGACAAGCTTTATGGGCGCTCCGGCAACGACACGCTGGATGGAGATGCCGACAATGACCGCCTCTACGGTGGCGAGGGAAGTGACCTTGTGCGCGGCGGAACCGGAGCGGACTTGGCGTTTGGAGAAACAGGTAACGATGCGATTTTCGGCCAGCACGGCAACGATGATCTGCGCGGTGGCGAGGGAAACGACCGCCTGTTCGGTGGCCGCGGAATGGACCGGCTTGACGGAGGCGCGGACGATGATCGTCTTTTCGGAAACGGGCACCACGACCTGCTCTATGGTGGCGATGGTGATGACACGCTGGAAGGACATTGGGGCGCCGACAGGGTGTACGGGGGAAGCGGCGCCGACCTGGCACTGGGCGGCAGCGGGCAAGATTTTGTTCATGGTGGTGAAGGATCGGACACACTGCATGGCGGGCTGGGGCGCGACACCCTGACCGGCGGCGAAGGCGATGACGTCTTTGCTTTCGACGCAGGATCCAAGAAGGACCATGTCACGGATTTCGAACACGGCACGGATACGCTTGATGTCGCCGGGTTGGGTGCGACATCGTTTGACGATCTGACTCTGGTGCAGGTCGAAAATGATGTCGCGATCAGCGTCAACACACCTGCAGGTGCCGGTGTACAAATTCTGGTTCTGGACACCCTGACCACCACCTTCTCAAGTGACGACTTTCAGTTCCTTTGATTGCAACTGACGGTTTCTCCTAAATCGGCGTAACACCGCACAAAAACAAGTATGTCTCACTTCCATACGCGCAGGATCGCGCGCGCCAATCCCCAAATTCAGAGATGGATTTGACTCGTTGGGTTCGTGCACCAAATTGTAATGGCATAGCGGGGCGCTCAGACCCCGTTGACCCGGAATTTGGCAGTGAAAGGACCAAACATGAACCGCCGCTTTGCCCTGAAATCCATGGCCGCCGTCGGCCTGCTGGCCACCGTGGCCGCATGCGCCCCGGCAAACACAACTCCAAACATCGTAGAAATTGCGGCCTCTGATCCGAACTTCTCGACTCTCGTCGCAGCCGTCACTGCCGCAGACCTTGCGGGCACACTGTCAGGCCCCGGACCGTTCACCGTGTTTGCGCCAACCAACGCTGCGTTTGCCGCTCTGCCGCCGGGCACGGTGGATACACTCTTGCTGCCCGAGAACAAAGATCAGCTTGTCAGCATCCTGACCTATCACGTTGTGCCGGGCGCAATCACGTCTGATCAGATCATTGGCCAGAGCCTGAGCGTTCAGACGGTTGAGGGCCGCAATGTCCGCGTCGACGGCCGCGCCGGCAAGTTCGGCAGCGGCGTGCGCGTGAACGATGCGAATGTCACAACTGCGGACATCATCGCTTCGAACGGCGTGATTCACGTGATTGACAAGGTTCTGCTGCCCTGATCGCGCTGCGCCAGTTGAATTCAAAGAGGCCCGCCAAACGGCGGGCCTCTTTTGGTTTCAGTGAACGACAACGTCTTCTGGCGGCGTTGTGTTGGACGCTGCAATCCGATCCCCTATGATCAGACCTTCGGGACCAACCGAAACATCCACGGTTGTGCCGTCCTTCACTTCGCCAGACAGCAGCATTTCCGCCAGTGGGTTCTGCAGCGCACGCTGGATGACCCGTTTCAACGGTCGGGCCCCGAACACCGGATCGTACCCCTCATCCGCAAGCCATTTCCGCGCGCCCTCGTCCATTTCGAGGGTGATTTTCCGCGCTGCTAACCGACCCAGCAAGCGTGCCATCTGGATATCGACAATTCCGTCCATGTCCTTGCGGGCGAGACGGTCGAATATGATGGTCTCGTCCAGACGGTTCAGAAACTCCGGCCGGAAATGGGCACGCACGGCGTCCATGACATCGCGGCGGGCGTCGGACGCGTCTGCACCCTCGGGCAACTGGCTCAACGCCTGTGCGCCGAGGTTGGATGTCAGAACGATCAGGGTTTGCTTGAAGTCGACCGTCCGGCCCTGTCCGTCTGTCAGAACCCCGTCATCCAGAACCTGCAAGAGCACGTTGAAGACATCCGGATGCGCCTTTTCGACTTCGTCGAACAGAACAACCTGATAGGGTCTGCGCCGCACGGCTTCCGTCAGCACACCACCTTCGTCGTAACCGACATATCCCGGAGGAGCGCCAATCAGACGGGCCACCGAGTGTTTCTCCATGAATTCCGACATATCGATCCGAACCATCGCATTGTCGTCGTCAAACAGGAACTCTGCCACAGCCTTGGTCAGTTCGGTTTTCCCGACACCCGTTGGCCCCAAGAACAGGAAGGACCCAAGCGGACGGTTTTCATCGTTCAGTCCGGCGCGGGCCCTGCGCACAGCATTGGACACCGCGGTCACAGCTGCATTCTGGCCAATAACCCGGGCATGGAGCTGATCCTCCATCCGCAAGAGCTTCTCGCGTTCACCTTCGAGCATCTTGGACGTCGGAATGCCGGTCCAGCGCTCGACGACCTCAGCGATCTGCTCAGGGCGAACAGCCTCTTCGACCATCATGCCGTTGTCCTCGCGGGATTCTGCGTCAGCCAACTGGTTTTCCAGATCCGGAATCACGCCGTAAGACAGCTCACCCGCTTTGGCGAGGTTTCCCTGGCGCTTGGCGATATCCAACTCAGCGCGTGCATGATCCAGTTTCTCTTTCAGATCACGCGCACCGGCCAGTTTGTCCCGTTCTGCCTGCCATTGCGCCGTCATTTCAGCGCTCTGTTCCTGCAGATCGGCCAAGTCCTTTTGCAAGGTTTCCAGGCGATCCTTGGAGGCCACGTCATCTTCGAGTTTGAGCGCCTCTTCCTCGATCTGCATCTGCAAGATCTGCCGGTCCAACTGGTCCAGTTCCTCTGGCTTGCTGTCCACTTCCATCCGCAGACGGCTCGCAGCCTCGTCGACCAGGTCAATGGCCTTGTCCGGCAGGAACCGGTCCGTGATATAGCGATGGCTGAGCGTCGCCGCCGAGACCAGCGCGCTGTCACTGATCCGGACACCGTGGTGAAGCTCATATTTTTCCTTGATGCCCCGCAGGATCGAGACCGTGTCTTCCACGGTCGGCTCCTGAACCATGACGGGCTGGAACCTCCGCGCAAGCGCGGCGTCCTTCTCCACGTACTTACGGTACTCGTCCAATGTCGTTGCGCCGACACAATGCAGTTCTCCGCGCGCCAGAGCCGGCTTAATCAGGTTGGCCGCATCCATCGCGCCATCGGTTTTGCCTGCACCGACCAGCGTATGCATCTCGTCGATGAACAGAATGATCTCACCGGCGGCCTCGGTGACCTCGGTCAACACCGCCTTGAGCCGTTCTTCGAACTCGCCCCGGTACTTCGCGCCGGCGATCAGAGCGCCCATGTCCAAGGCGAGGAGTTGCTTGTCGCGCAGCGATTCCGGCACGTCGCCATTTACGATACGCAGCGCCAGCCCCTCGGCGATGGCGGTCTTACCAACGCCTGGCTCACCGATCAGAACGGGGTTGTTCTTCGTCCGGCGGCTGAGCACCTGCATCGCGCGGCGAATCTCCTCGTCGCGGCCGATGATCGGGTCAATCTTTCCTTCACGCGCGGCTTCGGTCAGGTCGCGCGCGTACTTTTTGAGCGCGTCATATCCTTCTTCGGCGCTTGCGGTATCTGCAGTGCGCCCCTTGCGAATGTCGTTGATCGCTTCGTTGAGTTTTTGGGCCGTGACGTTACCGGCATCCAAGGCGTCCTTGGCAGGTGATTTCACCATCGCCAATGCCATGAGAACGCGCTCGACCGGAACAAAGCTGTCACCAGCTTTCTCGGCGAGCTTTTCAGCCTCTGCCAAAACCTTGGCAGTCGTGTTGTCCAGATAAATCTGGCCCGCGTCCCCACTGACCTGTGGGATTTTTGACATCGAGAGACCCAAGGTCTCCATAACCCGCGCCGGATCTCCACCTGCGCGCGCAATCAGGTTGCTCGCCAATCCCTGATCATCATCCATCAGGGCCTTCAAAAGATGTTCGGGGCTCAATCGCTGGTGATTTTCGCGAACCGCAATCGTCTGAGCGGCCTGTACAAATCCGCGCGCCCGCTCCGTGAACTTGTTTAAGTCCATCTGTCTCTCCTTCTCTAAGCGCCCGGTTTTGGGATGCCCATGCTTGGCACATCCAGTGCCCGAGCCTTGCGATCAAATTGGGTATGGCGCGCGGGTGGTTCAAGACCTCCGGCGCGCAAAAAGTGACGAAAATGTCACAGTTTCTTGCGCCACGAACCTATGGACAGGCCAGCACCATCTGCGTAGTCAGGCGCGACCCGGAAAAAGAGGAGCCGCGCCATGCCCGACAACCGATTGATAGTGGCGCTGGACGTTCCCGACGCCTTGGCCGGTCTGGACCTGGCCAACCGCCTCGGACCCGATGTCGGGTTCTACAAAATCGGGCTGGGCATGCTTACAGGCGGCGGTCTCGCGCTGGCAAACGAGCTCAAGAACGACCACGGCAAACGCATCTTTCTGGACATGAAACTGTTCGACATCGGGGCCACAGTAGAAGCCGCCGTGCGGGGTCTGGCGCAGTTCGATCTTGATTTTCTGACGGTTCATGGCGATCCGCATGTCGTCCGCGCGGCAAAGGAAGGCGCCGCCGGATCTGATCTGCAAATCCTTGCTGTCACGATCCTGACATCTCTCGATCGGGCGGATCTCGACGCGGCCTTGATCCGCGACGGAGAGATACCTGCACTTGTCACCACACGGGCGTCCCGCGCCTTCGAAGCGGGGGCCGACGGCGTGATCGCCTCGCCTCAGGAGGCGGGAATCATAAGGGCGCTGCCGGAAGCCGAGGGAAGGCTGATCGTAACGCCGGGTGTTCGCCCTGCGGGAGCCGCGCTCGGAGATCAGAAACGCGTGGCAACCCCTGCCCATGCGCTGAGCAACGGTGCAGACCATATCGTCGTCGGAAGACCTATCTACAAGGCGGATGACCCCGCCGCTGCCGCCGCAGAGATTTTGCACGAAATGGCAACAATCTGAGCCGATTGTCGCTCTGTGTTCTCAAAAGCACAACCTGAAGTGGATTCACGCAGTCCGGAATTCCGGACTATGCGACACGTTGTATTTGTTGCACAGTAAATACAAGACACTCCCCCAACGAACCTTTTCTTCCTGTGGTTCGTTACCTCCCCCCGCCATATCAGCGGGGGGTCTTTCGTGACAAAAGCCTCACAGTCCTATCGCATCGAACAAGATTTCGGAGCCGGCCCCCCCGAGCTTCAGGCAGAATCGTCGCCCCTGCACCCGCGCCAAGGCGCTAAACATCGTCTGGTCTAAAAGGTTTGCGGAACCTGCGGGCCAGCGTTCCGACCTGCATTTTGCTTTTGCTGCGCCGCCACAGGTGCGATACCAGTTACACTCCTGATCGGATGCAAAGTGCGGGGCTGATGAAGGCAAAAACACCATGCCCAGTTTCTGTCGAGATTGCCTGACCCAGTTTGAGAACGGAACACGCTGCCCGCAGTGCCGCAGCCCACGCATCCTGGCGCATCCGGAACTTTTCTCGCTTTCGATCGCCCATATGGATTGCGACGCGTTTTACGCCTCCGTTGAAAAGCGCGACAATCCGGACCTGGCAGACAAACCCGTGATCATTGGCGGCGGTCGGCGAGGAGTTGTGTCCACCGCGTGCTATGTGGCCCGGATCCGGGGCGTGCGGTCGGCAATGCCAATGTTCAAGGCGCTGAAACTTTGCCCGGATGCCGTGATCGTAAATCCGCGTATGCAGGCATATGTCGAAGCGTCGCGAGCGATCAGAGCGTTGATGGAGGAACTGACGCCTTCCATCGAGCCGCTGTCACTGGATGAGGCTTTCCTCGACCTAACTGGTACCAAGCGCTTACACGGTGCACCGCCAGCGGTGATGCTGGGCCGCTTGACCCGAAAGATGCACAGCGAGTTGGGGCTGACTGGCTCGATCGGGCTGAGCCACAACAAGTTTCTGGCAAAGGTCGCGTCCGATCTCGACAAACCCAATGGGTTCTCGGTCATTGGCGAAGGAGAAACATCCGAGTTTTTGCGCGACAAGCCCGTCCGGCTGATCTGGGGCGTTGGGCAAGCCGGGCAAGACGCGCTGGACAAGGCCGGCATCCGCACCTTTTCGGACCTTCTTCGCTGGGACCAGGCGGAACTGACCGCTCGATTTGGGAGCATGGGCGACCGGTTGTGGCATTTGGCCCGCGGTCAAGACCGACGCCGGGTCTCGGCCCACGAACCGATGAAGTCGATCTCGAACGAAACCACCTTTCACGAGGACACCGGCGACGCCAATATCCTCGACGGACACCTGTGGCGTATGGCGGACAAGGTGTCGTCCCGCGCAAAGGCCAAGGGGATCGCGGGGCGCGTCGTAACGCTGAAGCTCAAACGCTCAGATCACAAGACTCTGACACGCCGACTGGCATTGCGCGATCCAACTCAACTGGCTGACACATTGTACCGAACTGCGCGCGGACTGCTCGACCCTGCCCTCTCGGAAGGCCCGTTCCGGTTGCTGGGGTGTGGGCTCTCCGACCTCTGCCCCGAAGATCAGGCCGATATGTCCCCCGATCTGCTGGATCCCGGCGCCTCTCAGAGGAGTGAGGCAGAACGCGCGACCGATGCCATCAGAAAGAGGTTTGGACCTGACGCCATCGTCAAAGGACGCGCGCTGCGGTGACGCCTACTCGGCCGCCAGAGGCATCTGATCGTATCCAATGGCCGCAATCTGAGCGATCACTCGCCGCAGGACATCCCGGAAGACCTCAAAGTTTGCATTCGGTTCAATCGTTCGCTCGTTCATGTAAAGCGCGCGGTCGATTTCGATCTGCACAGCATGCTGACGCCGCGACGGACGCCCATAGGCCTGGGTGACATATGCGCCCGCAAAGGGAGCATTGCGGGTCACGACCAAACCAACCGACGCGAATGCCGCCTCGATCCGGTCAACGATGACGCCGCTTGCGGCCGCCCCAAAACGGTCGCCCAGAACAATTTCGGGCCGCTTTCGATTGTGGCGCGCAACCCCGTCCATCGCCTCGTGCGGCATGGAATGGCAATCCACCAGAATGGCTTGTCCGAATTGCCGGTGCGCCAGGTCCAGCTGTGACTGCAGCGCCGCATGATAGGGACGCCAACACCCTTCGATCCGTTGCATGGCCTCTCTCATCGACAGTTTGCCATCGTAGATCGACCGGCCATTCGCCACGACGCGGGGAATCACTCCCAGACCGGATGCGACACGCGGATTGTGCCCGTGCCGTTTGGCGCCTTCGACAAGCGCTGGATCCAGTTCATCCGGACTGCGATTTAGATCGACATAGGCCCGGGGCGCTCCGGCCGCCAGAAAGGCTGCTCCGAACTCGGGCGCGGTGTTAAACAGTTGATCCACAAAAGCATCTTCAGAAGAGCGGATAGCATGTTGGTCCAGCAAGCTTTGCCGCACGAACGTGCGGGGATAATCTCTCCCACTATGGGGCGAGGCGAACAGAACGCTCGAAAGGCGTTCTTCGGGCTCGGTCAGAATGAATGCTGCTCTTGGCATGACGGTTCCTTCTGGGTCAGAACATAGCGCGGATTCTGATCGAACCAAAAGCTCTTGATCACCCCTGCGACTCCTTTTATAGACGCCGCTACCGGCGCGGATTACCCGCGCCCCATTTTATTGGGGCAACGTGGTTCGACCGGGATTCACGGGCGATTAGCTCAGCGGTAGAGCACTTCGTTGACATCGAAGGGGTCACTGGTTCGATCCCAGTATCGCCCACCATGGATACACTGTCCCGCCTCGCGGGATACCCGCTAACCCAGGCGCTGGCCCGCGCCGCATCGAACAGGAGACAGGCCATGAAGGTCAAGAACTCGCTCCGCTCGCTCAAGTCCCGGCACCGCGACTGCCGGGTCGTGCGTCGCAAAGGCCGCGTTTATGTGATCAACAAAACGCAGCGTCGGTTCAAAGCCCGCCAGGGCTGAGCCTGCCAATACGAGCTTTATGGGCCGCACCTTAGGGTGCGGCCTTTTTTTTGCACGGTCAGCGTTTGCACGACCATGTGCTGCGGCGCTGTTGGGACCGGGCCGCGCCACAGAACCGTCAGAATTCTCTGCGATGCTCTCTCCGCGACTGATCAGGGAGCTCAAAAAATGCTGTTTCGAGTAAGCCTTACTGCGTTTCTGACTTTGGGGGCCGCAGCCATCTCGGCAGCGACCCCGGGTCCAGTTCCACCGGTCGATCGACAGGACGTGCTAAACGTCATCTACGATGGCGATGCGGGTCGCATCGAGGAAATCATGACGCAGACCCATGCCATGGTCCAAAGCGGAGACGCGCCTTATGGCCACCTGCGGGACATGTTCGGGGATTTTGATACCACCAATCCGAAGATCATCGCCTTTGTCGATGATTGGCTCACGCAGTTTCCCGACTCGCCTTACGCGCTGACAGCGCGGGCGTGGGTGCTTTGGACCACCGGTTGGAATGTCCGTGGCGAAAGGCGCGCGCGGGACACGTATCCCGCGGCCATGCAGATGTCCTACGCAATGCACATCGAAGCCTTTGGGCTCGCGTTGCGCGCCTATCAAATTGACAACAGCCTTCTCCCCGCCTCGGACGCTCTGATCGGGTTGGGTCACGCGACACGCAACCATGAATGGTCGCTGGACGTGCTGGAACAGGTGATGGGCGCACAGCCGAATTGGCGCACGCTGCGCCACGGACTCACCATCGCGCATCCCGGATATGGCGGCACGTCCGATCTGGCTGACAGGATGTGCGAACACTTTGGAGCGATGATCAGCGAGCCCGTCATCGACATGGTGCGGTACTGCAAGATGACCGCCAACGGCAAGTATTTTGCCAACCGTTGGGACGAAGTGCGCGCGTGGCTGAAAGAAGATCCGAGCCCGGAACTCGATTACTTTCGCATGCAATCGATTTTCGGTCTGCGCCCCGCACCTGAAGAGCATGTTCGGTTCGTCGTTTCCTATTTCAAAGACACGGACACCACCGATGTCCGGCTGGCAGACAAGTTCGACATGTACTACAAGGCCTCTCCCGGCGGAGAACCGATTGCGCATCTGGTGCTGGAACGCGCCAAAACGCACGCGCGTCAGGTGCTCGAACATGACCCGTACAACCTCCGGGCACTTGGGATTCTGCTCCGCTCGTCACATGAGGTGACGGCGCTGCCCGGGAACGGCTTCCGTTTCAAGCCAACCGGCAGCCCAACTGCCACGGAAAAGGCCGATTTCCACCGACGCCGACTTCTGGCATCGCCTTTTCGTGACGATTACTGGAAAGACTATGCACAGAGCTTGTCGTTCCTTGCAGACTCTTCCGGCATGACAGCCGAGTCATTGTCGGTTGGAAATGCTGCATGGCAGAATGCGATTGCCTACTCCAACCATAATCTGGATCACGTTAACGCATATCTTTCCTACAATCTCACCCTTGCCGTGTCCCTCAGCCAGTCAGAAGAGCTGCACTACACAGAAAAATGGTACGCTGCGTTGGCCGGCACAGACAGGTACATCGCGATCATATGTCCTCTGATACGAACTGCCCGCCTGGCCGAGGCAATGGTCGCTACAGGCGCCAAATCAAACATGGTGCCAGGCCCGGGGATTTTTCAGGAGATCACCATCGAGGCGCTGCGCGGTCAGGCCCGTTACGCCAACCGGTGCGAACAGGAAGATACGGCGCAGGTGGAAGATCTGGCCTTTGAGCCGGTAGCAGTGGCCCTGGACCGTACAGATGCGGCGCAAACCGACCCCTGACGAAAATGCGCAGATATCCTTTATGCCAATCCAAAGAGTTTCCGACTATTTGTGTCGAGATTGCTTGCAACCACCCTCAGATTTGGTAACTGATTGTTTTAGTCGGGTATGCGAAGCCCACAACCGAAACAACAGGACGGACAATGAAACCCATTTCGATATCCTTGGCTGCCGGCGTTGTCGCCGCGCTGGCCACCACCGCCGCCGCCGAAGGAGAGTTGAACCTCTACTCCTCACGCCACTATGACACCGATGAACGGCTTTACTCCGACTTCGAAGAAATGACCGGGATCACAATCAACCGGATCGAAGGGAAAGCCGACGAGCTGCTGACCCGCATGGAGGCCGAAGGTGCCAACAGCCCAGCGGACGTGTTGCTGACCGTCGACACGTCGCGCTTGCAGCGCGCCAAAGACATGGGCCTGTTGCAGCCGGTTGAGAGCGCAGTGCTGGAGGCCCGCATTCCCAGCTATCTGCAGGATGCCGACAACGAATGGTTTGGCTTTTCTCAACGCGCTCGCATCCTGTTCTATGACAAAAACGATGTGACCGACCCGCCAGAGACCTACGCTGATCTCGCTGACCCGAAGTACAAAGGTCAGATCTGCATCCGGTCTTCCTCTAATGTCTATTCGCAGACCATTCTTGCTGCGATCATCGAGCACGCTGGTGAAGAAGCGGCAAAAGAGTGGGCACAAGGTGTGGCAGACAACTTTGCGCGCGCACCACAAGGTGGAGACACCGATCAGCTGCGCGGCATCGTCTCGGGTGAGTGCGACATCTCGATGTCCAACACCTATTACTTTGGCCGTGCCGTTCGTAAGGACGTGTCCGGCGTGTCAGACAGCCTCGACATGTTTGGCTGGGTCTTTCCGGATCAGAACGGAAACGGGTCTCACATGAACCTTTCCGGTGGCGGAGTGGCCGTGAACGCACCCAATAAAGAAAATGCGATCAAGTTCCTGGAGTACCTGGCAAGCGATCAGGCGCAGCAGTACTTCTCGGCAGGTAACGATGAGTACCCGGCGGTCCCCGGCGTGGGTCTGTCGCCGTCTGTGGCCTCGCTGGGTTTCTTTAAGCCCGACGATGTTGAGTTGTCAGCGGTCGCGGCAAACGTGCCTACTGCACAGAAGATCTTCAACGAGGTCGGCTGGGAGTAACGCCCCACCACCCTTTCAGAGCCAAAAGAGGGGCGCGGTACATGCCGCGCCCCTCTTTGTTTGTCGTGCCAGAATTTGGATCTGCCGAAACGGCCGTGCCTACAAAACGGTTTGACGTAGTGCCGATTCAGAGAACACTGATTTGCAACTTCACAACAGCAATTGACAGATAATCCCATATATGAGATTTATTCTCCAATATGGGACACACTGAACTGACATCGCGATTGGCCGGCAGGCTGGAGACGCTCCGGCGCAGCCGTGGCTGGACCTTAGCACAATTAGCCTCTCAGTGCGGCGTTAGTCGCGCCACATTGTCCCGGCTCGAGAACGGCGAGGTCAGCCCGACGGCCGACGTGCTCAGTCGACTGTGCTCGGTCTACGAAATCCCAATGTCGCGACTTCTGATGATGGTGGAAGATGGCTTCACGCCGCTTGTCCGGATGGAGGCGCAAAAGGAGTGGACCGATCCCGATACCGGTTTCACTCGAAGAGTGGTGTCGCCGCTATCGGCGCCGTTGCAGGCCGAAATCCTGGAGTGCCACCTTCCTCCAGGGACAACTCTGACCTACGACACAGCACCCGCAAAGGGGCAAGAACACCATCTGGTCCTGTTGGATGGAGCTTTGAGCCTGACGATTGAAGGCACTGCTCACGCACTCACGCCGGGGGATTGCCTTCGCTACAAGCTGGAAGGGGAGAGCGTTTTCCAGACCGGCCCGGACCGCGGGGCGCGATACATGTTGGTGCTGGTGTGAGCCTCGTCCGTCAAATCACGCCGTCGGAGCTTGAGAGCTTGTTGCCTGTCCTGTCTGACGTCCTTGTCGACTGCGTTCATGCCGGTGCAAGCGTTGGGTTCGTGCTGCCATTTCGAGACTCAGACGCTTCGACATTTTGGCGGGATCGGGTCTTCCCCGATGTTCACACCGAAGAGACAGACCTGTTCATTGCCCAAGAAGGCCCTGAGGTGGTCGGTGCGGTCTTGTTGAACCGAGGTATGATGCCAAATCAGGCGCACCGAGCGGATCTGGCAAAGCTCCTCGTGCATAGCAGTGCACGCCGGAAGGGCGCGGGCAAAGCCCTGGTCCAGGCTGCGGAAACACGGGCACAAAAGCTTGGGAAATCCCTGATCGTACTGGACACGCGGAGCGGCGATCCCGCGCAAAGACTCTATGCCGCACTGGGGTTTCAGGTCGCAGGAACAATTCCAGGATATTGCCGCAACCCTTTTGACAACACGCTGGAATCCACCACCTATATGTTCAAGACCTTGGCATGACGGCGATCGGGCAAGTCGCATTGCTGATCATTGCCGTGATCGTCGGTGGCGGTTTGATCGCGGCGCAGGGCCCGATTTACTCCCGATTGGCCGGTTTCCTGGGAGGCCCTTTGCCTGCAACCATGTGCGCCTTTGCAGTCGGCGCCGCCGCACTTGCGTTGCTGCTGATTCTGTCCGGAGGATCGTTCCCCGACCGGGCCATGATCGCCAAAACACCTCTGTGGATTTGGTCCGGCGCGTTGATTGGCGTCTACGTGGTTTTGGTGTCCATTCTGTCCATCCCGCGCCTGGGGGTGGCGGGCTATATGGTCTGTGTCGTCTTGGGGCAGCTATCGGCGGCCTGTTACTTCGATCAGGTTGGCGCATTTGGCATCGCCACGCGCCCAGCCACCGTCACCACTTTCATTGGATTGTGCTTGGTCGCAGTCGGTGCAGTGCTGGTGATCTGGCGTTCGTCCTGAGCCCTTGGACCTCGCTAGGCCTAGCCTATCTCTGACGGCCCACTTGGCGGCAGATCAGGATAACGGGCAACAAGCCCGCAGCAAGGATCACAAGTGACGGGACCGCAGCGCCTTCGAGTCGTTCGTCCGATGCCAGTCGGTAGGCTTGCACCGCCAGCGTATCAAAGTTGAACGGCCGCATGATCAATGTGGCGGGCAGCTCCTTCATCACGTCGACAAACACAATGAGCAACGCGGTCAGAAGACTCGGCGTCAGGATCGGCAAATGCACACGGCGGAGCGTTCCAACGGGCGTCTGTCCGAGTGAACGCGCTGCGGCATCCATGTTGGCATGGACGGTGGCTTGCCCACCCTCATATGCGCCAAGGGCCGCAGCGAGGAACCGGACCATGTAAGCCGCGATCAAAAGCCAGATCGACCCGGTAACCAGCAAGCCGGTGGAGATCTCGAAATTTGCCCGCATAAAGGCGTCGAGCGCATTGTCAAACGCCGCGAACGGAACCAGCAAACCGACCGCAATCACGCCACCCGGAACCGCGTAGCCCAATCGCGCCACATAGGCCGTCGCCGCAGACGCCCGACCCGGTTGCAACCGCTGAAAAAACCCAACCGTGATGGCCGCCAGCAACGTCACCACCGCGGCGATGCCGGCCAGCATAACGGAGTTTCGAATGAACCCGACATATCGGCGGCTGAGCAGGTCCTGTTCTGACCCCAGGCCCATTTCCAGCAGAATGACGACGGGCAAGGCAAACCCGAAGACCACGGGCATCAGGCACAGGGCCAGAGCCGCGCCCGCGCGCCATCCGGTTAGTTCCGCAGGAGGCATCGAAACATGTCTCTTTCCGGGCTCATGGTACTTAGCCGCGCCGCGCTGAAGCCGCTCCAGAACAGCCAGAACCAGCGCGAACCCGAGCAGGCAAAGCGCCAGTTGCGCGGCGGCCGCCCTGTCGGCCATTGAAAACCAGCTTGTGTAGATTCCCGTCGCGAATGTCTGGACTCCGAAATACGCAACGGTGCCGAAATCGGCGATCGTCTCCATTACGGCGAGCAAGACCCCCCCGGCGATCGCGGGTCGTGCCATGGGAAGGCTCACGCGCCAGAACGCCAACCATGCGCTCTTGCCCAGAGCACGCGCCGCGAGAAAGGCAGCAGAGCTTTGCTGCAGGAAGGCCGCCCGCGCAAGGAGATAGACATAAGGATAAAGGACAAGGGTCAGCATTGCCGCTGCCCCGCCCACCGACCGGACCTCGGGAAACCAATAGTCCCGTGGTCCCCACCCCATCACATCGCGCAGCGTGCTTTGCACGATTCCGGGATGGTCCAGCACAAAGGTATAAGCATAGGCGAGGACGTATGCGGGGAACGCCAACGGCAAGACCAACGCAATCTCCAGAATGCGCACACCGGGAAACCGGGTCATCGTGACCAACCATGCCGCCCCCACACCGATGGTAAACGTGCCCAGTGAGACAAGCAGGACCAACACAATTGTTGTGCCCGCATAGCGCGGCAAAACAGTTTGCCAGAGATGACTGACCGTGTCAGTGCCTCCGGTCACTGCGGCGAGCGCCACAGCCAGCATCGGCAACACACAGACGGCTGCAATCAGAAACGCCAGCGCAGACAGCCCGCTGAACCGCCGGCGTCTGCGAACCGGTGCATAGATGCTTTCTGAGGCGTCGGCCAAAGTGTTGTGTCCTGCGTATCAACCGCCTGCACCGCGTCCCATTGCGCGGGTTGCGCCCTTGATTGACCATTTTTGTCAGAAAGACCAGTTTGAAAGCCGACAGCCGGACCGTATTCAAACCTAAGTCGGGGTCATTCGTCGTTCCAACCCGGCTGGCAGACCGTTGCGCCGCCCAGGTACCATCGGTCAGCCTGCTTGGTGCAAACATAGACCGCATCCAGAACATCGACCGCCGACCCGTCTGCCCTCAGACGGGCCACATTCTTCAAATCAACCATCGCCGTTGTCTCGTTACAGAGTCGAGCCGAGACTTCTTCTATCTCGGTGTGGCTGAACCCCTCACGCTCCAGGTCCGCGAATTGGCCTTTCAACATTTCCAACAGGGCCACACGATCCGGCACCACAACAGTTTTGCCGGGAAGAAAGTAGACCATTGGCTCTGCAAAGAAGGCTACCATCGCATCAAAGTCGCGACTGTTCCAGGCACTGAGATATGCGTCGAAAAGGGTCTCTATCTCGCTTTGAATTGTCATTTGAGCCCTTTCTCGCGGAGGATCAATCGTAGCTACGCTGATCCTCGATCACGAGGCCGTCGCGCGGCAAGCTGCCTGGGGGCACAACTTCCACTGCCCCCTTCAGCTTGAGCACATCCGCGACCGTGGCGGCAAAGGCGGCGGTATCGCCGCCTTCAGCCTCGATCCGCACGGTCATGGTATCCATTTCACCCTCTCGACCGGCAACCACACGGGCCCGCGCAATCTCGGCATGTTTCGCCACCAGTGTGGCCACCTGCTCAGGGCGGACAAACATACCTTTGATCTTGGTGGTTTGGTCGGCGCGTCCCATCCAGCCCTTGATCCGGGTATTGGTCCGTCCGCAAGGGGACTCACCGGGCATGACCGCCGATAAATCACCTGTGGCAAACCGGATCAGCGGGTAGTCAGGGTTCAGCGTGGTGACGACGACTTCGCCGACTTCGCCGGGCTCGACAGGAACGCCGGTTCCCGGGGTAACGATCTCCACAATCACATGTTCGTCGAGGATCATGCCCTCCATCGCGGAAGATTCGTAAGCGATGTTTCCGAGATCCGCCGTTGCATAAGATTGAAGGCAGGAAATCCCACGGTCTGCATACTCCGCCCGCAAAGACGGGAACAGCGCGCCCCCACCGACGGCCGCCTTGGTGATCGCCAGGGAAATACCCATCGATTCGGCCTTGTCCAAGATGATCTTGAGGTAATCCGGGGTACCGGCATACGCGGTGACACCCACATCATGAGCGGCAGTCACCTGCAGTTCGGTCTGTCCTGTGCCAGCGGGCAGCACCGCCGCACCGACAGCGCGCGCGCCATTCTCGAATATCATGCCAGCAGGCGTCAGGTGATAGCCGAAACAGTTCTGGACGATATCACCTTTACCGATGCCCGCTGCATGCAGGAAGCGACCCATGCGCCACCAGTCGTGATCGACGCCACCCGGCTCGTAAATTGGTCCTGGCGACTGGAAAACATGGGCAAACCCCGTTGCCGGCTTGACCGTGAATCCACCAAACGGGGGGGCCGATCCCTGTGCTTTGCCCAACTCTGACTTTCGAAGCACCGGCAGGCTTGCCAAAGAAGCCATGTCGTTGATCGTTTGAGGGTCTACGCCCTGCAGCGTGCCGCCATAGCCGGTCAGCGCTTGGGCGCGCGCGATCTGCGCGGGCAGCTGTCGTGACACGTCCGCGGCACGGGCATCCGCAGAACGCGTTTCCAGATCATCAAAGAACGGCGTTTTCAACATCCCATACTCCACAAAATCCGCAGGATTGACCGATCAACTCAGCCAGCGCTTGCGGCGGCGGTAGCTGCGCACATCGCGGAAGGATTTCCGGCCTTCGTCCGACATGCCCAGATAGAATTCCTTAACGTCCGGGTTCTCGCGCAATTCCGCGGCAGGCCCGTCCATCACCACACGCCCGCTTTCAAGGATGTACCCGTAATGGGCAAAGCGCAGCGCGACATTGGTGTTCTGTTCGGCCAGAAGGAAGGACACGCCTTCCTTCTCGTTCAAATCCTTAACGATACCAAAGATCTCTTCCACCAGTTGCGGAGCGAGACCCATCGACGGCTCGTCCAGCAAAATGGTCTCGGGACCGGCCATCAGCGCCCGGCCGATCGCACACATCTGTTGTTCCCCACCCGAAGTGTAGCCCGCCTGACTCCGGCGCCGTTCCTTGAGGCGCGGGAAGTAGGAATAGACCTTCTCCAGGTCCGCCTGCATTTCCCCTTTGCTGGCGGTTCGGGTGTAGAACCCGGTTAACAAATTCTCTTCGACGGTCAGGTGTTCAAAGCAGTGCCGCCCTTCCATCACCTGAATCACGCCCTTCCGCACCAGATCGGCTGGGTCAGAATGGTGCACCGTCTCGCCGCGATACTTGATCGTGCCTTTGGTGACCTCACCCCGCTCCGAATGCAGAAGGTTCGAAATCGCTTTCAGCGTGGTCGTCTTGCCCGCACCATTGCCACCCAGCAATGCGGTGATACCACCCTTGGGCACGGTCAGACTGACGCCCTTGAGAACAAGGATGACGTGGTTGTAGATCACCTCGATATTGTTGACCTCCAGCAGCGTTTCCACTTGGGTCTCGGTCGTTGGTGCAGCATCCAGCATAGGTCTCTTGTTCCTGTCAGATCCCGGCAGCGAAACCGGGATGTCTGTGTCCGGGAAGACGCGGCGACGTCGCCGCCGCGCCGGGTCGTTTCGTCCCGGGTCTCGCCCGGGACAGATACGGATCAGTTACACTGCGAGGGGATGTTGTTCTCTGCAGCGTAGGCTGCGGAGTCCTCTGCAACCAAGGCATCGATCACGTCTTTGTCGGACGGTTTGAAGTCCGAGATCAGCGACCATGTCTGGTCCACTGCGTTCCACTGCGAAACACCGACCAGGCCAGAACCACCATGGTTTTCACAGCTCACCGCGAACTCGGGGCCGAAGTTCGGCATACCCAGCTCCGCCATGCGGGCCTCGGTGATGTTCAGCGCTTCCATACCGTCACGCATCATGCCGGAGGTGATGTCCGACACACCGTGGATTTCCTGTGCTGTGCGCGCGGCCTCTGCCGCGAGCATCGCAGCATAGACACCGCGGTTGTAGAGGACGGTACCAATTTGGTCGCCCGCACCGGCGGCATTCCCCGCATCGACGACATGCTTGCGGATGTCGTCAAAGACCGGGAAATCATCGCCAACGGCGTGGAAGGTGATCGCCTTGTAACCGTCTGCCGACTCGCCAGCTGGCAGGACGTCATGCTGCGCACCGGACCACCAGACACCGATGAAGTTCTCCATCGGGAAGCGGATGTTTGCAGCTTCCTGAATGGCAACCTGGTTCATCACGCCCCAGCCCCACATGACAACATAGTCGGGCTTGTCACGACGGATCTGCAGCCACTGGGACTTCTGCTCCTGGCCAGGGTGATCGACGGGCAGCAACGCCAACTCGAAGCCGTGCTTCTCGCCAAGTTCCTCGAGCGTACGGATCGGTTCTTTGCCGTAAGCAGAGTTGTGGTAAACCAGCGCGATTTTCTTACCAGAAATATCGTTATCGTTGGCCTCAAGCAGATAGTTCACAACACCTGACGCACCGTCCCAGTAGTTTCCGGGATAGTTGAACACGTGGCTGAACACATCGCCGTTCTTGGCCGATGTCCGACCATAGCCCATCGAGTGGATCGGAATGTCATCTGCGGTGGCTTTGGGGATCAGCTGGTACGTGATGCCCGTGGAAAGCGGTTGATAGAGCAGCGCGCCTTCACCCTTGGTCGCTTCGTAGCACTCAACCCCTTTTTCCGTGTTGTAGCCGGTTTCGCATTCCACAACTCTGACCATTTCGCCGCCGATGCCGCCGTCGCGCGCATTCAGCATATTGAAATAGTCAGCATAGCCGTCAGCAAACGGGATGCCGCCTGCCGCGTATGGTCCGGTGCGATAGCTCAGCGACGGAAACACGAGGTCCGCCATCACCGGGCCTGCCGCCATCACGGCGGCCACGGCCATTGTCGTTAGCTTCATCTTCATCGGGTCTTTCCTCCCTTGGTTTTGTCCGATGTCTCTGCAAGACGGGTCCGACCCGTCACACTCCGATGCCGCCCCGCCTAGTGCGGGAACGGCCACAGTCTTAGTTTCTCCTTTGCCAGCCGCCAAAGCTGCGCCAGCCCGTGCGGTTCAAGGATCAGGAACACGATGATCAGCGCCCCGACAATGACCAACTGGAAATGCGCCACGATATCCGTGGGCCAGCCAAACAGGTCCACACCCAGAACCTTCAATGCCACTGGCAACAGCACCAGAAAGGCCGCCCCGGCAAACGAGCCAAAGATCGAACCCAGCCCGCCGATGATGATCATGAACAGCACGAGGAACGACTTGGTGATCCCAAAAGCTTCGCCGACCTCAACGGCGCCGAGGTAAACGGCAAAGAACAGCGCACCGGAGATCCCGACGAAAAATGAACTGATGGCGAAGGCCGTCAGTTTGGCCTTCAACGGGTTCACGCCAATGATTTCCGCCGCAATGTCCATGTCACGGATGGCCATCCATGTTCGGCCCAGTTTGCCCCGCGTCAGGTTGCGCGCCACAACCGCGGCGATCACACAGAAGACCAGACAGAAGAGGTACGTGGCCCAGGCCTCGGTGTTTGGTCCGGTGACCGGTATCCCAAAGACGCCACGCTCCGGCGCATTGATCTGCCCCGAAGCGGAGTAGTTGTAGAACCACGACACCCGGTTGAAGAGCCAGATCAGGAAGAACTGCGCCGCCAGTGTGGCCACTGCGAGGTAGAACCCCTTGATCCGAAGACTGGGCAAACCAAACAGCAAGCCGACAAGCGCGGTCATCACGCCACCCATCAATACACTGAAGAAGATGTTAAACTCCGGCAAGCGGAACAGCAGCTCGCCGCCCCACCAGATGTCCACGCCAGTCATGAACTTGTAGCAACTATAGGCGCCCACGGCCATGAAACCGCCCGTGCCCAGTGACACCTGACCGCAGTACCCGGTCAGGATGTTCAGGCCGATGGCGGCAATCGCGTAGATCAGGAACGGCAACAGGATCGCATTGGCCCAGTAGTCGTTGATGAAAAAGGGTACGACCAGAAACGCAAACGCCAGGACGATGTAGTAGCGATAGCGATCAAACCGTATCGGAAAGGTCTGGCTGTCTTGCGGATAGGTGGTGCTGAAATCCCCAGCTTCACGATATAGCATCAGTGCCTCTCCTCGATCAGTTGGGAACTGCGCCGCTGCGCACATCCTCGGATGTTGAAACGCAGTGTCGTTTCTTTATTGTGCCGGTCGGCATCAGGGATCGAAGGCATGTTTTCTATCCGCATGGTCACACCCTCTCGATGATTTTCTCGCCAAACAGCCCCTGGGGCCGGAAAACGAGAAAGATCAGCGCCAGAACATAAGCAAACCAGTTTTCGGTCGCGCCGCCCAACAATGGGCCAAAGCCGAACTCGAACAGTTTCTCGCCGACACCGATGATCAAGCCACCTACGATGGCACCGGGGATCGAAGTGAACCCCCCCAACATCAGCACCGGGAGCGCCTTGAGCGCGATCAGCGAAAGAGAGAATTGAACCCCGGATTTGGTGCCCCACATGATGCCTGCGACCAGCGCGACAAACCCAGCCAGCGACCAGACCAGAACCCAAATGTAGCTCAGCGACACACCCACGCTCAAAGCAGCCTGGTGATCGTCGGCCACCGCGCGCATTGCGCGTCCCTGCTTGGTGTACTGGCTGAAGGCCATCAGCGCGACAACCAGCAGAGCGGCAATAATGGTCGCGACGATATCAAGGTTGTCGATGAAGAACCCATACCCAAAGGCCTCGAACGTGACCGTGTCGATGGCTTCGTTGATGCCCTGCGGCAACCCGACATCCAGCTTCTTGATCTCCGACCCCCACATGAGATCCGAAAACCCCTCGAGGAAGTAAGCAAGGCCGATGGTGGCCATAAACAGAATGATGGGTTCCTGATTGACCAGATGCCGCATAACAAAATGCTGCACGGCAAAGGCCAGCAGGATCATAACGCCCACGGTCAATATGATCGCAATCAGCGCCGGTACCTGCCATCCGAAATAGTGAATGTCGGTGTCGAAAATCGCATTGATGAGATGCGAAAACGGCACCTGCCCTTTCATGATCCCGACCAGCGTGGCAGCTGCAAAGAGCGCCATGACGCCCTGGGCAAAGTTGAAAATGCCCGACGCCTTAAAGATCAGCACAAACCCCAGCGCCACCAGCGCATAGAGCACCCCGGCCATCAGACCGTTCAGGGTAACTTCCATCGCATAAAGCAGTTGATCAGGCATGTTTTTCCCCCGCTTGACGCGCGCACGCGATGCTCAGGCCAGTCAGTTTATCAGTCATGGCTCACCCCCAGATAGGCGTCGATCACGGCTTGATTGTTCCGCACTTCGTCCGGTGTGCCGTCCCCGATCTTCTTGCCATAGTCCATCACAACCACCCGGTCGCTCAGATCCATCACGACACCCATGTCGTGTTCGATGAGGGCGATGGTTGTGCCAAACTCGTCATTCACGTCGAGAATGAACCGGCTCATGTCCTCTTTTTCTTCGACGTTCATCCCCGCCATCGGCTCATCCAGCAGCAGCAGTTTCGGCTCTGCCGCCAAGGCACGCGCCAGCTCAACGCGCTTTTTCAACCCATACGGCAGGCGCGAGACCGGAGTTTTCCGGATGTGCTGGATTTCAAGAAAATCGATAACCTTCTCGGCAACTTCGCGGTTCTCAGTTTCTTCGTTCTGAGCCGTTCCCAGCCAGTAAGCCTGAGACCAGATGCTGGCATTCATATGGGTCAATCGGCCTGTCATGACGTTGTCCAGAACACTCATCCCCTCAAAGAGCGCGATGTTCTGGAAGGTTCGGGCGATGCCCTGCTGCGCCACCTGATAGGGTTTCATCTGGGGCCGCGGCGCGCCTCGGAACCAGACTTCGCCCTCCTGAGGCACGTAGAAGCCCGAGATCACGTTCAGCATGGACGATTTGCCCGCGCCGTTGGGTCCGATGATCGCGCGAATTTCCCCCTCACGGATGTCGAAAGAGATGTCCTTGATCGCAACCACGCCGCCGAAGCGAAGCGTGATGTTTTTCATCTCCATCACCACGCCGCCGATTTTGCGGCCGTCTTCGGTGACGTAGCCTTCGCTCTGATCTAGCATCGCGTTGTGTTTCCTTGTTCAAGCGAAACGGTCGGTTTGAGAATGGGCTGCTGAAACGCACCTACAAACGACCTCACGGGAACTCCGACCGCTTCGGCAAGCTGAAGGGCGGAGGGACCTGACGACAACGCGATCACTCCGCAGCCATCCGTTGCTCGGCAGCCGCGACACTCGCATCGCGAATTTCCAGGGTCGCTTTGATCGACCCCTTCCGACCATCTTCGTACGTCACCTCGGTTTCGGTGCTGACCGAATTCGATCCGTCATAGAGGGCGGCGATGATGTCATCGAACTTGTCCTCGATGATCCGGCGCCGCACTTTGCGGGTGCGGGTCAGTTCCCCATCGTCCGCGTCGAGTTCCTTGTGCAGCACCACAAAGCGATGCACCTGACAGCCAGACAGCATCGAGTCTTCGGCGACTGAACGGTTCACGGATTCCACATGGCCCTGAACGGTGTCCATGACCTGCGGGTGTGCCGCCAGTTCCTGATAGGACCCGTAGGCAATGTTGTTGCGTTCTGCCCAGTTGCCGACCGCAGTCAGGTCGATGTTGATAAAGGCCACGCATTCGGACCGGTCGTTTCCGAACACGACCGCTTCGAGGATATTGGGGAAGAACTTCAGCTTGTTCTCGACGTATTTCGGCGCAAACAGCTGTCCGTTCGCCATTTTCCCCACGTCCTTGGCCCGGTCGATGATCCGCAGATGCCCTGTGCCATCTTCGATGAAGCCGGCGTCGCCGGTCGCAACCCAGCCCTCCGGATCCTTCGTGTCGGCTGTGCTTTCAGGATTCTTGTAGTACTCCACAAACACGCCCGGTGAGCGATAGTAGACCTCGCCATTCTCGGCGATCTTCAACTCAACGCCCGGGCTTGGCACGCCGACCGTATCGGACCTGACTTCGCCATCCGGCTGCGCGGTGATAAACACGGTCGCTTCGGTCTGTCCGTAGAGCTGTTTGAGGTTGATACCCAGGGAACGATAAAAGTCGAAAATTTCGGGACCGATCGCTTCACCTGCGGTGTAACCCACCCGGACCTTTGTGAAGCCGAGGGTGTTTTTCAAAGGCCCGTACACCAGAACATTGCCCATCGCATACTTGAAACGGTCCCAGGCACTGACGGGCTTTCCGTCCAGGATATCAGGACCAACGCGCCGGGCGTGCGCCATGAAGTGGTCAAACATCCGCTTTTTCAGACGCCCGGCATCTTCCATGCGGATCATCACGTTTGTCAGCTGTGTTTCAAACACACGCGGCGGCGCGAAATAGTAAGTCGGTCCGATCTCGCGCAGGTCGGTCATCATCGTGTCCGGGCTTTCGGGGCAGTTCACGCAGAACCCGGCCCAATAGGCCTGACCGATCGAGAAGATGAAATCCCCCACCCATGCCATCGGCAGGTATGCGAGGATTTCGTCATCCACCTTGAGGTGGTCGAAATCGGAGGAGGATTTCGCGGTTTCGATGACGTTGCGGTTTGAAAGGACGACGCCCTTTGGTCGGCCTGTCGTCCCGGACGTGTAGAGCATCACGCAGGTGCTGTCGTAAGTCAGTTTTTCGCGGCGGGCGTTAAGCTCTTTGATGTACTCATCATATGCCGCACGACCCTGATCCTGCACGTGGCTGAACTGGTGCAGATGTGAGTGATCGTATTTGCGCAATCCACGCGGATCGAGATAGATCATATGTTCGAACTGATGCAGTTCGTCCTGCACTTCGATCACTTTGTCGACCTGCTCCTGATCGCCCACGATCACGAACCGCGCGCCGCAATGACCCAGAACATAAGCCATCTCTTCGGCCACAGCGTCCTGATAAAGCGGAACAGGGATGGCGCCAACGGATTGGGCCGCGACCATTGACCAATAGAGATAGGGACGATTGCGTCCGATAATCGCAACGAAATCGCCTTCCTTCACACCCAGATTGATGAGACCCAGCGCCAGCGCTTCGATCTCTTTCTCTGTGTCCGACCAGGACCACACCTGCCAGATACCGAATTCCTTTTCCCGGTACGCTGGAGATGATCCGTGCTGGGTTGCGTTGCGCTTCAAAAGCGCCGGAATGGACTGAAGTCCATCGGCGCCGGACTGCATCTCTGCCAAGTTCCGTCTCCTCCCACCCGGCGATTCCACCGCCGGACCCCGATCGCTCAAAC
Organism: Paracoccaceae bacterium; assembly: GCA_965250275.1. Classification (GTDB taxonomy): domain Bacteria; phylum Pseudomonadota; class Alphaproteobacteria; order Rhodobacterales; family Rhodobacteraceae. The sequence continues at coordinate 838,304 of OZ252297.1, read as the reverse complement.
GATTCTGCCCCATAGAGGAGCGCGTCGGAGCTTGGCCGTCAACTTTTTCTCGATGTTTTCCCGAATCTTACGAATTGTTACGGAACGCAAATTGTTCTCGTCGCGGCCCGAGGGGCACCGCAGCAGTTGACGTATCTACGCGCCAGGTCACCTCACAAGCGATCAACTCAATTGAACCTTACATCGACAAGTCCGCCCGGCGCCCTACTTTTGTCGTGCAATCGGGAACTCCCCAATCCCGTTGGCACTGACGACGCGCTGAAACGGGAACTGAAGAATGCATACGGCGATTGTGGCGCAAGACTTGCAAACGGGTGACCAGATTATCTGCTCGCTGTACATGCCTGTGCTGGCGGTCTGTGAAACGCTCACAGTTTCCGGCACACCCAAACTGACATCTGGCGGCGTCGTCGTTCCGTGCAATCACGATGGCCGGTTTTCAACCATCACCATCCCGTCGGACGATCTGGTCGGCGTCTATCGCAACTGACGACAGTTCGACGCGACAGCCATCCGAATTCGAACCGCATGGCGTTCAGCCCAACTTTATAGCCGATCTAAGAATCTGCGACCCCAACGCCTACCGGTCACTCCATTTCAGCCATTTTCAACAACTGATGCATCCGCATCGTTGACGGGATCATGGTTTGTTTGAGTTCGGCCTGCATCTCCAACACGTCAGCACCCGGTTCATCCGGTTGTTCGGCATTGGTCAGCATGTCCAGCCGGCATGACTTCAGCCAGCCGCGCAGCTCGGGATTCTGCAACCATGCATATTGGTTCTGGCGATTGATCAGGCCCATGCGCAGCCAGTCGATTGCATCGCGCGGCATCGGAATGATCTGGCACAGTTCGTTTTTCTGCCCGTCATCTTCAATGGTCAGATCGAGATGGGCCAACAAGGCCGCACAGAAGGTTGGCTGGCAGGTGCGGATCCCATTGGGCACAATGCGACCAGGTCGAAAGATGGGGGGATTGGGTGCGTTGGGGATACCTGACGCGGTGCAGTCGACCACCAATGTGTCTTCTCCCAGCGGGATTTCCCCCGCCGTGAGCACGATCCGATCATCAGCGACGGCGTGAACATGCCCCTTGCGGACAACATCTTTGATCCGGCGCAATTCAGCCAGCTCGTGATCTGTCACAGTAGCGCATTTGAAAGCGGTCGGACGCACGTCTGGGTCCAGCCGCAGTAAGTTGCCCGTGGATTCCAACCGATCGTACAGATCATCTATCGACGTCGCCTCCATCAGCGCGCGATTTTCGTCCCTCGCGCGCCGCACCTTCAGTTCAAAAAATGACGCGTCCGGTTGAGCCTGCCGGCGGTCCAGAAACCAAGAGTCCCGCGGCATCACCCAGCTGATGGCATCCGGCTCGGTGCCGCTCGACAACAGCCACAAGCACGCATCAATCGCGGTCTTGCCCGACCCAAGGATCACAAAGCGTGCCGGTGGAGCCGAAAGGTCCGCAAGCGCATTGACCGGCACAAAGTTCACATCAGGCGCCACATCGAACGCAGGTATGTGCGTCGAGGGGACAGCGCCGCCCAGGTCTCCTGCTTCGACCACACGACGACGGACGACAACTTCTTGCGCGTCTCCTGATTTCAGCGAGACCACCGTATCGTCATCCCGCACTTCGCTGTTAGGCAGATACTGAACCCGGCCCGAAGGCAGAAAGACTTCGTCCATCAGGTTCTGATAGTAATCCAACAGCTCTGCACGCGTCGCACGGTTCGCCAGCCCCTCGTCATCGCAGACCTCGGTTTCAAGCACGCGCGACGCCACACCGTAATGCCGCGAAGGCTGATGCAACTGGACAAACGGGTAGGCGTGAACCCAGTGGCCGCCGACCCGGTCTTCGCGATCGACCAGGGTCACCTTGAAATCGGACTCACTCAAAATCGTGTCTGTAAATGCCAGCCCGGCGGCGCCGGCCCCGATCACAAGATAGTCTGTTTCAATCACGACAGCCGTCCTTTCCCTTTGCGGGGGCGACCGTAGGACGCGATGCACAACATCGCAAAGGGAAACGCGGCCCTTTGCCCCGACGGCACAGAGTGCTAGCCCTGTTGACCAGAGGAGAAACGAGGTTGGCCCACAGCACGCAGCAGAAACGCACGATGACCGAGGCCGGTCTAAACCTGATTGCGCAGGCGCTTTCGATCTACGATCGCGACCTGAAACTGGCCGTCTGCAACCGCCCCTTCCAAACGATGTTTGACCTGCCCGAAACGATGGTCACACCCGGCGCGCGCTTTGACGACACGATCCGATTTCTCGCAGAATCGGGAGAGTATGGTCCCGTAGAGGATGTCGATCAGTTCGTTCAGGTCCGGGTCGATCAGGCCCGCGCCTTTGAACCGCATTACATGGAGCGCACGCGCGCGAACGGGCGCACAATCAGTGTCGAGGGGTTCCCTCTGCCCGAAGGAGGCTGGGTCACTGTCTACACCGACATCACGCGCACAAAACGATCTGAGAAACTCTTGCGGGCCAGATCCGAGGTGTTGAGTGATCAGCTGCTGGCGCATGCCGAAGAACTCTCCGCCGCAAACCGCGAGTTGGCTGCAACAAACACCGCCCTTGAAGAGGCCAAGCGGCAACTGACCGAAATCGAGGCGCACACACGTCTGACCACCGAGATGATGCCGGCGCACATCGCCCATGTCGATGCTGACGGGATCTACACATTCTCGAACAGACGTCTGAATTCGGTGATGCCCGGTCGTCCTGTAGACATTCTCGGAGCACCAATTGCGGACACCCTTGGCGACAATGCCTTTGGCCGGATCGCCCCTCACCTTGAGAAAGCGTACCAGGGTGAGAACGCGGTGTTCGAGTTCACGGACAGCGTGAGTTCTCGACGCATTCGGGTGGCCCTGACACCTGATCAGTCCGGAGGCGTCTACATCCTGTCGATGGACATCACCGCGGAAACGCAGGCCCGCGTCGCCCTGCAACAAACGCGGCGCAGGGCCTTGGCAGCCCAGATGACATCCGGCCTCGCCCACGACTTTTCCAATCTGCTCACCATCATTCTGGGCATGCAGAGCCGCCTGGCGCGTTTGCCGCTGGATAGCGAGGCCCAAGATCTGGTGGAGGCAACGCAAAGCGCAGCGCGGCGGGGCGGCCGGCTGCTCAATCGGATCGGAGATCTTACAGGCAGTCGCGTTCCGCGCCCGGAGCCCACGGATCTGCATGTGCTGCTCAGCGATCTGAAACTCCTCGCCACTCCCAGCCTGCCGCAAGCAATGGGGCTGAGCGTGCTGGACCATACACCGGACACCCCGGTTCTGCTCGATGCCGGGATGCTTCAAGATGCGCTGCTCAATCTGATTCTGAACGCACGCGATGCCTGTGGCACGCAAGGCCAGATCACAATCAGTGCGCAAGCAGTCGATCATACCTGGATCGAGATTTCTGTCACCGATACCGGACCGGGATTTTCAACAGAGGCGCTGGAACAAGCCCTGAACCCTTTCTTCACGACGAAGGGCGGCGAAGGCTCGGGGCTGGGACTGCCCATGGTCTATGACATGGTCAAACTGGCCGGCGGAGATCTCCAGTTGGCAAACACGCAGGTGGGGGCCGCGGTGACGCTGCGGCTTCCTTACCGCTCCGCCCCGGTTCAGACCGGCGGGCTCGCTTTGTTGGTTGAAGACAGCGACGATTTGCGGGCCAGCGTACGTGACATGTTAATGGCACAAGGGTTCGCCGTCGTGGAAGCGGCCTCGGTCGACGAAGCCATGGCCCTTTTGGCAGATATCCCCGACATTTCGCTCATCCTGTCGGACATTCGGCTGCAGGGACGTGCCACAGGTCTGGACCTTCTGGATCGCGTCCAGGGAGCAGGGCTGCCCTGTATCCTGATGACCTCCTTACCTCCAAATGCCCCAGATCACGTGTCTGCTGCAGCGCGTGTTCCGGTCCTGCGCAAACCATTTTCTGCAACCGAGCTCGGCGCCCTGATCCGCGGCGAGGCCGCAGCATGAGCGGGGCCCGCGTGACCATTCTGGATGACGAGCCTGAAATTCGTCAGATCCTGACAGACGCTCTGACCGAGGCCGGGTTCCGGACGCAGGCCTTTGCGCGCGCGCGCGAGTTCGAAGCGTCGCTGAAGCGAGCAACACCAGATGTCTGTCTTGTTGATTTGTCTTTGCCCGATACCGATGGGCTGGCTCTGGTCCACCGACTGGCGCTAGAGCAAGGTGCGACCGTCATCATCATTTCCGGGCGCTCGCAGGTGCAGGACCGCGTAACCGGTCTGGAACTGGGAGCGGATGACTACATAACCAAGCCGTTTGACCCCGCCGAGGTCGTGGCACGGATCCGCGCGCGCCTGCGCAGCGGTCAACCCGTTGCCCAAGCCGGCAACACCGCGCGCTTCAACGGCTGGACCGCCCATTTCGACCGCTACGCGATCGAGGACGACACCGGAACCGAGACCCCCTTTTCACATGCCGAGGGCGAGGTGTTGCGGATGTTTCTAGAGAGTCCACGGCGTCTGATCAGCCGGGCCCAGATGCAGGAGAGCCTCGGCGGCGCTGCGGGCGAGAGTTTTGATCGGGCCATGGATGTCCGGATTTCGCGCTTGCGAACGAAGTTGCGCGAAGATCCCAAAAACCCGCAACTGATCAAGACCATCTATGGCGCCGGGTACATCTTTCTGGGCGACGTTGTTTGGGAATGACAACATGCCCAACCGCGCGACGGATTGGTCTCAGCGCCCGGCAGCCGCAGTCGCCAGCACTTTCAGCCCCGCAACAAGATCGGCTTCACTGGTGTCTTCGGCGAAATCATGACTGATGCCGCCGATCGATGGAACAAAGAGCATCGCCACCGGCATCAGGCGAGCGACATTGGTCGCGTCATGCAACGCACCCGAGGGCATCCTGCGCCAATTGCCCGGCGCCACGTTCTCTGCTCCGATTTCCAGAGACTGGCGCAGGGAGCGGTCCATCTCCACCGGCTCTAGGCCCAAATGCGGCCCGAAGCTGAGACCCATGCCGCGCTCCTCTGCGATCTGAGCGGCCGTGTCTCTGATGATTTCTTCCATCCGACCCAGGCGATCCGCCTCCGCATCACGCCATTGCATGGAGAATGTAACTCTGCCTGGCACTATGGACGACGCGTTTGGGTGCAATGCGACATGCCCAATGGTCCAGACTGATCGTGGCGTGACGACATTGCGTAAACGATCGTTGAGAGCGGCATTAAAGGCCGACAGGGCCTGAAACGCGTCACGCCGCAAATTCATCGGTGTGGTGCCAGCGTGATTCTGCTGCCCGTCGAAAGTGATCTTCATATCGCGAATGCCGACAATGTCGGTCACAATACCGATCTGCTCACCCGCACTGTCCAGTTGCGGCCCCTGCTCGATATGCAACTCAACAAACCCCGTGAAGCGGTCGGGATCAACGAACTGATCCTCGCGACCGGGCATCTGGCTGCGCGCCTCGGAAAGTGTCATGCCGGAATGGTCCGTCAACCTGTCGGCCTGCTCAAGCGAAACACCTCCGGCCCAGATCGAGCTGCCGGTCGTAACCCCAAACCGGCCCTCTTCATCCTGAAAACTGACAACAGAAACTGGCGCCAGACCCGCCTCAGCCTGTGCGCGGACCACTTCCAGCGCCGCGATCACGCCCAGCGCGCCGTCCAGCCAGCCGCCTTCGGGCTGGCTGTCGGTATGCGACCCCATGAGCAAGGAAGCTCCGCTCGCAAGCCCAAAGAGATTGCCCACCGGGTCCAGATGCGGCGTCAGCCCAGCTTCTTTCATGCGTTCCGCCAGCCAGGTCCGCGCAGCAATATCCGGCTGGGAATAGGCCGGACGCACAACGCCCTTGCCAACCCCAGAGGCACCGATTTGGCGCAATTCGTGAAGATCGCTAAGGAACCGCTCTGGATTGATCATGTGCCACTCTTTGGCCTGAAGGTCTTAACCGCGACGGACAAACATCGGCAGCGCAGGAGCGCCACGCCAAGCAGTTCCGGCGCTACAAGACAGCACCGTGTCTGAAAAAAGGCAACCCGAGAGTGTCGGGCATCACGGCCACGAAGCAGAGTGCTCAGGTCAAGAAGGGCCTACTCGGCCGCCACCTGCCCTTCGACAGCTTCGACGCGCACGGCGGAGAACTTGAACTCCGGGATCTTGCCATAGGGGTCAACCGCCGGGTTCGTCAGGATGTTTGCCGCCGCTTCGACGTAGGCAAACGGCACAAAGACCATGTCCTCGGCGACCGCACGATCTGCGCGCGCCATAATCTCGATGGAGCCTCGGCGGGTTGTCAGCCGCAACATATCGCCCGGCGCCACGCCCAATTGGCGCAGGGTTTTGGGGTGCAGTGAACAGTTCGCCTCGGGCTCCACAGCATCCAGCACGCGGGCGCGGCGGGTCATGGATCCGGTGTGCCAGTGCTCCAGTTGCCGGCCAGTCGTCAAGATCATCGGATACTCGGTATCCGGCGCCTCGTCGGGTGGAATGACGGAGGCAGGCGTGAACCGGGCCCGTCCATCGGTCCGCGGGAAGCCATCCCCAAACACGATCGCCTGACCCGGATCCTCTGGCGACAGGGATGGATAGGTGACAGCGTTTTGCCCTTCCAGCCGGTCCCAAGTGATATTATCCAGCGACTTCATGTTGAGCTTCATCTCGGCAAAGACGTCCGCCGGGCTGGTGTAGGTCCAGCCCAGACCCAATCTCTTGGCCAACTCCACCTCTATCCACCAATCCTCTTTGGCGTCCCCGGGCGGCGGCACCGCAGGACGTCCCATTTGGACCTGACGGTTGGTGTTGGTGACGGTGCCCGTCTTTTCCGCGAACGCAGAGGCCGGAAGGATCACGTCGGCGTAGTTGGCGGTCTCTGTGATAAAGATGTCCTGAACCACCAAATGGTCGAGCTTTGCCAGGGCGTCCCGTGCATGTTCGACATCCGGGTCGGACATCGCCGGGTTTTCACCCAGCACATACATGGCCTTGATATCGCCATCGTGCACCGCATCCATGATTTCCGTCACCGTCAGGCCTTTCTCGTCCGAAAAATCTCCCGACTTCCAGACATCGGTGAAGGCCGCGCGCACACCATCATCCGTGACGCTCTGATAGTCGGGAAGGAACATCGGGATCAGCCCAGCATCCGACGCCCCCTGCACATTGTTCTGACCGCGCAAAGGGTGAAGTCCGGTGCCCGGACGACCCACCTGACCGCACATCAGGGCCAGTGAGATCAGGCATCTGGAGTTATCGGTCCCGTGGATGTGCTGGCTGACCCCCATGCCCCAGAAGACCATTGCAGCATTTGCGCCCGCAAAGGTGCGGGCCACATCCCGCAGCACCTCTGGCTCGATTCCGCAGATTTCGCTCATAGCCTCCGGGGTGAATCCGGCCAGATGCGCCTTCTCCGCCTCCCAGTTTTCGGTATAGGCCTCGATGTATTGCTGGTCGTAGAGTCCCTCTTCGACAATGACATGCATGATGGCATTGAGCATCGACACATCCGCGCCCGGGCGGAACTGCAGCATATGAGACGCAAACCGCTTCAGGGCCTGACCCCGCGGATCCATAACGATCAGCTTGCCGCCGCGTTTTGTGAACTGTTTGAAGTAGGTCGCCGCCACCGGGTGGTTTTCGATCGGATTGGCCCCGATCACGATGGCCACATCGGCGTTCTCGATTTCGTTAAAGGTGGCGGTCACCGCCCCTGAGCCGACATTCTCCATCAGGGCCGCCACGGATGAGGCATGGCATAGGCGGGTGCAGTGATCGACATTGTTGTGGCCGAACCCTTGCCGGATCATCTTCTGGAACAGATAGGCTTCCTCGTTGGTGCATTTGGCCGATCCGAAACCTGCCACCTCGCGCCCGCGCCCTTTCATCCCGTTCGCGGCAAAGTCCAGCGCCTCGTCCCAGGACGCTTCGCGGAAATGAGTTTGCCAGTTGTCCGGATCTACGTTCAGTCCCTTGGCCGGTGCATCCGCACGCCGGATCAACGGTGATGTCAGCCGATGCGGGTGGTGAATGTAGTCAAAGCCGAAGCGACCCTTCACACATAAACGCCCTTCGTTGGCGGGGCCGTTGATGCCATCGACGTATTTCACACGACCATCTTTGACTTTCAGCGATACCTGACACCCGACGCCGCAGAAGGGGCAAATGCTATCCACTTCCTTGTCGAAATCCTTGCTGTCCCCGACTTGCTTGTCATCGAGCACGGTTGCAGGCATCAGCGCCCCGGTCGGGCAGGCCTGCACACATTCACCACATGCCACGCAGGTGCTGTCGCCCATGGGGTCCGCAAAATCGAAGGTCGGATAGCTGTCATGGCCGCGACCGGCCATCCCAATCACATCGTTGACCTGAACTTCGCGACAAGCACGGACACAGAGACCGCACTGAATACAGGCGTCCAGATTGACCGACATGGCCACGTGACTGTCATCCAGCAGTGGTATGCGCCCGTCTTCAAGTTTGGGGAAACGGCTCTCACTGACACCGTTCATCTCTGCCATGTCCCAGAGATGCGCGCTTTGGTCGTGCGCCACTTCTTGCGCGGGCTGATCCGCGATGAGCATCTCGACCACCATCTTGCGTGCGCTTTCCGCCCGCGCCGAATTGGTGGTCACCACCATGCCTTCGGATGGTTCACGGATGCAGGAGGCGGCCAGAACCCGTTCGCCCTCGATCTCCACCATGCAGGCGCGGCAATTCCCGTCCGGGCGGTAGCCCGGCGCCGGTTTGTGGCACAGATGAGGAATCACAAGGCCGCGGCCATGCGCCACTTCCCAGATTGTCAGGCCTTTCTCGGCCTCAACCTCTTGTCCATCCAGAGTGAACCGAACCAGGTCCGACATGCGCGCCTCCGTGCTTTGCGCAGAATATAGGGACGGAATCCCATAAACTTGACCCCAAACCCGACATCAGCCGTGGGTTTTGCGCCACCGTTTGTTTCCGATCGCTTTCGCCGGTTTCGCGAGCGCGCCATTTTCGGTCTTCGCACTGGCAACACCCGCGGCGCTCACATAAGAAAGCGGGCAACAGGAGCCGACAATGTCTCACATCACTCTGATCCGTCACGGACAGGCCAATACCGAGGCCCGCGATGAAGAAAGCTATGACAAGCTCAGCCCGCTCGGCCATCAGCAGGCCGGCTGGCTCGGTGACTACCTGCGCGCCTCGGGACAATACCACCCAAGGGTTTATTGCGGTTCGCTGACCCGGCATCTGGAAACCGCCCAGAGCATGGGTTTTGCAGACGGCATCGTTGAGGACCCGCGCCTCAACGAACTGGCCTATTTCACGCTCGCGCAACTGATGGAAGAGCAGCACGGCATTCCCATGCCGGTCGTACGCGAAGAATTCGCGGTCCATTTGCCCAGACTGTTCAATCTCTGGCAGCAGGGCCAGATTGAGGACGCCCCTGAAAGTTTTGACAGTTTTGTGGCCCGCATCTCCGGCGCCCTGAGCGACATTGCAAAGGGCAAGGGACCGTCCTTGGTCGTGACATCAGGTGGGCTGATCGCGATGACGATGCGCCACGTGATGGGGCTGGATATCGCAGCGACCGCACGTATGGCACTGGCCATCATGAACACGTCGGTGCACCGGCTTCATCCGATCGGGGAACATCTCAGCCCGGTTTTGTTCAACGCCGTTCCACATCTTGACCTGCCGGACCGGCACTTCGCCCAAACTCATTTCTGAAGGTGATGGATATGCAGCTCTACTATGCACCCAAAACGATCTCGATCGCTGCCTACCTTGCCATGCAAGAAGCCCGGCTGCCCGTGGAGCCCATCCGCGTGGATTTTGGCAGCGCCGAGCAAACCAAACCTGCCTATCACGCGATCAATCCAAAGGGCCGTGTGCCGGCGCTCATAACACCACAAGGTGTTTTGACCGAAACAGGTGCCATTCTGGATTACATCGCCGACCTTGCGCCAGAAGCCGGGCTGCGGCCTGCCGACACCTTTGCGGCCGCAAAGATGCGTGAGGTGATGTACTATCTGGCGTCGACCATGCACGTGAACCATGCTCACAAAATGCGCGGTTCCCGCTGGGCTGATCGCCCCGAGTCCTACGAAGACATGCTCGCCAAAGTGCCCCAGACCATGACCGAGAGCGCAGGCTACATCGAGGATTGCGTGCTGACCGGACCTTTTGTGCTCGGTGACACACTGTGTCTTGCGGATCTATATCTCTATATCCTGACAACATGGCTCGAGGGGGATGGCGTCGCCATTGCCGATTTCCCGAAGATCATGGCGTTCCGCACGCATATGAGCGAGCGGGCCTCGGTCAAAGCAGCGATTGAAGCAGGCATGTTGTGAGGCTCAGCGCATGACACATATCTGGGTGCGCGCCGAGCAGCGCGACAACGAAGAACGCGTGGGGCTGACCCCGCAAGGGGCGACACAGCTTCTCAGACGCGGCTACCGCGTTACGGTCGAAGAGAGCAGCGTCAGAGCCATTGAGATCGACGGCTATCGCAGAGCTGGATGTGAAATCGCAGCGGAGAACAGTTGGCCCACAGCCCCTGCAGACGCAATCATTTTTGGCCTGAAAGAACTTCCCGAGGACGGCACCCCTCTGCCTCATCGCCACATTCTGTTTGGTCATGCCTATAAGGGTCAGCCCGCTGGCCGGATTCTGCTGCAGCGGTTCAAGGCTGGCGGCGGAACGCTCTATGACCTTGAGTATCTGGTGGACGAGACCGGCCGCCGCGTGGCCGCATTTGGCTACTGGGCCGGATACGCCGGGGCGGCGGTTGCGCTGAAGTGCTGGATTGCACAGCAAAAAGACAGCATTTGCGGGCCCGTCAGCACATTTGGCAGTTCCACCCATTTGCTGGCGGAGTTGCAAAGCGACCTGCTTTCTACCGGCACGCACCGACCAACTGCACTGGTGATCGGCGCGCTGGGGCGCGTTGGAACCGGGGCGGCAGACCTGTGCCGTGAAATGGGCGTTGCGACGACCAAGTGGGACATGGCGGAAACCGCAAGCGGCGGCCCGTTCCCCGAAGTTCTCACTCATGATCTGTTTCTCAACGCGATTCTGGCCCGCCCGGGCACCCCGGTCTTTGTTCCGGCCTCCGCGAAGACAGCTCCGCGCAAGCTCACTGTCATTGGTGACATCGCCTGCGACCCGGACAGCAGTTTTTCCCCGATCAAGGTCTACGACCGAACAACAACCTGGGACGCACCTGCATTGCGGGTTCATGACTCACCTCCGCTCGACGTGACCGCAATCGACAACCTACCCTCGCTGCTGCCCGTCGAAAGCTCAGAGGATTTCGCCGAGCAACTCTTGCCCTCGCTCCTGACACTGGACAATCTGCAGGGCGACGTCTGGGGACGTGCCGCTATGACGTTCCGCGAACATATCGAAAGGCTCTGAAACGATGACAATCCATTGGTGTGGTACCGGTCTGTCGGCAATTCCCGGCCTGCGGCGGCTGATCGAAGCGGGCCAAGACGTGGTCGTCTGGAACCGGACAGCTGAGAAGGCGCAGCAAGCCGTAGGCGACCTGACTCAACAGATCAGAGCATTCGATATCGACGCGCTGGGTGCCGTTCTGGCGAAGGACGATGTGGTTGTCTCCATGTTACCTGGCGACTGGCATGTGCCACTGGCAGAGCTTGCGATCTCCAAGGAAGCGCATTTCGTATCCTCGTCCTACATCGCGCCAGAGATGCGGGCGCTTGATGACGCTGCGCGCGCCGCGGGATCAGTTCTGGTCAATGAGGTCGGACTCGACCCGGGTATCGATCACCTCATGGCACATCACCTGGTCGAAACCTATCGCGCCTCCGACGCTTATGATCCGGCCAACCACCTGAGCTTCATATCATACTGCGGCGGGGTGCCAAAGCACGCCAACCCGTTCCGCTACAAGTTCAGTTGGTCTCCGCTGGGCGTGCTGAAAGCCCTGCGCTCGCCATCGCGATCGCTCCGCAACTACACCGAATTGCGTGTGGATCGGCCCTGGGACGCGATCAGCAGCTATGATGCCCCCTTGCCAACGCCCGAAAGCTTCGAGGTCTACCCGAACCGCGACAGCCTGCCCTTTATGGAACAGTACCATTTCGACGCTGACTGGACGGTGAAGGACTTCGTGCGTGGCACGCTGCGCCTGAATGGATGGGCCGATGCGTGGGCGGATGTCTTTGAAGAGGTCGAAACCCTTTCCGGTCCCGAAGGCGAGGCTCGCCTGAAGGAAATGTCTGACCAGTTCTGGACCGAAAACGCATATGACGAAGGCGAGCCGGATCGGGTCATCCTGTGTGTCGGGCTAAAGGCCGAAAAGGACGGGACACCGGTCTGGCACCAAACCTACGTCATGGATGCGTGGGGCGACGCGCGCGGGACAGCGATGGCGCGGCTTGTGTCTGTGCCTGTGTCGCTGGCCGTGGAAGCGGTGATGGAACGTGCCATTCCCGCAGGTGTACACGCAGCCCCAAGCGATGCGCGCTTGGTTGAGCGCTGGATGGCTGAAATCGACCGGCTCGCACAACACCTTCAGATCGTGGATCACACGGGCTGACCGGGCATCGGCAACCAGAGGCAACGGCTAGAGCAGTTCGTCTTCCTCGTTGCTCGCCGATATGCCCAAGGCTTCCAGTCCCGCCTCCAGATGGTCCGACAAATGCGGTGTTCCGATCAGGTAATCCGCGCAGGGTGTTGACGCTTCGCTCTGTGCGGTGGCCACTGCTTCGTCCCAATCTTCGACATCATAAGCATCGCGCCCGATCCACATGATCGCGACCAGTTCAGCCTGTTCATCGATGCTGAGCCGGTCAACAAAGCCACGAAATTCTCCCTCAGCGCGCTCCAGTTCGCGCCCCATCAGGGCCACCTGAGCCACAGCTCTGGGCGAAATTTCCATTTCTTGATCCTCCTGTCCGCATTTGCCGTTTCAGCAAAGCGGTCAGGTCGGGCAGTGTCTTTGATCTCAAGCAAACAAACGGTAATAAAGCCAGTCGGGAAAAAACTGGCTCAAACGGAAGAACAGTGAAAAACCGGTGGGAAAACTGCGCTTGAAGCGATCCGTGCCCATGTGTTCAAACATCACTTGCGCGGCTGCGTCCGGTTCCATGATAAACGGCATCTTGAAGTTGTTCTTGTCCGTCAGGCGGGTCCGGATGAAGCCCGGGTTGACCACTTGCACCTCGACATTGGTCTTGCGCAAATCGGCGTACATGCTTTCCGCCAGCGACATGGTGCCGGCCTTGGAGGCCGCGTAGCCGATCGCGCCCGGCAGCCCGCGAAACCCGGACAGCGACCCCGTGATCACGATGTGCCCGCGATCCTGGGCAATCATGCGAGGCACAACGGCGCCCAAAGCGCGGATCAGGCCTGTAAAGTTGATATCGGCCATCTGGATTGCCTGTTCGGCCTCCCAGTTCTGGGCCTTCATGGGCCAATAGACACCTGCAAGATACACAACGCCATCCACGTCACCGGCCGCTTCGACGGCGCTGGCAACGCTCGCATCGTCCGTGACATCCATCGGAACCACTGTCGCCGGTCCGGGAAGTCCCTCCGCCAGGGCGCGCAGCTTGTCCTCAGAGCGCGCCGACAAGACGACATGCACACCAGATCGGCTCATGACTTCGGCCAGGGCTGCGCCCAGACCGTCACTTGCACCAATCAGCCAGTACTTTTTGCCACTCCAGTCTCTCACGCGGCTTCCTTCTCCGGCACGTTGGCGACCTCACGTGGACGCATCGTGGCCACCAGTTCAGCGACCTGAATGCCAAACTTGCGGAACTGGCTGCGGTTAATGATCGTTCCGTTCGGCGCAAGATACATCCAGTCCACTGTGTCCAGCACGTGACCACCGCTCGATTCAGGCAGACGAATTCGGTATTGCAACTGAACCGCCGAACCATTCTGCACACCGGAACCGACTCCGATGACATCCGGGGCCGTCGCCTGAATGCGACCGTCGTTGCCCAGCTTCAGATGCCATTCGCGGTTTTGGATCGACCCGTTGTCATACTCGAAGCGCTCTTTCATCACGCCTGTGTTTCCTTCCCATTCGGCATCGAATTCTCCGACAAAACGGGAGGTCACACGCCCGAGCGGGCCATACACGACGCCTTCACAAATGATCGGTCCGTTTAGGTGGGTCCGCAGATCAAACTGATCCTGGCTGTCGCCATAGTCATCCGGTGTCTGCGCCTTAAAGGACATAAACCGCTGCTTGGCATGGAGAAGTGCAATAACAATCGCACCCCCAAGCATCACAAACAAAAGAGAGTCCATATCAGTTCTCCTTCACATCAGTTGTGCTGAGAAGCGCGATCGCAATCAGTTTCAGAGCACAAGGAACACCCGCGTAGAGCCACGTCAGGAGGCTCAGGGCAGATTCAGAATTTTCGGTGCCAGCCTGAAACCCTGCGCTTTCAAGCGCGGGCAAAAGGCTGACGGCTGCAAAAGCCAGCGTGAACTTGCTGACAAAGGACCACAGGCCAAAGCCTTCGGCCGCAGTGGGGGTTATCGCGGCCAGCCGGTTTGCAAAGATCGCCGGCAGCAGGGTCATATCCGCCCCCAGTGCCGCGCCGGAGGCGACGCAGATCAGCGCAAAGCCCACAACGTCACCGGCCCCGAGAGTGGCCGCAAACCCAAAGGCGACGATTGAAAGCCCCATGCCCAGCAACAGAGACCTCTTGGAGCCAATACGCTCGGCCAACCGGCCCCAAATCGGTGCCGCAAGCGCAGCCGACAGGAAAAAGAGCAACAAAAGCGGACCTTCGGCGCCGGGCGCCTCCAGACGGCTTTCCACAAAGAACAGGAACAGTGTCGAACTGACGGCGACCGGCGCTGCATTCACAAATGCGATCAAGAGGAGCCTGCGGGCCACGGGGTCCACCAGAACCGGCCGAAATCCCCCGGCCGCAATCGCCGCGCCCGCGCCCCACTCATAGCGCATGGCCAGCACCGACAGGAGGGCCAGTGCAGCAAAGCCATACGCAAAGGCGGCGAAGGGTTGGCTGGTCATACCCAACAGAACAACGGGTGCAATTGCCGCGACGCAGACTCCCAAGAGCGCACCGGTTTCCCGCCAACGGGCCACCCGCAAATAACCGTTGCTCCCAAGGTCCTCAGCTTTGATCACGCCCTGCGCGTAAAAACAGATGTTCAGAAAGCTGAATGCCGAAAAGACAAGCGTCAGCATCAATGCGAACCAGACCAATGGCGCTATCGGGGGGACCACCGCAAAGAGCCCGACCATGGCAGCGCCGAGGGTGCCCGCGCCAATGGCGACGGCAAGGCCCCGACGCGCCCTGAGCGCTGCCGACAATCGACCGAGCAGCGGGTCCTGAACCACATCGAGCATCCGAAGCCCGAACAAAACCAACCCCAGGGCCGCCAGGCTCACGCCATACTCGTCCACGTAGAACTTGGGGGCGTGGATGTAGAGCGGCAGCCCTGCCATCGCCAAAAGTGCAGCAAAGAGTGCGTAGGCGGGCAGACGCGCAGGTTGGGTTTGAACGGCGGTCATGGTCATCCCCGGCTGACCTCCTGCCGTGGCGGTTCAGGCCGAGGACGAAACGTCGCGTTTTTCCACCAAAGCTTCAGCGCTTGCCAGTGGATCAGCCCAAGAACACGGCGCGATCCGAACGGACGCCGGACAACTGCCGAAAGAATGCCACGATTGGTCAGCGGAACGCGGGGCCCGGTCAAAGTCGCGATCAGCCCACCTTCGCCGCGCGTGTAGTCGATCCAGATCCCAATCCGGTCATCCCGGATGTCAAACCTGAACTCATACCCACCCTCGACAGGCTGAAACGGCGAAACGTGGAAGATCTTGGTTGCCGTCAGGCGGTCCTGCGGCGCAATCGGGCGATTGTCGGGATGGTGACACAGGTAGGAATGCCGGTCGCCAAAGGTGTTGTTCACCTCGGCGATCACGCTGGTCATGTCCCCGTTTGCGTCATAGCCCAGCCAAAAACTGACCGGGTTGAAGACGTGGCCCAGAACGCGCGGTTGGGCCAACAGCATGATGGTGTCGGGTTGGGGTAACTGATGGGCGTCCATCACATCGCGCATCCATTGAGCGCCCTGCCCGGCATCGCGCTCACCTCCGTGGTCGCGGTCCTGCAAGGAGGTCAGGTTTCCGCCGTTCCGCGAGAACAGCGACGGTCCTTCGACTTCCGCCTCGGCATCCAGGATCACATAGTCGATCGAGTAGCGGAACGCGTTGCGCACCGCTCCACGCCTCCCATGATAGGTCTGGCCGGCGATATGATCGACGGTGTGTGTCATTCGGCGGCAAGCTGCAGCGTGCTGGCCCGGCGGATGGCTTCGACAACATCCACGGCGCTGGCCAGGCCGTCCTCGTGAAACCCGTTCTTCATCCAGGCGCCACAGAACCACGTCCGGTTGGTGCCATTGAACGTGCGCACCTCCTCCTGTGCCGCAAGCGCAGCCAGATCATACACCGGATGGCGGAAGGTGACCTGATCGTAAATCAGCTCCTCCCGGATCGGACGCTTGGTGTTCAGTGTCACAAAATGCGGATCATCCATTGGAATGGGCTGCAAGGAGTTCATCCAATAGGTCAGGTCAATCAGATCGCTCTTGGCGTTCTTGTCCTCCGCATAAACCCAGCTTGCCCAGACCTTGCGCCGTTTTGGCATCAGGCTCGGGTCAGCATGCAGCACGACTTCGTTGGGCTGATAGCGAATGTTGCCAAGCGCCTTCTTTTCCGCAGCACTGGGATCGGCCAGAAGTGCGAGCGTGTCGTCGGAATGGGTGGCGAAGATGACCTCGTCAAAGGATTCCCAATCGCCCCCCCAGGCGCGGATTTCGACCGAAACGGGGCCCCGGCGTACCGCCTGAACGGGCGTGCCAGGCCGCATGTTCACGCCTTTGCGTCCCATGGCGGCCGTCAGACGATCCACATACTGGGTCGAGCCACCCTGAACTGTGAACCAGTTGTGTTTTCCGTTGTAGCTCAGCAGCGCGTGGTTTTTGAAAAACTGAACCATCGCATAGGCGGGGAAATCCATGATCTGGTCTTTGGGAGTCGACCAGATCGCGCCGGAGAACGGTAACAGATAATACTCACGGAACCACTTGCCCATGCCCAGTTTGTCCATGAGCTGGCCGATGGTCATGTTCGGGTCGGTCGCTGCGGCGACCGCATTTTTGTTGAAATGCAGCAAGTCGCGGACCATGCGCAAGAACGCTGGCCGCGCAAAGTGCGACCGTTGCGCAAAAATGCTGTCGATACTTTGCAACGCATACTCGATGCGCCCGCCATCAATGGAGACGCCAAAGGTCATGTTGCTGTGGGCGATGGGCACATTGAGTTGCTCAAACAACGCCGTCAGCAGCGGGTAGTTCGCGTCATTGAAAACAATGAAGCCGGTGTCCACCGGCTGATCGCCGTTTTTGCCTGCAATAACAGTGCGCGCATGCCCTCCCAGGCGGCGTTCTGACTCGAACAAAGTGACATCATTTGAATCGGACAGCATGTAGGCCGCTCCCATTCCTGATATCCCTGCCCCGATTACTGCAATCTTTTTGGGCGCCGCCGCGCCGGCTTCAAATGGCATTCTGTCTTCGCTCCAAGGCTTTGGTATTGAGGGGGTTACGTTTATCCGACGAAACCGGATGCAAAAGAGAAGTGCATTTCTGTGTGATCCGGTTCAGGTTGCGGCACGTAGTCTCTTGTATGGTGATGACGCTTGATCCTGTCGCGAAGAACAAAATACCTCCAAATGGGAGTGTGGCTGCTATTGTGGCTGCGCGCACACAGGTGACAGGACGTCAGGCTTTGAGCCAAAAACAGAATTCCGCGCGGTCGGATTGGGTGCCTCATGTTGAGCGTATCCGTGACAATCAGGATCAGGCAGCTTTTGCAGAGCTGTTTCAACACTTTGCCCCGAGGGTCAAAGCGTTCCTGATGAAATCCGGCACCGATGCCTCTCTGGCAGAGGAATGCGCCCAAGAAGTCATGGCCACCTTGTGGCACAAGGCACACATGTTTGATCCATCGCGCGCCTCCGTGGCCACATGGATCTTTACGATCGCGCGGAACCGCAAGATCGATGTGTTGAGAAAACAAAGGCGGCCCGAGCCCGAGGAACTGACCTGGGGACCCGAGGCCGAGCCGGATCAGGCAGATGTCCTGAGCCTGCAACAGGAGAGTGAAGCGCTGCGGCGGGCCATAGTAAAACTGCCCGACGCGCAACGGGAACTGATTGAACGCGCCTATTTCGGCGATCTGAGTCACAGCGAAATCGCTGCAGAGACCGGATTACCACTGGGCACGATCAAATCGCGAATTAGGTTGGCGCTGGAACGCTTGCGCCATGCAATGAAGTGAACACGCAATGAGTGAACAGATTAATCATCATCTGAGCGACGACATCCTGATGGCATACTCGGCAGGCAACCTGCCCGAGGCCTTCAGCCTGATCGTAGCCAGCCACATCTCCCTGTGCGACACGTGTCGCGCGCGGATCGAAAGTTTTGACGCCGTTGGTGGTGCGTTGATGGACGACGTCACTGATTTGTCCGTGACCATCGGTGAGGACAGCCTCGCCGCCACGATGGCACTAATCGCCAATGGTACCCCAGCGCCTGCGCCCAGCAAGCGTGTTGCAGATGGTTATCTGCCCGGGCCTCTACAGGACTACGTTGGCGGCGATCTTGACGCGATCAAGTGGCGCCCCGTTGGCATGGGTGTGAAGCAAGCCATTTTGCCGACGGACAGTTCGGCCACGGCGCGGCTGCTTTTCATTCCCGCAGGTGCTGCCATGCCTGACCATGGGCACAACGGACTCGAGATGACCATGGTGCTCAAAGGGGCGTTCCTGGATGACGGCGACTATTTCGGTCGCGGTGATGTGGAGATCGCCGATCAGGATTTGCACCACACCCCGGTGGCTGACATCGCCGAAGACTGCATTTGTCTGGCGGTGACAGATGCCCCTTTGAAGTTTAACAGCCTGCTGCCGCGCATAGCGCAGCCCTTTCTTCGTATCTGACCTGTGAGCGCCGGGCTATCCGGTCCGGCGCGAGAGGCATTCCAATGCCGTGTCGCGCCCGCGCACGGCCATGGCCCCTTGTGACTGCCAGTTGTCCGAGCTTTGATGGGCCGTTTCCAGCAACTCCCGACTGACAACCACGTCGGCATCCAGTTCACGGGTCATGGCCTCGAGCCTTGCGGCGACGTTTACGGCGTCCCCGAACACGGTGAACTCCAGCCGGTTGCTGTCCCCCACCACGCCACTGAACACAGAGCCAATATGCGCGCCAAGACCAACGCGCACGGGCCACAACCCTTGCGCCTCACGATCTTTCGACCATTGAGACATCTGAGAACTGATTGCCTCGATACAGGCCAGGCAATCGGCAGCGGCCCTTTCCGCATCATCGGCGCCTGAGAACAGGACCATGGCGGCGTCCCCCAAATACTTGTCGATGATCCCGTCATGCGCCGTGGCCGCCGCCGCAATCCGACGCCGGAACTCCGTGACGAAAGATGACACCTCTTCGGGGCGCATGGTTTCAGACAACCGGGTAAATCCGCGCACATCGACAAACAGAATTGCAATGGTTTGCCGCCGCCCGCGCCGCATCTCGGCCAGCCCCCCCTCGGCAAGTTGCGGGGCGAGCTGCGCAGGCAGATATCGTGTCAGGTTTGCCGCCCTGCGGGTTTGTGCAATCGACCGTATCAACAGGCGGCGGGTGCGCCGGGCCGCCACCACCAAAACCGCACAGGCCAGCGCGATCATGGACAAGCGCATTATGTTTGGCGGCGCCTGCAAGAAGTCTTCGGCGAGTACATTTGCCGAGACCTCTGGAACCTCCGGCACCAGGGGAAGCATCAGGGCAAGGCCGGTCAGGACGATCAAACCGATGAAGATCTGGATATTCGGGTTTACCCTCAAGGCCCCGTACGCCAGCGCGATCGGGATCAGCCAGGTGGCCGGCAGCAAAAATGTTGCGCTACCGCCCATCCCCGTGTTGTCCAGCCCCAGCCAAATGTTGAACAGTAAGAACACACAGTCCGCTGCGGCGGTTGGCCAAACCATCCACGCCCGCAAAAGGCCCAGCCGCCCCATCAGCCACAGACCAAAGCCCAGCGCGAAGTAAGCACCCATCGTGCTCATCGCAAGAATCCACTGGCGGCGCAGCGGCCCGTCCGGTACCGCATCCCGCTCGGGTATCACGGCGAGCAAAAAAAACAGTGCCAGCCCCGAAGCGACGGCCATGCGCAATACCGCTGCGAGCTGCTCAGCGGCGATCTCCGCTTCGATCAGCAGATCCGCGGTTTCAGTCGCCACATCGGCGTCTGCCTGGGTGTCTGGTTCGACAGTCGCCGTCATCTAGTCATCCGATGCGGTTATCAGCCATCAGTGCTCTGGTGCTTGAAGTGACACGGTCGGAGACACCGGTTCCGTCGCCAATTCTTCGAAATCGAAATTGTCCAGCCGCTCGGCGCGTTTTCCCGCACGGGCGGCCGCCGTCAGAATCCCGCCGACGTCATCCCCGGCCTGCCGCAGATGGGTTTCGAGTTTTCCAGCCCGACTCTCGATCAACTCGACGTCCCGGTGCAACTGCTGCAATGCTTTGCGAATGGCGCCGGCTTGTTCACGCATACGCGCGTCTTTGAGAATGGCCCGCATCGTGTTCAAAGTGGCCATGCAAGTCGTCGGGGATACAATCCAGACGCGTGCGGCAAACCCTTCCCTGACCAGTTCGGCAAAGTTGGCGTGCAGTTCGGCATAAACCGCTTCGGACGGCAAAAACATCAAAGCGCCATCCGCGGTTTCACCCTCGAGGATGTATTTCTCCGAAATCGCTTTCACATGCGCCCGTACCGCCGTTTTCATCTGGCGCGCCGCGTCGGCCTTTTCGGCCTGTGTATCCGCACGCCGCAGGGCCTCGTAAGGTTCCAATGGGAACTTGCTGTCGATAACGATCGGACCTGGTGGGTTGGGCAAGTGTATGAGGCAGTCCGCCCGCGTACCATTCGACAAGGTCGCCTGAAACGCATAGCTGTCGCTGGGCAGCGCCTTGGACACGATGTCGTTCAGCTGGATTTCTCCAAAGGCTCCGCGGGTCTGCTTGTTGCTCAGGATATCCTGCAGGCTCAACACATCGCCCGAGAGCTTCGTGATGTTGTCCTGCGCTTTGTCGATGGCCGCCAAACGTTCCTGCAACTGGGTAAGGGATGTTGCTGTTTGTTTCGAAGAGCCGTGCAACGTCTCTTTCATGGCGTCCTGCATATCGGCTAAGGCCCGGGCGGATTTCGCAGCATTGTCAGCCAGTCGATCGTTCATGTGCTGTTGCACCGCGCTCAACCGGGACTCTACCGTCTGGACCATCTGGACCTGCGCATTGGCCTGCGCATCCGAAACGGTTTGCAAGCCACCACGCAACTGCTCTTGCCCCTGCCCTAAATGTTGCAGTGTCTGAGAAACCATCACCATTTGCTGTGCCAAAGGCTCTGCCAGGCGCGCAGAGCGCCCGGCTGAACGGACGGCGACGATCAACAGGACAATCATTACCAGGCCAAACGCACCTGCGGCGAACACTCCAATCGTCAATGGCGAGTCCAACGCCAATTCATATGTACCGATCTGGATCATGTGCGACCAAACAGCCGCTCGATATCGGCAAGCTTCAATTCGACATAGGTTGGTCGGCCGTGGTTGCACTGCCCGGAGTGCGGCGTGGCCTCCATTTCGCGCAGCAAGGCGTTCATTTCTTCTGCCCGCATACGGCGCCCGGAGCGGATCGACCCGTGGCAGGCGACGCGGCTCAGGATGGCTTCGATCTTGGATTGGACCAACTGGCTTTCCCCGCAGTCCGCCAACTCGTCCAGAACATCGCGTATCAGCGCTTCGGCATTGACCTCCCCAAGGATCGCCGGTGTTTCGCGCACGGCAATTGCCCCGCCACCAAATGGTTCCAGAGTCAGCCCCATCCTCCCCAATGCATCGGCATGAGCGAGAAGCCGGGAGGCATCCACTTCGGACAACTCGACAATCTCCGGGATCAGCAAGGCCTGAGCCGAAATCCCGGTCTCCGACATCTGCCGCTTCAGCTTCTCGTAGACGAGGCGTTCATGAGCTGCATGCTGATCCACGATCACCATGCCGTCCCTTGTCTGCGCGATGATGTAATTCTCGTGAACCTGCCCTCTGGCTGTGCCGAGCGGCAAAGTATCAGCGTCCGGAGCAGGGTCGACGTGATCTTCAACGACCTGAGCGCTGTAAGCGGTTTCCAGTTCTGCGAAACCGCTGCTTTGCGTCACGGGCGCAATCCGCAATGGTCCGCTGGCCAGGCGAGGGAAGGATTGAACCGGGCTCAAGTTGCCCTGGGGCCGCATTGCGCCCAGCGTGGCTTGACCGACGGTGGTGGATGCACGATGTCCCGCATCTGCCAAGGCATGACGCAGAGCGGATACGATCAGGCCCCGCGCAACGCCGGGATCGCGAAACCTGACCTCAGATTTGGCGGGATGCACATTAACGTCGACCAGCATCGGATCACAGTCGATGAACAAAGCTGCTGCCGGATGGCGGTCCCGTGAGAGGAAATCGAAGTACGCCGCCCGAAGGGCCCCGGTCAGCAGTTTGTCCCGGACCGGGCGACCATTTACGAAGAGAAACTGCGCCACGGCCGCCCCACGTGAATAGGTTGGAAGTGCGGCATATCCAAACAATCGCAACCCTTCTCGGGTCGCGTCGATTTTCAGAGCGTTCTCCGCAAAGTCAGCTCCCAGAACCCGCCGCAAACGGGCAAGCAGGGCATCGAACAACTCGCCCTGCTGGGCATCCGCACGAAACAACACGCGCGGCTGCCCGTCACCTGACACATCGCGAAGTTCAAACTTGACCGACGGCTCCGCAATTGCCAGTCGCTTGACCACGTCTACGATGGCCTGGGTCTCTGCCCGATCCGTACGCAAGAACTTCAGCCTTGCGGGCGTGGCGTAAAAGAGATCCCGCAATTCCGCGACCGTGCCTCGCGCCAGGGCGGCCGGCCGGACCGGCGAGATGGTGCCTCCTTCGACCTTCAGCGTCGCCGCTTCGGCGCCTGCCGCCCGGCTGGTCAGTGTCAGTCGGCCGACCGCCCCAAGCGACGGCAGTGCCTCGCCGCGAAATCCAAAGGTATGGATGTTCAACAGATCCGATCCATCGATCTTCGACGTCGCATGCCGCGACATCGCCAGAGGCAGGTCGTCAGGCCGCATTCCACATCCATCATCGCTCACCCGGATCAGCGTCTTACCGCCATCCGCGATTTCGATGACGATCCGTGCCGCTCCGGCGTCAACAGCATTTTCAACCAGTTCTTTGATTGCCGAGGCCGGTCGCTCCACCACCTCGCCAGCCGCAATCCGGTTGATCGCACTGTCGTCGAGTTGACGGATGATTGGTGAAGAATCGCCTATATTGGGTTCCACGTGCGCCATACCGCAATACTTAGCACGCACGCCAACGATTCTGCCACCCGCTTCCTGCCCAATCCACGTTGACAATCCCGCCGCGCGCCGCATTGTCGAAACCGCAATGGAAAGGGCCTGAAATGAGCGGAAAATGGGAATTCTGGATCGACCGCGGCGGCACTTTCACCGATCTGGTTGCGCGCAAACCGGATGGAAGCCTGGTCACCCATAAACTGCTCTCGGAGAATCCGGATCGCTACAAGGATGCCGCCGTGCAAGGCATTCGCGAGTTGATGGGTGTGACGGAGGATTTCGCCGACGACAGCATTACGGCGGTCAAAATGGGGACAACCGTCGCCACAAATGCTCTGCTTGAACGCAAGGGCGAACCCGTGTTGCTGCTGATCACCAAGGGATTTCGCGATCTTTTACGCATTGGCTACCAGACCCGCCCAGATCTGTTTGCATTGGATATTCGCCGTCCGGATCTGCTCTATGCGAAGGTCGAAGAAATTCACGAACGGCTCGACGCCGAAGGGAATGTGCTGCTCCCTCTCGAGGAACCGCACGCACGTGCCGCTTTGCAATCTGCATATGATGATGGTCTCCGTGCGGTCGCCGTGGCCGGGCTGCACGCCTACCTGAATCCTGTGCACGAAATACGGATCGCCGAGATTGCCTCAGAAATCGGGTTCACGCAGATTTCGACGTCCCATTCCGTGTCGAAACTGGCCAAACTGGTGGGGCGGGGCGACACCACGGTGGTGGATGCCTACCTGTCGCCGATCTTGCGCCGGTACGTGGATCAGGTTGCCCGCGCGCTTGATATGGGGCGGGCCTGTGATCGCCTGTTGTTCATGCAATCCAACGGCGGCCTGACCGATGCGCGTTTGTTTCAGGGCAAAGATGCAATCCTCTCCGGCCCGGCGGGTGGAATCGTGGGCATGGTCAAAACGGGTGAGCGCGCCGGTCATGACCATCTGATCGGCTTTGACATGGGCGGCACATCAACCGATGTCAGCCACTATGCCGGCAGCTATGAAAGGTCGTTTGAAACCGAGGTAGCCGGTGTCCGGATGCGCGCACCAATGATGGACATCCATACCGTTGCAGCAGGCGGCGGATCGATCTGCCGGTTCTCCGAGGGGCGGTTTCAGGTTGGCCCCGAAAGCGCCGGCGCCGATCCGGGTCCGGCCGCTTATCGGCGCGGTGGTCCGTTGACGGTGACAGACTGCAACGTGGTTCTGGGCAAGCTTAACCCTGACCACTTTCCACCAGTCTTTGGGCCTGACGGGGATCAGCCGCTCGATACCAAGGCACCGCGCGCGGCCTTTGCCGCCCTTGCCGAAAAAGTCGCCCGTGAAACCGGCGCGCCCCCGCGCACCCCCGAGGACATGGCAACGGGCTTTCTGCGCATCGCGGTCGACAACATGGCCAATGCGATCAAGAAGATCAGCGTGCAGCGCGGCCATGACGTGACGGAGTACACCCTGCAATGCTTCGGTGGCGCAGGCGGTCAGCATGCCTGCCTTGTCGCCGACGCTCTGGGGATGTCGCGCGTTCTGATCCATCCCTATGCCGGGGTCCTTTCGGCCTATGGAATGGGCCTTGCAGAGATTCGGGCGATGCGCGAAGTGCAGCATGACGCCCCGCTTGACGACACCGAAGCGGCAAGTGCGCTGGCCAGAATTCAGGCCGATGCCGAGGAAGAGGTTCGCGCGCAAGGCGCCTCGCAGGTGCGCTCCGAGCCGCGCGCGCATCTTCGCTACGACGGCTCGCATCAGGCATTGGAGGTTCCCTTCGGCACAGCCAAGGAAATGCAGGCGGCCTTTGAAGAAACCCACCAAAGCCGCTTCGGATTCATCTCGCCTGAACGCGCTTTGCTGTTCGACATGCTGAGTGTCGAAGCCATCGGAGATACGGGCGAAGCCCCTGCGGCTTCGGCGTTTGGCGCCTCGGAGAGCCCGATCGACCATGTGCCCGTCTATTCTGATGATCGTTGGCAAGACCTACCATTGTTTGACCGCGCAAACCTTTCCGAAAATGTCCGCATTGATGGTCCGGCCATTATCACCGAAGCCACCGGGACAAATGTCGTCGAACCCGGCTGGACGGCGAGTTTCGACGCAATGGGCAACCTGATCCTCACCCGCACCACAGAGATGGCACGCGCAAAAGCCGCCGGCACAGAAGCCGACCCCGTTCTTCTGGAGGTCATGGGCAACCTCTTCATGTCGGTCGCCGACCAGATGGGGGCGACGCTGGCCAACACGTCGTGGTCGGTGAACATCAAAGAGCGGCTGGATTTCTCTTGTGCGATCTTTGATGCCGCGGGCGATCTGGTGGCCAATGCCCCTCATGTTCCGGTGCACCTCGGGTCGATGTCCGACAGCATAAAAACAGTCATGCGGGAGAACGCCGGCGACATACATCCCGGCGATGCCTTTATGCTGAATTCGCCCTACAACGGCGGCACCCACCTGCCGGATGTGACCGTCGTGACTCCGGTCTTTGCAGAAGGCGCGCCGGTGTTCTGGCTTGGCAGTCGCGGTCACCACGCCGATATCGGGGGGCGGACGCCCGGTTCGGCACCGCCCGACAGCACACATATCGACGAAGAAGGTGTTCTGATCGACAATGTCAGGCTGGTCTCGCGGGGGGTCTTTCAGCAAGCCGATGCAGAAGCGACACTCGCTTCGGGCCGCTACCCGGCCCGGAATCCGGCCCAGAACCTTGCGGATCTCAAGGCACAGGTTGCCGCGAATGAAACCGGCAGGCAGGCCTTGCTGAAGGTGGTGGCGCATTACGGGCTGGACGTGGTGACAGCCTATATGGGTCATGTTCAGGACAATGCCGAAGAAAGCGTCCGGCGGGTCTTGGACCGCTTGCCCGGTGGTACGGCGGTTTACCCGATGGACCATGGCGCTCAGATCAAGGTGCAGGTCACAGTCGACAAGCACGCCCGCGAAGCCACCATCAATTTCACCGGGACTTCACCGCAACACAGCGGGAACTACAATGCGCCCTACTCGATCTGTCGCGCCGTCGTGCTCTACGTGTTCCGGACCCTGGTCGGCACCAATATCCCTCTGAACGAAGGGTGCCTGCATCCACTGCACATCGTCGCGCCCAAGGGTTCGATGCTGAACCCGGAGTATCCGGCTGCCGTCATCGCCGGAAACACCGAGGTCAGTCAGGCGGTGTGCAATGCGCTCTACAAAGCCTTGGGATTTATCGCGGGCTCACAGGCCACCATGAATAACTTCGTCTGGGGCAACGAGACATTTCAGAACTACGAAACCATTGCCGGCGGAACGGGTGCCGGACCGAGTTTCAACGGCTGCGACGCGGTGCAGACACACATGACCAATACCCGCTCGACGGACCCCGAGATTCTGGAAAAGCGGTTTCCTGTCCGGCTCGAGGATTTTGGGGTGCGACCCGATTCAGGTGGAGCCGGTCAGTGGCACGGTGGCAATGGCGCCCTGCGCCGGTTGCGATTCCTGACACCTGTGACGGTCACCACGTTGTGTTCGCACCGGATTGTGCCGCCCTTTGGCGTCGACGGTGGCTCGCCCGGTGCTGTCGGGCTGAACTGGGCTGAACTGCCGGATGGCACACGCGTCGAATTGCAGGGTAACGATGAGATCGACCTGCCCGCGGACGCAGTGTTTGGCCTTGCGACGCCGGGTGGCGGTGGCTGGGGCAAACCAGATTGATTGAGGCCCGCCGGGTCGCATCCATGCGCGACCGCGGCGGCCTCTCTCAAACGTCAAACCGTAGCAAAACCCGCATCCAATGCTGACAGGATCGTACCGACTTCGGCTTCGGTGATCGTAAGCGGTGGTGACATAAGGACGTTGTTCATGCCCAGTCGTACCATCGCACCGTTCTCGTAAGTTGTCTGGTGGAACCGTTTCATGGTTGTCATGTCCATGGGGGCCTTTGCATTCGTGTCCGACACCAACTCGATCCCGGTCATCAACCCATGCCCGCCGCGTACATCACCGATAAAGTCATACTTCTCTGCCAGCGCCAGCGCACCTTCGTAAAGCTGCGTGCCACGCGCGGCGGCGTTGGTCTTGGTGTCCAGTCGCAGCGTTTCGTCCAGACAGGCGGTCACTGCCGCCGCACCGACGGGGTGGGCCGAATATGTGTATCCGTGAAAGATGCCGCCGTCGGCAGGGTCTGAGTTCTCAAAGACCTCCGCGACCTTTTCGTTCATCAGCGCAGCACCAACCGGAAAGTATCCCGAGGTGATGCCTTTCGCCGTGCTCATCATGTCAGGCTGCACGCCCCAGTGCCGCGCCCCGGACCAGTCCCCGGTGCGGCCAAATCCAGTGATCACTTCGTCCGAGATCATCAGGATGCCGTGCCGGTCACAGATCTCGCGCATCAAAGTCATGAACGTCCCGCCGGGGACAATCACCCCGCCCGCGCCTTGAATAGGTTCCATGATGAACGCCGCAATGCTGCCCGCGCCCTGAAATGCGATCTCGTCTTCCATCGCTGCGGCGATGTTCTGCGCCAAGACATCCGGGTCGGTCTCGTTGAACGGGTTCCGGTATGTGTAAGGGCTGGGCATATGAAAACACCCGGCCAGCAAGGGTTCATAAGCTGTCCGAAATCGGTTGTTCCCGTTGACCGAAGCACCGCCGAAATGGGTGCCGTGGTACCCTTTTTTCAGCGACAGAAACTTCGTCCGGCCCGGTTCGCCGCGCAGGCGATGATACTGGCGTGCCAACCGCAGGCAGGTTTCGACGCTGTCGGAGCCGCCCGAGGTGAAGAACACCCGCGCCATCCCATCAGGCTCAAAGAACTCGCGCACCGCATAAGATGCCTCGATCGCAGTGGGGTTCGAAGTGCCCGCAAAGGCCGAGTAGTAAGGAAGATCGTAGAGTTGCCGGGCGATGGCATCTTTGACGGCATCGTTTGAGTAGCCAAGGTTCACGCACCACAGCCCGCCCACGGCATCAACGGTTTTGTGCCCGTCAATGTCCTCGATGTGCACCCCTTCGGCCTTGGCAATGATCTTGGGCGCATGCTCTTGTGCTTCACCCGGGTGGCCCATGGGGTGCCACATATGCCGGGCGTTGTTCTCGCGCAGGAAATTGTCGTCCTTCATGGGAGTCTCCATCGCATTGGAATTTGATCAAATTCCAATGAGCCACGAATCGCCCCGTTCGACAAGGGGTCTTAGGTCGCTTGCGGCGCACCGGCCCGCTTCCGGCAAGGCCCGAAAATTGCCGCCAGCGCCAGGATCAGGCCAGAGACCGTTGCAATCATACCCGCAGCACTTACTGCGTCGCGTCCTCCGAACCAGAGCGGTCCATACCCTGCCAACACGTACCCCAGGACTGCGGAGAGGATCGCAAAGCAAATGCTCCACGCGATCTGGTGTTCCAGCCTGTTGGTCATAAGGCGCGCCGCCGCGGGTGGGCAGATGAACATTGCAATGACGATGATTGACCCAACTGCATCAAAGGCGGCCACAGCCGCAACAGCCGCCACGACAACCAAGGCCATGCCCATGAGGCCCGTGCGAAGCCCAAGGGTTTGGGCGAATGCTTCGTCGAAAGTCGATAACTTTAACGGTCTCCAAAAGAGCCAGATAAAACCGGAAACGCCAATCAGCGTCACAATCAGACGCAAGAGCTCGACCGGTAAGCCGCGCAACGCAACCGGATCCAGCAAGGATGACCAGCCAACGGCATCCAGCCAGATCAGGCTTTCCAGATTGCCATAAAGCGCGTGCTCGACGTCCAGATGCACATTGGAGGTGTCTGATTGCTCCAGCAGCAGGACCCCGCCAGCAAACATTGCCGTGAAAACCACACCCATGGCGGCCCCCGCTTCGATCCGGCCAAGGCGGCGGATCATTTCGATCAGAACGACGGAAACCACGGCTGCTCCGGCCGCACCCAG
The DNA here is from genome assembly GCA_965250275.1 of Paracoccaceae bacterium. GTDB lineage: Bacteria > Pseudomonadota > Alphaproteobacteria > Rhodobacterales > Rhodobacteraceae. Next base: position 808,966 of record OZ252297.1, on the reverse strand, counting down.
CATCATTGGCCCCGTCGCAACGGCCCCTGTCAGCAAAAAGGCGACGACAATCCCGGGCAGCACGACGTGGCTAATTGCATCTCCGATGAGCGCCTGCCGCCGCAGAACAAGGAAGTTTCCCGGCAGGGCACATGCAATCGCAGCACAGACACCAATCAGGATGGGCGTCAGCGACAGAACAACGAACTCAGGCCCACTCATGGGACAACCCCGCGCGGCGCCCCGATGCGACGGTCAATCTCGGTGATCTGATCCGGCGTCAGAACGGTTTCTATGTCCCGCAGCCCGTCATATAGCGCCGCCGCCCCTTCATGCGCCTGATCATTGCGTACGATTTCCCATCGCTTTTCATCACGCAATGCCTTGGCTGCACGCGCGTGGCCGGCCTCCGTCGCAACGCCATCCGGGCGCGCGAGACCGGCACGTTGCAGCAACCGAAGGGTCAAACGCTCGTAGATCGGTTGCCCTTGCGCCAGCGCCAACAAGCCCTGTCGCAGGTGGACCCGCCGCTGATAGCGAAAGTGTCGCAACAACGCCGCCAGAACCCCGCGATTGGGTGCCAACAAGAAAGAGGCCAGAAACAACGAGAAACTCACCAGAACGATGATGGCGCCGGTCGGAAGCGAAGGCGCCGACGCCGAGATCGCAGCCCCAATGTATCCCGCCGTTCCGCCAAACAGCCCCGCCAGCCCGACCATTCCGTTCGATCGGTCTGTCCAGAACCGAGCCGTGACCGGGGGGATAATCAGCAGCGCAATCACCAGGATCAAGCCGACAACCTTCAGTCCCACCACCGTGACGCCCAGTACCAGAGCCATGATCGCCATATCGATCTGATGGACAGGAAGTCCGCGGGCCTGCGCGTATTCGGGATCGAATGTCACCAAAGTCATCGGCCTGCGTAAAATCCAGACCAGCAGTACTGCCACCAACCCGCCGATGGCGATGACCATCGCATCGGCGCGCAGCATTCCGGCTGTGGATCCCAGCAGAAACCCTTCCAGCCCGGCTTGCCGGCCTGCGCCCAAGGTCTGAATGACCGTCAGCAGCACAATACCGAAGCCAAAGAAGACGGACAGCACGGCTCCAATAGCCGCATCTTCGGCCAGTCGGGTGTGTTTGGTGAGCCAGCTTAGACAAAAGAGACCGACAAGCGCGGTCAGAGCCGAACCGGCCAGCAGGCCGATGAGGTTCCGCCCGTCCCCGCCCAACGCCACCATGACCAGAAAGGCAAGGCAAACCCCTGGCAATGTTGCGTGGGAGATGGCGTCGCTGACAAGGGCGCGCTTGCGCAGGAACAAAAACGTCCCGGTCACTCCAGACGCAATGCCCAGCAAAGCGGCGCCAACAGCCACCAGAGTGGCATTGTACCCAAGCTGGAGCAGTAGTGCGTCGGCGAGCATGGCTCAGCCCAGCGCCTGACCCAGCTGATCAAGTTGCGTGGTGGCCAGACGCCCGCCATAAGCGGCTTGAAGGGTTTCGGGAGTGAAAGCCTCGGTCACCGGGCCTTCCGCTACCTTCCGGGTGTTGATCAGGAACACATGGTCGAAATAGTCGGTCACGGTTGCAAGGTCGTGGTGCACAACCACAACCGTTCGGCCCTCTGACTTTAGAGACTTCAGGACAGCGATGATTGCCTTCTCCGTTGCGGCATCGACGCCGGCAAACGGCTCGTCCAGCAGATAGAGATCTGCGTCCTGCGCCAGCGCACGGGCCAGGAACACCCGCTGCTGTTGCCCGCCAGACAGCTGACCAATCTGCCGGCCCCTGAAATCCGCCATCCCAACTCGGTCCAAACACGCAACGGCCTGCTCAATGTGACGGGCGCGAAGCCGGCCCAGCAGCCCCAATTCGCGATACAAACCCATCAAGACAACGTCGATCACACGTGTCGGGAAATCCCAATCCACACTGGCCCGTTGAGGCACGTACGCGATCCGTGCACGCTGTGCCTCCATTGGCTGGCCATACACAGTGATCTGCCCTGAAACCGCGTCGACCACGCCCAAAGCAGCCTTCAAAAGAGTGGATTTTCCAGCGCCATTCGGACCGATGATTGCGGTCATGGCCCCGGGTTCAATGGTCATGTCGACAGAGAAAACGGCGGGCTTCTCGCCGTAAGAGACCGTCAGTCCGCGAATGGCAAGCGGGCTGGAGTCCAGCCCTTCTTGCCCGGTGGGTAGCCCACCTTTGGTCGCGAGTTTCAGCATTGGTTCAGAATCCTGCCGACAGCTTTCCGTTCATTCCACGTTCCGGCACATCCGCCCCCAATGCCCCGGCGATCACAGTGATGTTGTGATCCAGCATTCCGACATATGTGCCTTCATAGGTGCCATCTGGCCCCATGGCGTCACTAAAGAGTTCCCCGCCGATCAGTACTTCGTGCCCACGCGCTTTTGCCCCTTCGATCAGCGCACGAATGTTGCGGTCGGACACTGAACTTTCCACAAAAACAGCACGGATATCCCGGTCGACAAGCATATCCACAAGCTCTCCAATCCGGTTCAAACCGGCTTCGCTTTCTGTCGAGATGCCCTGAATGCCAATCACTTCGAAGCCGTAGTCTGCGCCGAAGTATCCAAAGGCATCATGTGCGGTCAGCAGGAAACGCGCTTCTTGCGGGACAGCGGTCAGGCTGCGGGTCGCGTAGTCTGCAAGGGTCTCAAGTTCCGCAATGTGCCGTGCGGCATTTGCAGCAAACACATCCGCAGCGTCCGGGCGCGCGGTCGACAGCGCGGACTGCACCCCTTTTACAACCTCGGTCCAGAGTGCCGGCGTCATCCAGACGTGTGGATCGAACTTGTCCGGGTAGTCGTCATGGGCGCGCAGCACATCCGGGGAAAGACCCTCAGCTACGGCAACGACGTCGCGTTTGCCCGCCAGATCTCTGAAGAAGTCTTCCATCTGTGCTTCAAGGTAGAGGCCATGCCACAAAACCAGATCGGCGCTGGTGATAGCGGCAATGTCGCTCCGCGTCTGGCGATAGGCATGCGGGTCGACGCCGGGGCCCATCAGGGCGCGCACATCCACCACATCGCCGCCAACTTGCCGGGCGGCATCTGCTATCATCCCGGTTGTCGCCACCACTTTCAGAGGCGCTTCGGCCAAACCCGCTGTCACACCGCCGAAAGTCGTCATTACGGCGGCAGAAAGGGCCAAAAACGTCCGTCTTGCATATCCCATGCGGAATCATCCTCTGAAAGAAGGTCTGGTTAGGATGAATATGAGAACCATTCGCAACTTAGTCAACAGTTTTGCGAATTATTCGCAATATCATTCTCGTGAGGTCGCTCCCGCACCCAACGCCGCTTGCCAAGATCCAAACCCCGTGCGATTTTGGAGCCTCGCTGCGTCGGGGGAAGTCGGCCATGAACACACTCACGTCAGATCACACCACGCACCTGCCCCTTGTCACAGAGGCCCGCAATCCGGGCATGCCTCTGGACATGCAATGGGTGCGCCACGTCCAAGCCAACACCTCTGCCATTGAGCGCCGCGCAGCGACACTGCCCGGACGGCGCTCTGTGAAAAAGGACTGGCAGGCTGCCTGGCTCCTGCGAGCCATCACCTGTATCGACCTGACGACCCTGGCGGGCGATGACACCGCGCGCCGCGTCGCGCGTCTATGCGCCAAAGCCCGTCAACCTGTGCGGTCTGATCTGCTGGACGCGTTGGGCATGGGGCCCATCACGGTCGGGGCGGTCTGTGTCTATCACGATATGATCGCGCCTGCCGTCGAAGCGTTGAAAGGCAGCGGCATTCCGGTTGCCGCCGTCAGCACGGGATTTCCGGCCGGGCTCTCTCCGTTGCATCTGCGCATTGCCGAAATCGAGGAGAGCGTTGCGGCGGGCGCTGCTGAGATCGACATCGTGATTTCCCGCCGCCACGTCCTGTCTGGGGACTGGCAGGCGCTCTACGACGAAATGCGGATGTTTCGCGCGGCGTGTGGCGATGCCCATGTCAAGGCGATCCTCGCCACCGGCGAGCTCGGCACACTTCGGAATGTGGCCCGTGCATCGCTGGTTTGCATGATGGCCGGCGCGGATTTCATCAAAACCTCCACCGGCAAGGAAAGTGTCAATGCGACACTGCCAGTTTCGCTGGTGATGATCCGCTCCATCCGTGCCTTCCATGAACGCACCGGAGTTCGGGTAGGATACAAACCCGCGGGCGGGATCTCCAAGGCAAAGGACGCGCTGGTGTATCTGGCCCTGATGAAAGACGAGTTGGGCGATCGCTGGCTGCAACCTGATCTCTTTCGCTTTGGTGCCTCGTCGCTCTTGGGCGACATCGAACGGCAACTTGAGCACCACGTGACCGGTGCCTACTCGGCGTCTTGCCGGCATGCGATGGGTTAGAAGATGAGCTCGAAAGACGCGACAAGCCAGCCCAACACCAAACTGCTCAAAGACGAAACTCTGTTCTCCAAATGGCAATCCGAGACGCGATGGCTCACCAAAATCGTGGTTGGGGATCGAACAGCGAAAGAATCGCAGGAAAGTTGGATGTGGCTATGACCGTCAAAGAAATCTTCGACACGATGGAATATGGCCCGGCGCCTGAAAGCGCCGCCGAAGCGCTGGCTTGGCTGGTGGATCAGGGCGACCGGTTCGGTCATTTCATCGACGGGGCCTTCACCGCGCCCGGCGACGGATTTGAAAGCCGAAACCCAGCCACCGGTGAAACCCTGGCGACACTCACCCAGGCCACACAAACCGAGGTGGATTTGGCGGTTTCAGCAGCGCGCAAGGCCCAGCCCCGCTGGGAAAAGTTGGGCGGACCCGGGCGCGCCCGGTACCTTTACGCCCTGGCACGGCTGCTCCAGAAGCACAGCCGCTTGTTTGCCGTGCTCGAAACTCTCGACAACGGCAAACCCATCCGGGAAAGCCGGGACATCGACATCCCGTTGGCACAGCGCCACTTCTACTATCACGCCGGCATGGCGCAACTCATGGAGGAGGCGCTGCCGGACCGCGCCGCTCTTGGGGTTTGCGGTCAGATCATTCCGTGGAATTTTCCGCTTCTGATGCTGGCGTGGAAGGTTGCTCCGGCGCTGGCCATGGGCAACACCGTGGTTCTGAAGCCTGCCGAGTACACGTCACTGACGGCATTGCTCTTTGCCGATATCTGCCGTCAGGCAGGCCTGCCCAGCGGCGTTGTCAATATCGTGACCGGCGACGGTGCGGTGGGCGAAATGATTGTTGCCTCCGATGTCGACAAGATTGCTTTCACAGGATCGACCAGCGTCGGGCGGCGCATCCGCGAGGCGACGGCAGGATCAGGAAAAGCCCTGACGCTCGAGCTGGGTGGAAAGTCACCCTATATCGTTTTCGATGACGCTGATCTGGACAGCGCGATCGAAGGCCTGGTGGACGCGATCTGGTTCAATCAGGGACAGGTCTGCTGCGCAGGCTCGCGCCTTTTGATTCAGGAAGAAATCGCTGAGGCGTTCTATGCACGTTTGCGCGCCCGCATGGACAAGCTGCGCGTCGGTGACCCGCTGGACAAATGCATTGATATTGGCACGCTGGTCGATCCCATTCAGTTGCGGGCGGTCTCGCAGATGGTGGACAGCAACACGGCCGGGCAGACCCACAAGGCCGATGTGACACTGCCCAAGGAGGGCAGTTTCTATCCGCCGACCTTGATCACCGGTCTGAACAGCGCCGATCCCTTGATGCAGGAGGAGATCTTTGGTCCGGTTTTGGTGTCGACCACATTTCGAACGCCGGATGAGGCCGTGGCGCTGGCCAACAACACGCGATACGGCCTTGCCGCCACGCTCTGGACCGAAAACGTCAATCTGGCGCTGGATGTGGCACCAAAGCTTGCCGCCGGGGTTGTCTGGGTGAACGCGACGAACCTGTTTGATGCCGCCGCCGGGTTCGGCGGCGTGCGCGAAAGCGGCTTTGGCCGGGAAGGTGGCTGGGAAGGTCTGTCGGCCTACACCCGGCCGAAAGGCCGAGCGAAGGCCCTCAAACCGATCGAAGCCCATACCGGCGATGCGGGCCCATCCGACGGTATCGACAGGACGTCCAAACTCTATGTAGGCGGCAAACAGGCGCGCCCGGACGGCGGATACTCTCGCCCGGTATGGAGCAGAGCCGGCAAGCTGCTGGGACACGCCTCTTTGGCCAACCGCAAAGATGTGCGCAACGCGGTTGAAGCCGCCAGTGGTGCTGCCGGCTGGTCAAAGACCACCGGGCATCTGCGGGCGCAAATTCTCTACTATCTCGGAGAAAACCTGTCCGCGCGTTCGGACGAGTTTGCCCGGCGCATCGATGACATGGTTGGTGGGCGACGTGGCGCAGCCGAAGTTGAAACTTCCGTTCAACGCCTGTTCACCTATGCGGCCTGGGCCGACAAATACGATGGCCACGTGCACGGCGTGCCAATCCGCGGTGTGACATTGGCGATGAAAGAGCCCGTTGGGGTGATCGGCGCGCTTTGCCCCGATGAAGCCCCGCTGCTTGGGTTGGTTTCCGTCATGGCCCCGGCAATTGCCATGGGCAATCGCGTGGTCCTGGTGGGTTCTGAACCTTACCCGCTGGCTGCGACCGATTTCTACCAGGTCCTCGACACCTCGGACGTGCCCGGTGGCGTGGTCAACATCCTGACCGGCAGCCATGCCGAACTCGCGCCCACACTGGGCGCACACATGTCACTCGACGCAGTCTGGAGTTTTTCGTCCACCGATCTGTCAGGCGTCATAGAGCAGGCCGCTGCCAGCAACATGAAGCGTACCTGGGTGAACAACGGGCAGGCGCGGGACTGGCAGGACACCGATGCCCAGACGTTCCTGCACCAGTCGACAGAGGTCAAAAACATCTGGGTGCCATACGGGGAGTGACGGCATGGCTTTAACGGCAGACTTCAAAGACACAGCAGTGGTGGTGGTCGGCGGCACCAGCGGGATCAACCGCGGGATCGCGCTGTCGTTTGCCCGTGCCGGCGCGAAAGTCGCGGTTGCGAGCCGGAGCCAGCAAAAAGTGGACGACACAGTCGCCGCGCTCGAGGCCGCCGGAGCCAGTCACGCCTTGGGAACTGCATTTGACGTGCGGGATGCCGACGCGGTCGCGGAAGGCTTGCAGGGCTTTCACCAACAGATGGGCGCGTTCGAGGTTGTCGTGTCCGGGGCGGCGGGAAACTTTCCCGCGCTTGCGGCCGAGATGTCTATCAACGCGTTCAAGACGGTGATCGACATTGACCTGATGGGCACGATCCATGTGATGAAGGCCGCCTACCCGCTGCTGAAACGCCCCGGCGCAAGTCTGATCAACATCTCGGCGCCGCAAGCGTACCTGCCCTACGAAGGGCAGGCGCATGTCTGCGCGGCCAAAGCAGGCGTCGACCAGATCACGCGCACACTTGCGATGGAGTGGGGCATCGAAGGGATCCGGATCAACTCGGTTGTGCCGGGTTTCATCGAGGGCACCGAGGGTGCAGAAAGGCTCGCCCCAACCGAAGAGGCCATGCGGGCTGTCCGCCGCAATATCCCCATCGGGCGCCTGGGAACGTCCGATGATGTGGCCAACACCTGTCTTTTCCTCGCCTCCGAGATGGCCAGCTATGTCACAGGCACCGTGATCGCGGTCGACGGCGCGCTGTATCAGCGGGGATCAGGCGCATTGGGACAGCAGATCGGCGATATGCTTCGCGCGATGCCGTCGCGCCGCTGAGCAACAGAACAGCCCAACAAAGCGGGGCCACGCACCATTTCGTTTAGCCTGAGGCGCGCGGGCGCTTTCGGTCAGCCTTCATCCCAGTCGTACTCCCGGGTCTTCAGGTTCGGACCCTTGCCGCCGCGCTTTTGCTGCTTGTTCTGATTGTTCTTCTTACCGGTGGCGACAACATGCATCGTCCCGTTTTTCCAGAACCATGCCACGCTGTGGGTGTTCGTGGCATGGGCGTGCAGCGCGCCCTTCAGGTATGGGACTGCCCCGTGCCCCGTCTCGGACGGACCCGCCAGCGCAATCGACTCGATCTTGGTCTTAATATTGCGGTCACTGTTGCACGCTGACTTGACCTTTGAGTTTTCATACGTGACCGGCGCAGGTTCGGGTTCGCCGATTGTCTCCTCGGCCTCAATCTCCAACTCTCCCCGGATGCGAAAGATCTTTGGCTCGCCCTGCACCTCGGCTGAGACGGTGAAGATCATTTCATAATCCCCAATCGTTGAAAGCCTCCCCTGCAAACCGGCTTTGGTGATGAGTTGCTTCTTTCCTGCGCCCGAAAGACCAAAATCCTTGGCCGCCCATTTGATCAGTTCGGTTTTGATATCGAAGGCGGGTTTCACTTTGTCCGCGTTCAAAAATTTGGGTGGCAGTTTGTAGGTTCGGGTCTTGCCGCGCACATTGTCGGCAATCTTTTTGACGTCTTGAGGCGACATCAGCTCTTCGGGTTCCAGATACAAATTTACTGTTGGCAATGGTCTTCTCCTTCAAATGCGCCCCGAAAATGAGTGGCGTGGCTCGAAGACTACGGGCGCGCAGTGATTGGAGCAATGGTGCGATAGATCTCGCCCGTCCGCTGACATCGCCGAAGGGGTGACATCGGCTGCCGACCACCCGCAAAAAGACCGGAGGCTCGCCAGCCCCCGGCCCGTATAGTCGCAATTTCGACGCTGAGATCTGGTTTAGTCGGTCAGGGTCTCCAGGCCCTCTGGCTGCCCGACCACCAAAAAATGCAGCCCGTCCGGATCGAGCAACTCCGCAGCCACTCGATTGACATCCTCCAGCGTCACGGCATTGACCTTGTCATTGCGCGTGGCGATGTAGTCGATTGGCAGATCCTGCATCTGCATCCCCACCATGATGCCTGCAATCCGGGCGTTTCCGTCAAATCGCAGCGGATAGGCGCCTGTCAGATAGGTCTTTGCGTCCTGCAGTTCTTTTTCGGTAACACCTTCGGTGGCTGCGCGCCGCCATTCATCGCGGATCACCTCGATGGCATCGCTGATCCGGTCGTTCGCAGATGCAACAGACCCCATGTAGACCGCAGCCAAATCCTTGGGCACGAGGTAGGAGTAGACACCGTAGGTCAGGCCGCGCTTTTCACGCACCTCCGTCATCAAACGGCTCTCGAAAGACCCGCCGCCAATGATCTGGTTCAGAACGTATGCTGCGAAAAAGTCATCGTCGTCCCGCGCGATACCGGGCTGACCAAAGATGGCCACCGACTGGGGCGTTTCGAATTCAACAACGGACACACCACCGGGAATCGTCACTTCTGCGGGGCCTGGGATGGGCGCGCCTTCGGCGGGCAAATCTGCAAGCAGTTCATCGATGAGCTGCCCCAATTCATCTGCTGTGATATCTCCGACGGCGCCAACATACAGACGGTCCTTCGCAAACACCGCGCGATGCGCGTCCAGAATGTCATCACGGGTCAGCGCGGTGACGCTCTCGATCGTTCCCTTTTCCACCGACCCATACGGATGATCACCAAAGGCCAGTCTGGAGAAGGCAGCAGAGGCGATATCGTTTGGGTCTTTGGAGTCTGCACGCAAGCCGGACAGCACTTGTCCGCGCACGCGGTCGATTGCGTCCTGATCAAACCGCGGCTCCATGATCGCGGAACGCATCAGTTCTACAGCGTCCCCGCGGTTCTCAGTCAAAAACCGACCCGAAATCGACACTTCATCGTCGCTGCTGTCATAAGAAATGCTTGCGGCAAGTCCCTCGAGCGCACGGGCATAGGCCCGGGCATCAAGATCACCGGCGCCCTCTTCAAGCAGTCCGGTCATCAGATAGACGGCGCCGCGCTTGTCAGGTTCATCCAAAGAAGCGCCGCCCCGGAACCTCAGTTCCAACGCCACGAATGGGATCGCGTGATCCTCGACCAGCCAGGCCGATATGCCCGAGGGCGAAGTGACATCTTTGATCTCTACCTCGGCAGCTACAGAGCCCGCAAGTGCGCATGCGGTAACAAAGGTAATCAGACTGCGGATCATTGGGTCACCTCCTCGTCGCGCATCAACCAACCGGTCACCGAGGTTTCGGGACGCAACACCGCGCGCGCCGCTTCCACGATTTCTTCTGCGGTGATGGATTGCAGGATGTCAGGCCATGCCTGAACGTCCGCTACGGTCAGACCGGAGGTCAGCGCCCGGCCGTACCGGTTTGCAACGCCATCCACATTGTCGCGGGCGTAAATCTGGGACGCGCGGAGTTGCATCTTGATGCGGTCCAGCTGTTCGGGGTCAACCCCTGTTTCCAGAAACGCGGCAAGCGCCTCGTCCAGTGCCGCCTCACCTTCTTCAAGGCTGACACCCTCGGCAGGCACGATCACGACATCAAACGTGGTGCTGTCGAGCGACGTCCCCCCATAAAATGCGCCGGTGAAGACGGCCTTAGGGGATTCGAACTGAAGCTTCTCGGCCAGGAACGACGTGGTGCCACCGCCCAGAATCTCGGCCAGCAGGACCAGTGCCGCCGCCTTCTCCTGCTCTCCGCTATCGCGCTCCGGCGCAAGATACGACCGGCTCACATAGGGTTGTGCGACGCGCGGATCTTTGTAGGTCAGACGCCGCTCTGAGGTCTGGGGGGGTTCTGTTGTGCGCGTCCTTGGCGCCAGATCGGGGTTGGCGGGGATCACGCCATAGTGGCGTTCCGCCATCTCGCGCACCTCCTCCGGATCGACATCCCCGGACACAATGAGGATCGCGTTGTTTGGCGCGTAGTGCGCTTTGTAAAAGGCTTGGACGTCGTCCATGCCCAGAGTCTCCATCTCGTGTTTCCATCCGATAATGGGAACACGGTAGCGATGGTTAAAATACTGAACCGCGTTCATCTGTTCGCCAAACAGCGCACGGGGGTTGTTCTCCACGCGCTGATTGCGCTCTTCGAGGATCACGTTGCGTTCGGTCTCGATGTCATTTTCCGTCAGGCGGATGTTGACCATCCGGTCCGCTTCCATCTGCATCATCAGCTCCAGCCGGTCTGCCGCGACCCGCTGAAAGTAGGCGGTGTAGTCATAGCTGGTGAACGCGTTGTCCCGGCCACCATTGGCCGCAACGGTGGCTGAAAGCTCGCCGGCTTCCATGTTGTCCGTGGCTTTGAACAGCAGGTGTTCAAGGAAATGAGCCACCCCGGAGGCGCCTTTGGGCTCGTCAGCAGAACCCGCACGATACCAGACCATGTGTTGGGCAACCGGTGCGCGGTGGTCCTCGAGCACAACGACTTTCATACCGTTGTCCAACTCAAAGCTCGTAACTGAGTCCGATATGTCCTGAGCCAGAAGTGGCAAAGGCATCAGCCAGGCAACGCTCAAAATCGCAGCAAAGAAGCGCATCCACAGTCCTCCATGATCCTGTGGCGACAAAGTACGCCTCCGCCCGATAGGTTCAAGGCGGCTTGGCGGAAACGTGAGTATTGCGACTCAGCCTTCCGGGGGCGGTGAAGAAACGGTCCCGATGCCGTAGTTGCGGAAACGCTCCGTCTCGTCGAACGGATCCAGTGCCTCGCGGCGATAGGCTTGGCTATAGCGATCCACCGGGAAGAGCCGCACACCACTCAAGCGCCCCTGACGGCGCCGAAAGTCAGCATCTTCCTGCGCCAGCGTCTGGCGAATGTCACCGGGCACACCATACCGTCGTGTGGCCGTCACCAGAGCGCCATCAGAAGACGGGATCGCCGTAGAGTTCAACGCCCGTTCACTGCCACCCAAGGCAACCACCGCATCCGCATTCGGATTGGGATCCACCAGATTAGTGCCGCCCGGTGTGGGTGTCGGCAGAGCAGTATAGCTTTCAGGAGGCGACAAAGGCTTGACAGGCAGCACCCGGAACTCGTCCGGGCCATCACCCGGATTCCGCAATTGCCGAAGGCCTTTGTCCGAGCAAGCACTCAAGCCCATCACCAACAACAGCCCGATCAGTGTGGCGTTCCGCTGGCGCGACATCGCCATTCTCCTAATTGTTTCACCGGCTTTTAACGCATTCGCCATGACAGGTCACGAGCCCTTTTTTCGAGATGTGGTGACGTCAAAGACAATCAAACCGATCGCACCCGCGAAAATGAAGACGTCCGCCATGTTGAAAACGAAGGGATTGTCGATGCCACAGCAGGACATGTTCAGAAAATCAAGCACATAGCCAAACACCACCCGGTCCAGCACATTGCCCAGCGCCCCACCGATGAGAAGTCCGGCGCAGATTTGCATCATCCGTGGCGCCGCAATGCGCCGCACCCAGACAAAGACCGCAATCATCACCACGACAGAGAACCCGATCAGGATCCAGCGCTGAGCCTCTCCGCCGCCTCCAAAGAGTCCGAAATTGATGCCGCGGTTTTCGCCGTATCGGAAGTTAAGCAGCGGTGGCAGCACGTCAATGGCCTGGACGCGGGCCAGTTCAAGCGTGTGGATCACCAGGTACTTGCTGACCTGATCAATCAGGAACGCAATCGCCGCGGCAAGTAAGAGGGGACGTGAGCTCATATCAGCCTCAATGCCGGAAGTGGCGCATCTGGGTGAAGACCATCGCCAATCCTGCCTCGTCTGCAGCGGCGATAACCTCGTTGTCGCGCATCGAACCGCCCGGCTGAATGACCGCGGTCGCACCCGCCTCTGCAGCGGCCAACAGGCCATCTGCAAACGGGAAGAAAGCATCGGACGCCACCACAGAGCCCTGGGTCAGCGGTGCTGACAAGCCCATTGTGGCCGCCATGTCCTCAGCTTTGCGGGCTGCGATCCGAGTGCTGTCAACACGGCTCATTTGCCCGGCGCCCACGCCAACCGTCGCGCCGTCCTTTACATAAACGATGGCATTGGATTTCACGTGTTTCGCGACGGTCCACGCAAACATCAGGTCGGACAGCTCGGCATCGGAGGGCGCCCGCTTTGTTACGACCCGCAAGTCCGCCTGATCCACGCGACCAATGTCCTTGTCCTGTACCAGATAACCGCCCGAAACCTGACGGACCGCCAGTGCGGCCTGCACTGGGTCCGCCAACGCACCGGTGGTCAGAAGCCTCAGGTTCTTCTTGGCCGCGAAGACCTCGATGGCTTCAGGTGTGGCGTCAGGCGCAATTACCACTTCGGTGAGGATAGTGGTGATCTCCTTTGCAGTTTCCGCGTCCAGCTGGCGATTCAGGGCGATAATCCCCCCAAATGCGCTGATCCGGTCACAATCAAAGGCGCGCCGATACGCTTCACTCAAAGTGGTGCCGCGGGCAACACCACACGGATTGGCGTGTTTGATAATCGCGCAAACCGGATCAGCTTCTGGGTCAAAATCGCAAACCAGCTCGAACGCTGCATCGGTATCATTGATGTTGTTGTAGGACAGCGCCTTGCCCTGATGCTGTGTCGCCGTGGCGACCCCGGGCCGTGCGGATCCGTCCGTGTAAAACGCTGCGTTCTGGTGTGGATTTTCGCCATAGCGCAGATCCTCGGCCAGTGTCCCGGCAAAAACCCGGCGCCGCGGGCTGCCTAAATCCAAGGCCCCTGCCATCCAGGTCGAGACCGCCGCATCATAACTTCCGGTTCTGGCATAGGCCGTCTGGGCCAGTCTCTGCCGGAAGCCAAGGCTTGTCGCGCCATCATGCTCTTTCAGTTCGGAGAGCAGCGCTTCGTAGTCGTCGGTGTCCACCACCACGTTCACAAATCGATGGTTCTTGGCCGCTGCCCGGATCATTGCGGGGCCACCAATGTCGATGTTTTCGATGCAGGTCTCGTAATCCGCGCCCGCAGCAACGGTGGCCTCGAAGGGATACAGATTGACCACCAGCAGGTCGATCGCGCCAATCCCGTGCGCCTCCATCGCGGCCAGGTGATCGGGATCGTCGCGCAACCCCAACAGGCCGCCATGAACCTTCGGGTGCAGTGTCTTGACCCGCCCATCCATCATTTCGGGAAAACCTGTCACCTCTGCAACATCGATAACGTCCAACCCCGCCTCGCGCAGACTGCGCGCGGTGCCACCGGTGCTGAGCAGTTCAATGCCCAATCCGGCCAGCGCTTGCCCAAGTTCGACAAGGCCAGACTTGTCGGAAACAGACAAAAGCGCGCGGCGCACGGGTGAAAGATCAGTCATAGGGCAAGGTCCTTGTCAGGGTCGGTCGTAGAGTTCTGCGTCATCGCGCGCGAGGTCGCGCACCGCCAGTGCCGTGTCTTGTGCTTTCGACAGCGACCAGCGAATGCGGGTCGCATACTCCATCGCGCGGCCAGAGAGAACGATCTGTTTTGTCGCGCGTGGTTTCAGACGCCCTTTTTCGAGATAGACGCTGGGTTCCAGATCAAGTGCGACGGCCCCGTCATGGCGAAACAGCCAAATCTCCCCGCTTTTGAGCGCCATCGATACCGCAGCCCCCCCAAGGTCAATTGAGGCATCGACATCGGGGTGGAGGTGAAACCGGATGTCATAAGCAATGCCCGCCAGCTTCACCTGATCCATCGCGCGGTCAAACTGCCGCTTGCCGCGATCGTCCATTGCCAACAGCATGTCTTCGCCCGCCATACCGCGTCCGTCGAGCGTCAGCTCAAGCGTGCGGGCATGTGTCAGACCATGGCTGGGCACATAGCCATCATGACCACCCTGAAACCGAACGCCGTCCGGCATCGGGATCACTTCCAGAGGCACGTTCTTTGGTCCCCCGACCAGCGCCTCTTGTCCGGTGCTCCGATCAGCCTCGGCAAGGCGCCCGCTGGAGTAGCCGTCCAGACACAGGACAGAATGCGATGGTGTCGCCCGGCCCGCCCGGCGCCACTCGGCCCCAAAGGATGACCCGGACCCGCAATTCACAATGAGTGGACGACGCCCCGACGTCAGCTCGAATGCCAATGTCGAGGCATGGGCGTCATATGATGCGGCCCCCTTTGGCGGCAGACTGGCATCGACAATTACACTGGTCCGTCCACCGGACAATCGGGCAAACCCCATCGCCAGACCGTCAGTTGCACGTGCCTTCGTCTGGCTTGCGGCCAGCGCGTGATCCAACCGACCGTCGAGCCCACGACCTCCGCCGTGGAATCGCGCCAGACCTCCATCACTGTGGCGCAAGGTCCGCAGCGTGGGCGCGATGCGTTCGATCGCCCCGGAATGCGCCGCAGGAACGCCACGCCCTGCGTCGTGCAAGGCTGCCGCAGCCCATGTCAGCAGTGTGAAAACTTCCAGCAACTCTTCGGGATTGCGGGTCAGAAGCCCACCCTCTCCGTCGATCTGCGCGCCGCACTCGTGGGCCAGCGCGCGCACCGCGGGATCTGCCAGATCTTCCATGCCTTCCAGCGAAAGGGCGGCATAGATCAGGCCGGTGAGGGCCTCAAATCTGGGAAGTCCGGGGGCAGCAACATGCCAGCGTTTGCTCAGATACCAGGTCTGCTGCGAGAGGGAACGGTAGAAAGCATCGCTTGCTTGACGTTCCTGTCCGCGCAAAACGAACAGTGCGTGGTTGATCCAACGGATAATCCGACGCCCCGTCAGATCCGGGGACCACCCGGGGCCTTTGCCACCGCCATAGGCATCGATCCACGTCCACAGCCATGCCTGGGCCTTGTGCCGGGCGGGCATGCTACCGACCGCGGCTAGATCGTCCAGCCAACTGAAACCATGCCTTTCGGCATCAAACGCCATGTCCGGCGCGATCACATCCCACAGGCCAACTTCGCTTGATTCCACCAGATATCCGGCAAAGAGCAGATTCCCCGCAATCAGTTGTCGTCCACGTGCAAATCGCCCGATGGTGCGCGGCTCGGGCTGGGACACAAAGGCACTTGCTGCTCTCTGGCGCGTGCTCAAACGCGCATAGAGCCGGTTGAGAAACCGGATCCGCCGACTGGCGAGGGTTTCAGCCTGGGCCATTTGCACTGCCTCTTACGCTCTTTTGGCGTCTTGCCGGACCATACCCTGACCGCCCACTCAAGTCACCGCCGAAACCGCCGGTTCGGCGGCTTTGCGCAGGCACGCGACATAGAAACCATCCATACCGCCCAGTTCAGGCCAGTAGTCCGGTCGCAATCGCAACCCGCCTTCTGGGGTTACCCACGCCTCGTCAATCCCGGGGCGCAATAGCGCGGCGCGGTCCGGTGTCATGTCGGAATGGGCCGCAAGCGCCTCCTCGACCTGCACCTCCCCCTCATCCGGCAGAAGTGAACATGTGCAAAACACCAGACGTCCGCCGGGCGCAACCAAAGTCCATGCACGGGCCAGCAGTTGTGCCTGCAGTTCGATCAGTTCCGCGAACTCAGACCCATCCTTGGCATATGGCAAATCGGGGTGTCGCCGCAGTGTCCCGGTCGCAGAACAGGGCGCATCCAGTAACACAGCGTCATACTGGCCGCTGTGCGCCAAGGCGTCTTCGACCAAAAGCGTGGCCTTTAGCCCTGTGCGCGTCAGATTTTCGCGGACCCGATCCATCCGCTTGTCTGACACATCCAATGCAGTCACCTTTGCGCCCGCTGCAGCGAGTTGCATGGTCTTGCCGCCAGGTGCTGCACAAAGGTCTAGAATACGTTCCCCCGGTTGTGGGTCCAAAATCCGGACGGGAATCGCAGCAGCGGCGTCCTGCACCCACCAATCGCCAGTTTGATACCCCGGCAGAGCAGACACCTGCCCGGCCTCCGCCAGTCGCCGTGTGCCGGTGGGCAGGTCCACCCCACCCAGATCCGTGGACCACTCGCCGTCCCTGGAGGTCAGATCAAGTTTTGCCCCTTGAAACTGCGCAACTTCCATTGCGGCCACAGCATCTGCGCCCCATGCATCTATCATAGGACCACGCAGCCACTTCGGCAGACGTGGCGCCCGCAATGCATCCCACTTGTCAGGTCCATCGGCCGCGATCTTCCGCAAGACGGCGTTGGTTAACCCTTTCAGTCCAGCGTGGCGTCTGTGACTGCCCACAACCTGAACCATCGCGTTGACAACGCCATGCGCCGCACCGCCCTGGCAAAGCTCGACCGTTCCCAGCCGAAGCGCGTTTCGCACCGTCAGCGGCGGTGCTTTGCGCAGATGTTTCTGCAACAGCCTGTCTGCGCGCTCCAGCCCGCGCAAAGTATCTAGCGCCAACCGCTGTGCCCGTGCACGGTCCTCCGGCGGCAGTCGGTCCAGACCACCCGATTGCACCACCTCAGTGAGCAAACGGCCTTCTCCCAGAACCTGATCCAGCAAATAGACAGCGCTGCGCCGCGCCGCGACCCCGGTTTCCGACATTGTTGAGATTCAGCCCCGACTTGCCCCCGACAGACGGCGGGGTATATCACGGGGCACAGCAAAAGGAACCCGCGATGAGCGAACCAGCCAAGGACCTTCCCCCCGCCGCACAACGCGCCCTTGCGGAAGCTGAGGCACGGCGCAAAAAGGCCGATAAGGAACCGCCATTGCCCAAAGAACTTGGAGGGCGTGACGGACCTGAGCCCGTTCGCTACGGAGATTGGGAAAAGAAGGGGATCGCCGTCGATTTCTGAGGCGTGTCAGCGGATACGGAAATCGGCCTTTTGTCCGGCGCCCTTGTCAGAAGTAAAGCGGATTTTCTTGCCGTTCACGCGCACTTCCTGACAGTTGTAGGCAAGCTTTTTTGCGCCCCAGAACAGGTCCCTGCAGAAGTACCCATCCTGCCATGTCCAGTCGCCGGAAACCTCGCGGCGCATACCGGTGCCGGTGATTCCACCATCCGGAGAAACCTGCAACTTGAACAACGGGTGTGAGAGGGTCTTTCCCACAACGATCTGTTTGAACTCTTCACCGCTGTTCACCTTTGCGAACTCGGCGGCCACCGGGGTGGCCAGCACGCAGCAGGCCACAACTGCAAAATGCTTCAGCGACATCGCGCTGCTCCTTCGTTGGCGTTTTATCCTGATACGGATCGCTGCGCGGATCGGATCAGTTCCAGCGGGGAGGCCAGCGAAGTACCGCTTGCGTGCCGGTCAGAGCCCGAGCACATCCACCATGTCATAGGCGCCGGGAGATTTGTCCTGACCCCAGAGCGCGGCCTTCAGCGCGCCGCGGGCAAAGACCGCGCGATCACTGGCGATGTGGCGCAGGATGATCCTTTCACCCGGTGCGGCAAACATCACATCGTGTTCCCCGACGATGTCACCCCCACGAATGGCCGTGAAGCCGATCTGACCGCGGGTCCGGGCCCCGGTGATGCCGTCGCGTCCACGATCAGAAGCCGCAGCGAGCTCAATGCCACGGCCTTCCGCAGCCGCCTGACCCAACATCAACGCGGTCCCGGATGGCGCATCAACCTTTTGATTGTGATGTGCTTCGATGACCTCGATATCGAAGTCATCATCAAGGGCCGCCGCAACTTTCCGGGTCAGTTGAACCAGCAGATTGACCCCGAGGCTCATGTTTCCCGCCCGTACAATGACGGCGTGGCGCGACGCCGGTTCCAGCGCCGCGATCTGATCATCCGTCATACCGGTCGTGCCGATGACATGCACCGCCCGTGCCTGTGCGGTCAAAGTTGCAAACTCCAGCGTCGCTTCCGGCGTCGTGAAGTCGATGACGGCTTGTGCCCGGGCAAAGGCTTCGAGCGGATCGTCCGTCACAGTGACGCCCACTTCCTGACCACCCATCGCGACGCCGATATCCTGCCCGACCCAAGGGTGACCCGCGCGTTCAACCGCCCCGATCAAATGGGCCCGGTCGCTGTCGCGCACAAGTTTCACAAGCATCTGGCCCATCCGTCCAGACGCTCCGGTGATAGCGATTCCGGGCAATTGAGTCATCGTTGCTCCTTTCGAGTCTGGCGCCTGACTACCCAATTGCGAACGGCTTGGCAAAGACCCGACAACCGCTTAGATGGGGCGCATGGGGAAGAACAGCTTTCACGACGGTCCCGGCCCGTCGCAGCGCCAGCTGCGCGTCGGGGAACTGATCCGCCGCACGCTTGCAGACGTGCTGGCGCGCGGGGACGTGCACGATCCGGACCTCAACCGTCTGTCGATCACCGTAGGCGAAGTGCGCACGTCGCCGGACCTCCGGGTCGCCACGGCCTATGTCCTGCCGCTTGGCGGCAAAGGGCGCGAAGATGTCCTCAAGATACTCGCGCGCAACAAAGGTGAGCTGCGCCGCGTGGTCTCGAAGAAACTGGCTTTGAAGTTCGCGCCGGACCTCCGGTTCCAACTGGACGAGACATTTGACCGGATGGACGACACCCGCCGGATGCTGTCACAGGACGCGGTACGCCGCGATCTGGACGAGTGATCAGGGCCGCCGCGCTGATCTGGGCATTGGTCTCGGCCAGCGCCGCCAACGCGGTCTCGTGCGAAGACGTGTCGTATGCCGGAAACAGCTACAGCGTTTGCAGCGTCGATCCCGCGAGCCAGGATCTGCGCCTTTTCCTGCGCGATGACGACGGCCAGGTTTACGGGCAGTTCCACGCGATCGACGATGCCTTGCAGGCAGAGGGCAAGGTGCTTCAGTTTGCGATGAACGCGGGCATGTATCACAGCGATCGTGCGCCCGTGGGCTACTACCTTGAGGATGGAGAAGAGATTGCCGCTGTTGTTCCAAATGCGGGACCCGGCAACTTCGGTTTGCTTCCGAATGGCGTGTTCTGCATTCGCGACGACCGCGCGGACGTTTTTGAGACGCTTGTCTTTCTGGAGGGACGTCCAGACTGCCGCTTTGCGTCGCAATCAGGCCCGATGCTGGTCATCGAGGGCGCCCTTCACCCGCGCTTTCTGATCGACAGCACATCGCGTTACATTCGCAACGGAGTGGGTACAAGCCCAGATGGCAAACGCGTGGTTTTTGTCATCTCGCACAACCCGGTCACGTTTCACGAATTTGGATCTTTCTTCAAAGACGCGCTGCAATTGCCAAATGCGCTCTACTTTGATGGCAGCATCTCGAGGCTTTATGCACCTCAGCTGCGCCGCAATGATGTCGGCTTCAGCCTGGGACCGATTGTCGGGGTCGTCAGCGACGGCCCTGAGTGAACGCGTCGATAGGATGTTGACCCGGCTTGGCGACGTGGTGTAGGCCCCGCTTCTCACCGCGCAACGGACAGGTTTCATGGCACGCAAGGGACGCGATATCTCCGGATGGCTGGTGGTCGACAAACCAGCGGGCATGACCAGCACGGCCGTGGTGAACAAAGTCCGCTGGGCCATGCGTGCCCGTAAAGCCGGCCATGCCGGCACCCTCGACCCCGAAGCAACAGGCGTCCTAGCGGTCGCTTTGGGCGAAGCGACAAAAACCGTCCCCTACGTGACTGATGCTCTAAAGGCTTACCAGTTCACAGTTGCCTTTGGTGCGGCGACAAACACCGACGATGCCGAAGGCGAGGTGATTGCGCGCAGCGAGATGCGACCGACGGACTCGGCAATCAAGGATGCGCTTGGGGCCTTCGTCGGGGAAATCGAGCAGGTGCCTCCTAAGTTCTCGGCCGTCAAGATCGATGGACAGCGGGCCTACAAAATGGCGCGGGACGGGCAGGACGTGACTTTGTCTGCGCGGCCACTCTGGGTCGAAGAATTGCTTCTGATCGATCGCCCGAGCCCGGATGTCGCCGTGCTGGAAATGACATGTGGCAAGGGTGGCTACGTGCGTTCTATCGCGCGCGATCTCGGGGAGGTGCTCGGATGTCATGGTCACGTACAATCGCTGCGCAGGCTGTGGTCTGGCCCGTTCGAGGCCGAGCAAGGCTTGCAAATGGACCAAATCGAAGAATGCGCCGGCACAGACGAGTTGGACGCCCATCTCTTGCCGCTGGAGATCGGTCTGTCTGATCTTCCGGAATTGCGTTGCACGCCCGAAGGTGCGGCGCGGTTGCGCAATGGCAACCCGGGTCAGGTGTTTCAGGGCGACGTGGAGTACGGCGATACATGTTGGGCATCGCTGGATGGCAAAGCGGTTGCAACCGGCGTCTACAAATCCGGCGAGCTGCACCCAAATCGCGTGTTCAATCAGTAGCTTTGCACCACGCCAGACAGAGCAGAAAATCACCTGACCCGCGTACGGCTTGACTCCGCTTTGGATCGTGGCGACAGGGTGATACGAGACCCGACCAATCAGCAGTTTTTCGGACCCATGATCACACGCACGCATGTCAAAGGCGACGCACCGTCCACGGCCGTGTACTCGGATTGCGAACATTATCGCTACAGCCTGACCCGCATCTGGGATTCAGGCGGAACACGGGCGCATTTTGTGATGCTGAACCCTTCCACGGCCACTGAGGTGCAGAACGATCCGACCGTTGAACGCTGCGAACGCCGTGCCCGTGCGCTGGGGTTTGGCGGGTTTCGGGTAACCAACATCTTCGCCTGGCGGGACACAGACCCCCGCAAGATGCGCGCCGCAGCCGACCCGGTTGGCCCTGACAATGACGACGCAATCAAGACTGCCGCGTTCTGGGCAACGCAGACGATTTGCGCTTGGGGAACCCACGGTGTTCATATGGATCGCGGTCCCGTGGTTCAAAACCTTCTGAGAGGGACAGGGCAGCCCCTGTTCCATCTTGGGATGACCAAAAACGGCCACCCGCGTCATCCCTTGTACGTGGCATACGCTCAGAAACCGGTTGCGTGGCCCTCAGCGGAAACCCCGCGTTAACCTGTTGTTTCAAAAAGGTTTGACCTCGAGCGCATGAGTGTGGACCAATACCTTTTGGTGGGTGCGTGTACGAGTGGAGCAGCAGCATGTTTTTGCTGGCAAGCCTGTTGGGCATGATGGCGGTTGGCACCGCCGCGATGGTGAGTATCGGGGGCACCGAAACCGAAGAGCCGCTGGTTTCTGATGATGATGGGGACCTGGAGCCGGGGGGCATCTTACCCGGCGGGCCGGACGATGACCTGTTGATCGGGGGATCCGGAAAGGACCAGTTGGGCGGGTATGAGGGTTCGGACACACTGTTAGGTGGTCCTGGCGACGACGACCTGCACGGCCATGGTGACAACGACGTTCTGGAAGGCGGCAGCGGACAAGACACGCTGCACGGTCAGGATGGGGAAGACACCCTGTTTGGCGGCGAAGATGACGATGACCTCTTTGGCCACAACGGGGACGACGAACTGAGCGGCGGTGAAGGCCACGACTCTCTGCATGGCGGCGACGGCGCGGACACGCTGGAGGGTGACCAAGGGGCAGATGCCTTGCACGGTGGATTGGGGAACGATCAGCTTTTTGGAGGCGAGGGCGAAGACACGCTTTTCGGGGGCTGGGGCGACGATCTTGTTTTGGGGAGGTCAGGCTCCGATGACTTTGCCCAGGATTTTCTGAACGGCGGCGGAGGGAACGACACGCTGGTCGCGGGGTTGAACGACCTAGTCGACACCGGAGAAGGCAGTGACACAGTTGTTCTTGGGGACTGGCTCTCCGAAGACACAGCCGCGGAAATCGTTGATTTCGATTCCTTAGAGGATCAGATCCTGATGGTCTGCGATTTGCACGAAAACACAAACCCGGAGCTCGCGCTCGAGGAGGATGCGGAAGTAACGGGCCTGAGCCACATCCTCTTGGACGGTCAAAGGGTGGCCACAGTCCATGATGACGGCGAATTGAACCTTGCGGACATTCTGCTGGTCGATCATCGCGACGTCGCGGCGCTGGAATTGACCCGGCGCGCATAGACTGCGCTGCGCCTGCACAATACCCTTTGCCAACCGCAGGAAAACCGCCTATACGCGCCCATCTGCGCAAGATTCGCTCTGACGTGGACCTACTCCATGGGCCTGTGCTGGACGACATCCCGGCCTGCGCCATTCACTTTTGACCCTGTAAAGGAGACCCCGATGTCGATCACAACCGAAGAAAAAGCACGCGTCATGAAAGACTTCGCGACCAAGGAAGGCGACACAGGTTCGCCGGAAGTGCAGGTCGCCATTCTCAGCTCTCGCATCGCGACGCTCACAGAACACTTCAAGACCCACAAGAAGGACAACCACGGACGCCGTGGCCTTCTCAAAATGGTCGCGCAGCGCCGCAATCTGCTGGACTACGTCAAGGGCAAGGACGAAGCCCGCTACCAGGACCTGATCAAACGCCTGGGCCTGCGCCGCTAACACTCGCCGGACCGACAACCGCAAAAGGCCGCACATCGTTTGGATGTGCGGCCTTTTTCATTGCGCCAGATCAAAAATCTGAAAACCGCCTTGGCTCCTCACATCGATCGAGAAGCATCGCTGCGGCGCCGAGCACGCCGCCGCTTCGGCAATACCGGTTATTCGTTCTCGGTCGGCCCGAGGGCGGAGAGCCCTTTGAGGATGTCGATGGCGTAGGCGAGTTGGTAATCTTCCTCGCGCAATTCGGCGGTTGCTTCGGCCTTGGCGCGATCTTCCTCGATCTGACGCACCTCATCTTCGCTGAGACTGTCATTGTTCAGCCGCCCGCGCAGATCGGCCTCGGAACGGCTGGGGCGCGCATCTTCTTCTTCCTCGTCCTCAGGTGTGCGCCGGGGCTGCTCCACGATGATATCGGGCGAAACACCAAGGGCCTGAATCGACCGTCCGGACGGCGTGTAGTACCGCGCAGTGGTCAATCGCATTGCGCCATCACTGCGCAATGGCATGACGGTTTGCACGGATCCTTTGCCAAAGCTCTTGGTGCCCACGACAATGGCACGACGGTGATCCTGAAGCGCCCCCGCGACAATTTCTGACGCCGACGCGGACCCGCCGTTGATCAGCACAACAATCGGCTTGCCTTCAGCAAGGTCACCCGGGGTGGCATTAAACCGCTCGCCGTCCTGCGGGTTACGACCGCGTGTGCTGACGATCTCTCCTTTTTCAAGGAATGCGTCAGAGACTTCGATGGCCTGCGTCAGCAACCCACCGGGGTTGTTCCGAAGATCCAGCACGATACCGTTAACGTTCTCAATGCCACCAGCTTCTTCGATCTGCTCCTTCAGACCCGCTTCGAGATTGGGGGTGGTCTGATCGTTGAACGTTGTGACCCGCAAAATGACACTTTCACCTTCGGTCCGGGTGCGCACGGCGGTCAGTTTGATCGTGTCACGAATGATTGATACGTCGAAAGGCTCCTCCTCCCCTTCGCGCACCACCGTGATCAGAATCTCTGATCCGACGGGGCCACGCATCAGGTCAACGGCCGAATCAAGGGTCAGCCCAAGAACGCTCTCTCCATCGACATGGGTGATGAAATCCCCGGCCTCGATGCCTGCCTCGTCTGCGGGCGTTCCATCGATTGGAGAGACAACTTTGACATAGCCCTCTTCCTGCGTGACCTCGATCCCCAGCCCACCGAACTCACCCCGTGTCTGCACGCGCATTGCGGCAGCGTCGTCCGGGGAAAGATAGCTGGAATGGGGGTCAAGCGAAGTTAACATCCCGTCGATCGCGGCTTCGATAAGTTCTTTTGCTTCCACATCTTCGACGTATTGCGCCCTGATGCGCTCGAAGATGTCGCCGAACAGATCAAGCTGTTCATACACACTGCTGTTTCTGGCCTCTTCCTGCGCCAGAAGCGGACCCGCGACCTGTGTCGTCGCGATCACCCCGGCCACTGTTCCGGCTACTGCGGCCATGACGAATTTCTGCATGCTCGTTATCCATCCTTATCGGTTTGGAACCACGTTTCCGGGTCCACAGGGCCATCACCCTCTCTGACTTCTATATAGAGCGTCTCTGAACGATCTGTTCCAGCCCCATCACTGCTTAGTGACAGGATAGCACCGATTTCAGGATCGGTACCCCCCATTAACCCCACAGGCGTTCCGGCCGGGATCACCTGTCCGGGCTCGCCGAAAACCTCCGACAGCCCCGATAACACGAACAATAGCTCCGGCTGAGGCTCCAGTATGATGACGTTGCCAAAGTCCAGCAACGGCCCGAGATATCGTATCGTGGCGGCCGTCGGCGCAGTCACCAGCGCACGTGGCCGCGCCGCGACAACGATACCTTCACGACGAACCCCGGCTGCATCTGCGTCCCCCGCGCCATGCAGAACAAGCCCCTGAACCGGCAAGGGCAATTGTCCTTTGCGGGTGCTGATATCGGCGTTGCTGTGCACAATCTCGTCGGTCGTGATCTCTGACAGCCCGCTGGCGAAACCGGACAGGGTCTCGGTTGAGGCAATCAGAATGGCCAGACGCACCGGGTCTTCGGTGAAACGCACCGGCAGATCACCACGTTCTGCAATCGCCTGGCTCAGCTCGGCGCGGGCCTGCTGAACCCCCGCCAATCCATCCTCTAGGGTATCGGTCGCCGATTGCTGCAACAGTCGCAGAGTCTGGACTTCTTCCAAGTCGCTCCGCAACGAATCCGCGCGGGCATTGAGCGCCGGGGCGACGTCCGACAGAATCATGCCCGAACGCGCGCTTCCCAACGGACCTTGGGGGTGCAGCATCAGCACGGGCGGTGGAGTTCCCCCGATCGACTGGAGCACGCCCAGCAACTGGGCGATTTCGGCCTCGCGCACTGCCAGTTGCTGAGACAGCTGTGCTTCTCGGGTGGATGCGCGGCGCAGTCCATCCCGCATCGCCGCCAGACCGGCCTCAAATGCCCGCACAGTTTCAGTTAATGCGCGCACGCGATCGCGCGAGGATGCAGCCTCCTCCAATGACACCGTGGCCTGATCCAACTGCGTTGCGGCATCGCGCGCGGCGCTGGCGGGATCCGTGTCCGCCAGCGCTTGCCCAACCCAAAGGGTGAGCGCGAAAACCGCGAAACACCGCCTCATTCCAGCAGGCTCTTTCCAGTCATTTCCGGCGGCTTGGGCAAGTGCATCAGGTCCAGAACCGTGGGCGCCAGATCGGACAGCCGCCCGTCGCGCAGCTTTGCGCCCGAGGGGCCTCCGACCAAAACCACCGGGACCGGGTTGAGCGTGTGGGCGGTGTGCGGACCACCGGTTTCTGGATCCCGCATCATTTCGCAGTTGCCGTGATCTGCGGTCACAATCATCGCCCCGCCTGCGTCCTTTAGTGCCGATACGACGCGACCCAAGCCAGCATCGACCGCCTCACAAGCCTGAATTGCGGCTTGTAAATCACCCGTGTGCCCGACCATGTCGGGGTTCGCGTAGTTCACGACGATAAGATCGTAGCCTTCCGCGATGGCCGCCACCAACTGATCGGTCACTTCAGGCGCCGACATCTCTGGCTTCAGATCGTAGGTGGCAACCTTCGGTGACGCGGGCATCACCCGATCCTCACCGTCTTCAGGTGGCTCCTTGCCGCCATTCAGGAAAAAGGTGACGTGCGGATACTTCTCGGTCTCGGCGACCCGGAACTGCCGCAATCCGTGTTGAGCAACCCAGGCGCCCAGGGTGTTCACAACCGGAACCTTGGGAAACATCGCAGTCATGTAGGCGTTGTGTTCGTCGGAGTACTCCACCATGCCCAGCCGCGCCGCCAACGCTGGGCGAGCGCCGGTGTCAAAAGCGTCAAAACCCGGCTGCCCGATCGCCGCCAAAATCTCCCTTGCGCGATCCGCCCGGAAATTCAGACAGAATACACCATCGCCTGCGCCAACGCCGGCGTAACCTGCGACCACTGTGGGCAAAAGAAATTCATCCGTTTCGCCGCGATCGTAACCGGCCTGAATCGCATCGCGTGCATTGGCCGCCTTCTGTCCCTGCCCGGACATGATCGCCGCATAGGCCTGCGCGACGCGGTCCCAGCGATCATCGCGGTCCAGCGCGAAGTAACGGCCGATCACCGTCCCGATGCGGGCCTCGCTCGGAAGCTCGGCTTGCAACGTTTCCAGATACTCCATCGCGGAGACCGGAGCGACGTCGCGTCCATCGGTGATGGCATGCAAGACAACCGGGACCCCGGCCCCGGCAATAACGTGTGTGGCAGCGATTGTATGATTGAGGTGCCCGTGCACACCACCATCCGACAACAGACCCAAAAGATGGGCGGTGCCACCACTGCTCTTTAGGGCGGCGATGAAGTCCTGCAGGGCGGCGTTGGTGGCAAAGCTGCCGTCCTCAATGGCGAGATCGATCTGGCCAAGATCCATGGCGACCACGCGACCCGCCCCGATATTCGTGTGACCAACTTCGGAGTTCCCCATCTGCCCCATCGGCAAGCCAACATCCGGACCATGGGTTGTCAGTTGAGCGGAAGGCCCCTGCGACATAAGGGCATCAAAGGTCGGAGTCCGCGCCAAAAATGGCGCATTCGCCTCAACGCTGTCCGACAGTCCCCAACCGTCCAGAATGCACAACACAACCGGTTTCGGCGCGTTCATTCGCCCAATTCCTCTGCTTCGCCTCGGCGGCGTTCTAGCGCGGTTGCGCAGCAGGCCCAACCTCTTTCCTGCCTGTCGCAACCACCAGGCCGGATTTCTGCGCAATGTGCGGTTCAATGCTCAGGAAACGGGTCGCAGCAACACCTCAGATTCCCGCAAATGGTGTCAATTCAGAACAGGAGACCCCAGAAATGCCTCGCTTTGTTGCCCTGCCCACCCGGGGCGTTCGAAACCTTCAGGCCGGCGGCCCCGATGCATATGGAAATCAGGCCGAACGCGCTGTGTCACCCGGTGGCGGAACCCCGTGTCGCCATTGCCTCCGCAACATCCCAAAGGGCGCAGACATGCTGGTTCTGGCCCATCGACCATTCAATGGTGCGCACCCCTATGCAGAGACGGGACCGATCTTCTTGTGCGCGGAGCATTGTGAGCAAGGGGGCGGCGCTGCACTGCCAGAGATTTTCGCCGAAACGCCGG
Organism: Paracoccaceae bacterium; assembly: GCA_965250275.1. Taxonomy (GTDB): domain Bacteria; phylum Pseudomonadota; class Alphaproteobacteria; order Rhodobacterales; family Rhodobacteraceae. The sequence continues at coordinate 781,390 of OZ252297.1, read as the reverse complement.
ACCTGTTGATCAAGGGGTATGGGGAAAACGACCGGATCGTTTACGGGACGGGATGCGTGGTTCCGACACAGAACCTGCCAGACCAGATATCGGATATCTTTGCCAGGTCCGATGTCGCGTACATTCACATCCGGTCGGCACGGAACAACTGCTATCAGGCGCGGGTGGAGCGTGACTAGCGGCTTGAGGTCAGCGCCAGAAAGACATCCTCCAGATCCGCTTCGGCAGTTTTGACGTCGCGGATTCGGATCCCTGCCTCACGCACCGCCTCAAGCACACGGTCCGCGCTGATCTGCTGGCTTTGGTAACGCAGTTCGATGGAGCCGTCCGATCCTTTGGAAACGTCGATACCGGGCGAGTCCGGCAAGGTTTCAACCGGCCCTTCGGGGTGAATTACCATCACGCGGGCGTCCAGACGCCCCAGCAGATTGGTTGTGCTGTCGCGGGCGACAACTTCGCCATGGTTTATGATCGCAATCTCGTTGCACATTTCCTCGGCTTCTTCGAGGTAATGGGTGGTCAGGATGATGGTCATGCCCCGTTCGTTCAGTTTGCGGATGTTGGCCCAAAGCATCTGGCGCAGTTCGATGTCCACGCCCGCAGTGGGCTCGTCCAGAACCAGAACCTGGGGACTGTGCACCAGTGCCTTGCCCAACAAAAGCCGACGCCGCATCCCACCCGACAGGGTGCGCGCGTAGGCCTCGGCTTTGTCGCCCAACCCGACCATGTCCAGAATTTCGTCGCTGCGCCTTTGTGATTTGGGCACTCCGTAGAGTCCCGCCTGAACCTCAAGCGCCGCGCGCGGGGAAAAGAAAGCGTCGAGGTTCAGTTCCTGCGGCATGACGCCGATCGCGGCGCGCGATTGACGCGGGTTGCGATCCTGGTCGAAGCCCCAGATTGTGACCTTGCCTGACGTTTTGACAACCAACCCGGCGAGGATGTTAATCAGCGTTGACTTTCCGGCGCCGTTTGGCCCGAGCAGCCCGAACACCGAGCCGCGTGGGATTTCAAGATCAATCCCTTTCAGCGCAGCCTTCTCGGGTGACCCCTTTCGCGCGGCATAGGTTTTGACCAGCCCCTCGATACGGATCGCAGCTTCCGTCATCGCAACCCTTGCCCCCAGTTTTGCCTTGGCTCATAAACGCAGCCAAGCCATACCCCTTTGCGCCGACAACCGAAAGGACCGCCGCGTGATGACCATCGAGCCGCCCGAAGTTAAGATCGTGGACAAGAGCCGCGTGGCCTGCGATGGCGGCGAAGGAGCCTTGGGGCATCCAAGAGTGTGGCTGCAAATTCCGGCCGAAACGGGCTGGGTCGAATGCCCTTACTGCGACTGCAAGTACGTCCTGCGCGCTTTTGAGGGTAAGGTCTGACACCAACACCACTGTTGGATGGCCTGTCCGAACTCAGACAGCCAAAGCAATTGGAAGCAATGACGCCCTCGCGTGGGCGCAGTTCCAAAACGCATGCACTTCGCACCGCAACGCCACAGCGTCGTGCGAGAGTTGATCGTCGCATCGACTGCCCTGCCCCAGCGCAATTGCGCCCGTCGCAGCGATGCGGGATAACGAACAGATGACGCATCTCAATAGTCAGAGAAGATCGATTCCATGAGCGATACCGCCTTCGGCAAAGGCTGCCACCTGCATCTGATCGACGGATCGGCCTTCATATTTCGCGCGTATCACGCACTGCCGCCGTTGACCCGCAAGTCCGATGGTCTGCCCATCGGTGCCGTCAGCGGTTTTTGCAACATGTTGCAGCGCTATGTCGAAGGAAACACAGGTCCGGATGCCCCCACCCATGTGGCCGTCATCTTCGACAAAGGCAGCCACACATTCCGCAACGAGATGTACGATCAGTACAAGGCCAATCGCGAAGCCATGCCCGAGGACCTGCGTCCGCAGATCCCGCTGACACGCGATGCAACCAAAGCCTTCAACATCGCCTGCAAGGAATTGGAGGGGTACGAGGCAGACGACATCATTGCCACGCTATCCTGTCAGGCCCGTGATGCGGGCGGTCGGGTGACCATCATCAGCTCCGACAAAGATCTGATGCAGCTGGTCGGAGACGGTGTGGAAATGCTGGATGCCATGAAGAACCGGCGCATAGACCGCAACGGCGTCTTCGAAAAGTTCGGCGTTTATCCGGACCGCGTGGTCGACGTGCAGGCGCTGGCGGGCGACAGTGTCGACAACGTGCCCGGGGCTCCAGGCATCGGTGTCAAAACGGCCGCGCTTCTGATCAATGAGTACGGAGATCTGGAAGCGCTGCTGGATCGGGCTGAGGAGATCAAGCAGCCCAAACGCCGCGCGACACTGATCGATAACCGCGATCAGATCGAACTGTCCAAGAAACTCGTTCAGCTGGATTGTGCGACGCCTCTCGATTTCACCCTGGAGGACCTGGAAGTTCGGGATCCGGAACCCGACACGCTGATGGCGTTTTTGGCAGAGATGGAGTTCCGAACGCTGACCAAACGCATTGCAAGCGTCCTGAAAGTCGAAGCGCCGGTCATCCCGGATGTGTCCGTTGCCGCGGAGAGTGACGCGGCCGCCGAGGACGTCCCCTTCGACAGTTCCGCTTACAGTTGCGTTCGTGACGCCGAGGCGTTGGCGGGCTGGGTTAACCAGATCACCGAACGAGGTTGGGTCGCTGTGGACACCGAAACCACTGCGTTGAACGAAATGACCGCCGAGTTGGTGGGTATCTCCCTTTGCGTCGAGCCCGGGCAAGCCTGTTACGTCCCCCTGACTCATAAGGACGGTGCGACCGACGATCTTTTCGGCTCCGATGCACTCGCAGAGGGGCAGATGCCCCTCCAGTCCGCGCTGGACCTACTGAAACCCGTCCTTGAGGATCCTGCCATCCTCAAGATCGGTCAAAACATGAAGTACGACGCCAAGATCTTCGCGCGCTACGGGATCAACGTTGCGCCGATCGACGACACGATGCTGATGTCTTATGCGATGCATGGCGGCGAACACGGCCATGGAATGGATACGCTCAGCGAGCGCTATCTTGGCCACACGCCGATCCCGATCAAGCCGTTGCTGGGTAGCGGAAAGTCGGCCATCACATTTGACAAAGTCCCGATTGACGAGGCGGTCCCCTACGCTGCCGAGGACGCGGACGTGACATTGCGGCTGTGGCAACTGTTCAAACCGCAACTGCACCGGTCTCATGTCACAACGGTGTATGAGACGCTTGAACGCCCGATGGTGGCGGTCCTGGCCGAGATGGAGATGGCCGGGATCAAGGTTGATCGCGATACGCTCAGTCGAATGTCGAACGCATTTGCCCAGAAGATGGCAGGGTTGGAAGCGGAGATCCACGAGCTTGCGGGCGAGCGCTTCAACGTCGGCTCTCCTAAACAACTGGGCGAGATCTTGTTCGACAAGATGGGTCTGGAAGGCGGCAAGCGGGGCAAGACTGGCGCCTATGCGACCGGGGCTGACGTGCTGGAGGACCTTGCGACCGAGCACGATCTGCCAGCCCGCATTCTCGATTGGCGGCAACTGAGCAAACTGAAGTCGACCTACACAGATGCGCTTCAGGACCACATCAACGCCGAAACCGGTCGTGTACACACGTCTTACTCGATTGCCGGTGCCTCGACCGGGCGGTTGGCATCCACGGATCCGAACCTCCAGAACATTCCCGTCCGCACCGAAGAAGGCCGCCGCATTCGTGAGGCGTTTGTCGCCGAAGATGGCAAGGTGCTGCTGTCGCTGGATTACAGCCAGATCGAGCTGCGCATTCTGGCCCATATCGCAGACATCCCGCAGCTTAAACAAGCCTTTGCCGACGGGCTGGATATTCACGCTTTGACCGCGTCGGAGATGTTCGATGTTCCGCTCGACGAGATGACCCCGGAAATCCGCCGACGTGCCAAAGCAATCAATTTCGGGGTGATCTATGGGATTTCGGGCTTCGGGCTGGCACGAAATCTGCGAATTCCGCGCGCCGAGGCGCAGGGGTTCATCGATCGCTATTTCGAGCGTTTTCCCGGCATCCGGACCTACATGGATGACACCAAGGCTTTTGCCAAAGAGCACGGCTACGTCCAGACCCTGTTCGGCCGGAAAATCCACACGCCGGAGATCAACGCCAAAGGTCCGCGTGCCAGCTTTGCCTACCGCGCGGCCATCAACGCGCCCATTCAAGGTACCGCCGCGGATGTCATCCGTCGCGCCATGATCCGCATGCCCTCCGCTATCGCCGATCTGCCAGCACGTATGTTGCTGCAGGTCCATGACGAACTGCTTTTCGAAGTGGACGAAGACGGTGTGGACGCGACCATCGAACAGGCGAAATCGGTCATGGAAGGTGCCAGCGCGCCGGCGGTGAAACTCGATGTTCCGCTGATCGTAGACGCGGGCCGGGGCGCCAACTGGGCAGAAGCGCACTGACGGCGCGACCCTAGCGCATCCAGCTCAAACCTTCCTGCGTGGTGCCCGCAGGATTGTATTCGGCGCTGACCCAACCGTCATAGCCGCTTTCGTCGATCGCCGCGAAAAGTGCAGCAAAATCGATTTCACCATCTGTGGGTTCGGAGCGGGCCGGACTCTGACCGATCTGGGCATGAACAACGAGCGGACGAAATCTCTCCCAGGTTCCCTTTGCGTCGCCGTTGATCATCTGAGCATGAAAGCTGTCGTATTGCAGGCCGACATTGGGCCGATCAATGCGGATGAGCAGTTCCGCAGCCAGATCGTAATCATTCATGAAATACCCTGGAAAGCTGACCGGATTCAGGGGTTCGACAGTGAAGTTCTGTGATGGCAGAAGATCCGCCGCCCATTGCAGATTGCGGACAAAGGCATCTGCCGCTTCGGAACCTTCGGCATCGCCCGACATCACGTGGATCCGCTCTGGACGCAGCGCCTCGGCGTAACGCGCCACGCGGCACATATCGGATTCAAAACGCGATTCATGCCCCGCAAGCGCTGCGTAACCCGGCGTGCCACCTGCGTAATTTGGAGGAGGCGCATTCATCAGCACGAAGTCCTGTCCATTGCGCAGCAGGGCCATGTGCGTCTCTTTTGCCGCGAGATCATAGGGAAAAAGAACCTCGACCCCGGCAAACCCAGCCGCGGCCGCCGCGTCAAACCGTTCCAGATACGGCAACTCATTAAAGAGCAGGGACAGGTTCGCCGCAAATCTGGGCAACTTGGCCTCCCTTCCTTGGTTCTGTTCGGCGTAGCATGACCCATCCGGAGCCACAATTGTCCGGAAACGACAGGATGTCGAAAACCGAACAGACGGGCCGCTTTCTTTCAGCGACTCATCTGGGGTGACGCTGCGGTGTCACCAACCACATCATTCAGTCTGAGGCTGTCATGACCATCTCACCGGATCCCATCCGGCCGCTTGGCGGTCCGGACACAGGGAACCTTGTCAAAGGCAATGCCCTCGCCATGGGCTCCATGCTGACATGGGCAGCAGGATTTCCGGCGGCTGAATTGCTTTTGCAAAGCTGGGATCCACTTGCACTGATTGTTGTCCGGCTATTGCTGTCGGTGGGTATGTTGATCCCGCTCTGGATGCTTCTGGATGGGCCGCGGACACTCTGGCAAGCGGACTGGGTACGCGGCCTTTGGATCGGTGGCGTGGGCTTTGGCATGGGGATGTACCTGCTGCTGGTCGCGCAGAAGCTGACCGACCCCGTCACCGTCGCCTTGATCGCCTCCACCGCGCCAATCTTCGCCGCGACACTGGAATACATGTATCGGACCCGAACGCTTACCCGCACATTTGGCGCCGGTGTGCTTGCCTCTGTCATCGGCGGGATTGTCGCCACTTCCGATCTCTCGCTTGCAGAGATCGGGCCGGGTGCTGGTTTGGCTTGCATGGCGGCTGTCTTGTTTTCGTGGGGCAGTTTTCGCACAGTTCGGGACTTTCCACGCCTGACTCCGGTTGGACGCACGGCGATCACCTTCACTGGTGGCTTTGTTTTCATGGCCGCTCTGTCGCTGATCACCTATCTGGTTGGCCACGATCTGCGGCCCACCGAACCCTTCGGTGCTGAGCAACTGGTTTGGCTGTCGATTTACGCCCTGGGTGGCATGGCGCTGTCACAGGTCCTGTTCATCGCGGCCGTGGGACGGCTCGGCATCACGCTGGCCTCAATGCATATCAACACCGCCCCATTCTACGTCATGCTGATCCTGCTCGCGCTTGGCGACAACTGGAACTGGATGAAAGCGCTCGGCGCCGGGATCGTCGGCCTGGGTGTGATTCTCGCGCAGCGGCGATGATCACGAAACCTCCAGCTCTTCCGAAGGAATAACCGGAAAAAAGGTTCCGGACGACCAAAGCCCAAACCAACCTTCCTGATGCTCACCGCGTTCCACGAGACGATAGAAACTCTTGCGATCGATCAAGGCCTCAAGATTGCTGCGGATCAGAACATAAGGTGACGGTTCACCCGTCTCGGGGTCGCGTTCGACACGGATTGGCAGGTCCGCCGAGGCGACAGCGGTGTCGCCGACCTGCGTTGTAAAGGTCAGCACCTGATCAGCGCCATGTCCCTCCGATTCGAAGTCGACCGCGACAAATGGCGCGTCATCAACGGTGATCCCGACTTTTTCAACCGGCGTGACGAGAAAATAGGCGCCCCCCTCCTTTTTGAGAATCGAAGAAAACAGTTTGACCAGTTCCGGGCGCTGGATAGGTGAACCGAGGTAAAACCATGAGCCGTCGCGGGCGATCCGAATGTCCAAATCCCCGCAAAACGGCGGGTTCCACAAATGAACCGGGGGAAGACCCTTGGCTTTTGTCGCCCTGATTGAGGCGGCGATGCCTTCTGCCGACGGGGTAACGGGTTTTTGTCCACTCATTGCTTTTGCCATTTCCCCTGCGCGAGATACACTCCATCCTGACAGCATATACGCCCCACGAAAGGAAAGTCATGTCCGACTCCGACGATCTGGTCGCCGAAATTGAGGCCCTGGAAGACAAACTCGCATTGGCCAAGGCCTCCATCACCCGGCGGTTCATTGGGCAAGAACGGGTTGTGGACCTGACCCTGACGGCGTTGCTGTGCGGGGGGCATGCCTTGCTGATTGGCCTGCCTGGGCTGGGAAAAACACGACTGGTGGAAACACTGTCGACCGTGATGGGGCTGGACGGCAATCGCATTCAATTCACCCCGGACCTGATGCCGGCAGATATCCTGGGGTCCGAAGTGCTGGACACAGCTTCGGATGGCACGCGGTCTTTCCGGTTCGTGCCGGGGCCGATTTTCTGCCAGCTCCTGATGGCAGACGAAATAAACCGGGCGAGCCCGCGGACCCAATCCGCCTTGCTTCAGGCCATGCAGGAAAAAACAGTAACCGTGGCGGGCGAAGATCGGGAGATCGGCGCACCATTCCACGTGCTGGCCACACAAAACCCGATTGAGCAAGAAGGCACGTATCCGCTCCCGGAAGCGCAATTGGACCGCTTTCTGGTGCAGGTCGACGTGCTTTATCCCGATCGCGCGACCGAGCGCGATATCCTGCTGGCCACAACAGGTGTGGAAGAAGCGCAGTCAACCGAGGTCTTTACACGAGACGAATTGCTGGCTGCGCAAACGCTCTTGCGCCGGATGCCGGTCGGGGAGTCTGTGGTTGAGATGATCCTTGATCTCGTGCGCGCTTTCCGCCCCGAGGAAGAGGGATCGTCGGAGCGGGTCAAGGAGACCGTCGCCTGGGGTCCGGGACCGCGCGCGGCACAGGCGCTTATGCTGACTGTCCGGGCACGCGCCTTGTTGCAGGGCCGGCTGGCGCCCAACGCGGAGGACGTCATCGATATGGCCCGCCCGGTCCTGAGCCATCGCATGGCCTTGAACTTTGCTGCGCGGGCGCGAGGTGACAGTCTGGCGGATCTGATTGAAAGCACCGCTGCCGGTCTGGCCAGCACCGAGGCCGCCGCGTGAATTCAGCCACAACCCTTCGCCAACGGTCCGAGGACGAGGCCAGTCGCCTGCCGCCACTGCTTGCGCGCGCCGAGCATCTGGCCGGCACTGTTCTGTTGGGAGATCACGGGCGGCGGCGCGCCGGGCTTGGGGACGATTTCTGGCAGTACCGCCCAGCGCAACTGGGGGACAGCCGTCGGCTGATCGATCACCGCCGCTCCGCGCGCGGGGATCAGCAATTCGTGCGCGAGCGGGAATGGATGATTGCGCAGTCCGTCATGATGTGGGTCGATCAGGGCGCGTCCATGCGCTTTGCTTCTGATGCAGCGATCCCAACCAAAGCGGATCGGGCGCGCATTCTGGCGCTCGCTGCTGCGATTTTGCTGGTGCGGGGCGGAGAACGGGTTGGACTGACCGGAACGACACTGCCACCGCGACGCGGCAATGCGCAGATTGTTCGGCTCGCCGAAGCTTTCAGCGTCGACGACCCCCAAGACTATGCACCGCCAGAGCACAAAGCTATGATCCCGCACGCCCGGGCGGTGTTTGTCTCTGATTTTCTCGGGGACATGGACGAAGTGCGGCTGGCCTTGACCAAGGCCGCCGACCGCGGTGTGCGCGGCGTTGTCCTGCAAGTCCTCGATCCCAGCGAGGAACTTTTTCCTTACCAAGGCCGCACGATCTTCGAAAGCATCGGTGGCAGCCTCGAGCATGAGACATTGAAAGCGGGCGAGCTGCGCAGTCGGTACCTAGATCGGCTTGCCGAACGAAAGCAGGAGTTGCGCGCGCTATGTAACGCGACAAGCTGGCAACTGGGGCTTCACCATACCAATGACAGCGCGCAAACCGCTCTGCTTTGGCTCTACCGCGCGCTGGACGGGGGCACCCAATGACAATTTTGGGGGGAATTGGATTTACCGCGCCCTGGCTCCTGCTGGGTTTGTTCGCGCTGCCAATCCTGTGGCTGATCCTTCGCGCCGTCCCGCCTGCACCCAAACGGGAACCCTTCCCCGGCGTTGCCCTGCTGCTTGGTCTGAAAGACGATGAAAGTGTCTCAGACCGCACGCCATGGTGGCTGCTGTTGCTGCGCATGCTGGCTGTTGCAGCCCTGATCATCGGGCTGGCGGGACCGGTTTTAAACCCGCAGCGTGACTCGACCGGCACCGGACCACTGCTGATCCTGCTCGATTCCAGCTGGGCTGGGGCGACACGCTGGTCTGACAAGGTTGCCCTATTGGACGCGCAACTCAAAGAAGCGGGGCGCGCAGGTCGCACGGTGGCTGTGATGCAACTGACCGATCCGGAGCCACCTGTGTTTCAGGCCGCAGATGTCTGGAACAGCCGTCTGGCCGGGTTAACCCCACAGCCCTGGCACCCGAGCGCTAATCAGATAACGGCGGCTCAAGTCGCGCTGGCCGAAATCGAAGGAGGCTTCACGACACACTGGTTGTCCGATGCGCTTGATTACGATGCGCGCCTGCCGCTGCTGGAAAGCCTCGAAGCGCGTGGCGACGTAGTTGTGTATCAGAATGCAGGCTCGGTATTGGGACTGACGCCAGCGCGGTTTGAAGACGGGGCCATTCAGTTACAACTGGAACGGTCAACAACAAGCCCCGAGCGCGAGGTGACCGTGCTGGCGCATGGCCGCGACCCGGCAGGGACCGCGCGTGTTCTGGCATCTGTCCCCGCGACCTTCGGGGCTGGTGAAGCGTCCGCAAGTGCCGCACTGGCGTTGCCCGCCGAGTTGCGCGCCCGCATCTCGCATTTTGAAGTTCAGGGGCAGCGTTCGGCAGGTGCCGTCACGCTGGCCGATGACAGCCTGCGCCGACGCGAAATCGCTTTGATCGCCGGGCGGGAAGATCGCGAAGGTCTGGAGTTGCTGTCGCCGCTGCACTACCTGGAACAGGCTCTGATCCCTACAGCCGAACTCCTGAACGGATCGTTGAATGACATTCTTCCGGCCAATCCCGATGTCGTGGTGCTGGCCGATGTCGCGACACTGTCAGATGGCGAGGAATCTGCGCTGACCGAATGGATCGAAGAAGGCGGCATGCTTTTGCGATTTGCAGGTCCGCGGCTCGCCGCCAGCGACGTCAGCCGCGCCGAGGAACATCCCCTGATGCCGGTGCGCTTGCGGGCGGGCGGGCGCAGTGTGGGTGGTGCGATGAGTTGGGGAGAGCCCAAGTCACTTGCCCCATTCCCCGAAGGATCACCCTTTTTCGGTCTCTCGGTTCCGCAGGACGTGACTGTCAGCGCGCAGGTCATGGCGCAGCCTGACCCAACGCTGGCCGATCGTGTGATCGCGTCGCTGAGCGACGGCACTCCGCTGGTCACACGAAAGGAAATGGAACAGGGGCAGATCATCCTGTTCCACGTTACGGCAAACGCGGAGTGGTCTAGCCTTCCGCTCTCCGGGCTCTTCGTCGAAATGCTCGAACGATTGGCCGTGTCCTCATCTTCCAAAGCTCCGGAAGCCTCCGATCTGGAAGGCACCACCTGGACACCGGTTCAGGTCATGGACGGGTTTGGCCAGTTGTCGGATGCGGGCAATCTGCCCGGCGTCAGCGGGCCAGACCTGGCCGACGGCGCACTCGGACCTGAACTTCGCCCGGGGCTTTACGACAGCGGCGATCGGCGGCTGGCGCGGAATGTTTTGTCCTCCGATACCGCACTTGCACCTGCGACATGGCCTGATCGCATACCCGTGCAAGGGCTCTCCGTGGACCGAGAACGGCCTCTGGCCGGCCTGCTTCTGAGCGCCGTAATCGCGTTGTTGCTTGCGGATGTGCTCGCGTCGCTCGCACTCTCCGGGCGGCTGCGACGGGCGCGAACGCTGACTGCATCTGCCTTGGGGCTGGCCTTACTGATCACAGCGCCGGATGGCGCGCGCGCGCAAGACCTCCAGGACCCTGAGCCATTTGCGTTGGAGGCGACTGCCGAACTCGTGCTGGCGCATGTCCTGACTGGAGATGCTCGAGTGGATGACACTGCGCGCGCCGGTCTGATGGGCTTGTCTGATGTCTTGTTCTTCCGAACCTCAGTGGAACCCGCGCCCCCGATGGGGATCGATCTGGAGCGGGACGAATTGTCTTTCTTTCCCATCCTCTACTGGCCGATCACACCGGACCAACCCCTCCCATCGGACGAAGCGTATGCGCGTTTAAACACTTACCTGCGGTCCGGGGGGCTGATCCTGTTTGACACGCGGGACGGGGACATCGCCGGATTCGGCAATGCCAGTCCAAATGGTCGCAAGCTGCAACAACTGGCTGCGCCGCTCGACATACCGCCGCTGGAACCGCTGCCCACAGACCATGTTTTGACGCGCACATTCTACCTGCTTCAGGACTTCCCGGGGCGACACGGCAGCCGCGAGATCTGGGTCGAGGCGGCACCGCCAGATGCGGAGCAGATTGAAGGCATGCCGTTCCGCAACCTGAACGATGGGGTGACGCCCGTGGTGATCGGGGGCAACGATTGGGCCGGCGCCTGGGCGACCGACAGCGAAGGACGTGCCCTATTGCCGGTGGGGCGCGGCTTCGCCGGAGAACGGCAACGCGAGCTTGCCTACCGGTTCGGCGTCAATCTGGTGATGCACGTGCTTACAGGAAACTACAAATCCGATCAGGTTCACGTACCTGCGCTCTTGGACAGGCTGGGACAATGACAGGCACAGTGATCTTCGACCCGCTGGTTCCGTGGACTGTCTGGATGATCGTCGCGGCGGTTGCGTTGGCCAGTGTGACGCTGGCTGGCTGGCGCGGCCTTATTGGATGGCCACTTCGGGCGCTTGCGGCGGTCGTGGTCTTGGGCGCTCTGGCAGGGCCCGTCTACCAGATCGAGGATCGCGCGCCTTTGACGGACATCGTGATCCTGTTGCAGGACGAAAGCGCCAGTCAGGCGCTCGCTGACCGGCCAGATCAGACCGAAGCAGCCGTCACCGCGATTGCGAACACCCTGAGCGGGTGGGAGAACACCGAACTGCGCACGGTCACCGTTCCGGACGGCCAGGGCGATGCCGGGACGGAGTTGATGACAGCGCTGTCTGCCGCCCTCTCCGAAGAACCCCGTGCTCGAATTTCCGGGATCATCGCCGTCAGCGACGGGCAAGTGCACGATCTTGAAATGGCGCCAGACCTGCCCGCGCCGTTTCATCTTTTGATGACCGGGCGTGAGACGGATTGGGACCGCCGCCTGATCGTGCGCAACGCCCCCGCATTTGCGATCATTGGGGAACCTGTGACCCTGACGTTGCGGATCGAAGACAGCGGTGCGGCCCCTACCGACGCGCGGACCGCTCCGCTGGACATCGCGATTGATGGGGGTGAGCCACAACGGTTCGACGTTCCGATCGGCCAGGACATCGAACTGCCGGTCACGCTCCCGCATGGTGGTCGGAATGTTTTGCAGTTTACGGTTCCCGCCGCAGACGGAGAGATCACGGATCGCAACAATACCGCTTTGATCCAGATGAACGGAGTGCGCGACAGGCTGCGAGTCCTTCTGGTGTCCGGTGAGCCGCATCCCGGCGGACGCACATGGCGCAACCTTCTGAAGTCGGACAGTTCGGTCGATCTGGTGCATTTCACGATCCTGCGGCCACCCGAGAAGCAGGATGGTGTGCCGGTTGGAGAGCTGAGCCTGATCGCGTTCCCGACCCGCGAGCTGTTTCTGGAGAAGATCGACGATTTCGATCTGATCATTTTCGATCGCTACAAACGACGCGGCATCCTGCCTGCGATCTATCTGGACAACGTCGCAAACTACGTGTCCGAAGGGGGTGCGGTGCTGGTGGCAGCCGGGCCGGATTTTGCCACTGCCGACAGCATCTATCGGTCGCCCCTGGGTCCCATCCTGCCAGCGCAACCCTCTGCACGGGTGATCGAGGATCGGTATGTTCCGACGGTCACCGACAAAGGAGGGCGGCACCCGGTCACGGCAGACCTGGAACAGGCCGGCGGCTGGGGGTCCTGGCTGCGCCAGATCGACGTTGCGCCGCAATCCGGCACAGTTGTCATGGAAGGTCAGGAAGAGCGGCCACTTCTCATCCTGGATCGTGTGGGGGAGGGCCGTGTAGCGCTTCTGGCCTCAGACCACGCATGGCTGTGGAGCCGCGGCTACGAAGGGGGCGGTCCCCAGCTTGAGCTTCTGCGCCGACTGGCACATTGGATGATGAAAGAGCCCGAACTCGAGGAAGAGGCGCTTTGGGCCGAAGCGACGGGGCAGACCATGCGCATCATCCGGCGCACGTTGGGCGAAGAGATCGGTCCCGTCACGGTCACGCGCCCCGACGGGGAGACCTTGGAGATCACGCTCGAAGAAGTCAGCCCTGGCCGGTTCGAGGCGCTCTATGACGGACCCGAAATCGGGCTCTACCGCCTGGCCGAAGGGGAGCACTCGACCGTGATCGGGCTTGGACCGGCTGCCCCGCGCGAGTTCGAACAAACCATCGCAACGGGCGAGTTTCTGGAACCCATCATCGCGCCGCTCCGTGGCGCTGTCTGGGCACTGGAGGATGGTGTACCGAACCTGCGTGCCGTACGCGAAGGCCGCCCGGCAGCCGGGCGCGGATGGATCGGTCTGACCCCGCGTGGGGCATACGAGACCCGCGACGTGACTCAAACCGCCTTGCTGCCGGCCTGGTTGATCCTGTTGCTGGCGTCAGCGCTGATCGTGGGTGGCTGGTTGCGCGAAGGGCAGCGCTAGGCGCAAACCGACTGCCGCGCGGGGCTACCGAAGTCGAATTTCAATCCGATCGCTACGTCCCTGTGCGTCGAGCACAACAATGTTGGCAAACCCTGTTTCGGTCAGGGGCAGGCTTATTTCCCGCCGATGCATCCCGGTGAGAATTGGCGTTCCATTCGCGAGGACCGAAAACGGCGCCTTACCACCGCGCAGTTTCAGAACCAGTGCCGTCCCTCCGGTTTCGACCGTAGCGCCATCCGGAGGAAAGGTGAGTTGTGGTGCGTCGACTGCGTTGGTGGCAAGCACCCCGCGCGGACGGAAGACGCGAAGCGGTGCGGGCAAATCGGCGTTGGGGACAATCAGTGTTTCCGGCGGAGGGGGCGGCAGAGGAGTGTGTTTCGCTGCGACACCCGCAAAGGCATCGAACAGGATCGGGGCGGCCAGATCGCCCCCAAAGATGCCGGGCACCGACGTGCCGTCCGCGCGACCAAGCCAGACGCCGACAACGTGGGCGCCGTCGAAGCCCACGGCCCAAGCGTCGCGGTGGCCATAGGACGTGCCCGTTTTGTAAGCAATTCTGCTGGGCGCACCCGCATTCGGAGGAGGGCTGACGCCAGCCAGGATATTGCTCACCTGCCATGCGGCGGCGGGTGACAACACGCGCTCCCCGACCTTGGGATTGCTCTGGATGGTCGCATGAAGCTGTGGCCCCTGCCCGCCTTGTGCGAGCGCTCCATAGAGTTGCACCAGATCCCAAAGGCTCAAACCAAGCCCCCCCAGCGAAACGGCCAGTCCCGGCACCTGTCCCTTCAACTCTGGTGCAGCACCAGACCGCGACAGCGCGGCCATCACGCGCGCCGGCCCAAGCGCCGATGTGAGCCGGACAACCGGGATGTTCAGAGACATTTGCAGCGCGTCACGCACCAGCACGTCCCCTCGAAACACGCCGTCAAAGTTCTGAGGGGCATATGTCCCGAATTGGACCGGCGCGTCGTGGATCATCGTGTTCGGATGTGCCAGACCCTGATCGAAAGCCAAACCGTAGACCAGCGGTTTCAAGGTCGAGCCCGGAGAACGACGGGCGCGGGTCATATCCACAAAGCCCTGAAGCCCATGCTGTGCGTCGTAGCCGGGGGAGCCGACGGCCGCCACAACCGCGCCCGTTCGATGGTCCACAACCAAGATGCCAACCGAGAGCCGGCGTCCCGACTGGGCGGCGCCTCGCACGGCTATTTCCTCGATCCTGGTCTGAACCGCTGCATCAAGCGTGAGCGTAAGGCGTTCAGCACCGGAATTTTCCGACAACAGGTGATCGGTCAAATGCGGTGCAAAGCGGGGAAAGGCCGCCATTCGTGAGGGTATTGGCGCGACAGATGCGACCGCCGCATCGCTCCCGGACAAAAGACCCGCAGCCGTTATCCGCGCAAGCACTCGGCTGCGGGCCCGCGCCGCGTTTTCCGGATACCGGTCCGGCCGACGAGCCTCCGGTGCCTGCGGCAACGCCACAAGCAATGCGGCCTGTGCTGGCGTCAGTCGCTCCGGCTCTTTGCCAAACCAAGCCAGCGTTGCCGCACGCACCCCCTCAAGGTTCCCACCAAATGGGGCATGCGTCAGGTAAAGGGTGAGGATCTGGTCTTTGCTCAGTTTCCGTTCCAACGCCAATGCGACGCGCATCTGACGCAGCTTGCCCGCCCACGCCCCGGTTCCGCTGTCTTCCAGCAGACGGGCGACCTGCATAGACAAGGTTGAACCCCCTGAAACGATACGCCCGTACCGGATTGCCTGGCCCGTCGCCCGCAGCAGAGCGACGGGATCGACGCCCGCGTGGCGATAAAACCGGCGATCCTCGTAACGGATCAGCATGGCGATGTAGCGATCGTCGACTGTATTCAGGCTGGGCTTCAGGCGCCAGATTCCGTCCGACACGGTGTAGGCCCTGAGCAGTGCCCCGTTCCTGTCGCGCATTTCGTTGGAGGTTTCAGACAACACAACCGGCAAAGGCGTATGCAAAACCCAATGGTCAAATCCATCGCGCAAAGCGCCTGCCGCAAAAAGCAGCAGCCCCAGCCAAATCAACCCAGCACGTTTCATTCCGAGACTGTCATCTGGCCTGTCCCGGTCCATGCCCTGTAGCGCGGGCGATACATGTCCTCGACCTTTGCAGCGGGGTGGTGATACTGCCCCTGAGTGACCGCGCGCACGATGTAGGCGAGCGTTAGGGGGCCGTCGGCATTTCTCAGATCAACAGCCGCCAGAAACCGGTCGGACCGGAACTCCACGTGATCCGCCTCTGACAGCGACAGCCAATCCAACGCCGCCACGTCGCCGGATCGAAGCAGGTTTGGATTGTCGATCTCGAGACCCGCGGGCAAAGGATCATCGACCATCAGCCGCGCCTCGGCATCCTCGAATGGCGTCACGGTGAGAACGGCCACAACCCTCTCGCCGACTGGCAACGTAGAGGTCTCGAGCGGCGCACCATCCAACGTGTAGTACTCCCGGCGCAGAGCGTATCCAAACCCACCTGCAGGCGGGTCAACTTCAGGAATCCCCAACACCGTCAAGGTGATCTCCGTGGTTTGTCCGTCCGCCGACGTCAGGCTCAGCTGTTCGGCATCCGGGTCATCGTCCAGCACTTTGACCAAAGGACCCTGCACCGGTACGCCATTTGCGAGCAACCCGGATTGCTCTGGCGTCGCGACCAGCGCTTGTACAGCAAGCAAGGCCCAAGCGGCTTCCTGCGTCGAGAACCGGCCATCTGCGGCACTGATGCGCGTTGTCAAAGCATCCACATCCACGGCGCTGCTCCGAGCTTCGGTTGCCAATGCCAAGACCCCTGCAGTATCGCGCAGCGTGGTGCCATAGTCCGCCCGCCACACAGGTCGTTCCTGCCCGGGCTCGGCTTGCACCTGCTGGGCTGCACGCCTGAAGAGCGCGTCAGCGCGCGTTTGATCACCGTAGGATGCCAGTGCGGTGCCCAACTGAGCCAACGCCAGCGGCGTTGCGAAATTTGGCGCCTTTTCATCCGCGTAGTAGCGCAAATCCCCCATTGATGCGGCGCCTTCGCGTGCCAGCACCATCAAAGCATAGGCAATGGCCTCTCCGCCAAAGTCGAAATCCGCAGCGTAGTTGACGCGGTTGCGAAGATTGTCGATCGCAGATGCGAATGCTCTGTCAGGAACACCGAATTTCGCGATACGGGCGCGACTGAGAAAGTCAGTGACGTAGGCATCCAACCAGAAGTCTCCCGCTTCGGCACGCCAAAGGCCAAAGGCCCCGTTGCCGGTCTGACGCGCCAGGATCTGCGTGATCGCCTCCTGGACGCGCGCGCGCAGATCCGCTGCATTTCCGAGGCCAATGGCCTGTGCCTCTGCAGACAGATAAAGCAGGGGAAGCGCCTGCGATGTCACTTGCTCCGTGCAGCCGTAAGGGTAACGATCCAGCGCAGTCAGCAAACCGGGCGCGTCGAACCGAGCCAATGGTCCGGCTGACAATAGCGCTGATCCGGTTCCGGGTTGCATTCCGGCAAACACATCACGGCTGAACAGAAACGCATCGCCAGCAGCCAGCGAGAACCGGCGGGTCTGGGCTATTTCGGCGTCGTTGGACCGCACCGGCAGCCTCAGGGTTTGTGAAAGCACTTTGCCGTCGGGTGTTGTCAGCGCGATTTGAAGGCGCGGGTCCCCAACGGTCAGCGCCTCAACTGGCAGGTTCAATCTCACCTTACCTTCGTCATCCAGCAGAACACTTTCAGGCACACCAGACAGGCGCAGTTCATCCCCTGCCGTGACTTCCAGGGGCATTGATCCCGCAGGTCCGTCTGCATGCACAAACTCCAGCCCGATCAGGCTATGATCACCGGGAGCAAGGAACCGCGGAACCTGGGCTGTCACAACAACCGGGTCACGCACAACCATGTCCGCATTTGCCTGTCCGACCCCTTGCTCGGACCACGCGATCGCCATCAGCCTGACAGTGCCATTGAACGCGGGCAGGTCGAGGACGACCGTCGCTTTGCCCTCGCTGTCGACCTGAACCGGACCACTGAATTGCGCCATCAGGTCCTGTGTGGGCGGGGGCGATTGGCGGCGGAGGCCCGCATTTGCATCGCCGCCAGAGCGAACTTGCCCCATCGCGCCGTTCATGCCGTCGATCAGCCGACCATAGACATCCCGCAGTTCCATACCGAGCCGGCGCTGACCAAAGTAGTAGGCTTGCGGATCGGGGTTCTGAAAGCCCGTGAGATTCAGAATCCCAACGTCGACCGCCGCAAGCGTGACCCATACCTGTTGCCCCTGTTTCGCGCCGGATACGCTGACCGACACGGGCTGAGATTGACGAGGTGCGGCGAGCACCGGTGAGTCAATTGCCACTTCAAGTGCCTTGTCACCCGGATCGACGGCAGCATAGGCGATCCCAAGGGCCCGCGAAGGGTTTCGATCAGCTGCAAGATCCATCGTGCGCAAAACCGTCGCAGAAACATACGCACCGGGCCCCCAAGCCTCGGTCACTTCGATCGGAACGAGGTTTTCGCCCTGCTGCACTTCGACGACGCGCCGATCGATCAGTTCGTTGGACATCACGGAGATCAGGGCCGTTCCGGCGCTTTGCGACACGATCCGCAGGCGCGCTTCATCGCCGGGAGCATAAAGCGCGCGGTCGAGTGAGAGCTCCAAGCGGTCGGGCGTGGCCGCGGCATCAGCTGCTGCAAACCAGCCAGCTGAGAATCCAACAGATGTTGCCGTGTACTGCCCGTCGAGACGTTCGACGACCAGTTCATAGTCGCCCCATTCCACGGGTTGAGACAATTGCAGCGGCGCGTCCAACGTCGCGTCGCCAGTGGCAATCCGCGTCCTGCGGGTTGTCGGCTCCCAGTTCCAGTCTCCATAGAGCTGGTACCACTGGTAGCGCGTTTCGATGCGGTTCAGCGTCCAACGCACCTGCATCTCGGTCGCTTGCAGGTTTGGGTCGAGACCAACGATCTCAAAGAGCGCCTCTGCGTTCTCTGGCAGGGTGTCCGCGAACAGCGGCTTGATCCCAATGACGGCCCCTGAGGGTTGAACGGGGGCAGAGATGTCCCGCTCGACCGGACGCGCAGAGCCATCGGCCAGCCGGACGGTCACATCGAGTTGCATGGGTTGGCCCGCGCTCTCGAGCTCTGGCAATTCCAGTAGCACAATCGCTGAACCGTCCGCATCCGTGCGTTGATCGCCGAAATAGGTGCTGCGCGGGTCGGGACGTTCGTCATGGCGCCCGAACCGATATCCGGGCAGTCCGGCCACTGTGTCTGTCGTGCTCAGGCGCACCTCCCCTTCGATGCTCAGATCAGCACCGGGCGCGCCAAAGAGGTATCGTGCTGAGACCTCCAGCTGTGGCGTGTCCCCGACCCGGATCGGAGCGTTCGGCAAGCTCAGATCGAAATCGATCCTTTCGGGGAGAAGGTCTTCGACAAGCAGGCTTTGGCGCGCCAGCGCCGGTGCCTTTGGGTCCGCCTTGATCTCAAGCTGCCATGTTCCGCGCGGCGCGGTGTCCGCGATGCGCATCGCAAACACATGACCTCCGGCCTGACCTCCATCCGAGACCTCCCGCGCATACTCCACACCATCAGGCCGGATCAGGATCGCAGTGAGGGGCAGCCCGTTCACGGCCAGCGCCGCTCCGGTCCGGGCCAGCGCCGTTGCGTGGATCATTTCTCCCGCGCGATAGGCACCGCGGTCCGTTGTCAGAAACACATCCACCGGACCAGCGGGCGCGCGCCCTTCGACCCCACGATCCGAAAGATCAAAAGCCGGCGCTGTCAGGGAAAGAAAACCTGCGTCGTCGAGGTCATCTTCAGCAAACACAAGCGCGGGCGCCGCCCCACCCGTGCCACGGGTGAGACCCGGTTCAAAATGTGCGAAGCCTTGGGCATCTGTGGTGGTTGTCCCCAGAACCGCATTCGCCTGCGAGATCA
Organism: Paracoccaceae bacterium; assembly: GCA_965250275.1. Taxonomy (GTDB): domain Bacteria; phylum Pseudomonadota; class Alphaproteobacteria; order Rhodobacterales; family Rhodobacteraceae. Next base: position 761,849 of record OZ252297.1, on the reverse strand, counting down.
GTGAAACCTGCACGCCAGATTTGGGCCGCGTGTCTCCCAGCCCGCGCACCCATACCGACAAGCCATCTGTGCCTTGTGCAGTGCTCAGGCCCAAGTCGGACAGGATGAACCATTGCGTTGCGCCGGCGTCGTCGTAGGGATCCGCACCCGGAACCCGCGCAGTCAGCGCGTAGATCCCGGTTGGCTGCGCAGCGATGACTTCGGCGATTGGCAGGCGGGTGGTCACATCCCGATTGAGCGCACTTCCGACTTCGGCATGGCCCGTCCAAACCTCCTGCGCAATCTCGCTCGCAAAGACCTGATCCTGATAGGTCGACAGCGGCCGTCCGAAATAGCCGTCCTGAAAAGAGCGCAGGAGGTTTCGGTCACTGACCCGCCTCAAGGTCAGGTCAAGTGTGGTCAGGTTGACGGTTTCAACCGGAATGGCGGCGTCACCGGTGCGCGGCAGGACATAAGACCGTCCCGGAAAACGAACGGACGGCGTCCGATCCCTCACGTACAGGGCCAGTGCGACGTCTTTGTAAAGCGTTTCCCCACTTGCAGCCGGCAATCCCTGACGCAGGGTGATCTGATACCGGGTGCCATGACTGACCCCATCGACGCAAAGCTGGCGGTCCTTGGCCTGAACCACGAGCGTGGGATCCGGCAGTTTCACGTATGAGGCGTAATCCACGCCCGCGCCCACCAGTGGTTCGGAGAACTCGGCGCAAATCCGCGGGGCCGCTGCATCGCTTTCGACCTGACTGTCGGTGACACGGAAACCGAATTTTGCGATTGCGCCGTCCAGCGCGGACAAAACATCCTCGCGAGGCTGTAACGTCTCGGCGCGGCGCAAAACCGGAATCGTATCACGTCCGCGCCCGGCCCATTCCAAAGCCTGCGCCAACACCAGAAGAGCCGACGCCTGCGCCCCTGGTGACGGTGCCCGAAGGTAACCATTCAATGCTGCCGACACCGCGCGTGACGGGCCATTGCGTACAGACTTGTCTTTGGTTTGCATGAGCAAACGCGTGTATTCTGTCCAAAGATCACTCCGATCCGTCAGAACGACAGCTGCGCCGGTCCATCGCATCGCGTTTAACCAATCCCCAGCGTCCGCCCGCGCACGCGCCGCATTCAGAACGACATCAAGGTCTTGTCCACCGGCACGGTGCCGAAAACCCAGATCGCGTGCTTGTTCGCGCGCCCGGTCAAGATCTTCGCGGGGCAGTCCAAGACCCGACCATGCCTGATCAGCACTTTCCTGCAGACCGCGGTCAGCCCATATTTTTCGCGCCGATACCGCGCCCTCATAGGGTTGACGCTCGCTGACATCGCTCTTGGGAAAACAGGCGTTTGACCGTCCGTTGAACGTGAATGCGCCGCACGCCTCTCTTGCAGTACAGGCGCGGGCACAGGACGCCAGATCCGTATCGAAGAGCGCATCCAGATCATCGCCATAGAAATCGACGTCATTTGTGACGATATATCGAAACTCCGGGACGGCCTCCTGCGCGGCCAAAGGTCCGGTTGCAAGGAACAGGATCAGCGCCAAAAGCCACGGTTTCTTCATCTTCGGCCTCCCTCGTTTCTTCGATCAGAGTCGCATGGAGGCCTGCGGGTTGGCAACGATTCCTCTGCCGGGTCGCGCTTAAACACTTCTTCACCGGCATCACGGATGCTGCCCCGTACCAGTGTCACAGAGCCGGGCCCGAGATCGCAGGGATGTCACTCGCCAACAAACTCGCCGAAGAACGTCGCGCCCGGCTTGCCGCAGAACGCCTGCTGGAACTCAAGCGGGCAGAGCTTTCTGCCGCCAATCAGAAGCTTGGCCGCCATGCCTTGGCGCTGACCAAACAGATCGGCGAGACCCAAGCCGAGGTTGCGACTGTGCGCGACGAAAACGAGCGGGTGAAGTCCGATCTTCATCTCGCGCACGAAAAAGTTGAAGTGGCCGAACGTCGGCTCTGGCATTCGATCCAGACCATTCAGGACGGGTTTGCTTTCTTCGATGCTGACCACCGCATGATCGGCGCAAATGCCGCTTACCTGGGCGTCTTCGATGGCCTTGAGGAGATGGCGCCAGGGGTCTCTTACATGCGCATCCTCCAGATCCTGACCGACGAGGGGATCGTGAACACCGAAGCGCTCTCACCCGACCTATGGCGCGCCAAGATGAGCGAACGCTGGCTCTGTGCCGCGCCCGAGCCCGTCGTGATCCGGTTGTGGAACGATCAATTCATCAAGTTGATTGATCAGCGCGGACATGACGGGGATGTGGTGAGCCTTGCCCTGAACATCACGCCCACCGTGCGCTATGAGGCAGAGTTGAAAACAGCGCGGTTTCGCGCCGAAGCCGCCAATCGCGCCAAATCCGCATTTCTGGCGAACATGAGCCACGAAATACGCACGCCCATGAATGGGGTTGTCGGGATGGCGGACCTGCTGTCCGACACAAACCTGACCGAAGAGCAAAGGCTATACGCCGACACGATCAAGAACTCGGGCGAAGCGTTGCTGGTGATTATCAACGATGTACTCGATTACTCCAAGATCGAGGCCGAAAAACTCAGTCTGCACCCGGAGCCCTTTGATCTGGAGCACTGTGTCCATGAGGTCGTGACGCTGTTGCTGCCAGGCGCTCGGGACAAGGGGCTCACCCTAATGGTCGACTATGATCTTTTCCTGCCCACGCGATTTGTCGGAGACCCGGGCCGGATCCGCCAGGTTCTGACGAATCTCATTGGCAATGCCGTTAAGTTCACCGTCGAGGGACATGTGCTGGTCCGCATCACAGGTGTACCGGCGTCGGCGGACAGAACTGAACTGCACATCACCATCGAGGACACAGGCATCGGGATCCCCGAAAACAAGGTCAAACACATCTTCGGAGAGTTCAATCAGGTTGAAGATGAGCACAATCGACAGTTCGAAGGCACAGGCCTGGGTTTGGCCATTTCATACCGACTGATTCAGATGATGGGTGGGGATGTTTGGGTGGACTCCACCGAGGGCGATGGGTCTGTCTTTGGGTTTCAGATCACCATGCCGCATGACGATGAACCGGAGGAACGGCCTCGCGCTTTGCCTGAAACACTGAGAACCGCCCTCATTGTTGACGGGACCGCTGTGACTCGAGGTGTGCTGGAGAAACAAATGCTCGCCATGGGGTTGCAGGTCGTTGTCTACCCGACCGCGGAAGCTGCGCTGGAGCTCATTACAGATGAAATCGATTTGATTGTGAGCGATCAGGACCTGCCGGGAACCGGCGGATTGGGATTTGCGCAGAAGGTTCGTGACGTCGGTATGACCGACATCCCCATCTTCATCCTGAGTTCAAATGTCAGTGAGACGATGTCCAGCGCGGGTAGCCAAAACATTCAGGCCGTGCTGCAAAAACCGCTTGCCCGTGATGACTTGATAGCGCGGCTTTCAGAACTCGCAGAGCCAGACACAGGTTTGAACAAAGCAGAGTACGATCAACCTTCGCCGCAACATCACAATCCGCAATCTGGCAGCGCGGCGCCGGACAGCGAAACCAAAGACCTTGTGCAACCAGAAGCCCGACCGATGCGCATCCTTGTGGCCGAAGACAACCTGACCAACCAGATGGTCTTTCAAAAAATGGTCAAGGACCTCCCCATCGAAGCTGAGTTTGTTTGCAATGGCCTGGAGGCGCTGGAAGCGTTCCGGTCCTGTCGACCGGATGCCATATTCATGGACATCTCCATGCCCAAAATGGACGGGAAAGAAGCGACACGCGAAATCCGCAAGCACGAAGCCAAAGAGGGCGGCCACATTCCCATCATCGCCGTCACAGCGCACGCAATGCAGGGTGACGCCGAAGACATCCTCGCGGCCGGTTTGGATGCCTATCTTACAAAACCACTCCGAAAGTCCGAGTTGCGGCGCCAGATCGCCGAGCTATGCCCGACCGATGCGCAGCCCGTCACCGACGAGGATCAGCGAAGCATCTAGTCCGCTGCTCCAAAGGGCAGGCACTCTGTCCGAAAGCGCTCGAGAGTGCCACGAGGCGCGGGCAGTACGGATATTATGCTGATCTGAGTCAAGGCCCACGATCTCTTTGCAGACTATCAATTTGTCATCACGCAAAGGAGGACCGACCATGTTCAAAAAAATTGTTGTCGGCTTGGATGGCTCGGAAACATCCGAAACTGCATTGCGCGTGGCATGCGATCTGGCCCGCAAATACGAGTCCGAAATTCATCTGGTTCACACACCACAACCTCAAACCGTCGCATTCGCTATGGGAGCCGTGGCGGGCTACCATGTGGCGACGACGATGCCTTCGGACGCCGAGGTCAAAGAAGCCACGGACAAAATCCTGAGCAGAGGGGAGGCCATCGCAAAAGAGAGCGATTGCACAATTGCCCAAACCTACGGCGACCGCGGCAATCCCGTGGATGCGATCATTGCCTGCGCTGATAACACCGGCGCCGATCTGATTGTGACGGGTCGCCGGGGCTTGGGGGGTCTCGCTTCATTGGTTCAGGGTAGCACGACCCAGGGCGTCAATCACCAGGCAAAATGCGCCTGTTTGTCGGTCGTCTAGGTCGCGTATCAGACAGTAAAACGCAAAAGCGCAACGGGGCGGTTGAACCCGCAAAAGATCCCCTGCGGACCGCACTCTGTCAACGTGCCGAACCCAGCCCTAAAGGCTTTGGTTTGAACAGTTGGCTCGAAGCACTTCTGTACACGAGACGAGCAGACGCTTAGGCTCTTTCGCTGTGCAGAGCCGGCAGGAGGGCAAAGTGGCAGATCAGATCGCGGTGGTCACCGGAGCCGGTGGTGGCATGGGCAGGGCAATATCCCTGCGACTGAGCCAGCAGGGGCTGAAAGTCGTCGGACTCGACGTGTCAGGCACGCAGTTGGAGGCCACTGCTGCATCTGTCGGCGAAGGCTTCGGCGCGATGACCGTTGATCTGACCGATGCCGCGCAGGTCGACGCGTGTTTTGCCGAAATCAAAGAGGCGTATGGTGGGGTTGATGCGCTCGTAAACAACGCTGGAACCTGCCTGATGTCGGACTTCCCCGAGATCCCCGCATCCGAGCTCGAAACCCAAATGGCGGTGAACTTCCATTCCGCATTTTACTGCTGTCAAAGTGCAATCCCCCTGATGATGGGTCGACCCGGTGTGCGTAAGATCGTCAACATCTCCTCAAACGGCGCCTACAATTTCGACGTTTTTGATCCACCGCATTACCGCGCCAGCAAAGCTGCGATGGACACCCTGACCAAGGACCTCGCCCGGCGCTATGCCAGCGACAAGATCGCCGTAAACTCCATTGCTCCGGCGATGACGACAACGCCCTTGTTCAACGTTTTGACCGAGGAGGTCCTGAACAAAGCGATCTCGGCAATGCCGCATGGACACGCGATGGACCCATCCCAGATTGCAGACTGGGTTGCGTTTCTCGTTTCCCCGGCCGGTGACGTGTCCAGCGGCAATGTCATCATCCTCAATCAGGGACGAGACGTGCGCTAGGGCGCCTCCTTAGAAGTAGCACTGCGGCGCCTTTTTCAGCGTCGACCACTGCTCTGGTGAGTGCCCGTAGATGACGAAGGCATCCTTCTCCCGCGCCATGGACATCAGACGGTCCGCGCTTTGGATTGCCAGAGGTTCGTTCCAGGACCCGGCAAACTTCTCATCGATTTCTGCGGGGCGCGAGATGGCATCACTGGTCAGTAACACCGTGCCGGTTTCGGGCAACTCCAGCATCATCGCCAGTTGCCCCGGTGCATGTCCAGGCACATGAAAAACACGAAACCCCGGTCCCAGGTCGACATCGCTTTCGACAAGCAGATAGTCCTGCGCCGGCCACTCCAGAGGCTGAACATCTCCCCAGTAGAGCGGTTTCGGAAGCCGGCGTTCTGCGCCAGACATCAGGATCGGTGCGTGTGGGAAATCGCTGAGCCCGCCGATATGATCGATATGACTGTGGGTCAGGACCTGAAGATCGATTTCATCGGGTCGCGCCCCGGAAATGGCCAGCTGAGCCGCGACCGTGTTTTTCGGGGCGCATTCCAGCACCTCTCCAAACTCATACAAACGGTCTTCCTGTGTGGCCGCATGGGCGTCGGTCGCGTACTTTTGAGGGAATCCGGTGTCGACCAGGACCGTTTCGTTGTCGCTTGTCCTGATCAGGAACCCGCAGATGCCGATCACGCGTCCATTCTGGTGCACTTTGAACAGTCCATAGTCCAGAACGGACAACGAAACGGGCCGGCCTTTCAAAAATCCTTCGGCGTCCATAGAGTCTCCACCATCGCTGTTGCAACCATCTCGGGCCCGACTTGAAAGTCAAGATACACACTTTGTTCCAGTACCTTCTGGACACGACCGACGCCGCGCCCGAAGCGTTTGTTGGGTTCTCGTTGTCTGAATCGCCAAAGCTGGGGGATTTCCTCGACGATCTCGACCCTGGCCTCTCGCTGGACTGGAACCTGAAGTCTTTTCGGGGTCTGCCGGCTTTGCGACAGCATGTCATCAACCAAGCTGGCCTGAGCGAAACGTGCTCCGCCGACGACGTTCTGATCACGGCTGGTGCCGCCGAAGCCAACTATCTGTGCTTTATGCAACTCATGGAGGACGGCGACCAGGTCGTGACGGAAACGCCGGGATGGCCGCAGATCGAGGTGCTGGCCAAGTCCAGGCAAGCAAAGGTCAGGCTGGTTCAACGGGACGAAACAAATGGATGGGCCTTTCCGCTGGACCAGCTGGAAAACGCGGTCACAGACCGGACCCGTCTCATTTTCTTAACCAACCCGAACAATCCGACAGGGCGGCTTCTCAGCCCTGAGGAACTGCAGCGCATCGTACAGATCGCCTCACGTGTCGGGGCATGGCTGATCGTGGACGAAGTCTATGCCGGTTTGGAATGGACCGGGGAACGCGCGCCATCGATTGCCGGGATGTACGAACGCGGGATCACCACAGGCAGCGTCTCCAAGGCACTCGGCCTGCAAGGCCTGCGCACCGGATGGCTGATCTGCCGCGATCAGGACCTGCTGATGGATGCCGTTATCCTGCGGGAAAACAGCAGCGAAATCATGAACGTTATGGGCGAGGCCATCGCAGAGATCGCACTGCGACCAGAGCGCCTAACAAAAGCGATGGAGGCTGCGCGGCGCGCGGGGCTTGCCACGCTGGATCGGCTGGATCGCTTCATCGAGGCAGAATCCGGTTTAACCTGGCGCCGACCGGATGCAGGTCTGATTGGGTTGGCACGACTACCAGATGGCATCGATGGAGACGCATTCGCCAAGCGACTCTTGGCGGCCCCCTATCGAACCTTCCTTCTGCCAGGCAGTGCATATGGTCAGCCAACCCATATCCGGATTGGGGTTGGCGGCGGCAAGGCGGCCAATCTCGACCTTGGGCTCGAGCGAATGTCGCGCCTTCTGGCGGAGTGGTAGCCAGCGGTTAGACAGCACCTCCAGAACCGCAAGGGACTGTGCGAAGCTAGTCAATTCGATTTGGCACGAGCGCCCTCGTCTGTCCGTTTTCCCATAGTCGATCAGCGGTTCCCCTTGATCAACAGCTCAAGCATGACGCTTTTTTCACCCATTTGTTTGGCCCACAAACGCGGCGCGGAGCCGGGATCCTCATCCGCAATCAGACGCGCATCGCACGTCTGCGCGCGCCCATTTTCCGACCGTCGCGGATGCTCAGCCCCATCAAGACGATGTTCGTTGCCCCGCCGATCAACTCGATACTCTGAACGGCGTAAAACACCGTATCAAAGGCACCTGCCTGCGCCCGGATGTTCAGAAAAATTGCGCAGGGAACAAGGACCAACAAGCCAATCGCGGCAATGATCGGCATACGCTTCATCTTTGCTTTGGCCGGGGCGTCTTTGCGCCGACGCCCCATGGCCATTCCGCTAGCGCCAACGATAACCATGGCTGGTACCAGGAGGAACAAGCCCATCACGATTGTGCGTTTGACGGCTGCAACGGCAGCATATGTGCCGAAGACCTCGCTATACGCGGTCGCGGACCAAAAACTAAGGATTGTCAGAAACGCGACAACGCCGGCCAACGGATGGATGATTCTAAGCATTTGAATGCTCCGATCGGTGTTCAGGATACGCAGAGATCGTCTACGGCCAGCTTCTCAAAGAGGTGCGGCCGGGCAATGGCGCTGTCGGGATAGTCGGCAAACCGGCGCTGGAACTCTGGCTGCGAAAAGGCATCGCGAAAGCTCTCTGCATCCTGCCAAACTGCGGTGTTTACAAAGACTGAGCTTCCCCCGATGCCCTTATGGAGCTGGGTGGAGATGTAGCCAGGTTGGTGCTTCATGAAGGCGGCATCCTTGGCCCAGGCTTCCAACAGCGCTTGCTCATCACCCTTGTCGACCGAAAAGACATTGATCAGCACCACGGGACCCGTCGTGGTCTGCATCTGATCTGCCAACGTGGTGTCTGTATCCAACTCTTCAAAACGTGCCATCTTTGATCACTCCGCATTTCTATAGCAGGCTATGTAATTATACATAGCTCACTATGCAAGCAGGTTTTCGCAATGGGAATGAAAAATGCGATCAGCCAGCGACTGACCCGCCGCCAAATCGCTCAGCGCCTATGGGCGCAGCAAGACCACAAACGCAGAGAGGCTTGTTTCAGCCCTCAGCGCGAGCGATTACCTCACTTGTACGATCGCCTCGAACAAGTACGCCGCGAGCGCCTCTTCCAGTGCCGGCACTGAAGCCCGCGCACTCTTGGGGAGAGTGACGGTTACCCGCATGCCGCGCGCGCCTCCATCAACGGCTTCAACCTGTGCGTCGGGCTGATCGAACTCACCACCAACCAACTCAGAGACCATCAGCCTGGCAGCATCGCATCGCAGCGCAGGTTTGTAGATCTTTCCAACCATGGTCAGGGGAATGGCATCAACCAGGTGAATCTGCTTTGGCCACGCCGGTCGCTCGTCGATGTTCTGTCGCGCGTGGTCATGCAAATCTTCCATGCTCACTTTCGCATCAGGCAGCAACTGCACAAAACAGACCGGCAGTTCACCGGCATAGGCATCTGGCATACCCACGGCGGCGGCCAGAGCAACCTGGGGATGCGTTGCCATTGCATTCTCGATCATCGCCGGATCAATATTGTGCCCGCTGCGGATGATGAGATCCTTGGACCGGCCCGCCACGTAAAGTCGTCCCTGATCGTCCTTGTACCCCAGATCGCCTGAGTTCAGCCGCCCCCCTTCGAAGACACCTGCGTTGTGATCCGGATCCCGGTATCCGGGAGAGACATGCTCTCCCTGAATGGCGATCACCCCGATCTCGTCGGTGTCGCAAACCTCCCCAAGGCTGCCATCCGAATTGAGCCGCAGAACATCGACCTGCGTGTACGGCAACCGCCAGCCCACTGACCCGACACCGCTGGGCCCTCTCAAAGGGTCGATGCTGACCAAACCCGACGCTTCCGTCATTCCGAGAATTTCGTAGAGATTGTGCCCCGTCACTTCCCGAAATCGCTTGCCAACGGCGGGTGGAAGCAGCGCCGCACCGGTCAATCCTGCTCGCAATGAACTGATGTCGTGATCGCCAACCGGGACCTGCAAAACGGCTCCAATTGCAGTTGGCACCCCCCCAACCAGTGTGACCTTGTGCTGAGCAGCCAGACGCCAGAAACCTTCGACAATGGCGGGGTTACGCAACCCAGCGGGCGACATAACGACCAGTTCTGCTGCTGCCATAAACGCGCTCAGGCCTGCGACAATGGTCCCGGCCACATGGAAAAGCGGCAAAGTGGCGGTCATGATATCGTCGGGCGTATAGCCACACATGGCAGCCCCGCCAAAGGCCGCAACCAACTGGCTGTGATGCGTGTGTGCCACGAGTTTGGGCACGCCTGTTGTCCCGCCAGTGTGGAAATAGGCGGCCACATCGTCGCCGCTACGCGGCTCCCCAAAGATCAGCCTGTCTTGTGGTTGTTCCTTCAGCTCCGAGCCGAAATCCACAATCCCGTCCTCAGCCGGCGTGCCCGGAGGGGACACCCTGACCAGGATCAAACCCGGAATCTGGTCCCGCAGGTCCAGCGCTTTTTCCCAGATATCAAGCTGCGGATGGGGACCCAGCGCCACGAGGATCTTGGCGCCCGATGCGCGGATCAATTCGGCAATGCTTTCGGGCTGCAGTAGAAAGTTGATCGGAACCGCATACCCTGCGGTTTCAGCGCCCCACAAGGTCACATAGGTTTCCACCAGAGACGGCAGCATGTAGGCCACGCCCGGGGCGGGCCCGCCGAGGGCAGCGAACGCATTTGCAGCCCCCCGGATCATCCCGAGCAACTGGCTGTAGTTCACTTTGCGCGGCTCTTCGTCCGGTGCCCCGGTCATGAGCATGGTGATGGCCGTGGCGGTTGGATGGTCCGCAGCGCTGTTGATGAATACATCCAGGATGCTGTTCTCGGGCAATCGCTGCTCGAGCGTCATCTCCGATTCAAAACGATCAAGATCCTCACGCGTTCGAATAGGTTCTGCATCAAAAACGGCCATCCCGGTCCCTCCCCCAAAGACTTTGTCTAAAAAATGCAGTCTTGTTCGGGCGGCTCTTTTTTTCAAGCATCCCGTTGAGTCTTGGTCTGAATGATCCCCGGCAAGCTAAGAAAATGCGACCTGGCAAGTCCTGAACTGGAACAGCAGGATCAACTCGCGCCAGTCAGGTCCTCTGCCAACATCAGGGCGTTACGGTCCGGGTCAAAGAATGTGGCCGTGCTGACCATGCCCTCGATAACCTCTGTTGGTCCGTCAAATGCAACGCCCGCCGCCTCAAGCCCGGCGCGCGCTGTCGCGATGTCCTTTACCCCAAAAACCGGGACCGAGTTCCCCGGCGCCGGCTCAGACTGTTCACCCAACCCGATGGTCACGCCTTCGGTGTTTGTTGTTATCTCGCTCCATCCCGCTTCATCTGCGTGGTAGAGCAGCTCAAACCCAAGCATCTTCTGGTACCATTCGGCGCTGGCGTGCCTGTCACGCACGGAAAGAGCCAATGTAATTGTATTCTCGAGGGTCGCGGCTGGCATTTGGGTTTCCTTCGACTAAAAATATAGTTACTATACTTTATGGACATAAGACATCTTGTCAATATCACGTCCCGGGCCTGGTCTCTGAGCATTCTCGCGTCCCTGAACGATGGCGTTCCCGGCCGTCAGGCTCCATTGCTGGCCGCGACTGGTGCAAGTCGGACCGCGTTTTCCCAAAGCGTCTCCCATCTGATGGATATTGGTCTGTTGGAGCGCAATCCGGGCCATGGCCACCCTTTGCGCCCCGAGTACCGGCTCACATCTTCGGGTACGCAGGCAGCTGAAATGGCCGGAAAAATCAGACGTGCCGATCCTGACGGAGATGATCACGCTCTGCTCCGGCGTGTATGGACGGTTCCGGTACTGGCCGTATGCGAACAGCCCAGGTTCTTCGGGGACATCAAGAACAACCTTGCCCCGGTGACGGATCGCGCCCTGTCGCAAACCCTGAAGCAACTCAGCGCACGCAACTGGATTCATCGCCACATAGACTTATCGTTGCACCCGCCACGCCCTGAGTATCAGGCCGTCAACGCGGGTTTCGAGATCGCGGAAGCGGCAAACACTTTGCGCGCCTGAACGCACCCACCGTTCGGCACCTTGGCGTCACAGCCGCGCTTGATTTGGCTCGGCGACCCTTTTTGGGGTCCAGACGATCACCCTCGTGGGTCAGATTGATCTGTCTTTCACCGATCGGTGAACTTTGGCATCCGCAGAATGACGATAAGCGAGAGCAGAGTCGCACCCATCACATAATAAACCGGGGCGAAGTCATCCGATGTCCTTGTGACCAGATAGGTCGCAATGATGGGCGTCGTCCCGCCAAAGATTGCCATCGCGGCGTTGTACCCGATCGACACGGTGCTGCAGCGCAGTTTCGGGGGGGCCATTTCGACCAGCACGGTGATCGAAAGCGCCCATCCGATGGCATTGAAAACCGAGAAGCCCAACTGGCCCAGAAAAACCAGATAGATGCTCTGCTGATGCATCAGGCTCCAGAGTGGCCAGGCAAACAGCAACGTCCCGATGGCTCCGATCAAGAACACAAGACGGCGACCGATCCGGTCAGACAACCGACCGATTGCAATAGACAGAACGGCGATCACAATCAGATTGATCGTCGTGATATCCAGGGCCTGCGCTGTCGAGAAGTGCATCTCTTCGGTCAGATAAGACGCGGCATAGACGAAAATCACAAAGTAGATGATCGCGGTTGGCATCAGAAGGACCACAATCCGCAGGATAAGTCTCCAATGGTTCTTAAACGCGTCGACCACCGGGGATTTGATCTGATCCTTCATCGCAGTGAAAACATCGGATTCCGTCAAATTCCACCTCAGGACGGCGCTGTAGACCGCGATCAGGGATCCTCCAAAAAAGGGCAAACGCCAACCCCATGACTGGATTTGTGCATCCGTCAGGAATGTACTGAGCAAGGCCGGCACACCGGACCCGGCGACGCATCCAAACATCATGGCCAGCGCGATCCAGCCCCCCACAAAGCCTCGTCTGCGGGGATCAGCCTGCTCGATCAGCAACACCCCGGACGTTGTGTATTCTCCGGCCACGGACATGCCCTGAACGATGCGGATTGCGATCAGCAAGACAGACGCCGTAACCCCAATCTGATCGGGCGTCGGCAGGACGGAGATCAAAAAGGCCCCCAGCCCCATCAGAATGACAGATATCGTCATTGCAGGCTTTCGCCCGTACCGATCCCCGATGTAGCCAAAAACCAGACTGCCAAGCGGGCGCGCCAGATATCCAACGGCCAGAACCGCGAACGCTGACAGCAGCGACGTGGCGCTGTTGTCGGAAGGGAAGAACACTGTGCCGAGGATTGGCGCCAGGAACGAGTATGTGGTGAAGTCGTACCACTCCAAGACATTGCCGCTTGTCGCTGCCACGATCGTGCGCGGGTTCATCTTGGACGTCTGGTTCGGCACAACACGCCTGGCGCTGGAAGAGTACTTACGGGTTCCTGCCGCTTTTCGGCCCAAGGCACTGCGACTTGACCATCTTATGGGTCATTGCAGGACAAGTGTACATCCATGCCTTCAACCCAGCAGCCTGGCGCCCATTGTTCAGGCGGCCTGTCCCGCGGCGACATAGGGGCGCGCAAACACAGGCTCGTCCGGCGTGGACAGATCGGCCCGGTAAGCATACCCGCCCAGATCGAAGTCGGTCAGTGCCTGGGGGTTCGTCAGTCGATTCTGGATCACGAACCGGGCCATGGCGCCCCGCGCGCGCTTGGCGAAGAAGCTCACGACCCGCAAATCACCTTCCTTGTCCTCTTTGAACACGGGGGTGATCAGGCGCGGCTTCAACAACTCTGGTTTGACGGCCCCGAAATACTCCTGGCTGGCGCAGTTGATCAGAATGTCGCTGTCCGTGGCGCTCGCCTGCGCATTCAGCGCTTTGGTCAACTCATCGCGCCAATAGGCATAAAGCGATGCGCCGCGCCGGGTTTTCAGACGGCTGCCCATTTCCAGACGATACGGTTGAATGGCATCCAAAGGGCGAAGCAATCCATAAAGCCCAGACAGAATTCGAAGATGGTCCTGCGCCCAGTCAAGCTCCTCCTTATCCAGCGAGCTTGCTTCCAATCCCAGATAGGTGTCTCCGGCAAAGGCCAGTGCAGCCGGTCGCGTCTCTGTCAAATCCGGCGCATCCTGAAACGCTCGAAACCGGTTACGATTCAACCGCGCCAGATCAGGGCTGATGTCCATGAGCTTTTGAAGGTCTTTCAGAGTCAGATTTCTCGCTGTCCGGGCCAACCGGATCGCGTCTTGCTGGAAATCCGGTTCCGTCACAGACACGTCGCGCTCTGCCCAATCCAGCCGCTTGGCCGGCGAGATCACCACAAGCATGGTTTGCCCCCTCTTGTTTGCTTCTAAAGGATTTAGCTCGCCGCCCGAAGAACGTCCAGAAACGCCGCAGCAAATCGTTCCGCTCGGCGTTCCCCAAGGACCCGTTCGATCCCTGCCTCATCGGTGTCGCGCAATTGAGCCACGCGTGCCAGTTGGGCGGCAGAACAACTCAGCGGTTTATCTATGCCCTCAGTACCGCGCGCGAGACCCGCCTGAACTGCCAGCAGTTGATCATAGATTGCGCCAGCGCCCTGCACTGCGAGCTTGCGGCGCACGGGGTGCACCTCCTGCGTTGCACCATTGATAACTTCCAGGAAGGCCGACCCAAAACGCTCCAGTTTTTTGGCCCCCACTCCGCTGATCCGCGCCATCGCGTCTAGGGTTTTGGGACGCTGTTCCGCCATTTCAATCAATGTTCGGTCGGTGAAGATCACGTAGGCCGGGACTTTGGCTGCTTCGGCCAGTGCGCGGCGTTTCGCCTTCAGCGCAGACAACAAAGGCGCATCTTCGTCTGACACCAGCGCCTTGACCGCAGGCCTTCGTGACGCCCGCACGATGCTGTCTTTGCGCAAGGTGATTTGAGCCTCTCCGCGCAGGATCGGGCGAGCGCTGTCGGTCATGTGCAACGCGCCGTGGCGCGCCGGGTCCGGGCGGACAAGGTCATGCCCCATCATCTGCCGGAAAACCGCCTGCCATTGCCGTTTGTCGTACTCCGCACCGACACCAAATGTTGGCAACTGATCGTGCCCACGCGCTTTGATCTTCTCGGTCATTGTACCGGTTAGAATGTCGATCAGATGCCCGGCGCCGAACCACCCGTCGGTCCGAAGAATGGCCGACAGCGCCTTGCGGACGGCGGTTGTCCCGTCGAACACGTCTGGGGGGCGATCACAAAGGTCACAATTTCCACAAGATGGACTGTCTTCCCCGAAGTACCCCAGCAGCCCACGACGGCGGCATTCCAGCGCTTCCGCCAAGCCCAACAAGGCGTTCAGGCGCGCATGGTCCGCGGTACGACGCTCCGGAGGTGCCAGCCCTTCGTCGATTTGCGACCTGCGAAGTCGAATGTCATCTGGGCCGAACAGGGTCAGCGTCTCCGCCGGGGCTCCATCGCGCCCAGCGCGTCCGATCTCCTGATAGTAGCTCTCAATCGACTTCGGCAGGTCGGCGTGGGCCACCCATCGTATGTCGGGCTTGTCTATGCCCATCCCAAACGCAACCGTGGCCACCACGATCAGCCCGTCTTCGCGCGCAAATCGTGCTTCGACACTGCGGCGATCCTCCGCCTCCATGCCTCCGTGATAGTGGCAGGCCGCGTGCCCCTCCTGCGCCAGCGCTGCTGCAAGGCTCTCAGTCTTGGCCCGCGTTCCACAATAGACGATGCCAGAGCGTCCTTTGCGGGCTGCGGCGAAGTTCAGTATCTGCTGCCTGGGCCCGTCCTTGGCCGCAAAGGCGAGGTGAAGGTTCGGCCGATCAAATCCGTGCAAAAAAGTCTGAGGCGGCACGCCGTCGAAGAGCTTCTCGACAATTTCATCCCGTGTCTCTGCATCTGCGGTCGCCGTGAACGCCGCCAGCGGCACGCCGAGCGCGCGACGCAGCTCGCCAATGCGCAGGTAGTCCGGGCGAAAGTCATGCCCCCACTGACTGACGCAATGGGCCTCATCCACCGCGATCAACCCGACACCGATCCGCTTCAGCAGGGTCCGCGCACCGGACAATCGTTCAGGAGCCAAATAGAGCAGGGACAGGTTGCCCGCGTCCAGCGCCGCAAAGACGGCGTCATTTTCCTCGTCTGTGTTGCCCGACGTCAAGGCGCCGGCGGCCACACCCGCCGCTTGCAACGCGCGCACCTGATCCCGCATCAGTGCGATCAGCGGCGAAACCACAACGGTGACGCCGTCGCGCAAGAGCGCAGGCAGTTGAAAGCACAAAGACTTGCCGCCCCCTGTGGGCATGATGGCAAGGACGTTTTCGCCCTCGGTCACAGCCTCGACGATTTCTCGCTGGCCGGGACGAAAGGCGTCGAATCCAAAGACGTCGCGCAATTGCGCCGGGGCCTCGGACATAGGGGCTGCCTCAATACTGGGTCATTGTCTCTGCTCTTAGAGCGAACACTCACACACTAACTTTCGGTGAACAAGTGCAGAGCGCGACCCGGTCCGCGACATCCCGTAGCGATCAGAAAAAGGCTGAAGCGTTGTTGGCCAGAATGATCCGCAGCGCATAAACCGCAATCAGCGCAACCAAAGGCGCCAGATCAAGCCCTCCCATCGGCGGCAGAATGCGTCGGATCGGGGCGTACATCGGTTCCAGCAACCGGTTCAGCCCATACCAGATCTGGGCAACGAGTTGCTGCCGCGTATTTAGCACCTGGAAGTTGATCAACCAACTCATGATGACATGCGCAATGATAAAGAACCATACCACATCCAGGATCAGCATCAGGATTTGAAACAGAGATTGCATGGGTTTGATCCTTTTTCGCGACGCCAATCACCTAGTCTGCCAGGTCCCAAAGGGCAAGATGCAGCACGCCACGCTTGCGTCATCGCCCTTTCCACGTTCATATCCCGCCATAAACTGAGAGGCGGGCATGGCCGAAATATCGACGCGCAGGCGCATCTGGGGCTGGTACTTTTTCGACTGGGCCAGCCAGCCCTACCATACCCTTCTGGTGACGTTCATATTCGGGCCCTACTTTGCCAGCGTTGCCGCCGAGCATTACCTGTCACTTGGGTTGACCGACGATGCGGCGGATGCGCGGGCCCAAAGCGTGTGGGCGCTTTGCCTGACCATCACCGGGCTCATCATTGGGTTCGGAGCGCCGCTTCTGGGCGCACTGGCCGACAGCTCCGGGCGCCGCGTGCCTTGGGTGTTCGGGTTCTCCTGCATGTATGTGATCGGGGCCTGGACGCTCTGGTACACCTTGCCGGATGGATCAAACATGTTGTGGATGCTGGCCGCATTCGGGTTTGGGTTCATCGGCGCGGAGTATGCGCTGATCTTCACCAATTCTCAGCTGCCAAGCCTTGGCACGGACGAAGAGATCGGCAGCATATCGGGTTCAGGCTTTGCTTTTGGTTATGCGGGCGGGTTCATATCGCTGCTGATCCTGCTGCTTTTCTTTGCCGAGCAGGGCAACGGAAAAACGCTGATCGGGCTTGATCCCGCGTTCGGGCTGAATGGCGCTATGAAGGAAGGAACGCGTGCCGTCGGCCCCATCACCGCGATCTGGTACATCGTGTTCATGATCCCGTATTTCCTGTGGGTGCGGGATGCTCCATCAAAGGGCACACGTGCCAGCTTTGGCACGGCGCTCGCGATGCTCACCGCGCTGGTCAAGAGTCTCGTCAAGCGTCTGAGCCTATCCGCCTACTTGGGCTCATCAATGTTCTATCGCGATGCCCTCAACGGGCTTTACGGCTTCGGCGGAGTTTATGCCGTGCTGGTCCTGCAATGGGAAATCACGCAGATCGGCGTGTTTGGGATCGTCGCTCTGATCTCTTCGGTGATCTTCAGCTGGCTAGGGGGGCGCCTCGACCGCCGGATCGGGCCAAAACCGGTGATCGTCGGGGCCATCTGGGTTCTGATTGTTGTCTGCGTGATCATCGTTTCGATGTCGCGCACACAGTTCTTTGGCATACCCTTGGCCGATGGATCCAACCTGCCGGATATCGTCTTTTTTGGTTGCGGCGTCATGATTGGCGGAATGGGCGGGGTCGTTCAGGCTGCCAGCCGCAGCTTGATGGTCCGCCATTCCGACCCGGCTTCTCCAACTGAGTATTTCGGCCTCTACGGTCTGTCGGGGCGGGCGACCGCCTTCATTGCGCCCTCCCTGATTGGGATCGTCACAACCGCAACCGGCAGTGCACGGCTTGGGATATCCCCGGTCATCCTGCTGTTCCTGATTGGCCTCGTTCTGCTAATCTGGGTGAAAGCCGAAGGAGATCAGCCGACATGAGACTGCTGCATTTTCTGACCTTCGTGGCCCTTAGCTGTGGCCTTGCGATACCTGCGCACGCCGAACCGCTGGCCAAGCAACTGTTCGGGGCCAAGAATGCGGCGTCCCGACAGGCTCCGGCACCCTTTGGCAGCTACTCCAAGGGCTGTGTCGCCGGTGCCGTGCAGCTTCCGGAAACCGGACCAACCTGGCAGGCCATGCGCCTTTCGCGAAATCGGAACTGGGGTCATCCCGAAACCATCGACTTCCTGGTGAAACTGAGTGCCTTCGCCGCTGAGCAACCGGGTTGGAAAGGGCTCTACATCGGGGACATCAGCCAGCCACGCGGCGGCCCGATGTTGTCAGGTCATCGCAGCCATCAGATCGGACTGGATGCGGATATCTGGATGCTGCCGGCGTCGCGGATCAATCTGAGCCGCAATCAGCGCGAAAACATCTCTTCGATTTCGTTGCGGCGGGCCCAGGGTGCGTTCGTAAACCAAAACTGGTCGCGTGCGCACCACCGGATCATCCGGGCCGCAGCCAAGGACAAACGCGTCGCCCGGATCTTTGTTTTCCCCGGCGCCAAAGTGCAGATGTGCAATGACGAAAAGGGCAACCGGAGGTATCTGCGCAAGATCCGCCCCTGGTACGGGCATCACTACCATTTCCACGTTCGGCTGGCTTGTCCCAAAGGCGCCCGTGGCTGCGTCGATCAGGACCCGCCTCCTAAAGGCGACGGGTGCGCGGAAGCGCAGCAATGGGTGAACAACATCATCAACCCGCCACCACCCAAGCCGCCCGATCCGAACGCGCCGCCACCAAAGCCGCGCCGCGAGTACTATCTTGCGGACCTACCGGCACAATGCAGTTCGGTTTTGCGCTCACAATAGCTTGCACCCAACACCACAACCCGATAGGGCGCGCACTGCCCCCGGCAGTTGACCGGCTCAAGTCCCCGCAACCTTGTCAAAACGGGAAACGAAATGACACGCGCGCATCTTCCTGGCATCCTTGCCATGGCCGCCATCGTGGTGACCTCGAACATTCTTGTGCAGTTTCTGTTCGGGAACTGGCTCACATGGGGTGCATTCACCTATCCGCTGGCCTTTCTGGTGACCGATATCATGAACCGCGTCTATGGCGCGGGCCCTGCGCGCGTTGTTGTCGTTGTTGGTTTTCTGGTTGGTGTTTTCTGTTCGTTGATCGGAACCCAGATCATGGGCGAGTTCGGGCCGCTGGTGACCTTTCGGATTGCCGTTGCATCGGGCTTGGCGTTCCTTACAGCGCAGCTGCTCGATGTGGGCATCTTCTCGGCGCTGCGCAAAGGGGTTTGGTGGCGCGCTCCGCTGGCGTCCACGCTGGTGGGGTCCACGGTGGATACGATGATTTTCTTTTCGCTCGCATTCTCGGCACAGTTTGTCTGGCTTGACCCATCGAACGACGTTGGCTGGGCCAATGAAGCGCTGCCCATGCTGGGCGTTGGGCCGATTGCACCGCTTTGGATGTCGTTGGCCGTCGCAGACTGGCTTGTCAAACTGACACTGGCCCTCATTGCGCTGATCCCGTTCCGCCTGATTGTTGAGCGCATCAACAACACGACCCAACTGATCTGACGAATTCCTTTGGTGAATTTGAAAAGCCATGGCAGGCTGCCTTCAGGTTCAACAATCGAAAGGAGGTGATCCAGTGTCGAGAAAGTCATTGGAGAGAGGTGTCGGGACAGTTTGGGAGGTGGCCTGCTAGGGCGACCCCGCGCGGCGATCGCCGCCCAAACCGATCAGGAGTTGGTCTAACCGACCCCACCTCCTCACACTTTCGAAAGGGCCGTCCGGCGATCCGGATGGCCCTTTTTCTGTGCCCCGACGCGGTGTAGGACAGAGCCATGCTGCGGATCAACGACGACATTAGCATTCAGGATTGGGAACTCACCGAGAGTTTTATGCGCGCGTCGGGACCAGGCGGACAAAACGTCAACAAGGTGGCTACAGCGGTAGAGCTGCGGTTCGAAGCCGCACGTTCCCCGTCCCTGCCCGATCCCGTCAAGCGACGCCTTCAACGTCTGGCCGGACGCCGCTGGACAAGCGAGGGGGCACTTGTCCTGCAATGCGACGAAACACGCAGCCAGGCCCGCAACCGTGATCTCGCGCGCCAACGGCTTGCCGATCTGATCCGCCGAGCGCTGATTGCGCCGAAACGCCGGATCGCCACCAAGCCCACAAAAGCATCGGTTCGACGACGGCTGGAAGCCAAGAAGGCGCGTGGCGACATCAAGTCGCTCCGCGGCCGTGTGAGCGACGATTGAGCCTGGTTGAGCATTCTGCCCAGCTTGATACTGTCCGGGCAAACGGGAGATTGACATGAAACTTCAAGGCAAAACCGCCATCGTGACCGGCGGGGCATCAGGCTTCGGAGCCGGTATTGTGCGGAAGTTTCTGGACGATGGAGCCCGCGTTATGATCGCGGACATCAACGGAGAAGCCGCCGCCGACATGGCAGCCGATCTTGGTGCAGATGCGGTTGCGCAGACTGTGAACGTTGCGGATGCCGGCGCGGTTCAGACCATGGCTGACAACGCGCTTTCGAGCTTTGGCCACCTGGACATTCTGGTGAACAATGCGGGTGTCACGCACTTGCCCGGCCCGCTCGAAGACATCAGTGAAGAAGACTTTGACCGCGTGCTTGCCGTCAACGCCAAGTCGGTCTTCCTTACTGCACGGGCGCTTGTCCCACATATGAAAAGCCGCCGAACCGGCGCCATTCTGAACGTGGCTTCGACTGCCGGGGTATCCCCGCGCCCCAACCTGAACTGGTACAACGCGTCCAAAGGATGGATGATCACCGCAACCAAGACCATGGCTGTGGAACTTGCACCGTTCGGCGTCCGGGTGAACGCTCTGAATCCGGTTGCCGGGGAGACGCCGCTGCTCAAGACCTTCCTGGGCGAAGACACCCCTGAGATGCGTGCCAAGTTCCTGTCGACCATTCCGCTGGGACGGTTTTCGCAACCCGAAGACCTGGGCAACGCAGCTGCTTTCTTGTGCTCGGAGGACGCCAGTATGATTACAGGCGTTGCGATGGAAGTTGATGGTGGACGTTGTGTTTAGGCGTCGGTGTTGCGGCGGTATGGGGTCACCAGGCGCATGACGCCGGGGCCAAAAAACCTGATCACCGATGTCCCCGGTCTGCTCGTTGGCAATGCGCAAGATGACACTTTGAAATCCGGTGCAACTGTCCTGACCAGCGACGCCCGTTTCACCACCTCGGTGCACGTCATGGGCGGAGCGCCCGGCACCCGCGAAACTGACTTGCTGGCGCCAGACAAATCAGTGGCTCAGATTGATGCGCTCGTCCTGTCAGGCGGTTCGGCTTATGGGCTGGATGCGTGTTCGGGCGTTGTCGATGGGCTTCGCGCCGCGGGACGCGGTTTCCGTGTCGGTTCCGCCATCATTCCGCTGGTCCCAGGTGCAATCATTTTTGATCTGCTGAACGGTGGTGAAAAGGATTGGGATGAGAACCCTTACCGCGCCCTGGGCCGCGCCGCGTTCGATTCTGCGGACACCGAGTTTGGGCTCGGTTCTGTTGGTGCAGGCACGGGTGCACTCACCGCAATGATCAAAGGGGGCCTTGGATCCGCGTCCCTCTCGATTGGATCTGGGATCACGGTTGGCGCGCTGGTCGCAGCCAACCCCATGGGCAGCGTCACCACGCCCGGAGAGCGTCATTTTTGGGCCGCTCCATACGAAATTGACGGTGAATTCGGTGGGCTTGGCCCCGACCCGACATCGGGTCTGGGGCGTCAGTTGGAAAGCCGAAAGTTTCAGGCCATGGCGCTACAATCCGGCGCGAACACGACAATCGCAATCGTTGCCACAAATGCCCAACTGACTAAGGCTGAATGTCAGCGCGTCGCGATTGCTGCACATGATGGCGTGGGGCGCGCAACCGTACCGGCGCACTCACCCGGTGATGGTGATTTAGTGTTCGCGGTCAGCACCGGCGCGGTACCGATGGAAAAGGGCGAGCGGGATCTGACAGTGATTGGGCACGCGGCGGCGATCTGCCTCAGTCGGGCAATCGCTCGCGGAGTTTATCATGCGACGCCTGCGCCAGGTGATGTCCTGCCGTGCTGGAGCCAGTCCAGCGGGTAGTCGCGCCTCCGACAATTCTCAGAACGGATACTTCCAGAAAAAATAAACCCGAGGCCACCACGTATGCGGCGGCCCCGGGCAGGTTTGTTTGATCGGCGACGTCAGTTGGTCGGGGCGGGACCGACGCTGATCAGATAGGCCAGAATGTCCTCCCCACCCGATTTTAGTTTGAAGGCCATCTTCGACTTGGCCGCGTTGTCATCAAGCGTGGTCCGCAGGAAGGCCCGCGGGTCCGTCACATATTCGATAAAGTTCGCTTCGTCCCAGACGAGGCCTGCTTCGCCGGCAGCAATCAGACCGGTGCCGTATTTGTACCCCTCAACGGTGCCTGCCGTCCTGCCAATGATCCCATAGAGATTTGGTCCGGTTCGACCGCCTTTCAGAATTTCGGTGCCATCGTCGGCAACAATCATGTGGCAGGCTTTGCACTTGTTGAATCCCTTTTCGCCTTTGGCTGCGTCGCCTTCGGCATAGGCCGGCAGCGCCGCGAGACCGGCGATCAAGAGCGCAATCGTTGGCTTCATGAGTTTTCTCCTTAAAGGCTCGCGCCACACTAAAGTAATGCCGGTGGTGCACTGTCAACTGCACCGGTGACGCACCCCCGAAGCAACCGGAGAATTCCACGACAATTTGATTTGTCTCATGCTATGGCGCCGCAGGCGATCAAACTACTAGGGAGGGAGGTTGCATCCTGTCGCAGCGCCCAGTATCGGTCCATGGACCGGCGTCGGCCAATTCAGCGCCGATCCCAATGTCGACACGCAAGGCCCAGAACCGGGCGGCGGTGCAGTGAACGAATTGAGGTAAGGCGCATGGCAATTCTGGTAGCGAAGTGCGGAACCGTGGCAAAGATCACGCGCCCGCGCGGCGAACGAAAAAAATGACGATCATGATCCCGGCCTGGGTGAACGGTGATCTCACACCGGTGGAAAAGCTGGAGGCGCACAAGCTTGGGCTGCGGCACAAGGCTGTGTCCGTCTTCGTGACCCGAGGAACCGAGATCCTTTTGCAACAGCGCGCGGCGGGCAAGTATCACACGCCGCAACTCTGGGCGAATACCTGTTGCACGCACCCCGAGTGGGAAGAGGACGCGCTGACCTGCGCAATCCGACGACTTCGCGAAGAGCTTGGGATAACCGGACTGGTTCCGCAGTTCCGCGAGCGCCTGGAGTACCGCGCCGCGGTCGGCAACGACATGATCGAGCACGAATTGGTCGATGTATTCCTTGCCGAAGCGCCGAAAGATCTCGAAATGAACCCCAATCCCGCAGAGGTCATGGCCACCCGCTGGGTGGATTACGGCTCACTGCTGTCGGAAGTGGAGCAGCATCCGGAGCGCTTCACGCCGTGGCTCAAAATCTATCTGCAGGATCACGCAGGGACCATCCTTGGACCTGATCTGGCGCTGAAGCGCCGCGCCTGAGCTGCTCCGCCAACACTCAACCCGCTCAATCGTACCAACGGTCCTCGACGTAGTGTGGCTCCGGTCGGTCGTGCAGTTCCTCGAACTTGCACAGTTGCGGCGTGGCACCGAGCGGGGTTGAGACCCCGCCCCGGAACGCCCATTCGCCCCGATCCGCGTTGGCCGCGCGCACATAGCTGGAAATCGCAAATGCCCGATCCTGTTGGGAGGTGTTCGGCAAGGAACCATGCACCGTCAGAAGGCCCCAGATTGCGAGATCGCCAGGATCCTGCTCTAGCCACACAATGTCATCTGGATTCAGGCCGACCGCGCGCAATTCTTCGTCGGCCGTCAGGCCCTTCATGATTTCGCCGTCGCCAGTGTCCGACAGACCAAGATACCCGAGTTTGTTCGAGCCCGGTACGACCTGCAGGCACCCGTTGTCCCGCGTCGATGGGTCGACGGCCAGTCCAGCCGTCACCGTCGAGTTTTCAATGTCGCGATAGGCCTCGCGGGCGACCCGAAACCGCAGATCCTGATGAAACCGGTATCCCGTCAGGCCGGCACCCGGAGGTTTCCAGTGAATTTGTTGGGCCACCTGTTTGATGTCCGGCCCGAGGATCGGTTCCAGAAGAGCCAAATACGGTTCTGAGCGGCGGAACTTCTCGAAGTATTCGGACATCCAGGACATCCAGTAGGCCTGAATGACATAGCGCTGACCAAAGTCCGCTTCGGG
The DNA here is from genome assembly GCA_965250275.1 of Paracoccaceae bacterium. Taxonomy (GTDB): domain Bacteria; phylum Pseudomonadota; class Alphaproteobacteria; order Rhodobacterales; family Rhodobacteraceae. Next base: position 737,719 of record OZ252297.1, on the reverse strand, counting down.
AAGGATTTCGAAGGCCAGGTTGCCGTGGCGCCACGTAGCGTGGTGCTTCAGGCCTTCGTCATACATGCGCGCTGTCTCGGCCCGCAGCGCTTGTAGTTCATCGCCGTCGATGAACTGACGGACCACTGCGTAACCTTCTTCCCAATACTGTTCGGAAGCGTCTTTTGCCGCCCGTTTGGTCAGTCCCAAGGCGCCCTCCCACGTTGGTCAGTTTCAACTCTGCCATGACTTGATCTGTGCGTGCAAATCAACGGTTGTGACCCGAAGCACACGCTGACAGCGCGTCGGGCTTGACGCTCCCGAGAAACCAACGGAGAAATTCACAAAGGCCTTGTGCTGCGGGGGTAAACGGTTACGTTGCCCTCCCCGGCGGAGCGGAGGAACGGACATGAAGATCAGCATAGAACGCGGCACGTTGCTCAAGGCGGTGGCCCAGGCCCAGTCGGTTGTCGAGCGGCGCAATACAATTCCGATTCTTGCGAATGTGCTGATCGAAGCCGAGGGCGAACATGTCCAGTTTCGTGCGACGGACCTCGACATCGAAGTGGTCGACAAAGCTATTGCACAGGTCGAGCGGGCCGGGTCGACAACAGTGGCGGCCACAACACTGCATGAGATTGTCCGCAAACTGCCAGATGGCGCGCTTGTGTCGTTGTCGGCAGATGCCGCAGCGGGCCGCCTGACGGTAGAAGCGGGGCGCTCGAACTTCTCACTGACGACTCTGCCAAAAGAGGACTTCCCGGTGATGGCGTCCTCTGAGTATCAATCCAACTTCTCAGCCCCCGCTGCTGTCCTTCGCCGTTTGTTCGACAAGTCCAAATTCGCAATTTCCACGGAAGAGACTCGTTACTATCTCAACGGCGTTTACATGCATGTCGCTGACAGCGATGGCGGGCAGGTGCTGCGTTGCGTGGCAACCGACGGTCACCGACTGGCCCGGATCGACACGGATTTACCGGACGGGGCCGCAGACATGCCGGGCGTTATCGTCCCGCGCAAGACAGTGGGAGAGCTGCGCAAACTACTAGAAGAAGACGACATGGAAATTGCCGTCTCTGTCAGTGAGACCAAAGTGCGCTTTGCCACACCAGATATCACCCTGACCTCCAAGGTCATCGACGGAACATTCCCGGACTACACACGCGTCATCCCGCAGGCCAACACTAGACGTCTGGAAGTGGATGCGAGCGAATTTGCGCAAGCCGTAGATCGGGTCGCAACTGTCAGTTCGGAACGCTCGCGCGCGGTCAAGCTGCAACTGGACGAAGACCGCTTGGTCCTGTCCGTCAATGCGCCCGACAGCGGGGCAGCCGAAGAAGAACTGGCCGTGGCCTATGGCGACGACAAACTGGAAATTGGTTTCAACGCCAAGTACCTGCTGGAAATTGCAAGTCAGGTGGATCGGGAAAACGCTGTTTTCATGTTCAATTCCGCCGGTGACCCAACGCTGATGCGGGAAGGCAATGACCAAAGCGCCGTGTATGTTGTTATGCCGATGCGCGTCTAGGCCGGCGTCGCCGAAGATGTCGGCGACGAGACCTCGAGCAGAGGGAAAGGCAAAGGAATGGCGCTTGCGCTGACCGCCCTTTCGCTGTCGCATTTCCGTTCGCACAAACTGGCCCGGATGGATATCGATCAGCGGCCCGTTGCCATTTTCGGACCAAACGGGGCCGGAAAGACCAACATTCTGGAGGCCGTTTCACTGCTGTCGCCGGGCCGCGGCCTGCGCCGCGCCAGCGCCGAGGAAATGACCCGCCGGCCCGAAGCTTTGGGTTGGAAAATCAGCGCCATAGCCCAGACACCAGACCGCGCGCACGAAATTGAGACCTGGTCGGAAAACGGTGCGGCGCGTCAGATCCGCATTGATGACAAACAGGCCAGTCAGGTTGCGCTCGGCAGGATCGCGCGTGTCCTTTGGCTGGTCCCGTCCATGGACCGGCTGTGGACCGAGGGAACCGAAGGGCGCAGGCGTTTTCTGGATCGCATGACCCTGAGCTTCGAACCTTCCCATGCCGAAGCCTCACTGACCTATGAAAAAGCAATGCGAGAGCGCAATCGCTTACTCAAAGAGCAAGTGCGTGACCCCGCCTGGTATGGCGCTCTCGAAATGCAAATGGCTCAGGCGGGCCATCTGATACACGTGGCGCGCGCACGTACGGTGTCTGTTCTGGTGACCGCGCAGTCCGAAGCCGAAACCGCCTTTCCGGTCGCTGATCTCGAGTTGGGCCAAACCGAAGGGGAGATGCCCAACAGCGAGGCAGAACTGCGTCACGCGCTGGCAGACAGCAGAGCCCGGGACCTCGCTGCCGGCCGTACGCTTGTCGGACCACACCGGTCCGATCTGCACGGGGTCTATGCGGCCAAGGGTGTGGCCGCACGGGATTGCTCGACCGGAGAGCAAAAGGCGCTTCTGATATCATTGATCCTGGCAAATGCCCGTGCGCTCAGCCAACAGGTCGGGACACCGCCAATCCTATTGCTTGATGAAGTGGCCGCGCATCTGGACGCAGGCAGGCGCGCAGCGCTCTACGACGAAATCTGCGCCCTGCAGGCACAGGCTTGGATGACCGGCACCGGGGTCGAGCTGTTTGCCGGGCTCGAGGACCGGGCGCAATACGTCGAAGTCACCGAGAAAGATGGTTTGTCTTTGGTCACAAAGAGCCATGGCGGGTAACCACACGACAGCAGCGCGGCATCCAGGACCAAAAGCACAGTTCTGGAAAGGCCTCGTGAAACCCGTCAGCAGCCTGATCCCGGGGGCAGACGCGACATGACGATCACCGTTTGGGAGATGACGCTCTATGCAGGTGCGCTCCTGATCCTGTTCCTGACGCCCGGTCCGGTCTGGTTGGCTATCCTGGCGCGGTCAATGTCTGGTGGCTTTGCGGCTGCGTGGCCCCTGGCGCTTGGGGTGTCTGTCGGCGATGTGATCTGGCCGCTCGTCGCCATTCTTGGGGTCAGCTGGGTCGTGACCGAGGTGTCCGGTCTGATGGACATAATGCGCTGGGTGGCCTGCGCTGTTTTTCTTTGGATGGGCTGGACACAGATCCGCACAGCCGGAAACAAGATCAGCGCGAATTCGCAACTGACGCGCCCCGGGCGTTTAGCAGGTTTCGCCGCCGGCGTCGCGGCCATTCTCGGCAACCCGAAGGCGATTTTGTTCTACATGGGCGTACTGCCTGGGTTCTTTGACATGAGCACCATCACCAGACCCGACATTGCGGCCATTCTGGTTCTGTCGGTGATCTTCCCCCTGATCGGCAATCTCCTGTTGGCCTTGTTCATTGATCGCATCCGAAGGTTTTTGTCGTCTCCGACGGCGCTGCGGCGAACGAATTTGGTTGCAGGCTGGTTGCTGATTTGCGTGGGCGTGGTGATACCCTTCACCTGACACAAAATATGGGGCAGGCACGTGACAATCCCCACCAGAAATCGTATATAATGACAAAAATACGAAGGAATTTTCGGATGTCCGAAAACACTCAGACGCCGGAAGAATACGGCGCGGATTCCATTAAAGTTCTCAAAGGCTTAGAGGCGGTCCGCAAACGCCCCGGCATGTATATCGGCGACACCGATGATGGCTCCGGTTTGCACCACATGGTGTATGAAGTGGTCGACAACGGGATCGACGAGGCTCTGGCAAGTCATGCTGATGCCGTAACGGTCAAAATCCATGCGGATAACAGTGTGTCGGTCAGCGACAACGGTCGCGGCATTCCCGTGGGGATTCACGAAGAAGAAGGTGTTTCCGCAGCCGAAGTCATCATGACCCAGCTGCACGCCGGCGGTAAGTTCGACAGCAACTCTTACAAAGTGTCCGGCGGTTTGCACGGGGTCGGCGTGTCTGTTGTAAACGCGCTGTCGGTCTGGCTGGAACTCCGTATCTGGCGGGACGATAAAGAGCACTTTGCACGGTTCGAACATGGCGAGACGGTCGAACACCTCAAAGTTGTCGGCGACGCGAATGGACGCAGCGGCACAGAGGTGCGGTTTCTCGCGTCCACAGACACCTTCAGCAACCTTGACTACTCCTTCGAAGTTTTGGAGCGCCGGCTGCGTGAATTGGCCTTCCTGAATTCCGGCGTGCGGATCATCTTGATCGATGAACGCCCGGCAGAACCGCTGCATTCAGAGCTGTTCTACGAAGGCGGTGTACGTGAATTCGTCAAGTATCTTGATCGCTCCAAGTCCTCCATCATGGCAGAACCGATTTTCATCACGGGCGAGCGTGATGACATCGGGGTCGAAATCGCGATGTGGTGGAACGACAGCTATCACGAGACCGTGCTGCCCTTTACCAACAACATCCCGCAGCGCGATGGCGGCACCCATATGGCCGGGTTCCGGGGCGCTCTGACACGCACGATCAACAATTATGCCCAGTCCAGCGGCATCGCAAAGCGCGAGAAGGTGAATTTCACCGGCGACGATGCCCGCGAAGGATTGACTTGCGTGTTGTCGGTCAAAGTGCCTGATCCCAAGTTTTCCTCACAGACCAAAGACAAGCTGGTGTCTTCCGAGGTTCGCCCTGCCGTTGAAAGCCTCGTGAACGAGAAGCTGGCGGAGTGGTTCGAAGAAAACCCCAACGAAACTAAGATCATTGTCAGCAAAATCATCGAGGCCGCACTCGCGCGGGAAGCGGCGCGCAAGGCGCGCGAGCTGACACGCCGCAAGAACCCGATGGACATGAATTTCCTGAGCAGCAAGCTCAAGGACTGTTCTGACAAGAACCCCGCCAACACCGAGATCTTTCTGGTCGAGGGGGACAGCGCCGGTGGGTCCGCTCAAACCGGCAGGGACCGCAAAACGCAGGCCATTCTGCCACTCAAGGGCAAAATCCTGAATGTTGAGCGAGCGCGGTTCGACCGTATGCTGTCCAGCCAGGAAATTGGGAACATGGTCATGGCGCTGGGTACGGGCATCGGGCGCGACGAGTTCGACATTTCCAAGCTTCGGTACCACAAGATCGTCATCATGACCGATGCGGACGTGGACGGCGCGCATATCAGGACCTTGCTGCTGACGTTCTTCTACCGGCAAATGCCCGAGCTGATCGAAGGGGGTTATCTCTATATCGCCCAGCCACCACTCTACAAAGTCAGCCGCGGCCGGTCCGAGGTATACCTCAAAGACGAGACCGAAATGGAAGAATACCTCGTCGCGCAAGGCGTCGAAGGTGCAACCCTGCGTCTGGGCAGTGGCGAAGAAATCGTCGGTGTAGATCTGATCCGTGTGGTCGATGAGGCCCGCCAGCTCAAGCGCGTGCTGGATGCATTCCCCACGCATTATCCGCGCAACGTTCTGGAACAGGCCGCTATTGCGGGGGCTTTTGTGCCCGGCGCAGTGGATGCTGACCTACAGGGGACGGCTGATCTGGTCGCAGCCCGGCTTGATCTCATCGCGCTGGAGTATGAGCGCGGCTGGCAGGGCCGGATCACTCAGGACAAGGGCATTCGGCTGGCGCGTATTCTACGTGGCGTTGAGGAGGTACGGACGCTTGACGGCCCGATGCTGCGCTCTGGTGAGGCCCGCCGCACGGGCAGCTTCACCAAAGGCTTGCAGGAGGTTTACAACATACCGGCCACCTTGCTCCGCAAGGACCGATCTCAGTTGATCTTTGGCCCGCTGGACCTTTTGTCCGCAATTCTGGAAGAAGGCGAAAAGGGCCTGTCCCTGCAGCGATACAAAGGCTTGGGGGAAATGAACCCCGATCAGCTCTGGGAAACCACGCTTGATCCGGATGCCCGCACCCTCTTGCAGGTGCGTGTCGACGACATGGTCGAAGCGGATGATCTCTTCACCAAGCTTATGGGCGATGTGGTGGAACCCCGGCGGGAGTTCATCCAGAAAAACGCGCTGAGTGTGGAGAACCTGGATTTTTGATTGGGTGTAGGGTGGGCGCAAACCTGCACCCGCTCAGTAGGTCTCTGTGACCAAATCCAAGAAAATCAAAGGGCTGAACAAGTTTGGAATGGCAGCTATTGGAATTCCCTCCGCCGCCACTTCAGCGGAGGGAGCTTCAGTCATAGCGCTTTTCGAAAGATCACCTTGTCGTCTCCGTCCGCCCAGAAATCACGGATGCGGGCTTCTTCCTCATATCCATTTTGGACGTAGAACTTGCGTGTAAGAGCGAAATCGTCGGTGCCGGAGGTGTCAACAATCAGGATGCGTTGCCCTTCGTCTTTTAGGTATTGTTCCGCCGCGCGGACGATTGCAGCACCTAGGCCATTCCCTTGCAGGTCTGACCGAACCGCAAGCGCGCGCATGTTCCAAGTGCCATCCGCAAGCTCTTCCGGAACCGAAAAACATAGGCCGACCGCTTCGCCGCCTTGATGGCAAGTGAGCCAGACGGCCTCTGTCTCGCCTGCCAAAGCGGGCGCCAGCATGCCGGGCAGCAACTCACTCGGGAATAGCTTGGTGCTGTCGAGCACCGCCGCAAGTCCAGCGATGTCGTCAGGGGTTGTAGGTTTGATAATCGGGTCTGTCATGTTCGGGCGCTCCTTAACGATTGTTGTATTGGGGGTTCACGGAACGGATACCGAGTTTGGTGGCGCGGTATGGTTGTCCATTCACAGATTTGATGAAACGCCGCTTCTTGAGGCGATCGAATAGCTTCAGCGAGCACTCGGCCAAAACATGGCCATCACACGTGAAACAGGAGACTTCGCGCACCTTGCCGTTTTCCATGCGTTCAACGTGGATGGATCCACCTTGCGCCAGAACATGCAAAACACGCTGTTCGCGTTTTGAGATATTCAACGGATTGTCTCTTGATTTAGGTCAGCCGCGAGGGCTTCCGGCATCACGCGCGGAAGTCCTTTGGTTCAATCTGGTCCAGTTCGAAGGACCTTAGCGGCGGGCCGCAATCGTCGACATAAACTCTCCACTGGCCGGCATCACCGCCAACCCTATTGCGCAATTACCGAGGGAACGGCGCTTGGGCAAGCAAACATTTGTCGAAAGTCCGATGAGGTCTACAGTTTCCGCGCAGCGGTCAATCGGACGGGCTGCATCCGATGGCCGTTGAGAGCCCAACTCAACCAATGTCTCGAGGAAACCGAATGACTGGATTGGCTAAAGCCGCTTGAGAATTCTTGGCATTCGCCGGATTATCGAAAGATGAGCAATATCTCTATTTCGAACGCCATGGACGTCGATCCAGCCAGGCTTGCAGCGATCCGCGTGGAGGCGATGAGGCCGAGCCTTGAAGCTATTGGGCGGTTCGATCCAGAGCGCGCGCGCAATCGCTTTCTTGAGACCTATAACGCGCGCGACACACATATCGTGCAAGCCGGGAATGATCTGATCGGTTTCTATGTCGTGCGCACGCGCCGCGATCACCTTTACCTTGATCACGTTTACATCCATCCCACGCATCAAGGCGGCGGGCTGGGGAGTAAAATCGTTTCCTCCGTTCAGGATCAAGCACACCAAAAGGGGCTACCGGTGCGGTTGATGGCACTTCGCGGCAGCCCGGCGAACGACTTCTACATTTCATGCGGCTTTGTTCTGGAACAGTCTGACGAACTTGACAATTACTATACCTGGAAGCCAACGAAGTCTGCAGGACAGGATGACTGAACCATCGCGTCTTCAAATACGCAAACCTTCGAAACAACGCGATGAACCAGAGCAATGTCCGCGCACCAGACATCTTGCAACTCCGCGCCAGGGTCAGGCCCTGGACTCCAGCGCCTGCAATTGACCGCGGCAATACGATGGAAAAGCGCTCGGACTGACGCGCGGTGTCCTTTCTGGCGCCAAACCACTAGAGACTTGCAGGAAAATCGAGCGCAACTAAGAACAAATGCGCCGCAGAACTGAGGACTGAGCAACCGGCCTAGTCGAAAAGTTTCATGAATGTCGCGCAGCGAAGCACAGTCATGTTGCGGGACCATCAAAACTGTTAGGGTTTCATTCAAATGAAACCAACCAGGGGCCTTCGAAATGAGAACCCGTCCGCTTGTCAGTAACCTTTGGAGCCTTGTCTCGGGTGTTTTCGCCCTATTGGTCTTGATGCTCATCTCTGCAACCGGCGCGACCGCGCAAGGGGTGCCGGAGGTGACAGGTTACTGGACCTGCCCGCGCGACGAGGGCCTGATCCGGGGCGAACCCATTGCGTGGACGCTGGCCTTCGAAGTCGACTGGCAGGAGGGTCAGTTCTTCACAGGCACATACTTCTGGAGCGTGGACGAAGCATTGGGCGTTCTGGAGCAATCTGGCGGTGGCGCGACGCTAAGCGGAGAGGTGCGGTTCCAGGGCGTAATTGGCTGGGACAATGAGAGCGTGATCATGGTCGATTTTGGCGACACTGGAACCGTTTCTGGAACCTTCGCCAATGACGACACGCTGCAACTCATCGGATACGAAGCCGGTGAGCATGCGCTGGTCGCCGCCGCTTTGTGCATTCGTGCCTCGGGCGATTGACTGAGGTCGGATGCTTCCAAGCACGGCCAGATAGACGGCTGCGCAACGGCGCCTTAGAGTCAGCGCCACAGACCCTGACAACAACGGGACAAAGCGATGGAAAACGCCGCACTGCGCGAAAGCGATACCGACATCCACGCCCGCGTCGATAATGATCTGAACCGGTCGTTGGGTGCTGAGGACTGGCCGATCCAGCTCAAACTCGCGCTGGCCTGCCGGAAACTTGCCGCAGAGGGGCACTGCACGACGCTTGCCGGGCAAGTCACGGTGCGGCACGACTCAAAGTCTTTCTGGACCGCCCCGCTGAAACCCGGTTTTGCCAACGTCACACAAAGCTCTGTGATCCGGGTCGATCATCAGTTGAATGTGGTCGAAGGCGACGAAATTCCGAACCCCGGCGTGCGTTTTCACCTTTGGGTCTATGAACACCGCCCGGATGTGCAAGCCATCGTGCATACACATCCCACCTATGCGTCAGCGCTGTCGATGACCGGGAAGCCTTTGGAAGTCGCGCATATGGACACAGCGATGTTCCATGAGGATTGCGGACACCTCATGGAATGGCCCGGTGTGCCGGTTGCCAACGAAGAAGGTCGATTGATCTCTGGTGCGCTCGGGGACAAACGCGCCGTGCTCCTGGCCAACCATGGCTACCTGACCGTCGGCAAAACACTCGAAGAGGCGGCCTATCTTGGGATCATGTTCGAGAACGCAGCGCGGATGCAAATTCTCGCGCGCGCACTCGGGCCCATTCAGGCCATCCAACCGGATTTGGCGCAACATGCGCATGATTTTCTTCTGAAGGACGCTGTGGTCAACGGCACATTCAACAGTTGGGCACACGAAATCCTGCGCAAGGAGCCAGACATTCTCGGCTAAAGCGACGAGCGTCCTTCAGAGGCCAAAAGGGTGTTGGATTTGACCGATGAGATCAACATTCCCCAACAAAGAACGTCGGAGCTCGCCGGGGCTGACTATCCGAGTTTTTTCTCGATAACCTTCATTCTTTGGAGATGAAGCTTGTCGAGTTCTTTCTCGACCTGCTCACGCGACTCATCCGACTTAAGCGCATCCGATCGCAGTTTGCGCTCTTCCTTTTCGTCCTTTGCTTTGTCGAGCTTCCTGACGATTGCAATTGTTTGCTTCTCGATGTTCATCTTCTTCTTTTCGAGCATCTCCATCTTTTTGGAGATGAGATCGATTTCTTTGATGGCTGCTTTGGTGTCTTCACCAGGCATTCTCGGACCTCTCTTGGATGAAGTGGAAGATTTGCATTTCTGAATCGCCCAAAGGCGCGCTGCGAACATGGCTCATAACCTAGCCGGACAACCGTCGGGGGTAAACTTCCGATAGGCCGCACACACCGTTTCTGTGGCGCTTGAAGAACCACGCGTTGCACTACGGCGCGGGACCGCCGCTGTCGCGATAAACATTGCGCGGAGTGTTTCTGCCATGCATGCTTGCATTTGCGACATCTTGTCTTGGGGGGAGAAAAAGATGGTGCTGCCGTTTGGTGTCATATCGGTGTTTGCAGGATTGGCGATTTGGGCCGGCCTTGCCGTGTACGCCTTGATGCGCGGGCGTTTCGTGCCGGCGATTTTGTTTGGTGTAGCGCTGATGCTGTATCTCAATCTGGGCTACGTGCTGAACGGCCCGGCGGCAGCGATCGCGAACTTCGTCGGTATCTACGACGTGCTGATCAATTTTGGCCTGAGTGACCCGCAATCCGCTGCCGCTGTTGCGAGCTGTCCAGACAACACCTGCTCGGTCTGGGGCGAAACCTATACCAGCCATCCCGCGTGGGGCGTTGCATTCTACGATCGCTTCGCAAATGGGCCGCAGATGCGCTCGGCCCTGCTGATGGGTCACATCATCTGCAATTCCATCGTCTTTGTTCTGATGCATATCCAGATGTTCTACCCTGGAGGTCAGGGACGTCACCACGCGTTCCTCGGACGCGTCAGCTTTGCCGTCCTGACGGTCGGCGTGGGGTGTGCCACGATCCTTGCCGCGCAGCATGGTCCGGTGTCGGCTTATGGCGGAGCATTGTCGACCTGGGGATTCTTCTCAATGTCGGCCTTCGTTTATGCAACCGCCGTGATGGGCGTTTTGGCGATCCGGCGCCGGGATGCAGCCGGTCACCGTGTTTGGATGTGGCGCTTTGTCGGTTCGATGTGGGGGTCCTTTTGGATTTTCCGCGTTCTTCTTTTTGTCATCGATCCGCTCTTTCGCAATGTTGATGCGCTGGCGATCCAAGTGTGTATCTGGGGCTCTGCCCCTGCCGGTATCCTGATCGCAGAGATGATCCGCCGCAGGCTCGATGCACGGGCGTCCAACGCCTCTGTCGTTGCCGCAGAGTGAGATGCCCCAACCCCGCCCGTTCAAGATCCACGTTCCAGACGATGTGATTGCTGCCATTCGCGAAGGTGTTGCCAGCTATCCTGGGCATGAAATGCCCGATTAGGGAGGTTGGGCAGGAGCTTCGCACCTGTTTCGCTGACCAGCGCAGATGTCAGGCACCCGACCCGATCGGAGCGCGGGTCGGGTGCAGCTCCACCCGGCAACAATCCGGAAGACTTCCGCGATCTGTTCCCGGAGCGGGAACATCCGCCCGCGGCGTTCAGGCCAAGGTTGTGTCTTTTCTGATGCGCCTTCGTTGCAATTTGCTGCCAATTGAGATTATTGTTTGACCACCTTTTGTGCGATCTGCCATTTTTTTGGGCAATACCTCAAGAGACCAACTATGAATCACACAGTTCCTTCTGACCCGAACCTACTGGTCACAGAGGACGGTCACTATCAGCCCTATGAATTCTGGCTGACCACATGCGGCCTATACACCTATTACGACTACGCTCTGGGTTTGCTGGGCGATCTGAACGGCCAGCACATATTGGACTGCGGGTGCGGACCCGGGCATACCAGCATCATGTTCACCCATCGAGGTGCCACGGTCCAAGGTTTTGATGTTGACGAGAGAGAGCTCGAAAAAGCTACTGCTCTTGCTGAGGCCAACGGTGCGGAGGTGGACTACTCAAAGCAATGGTTCGAAGAAATCGACTATCCCGACGCAAGCTTTGATCTGGCATTCGGGTCTTGTGTGATCCACCACGTGGATATCAGAAAAGCGGCAGTGCAGCTGGGGCGCGTGCTGAAACCGGCAGGCCGGGGCGTCTTTATCGAAAACTCAAATCGCAATCCGCTGCTGATGTTCGCGCGCAACAGGATCGTCGGGCACTTTGGCGTACCGAAGTACGGCGATGACGAAGAAGAACACCCGTTGCGACGCGACGAGATCGAGATGCTCCGCACCCACTTTCCCGGCACAGTGCGTGTGCACTGGCCGTCGCTTGTCTTGTTCCGGCTCGCCGACTTTTACATTTTCCGCGGGAGATCAGAGTTCCTGAGCAAATTGATGCGTGCACTCGATTCCGTGTTTGGCAGCATCCCTTACCTGCGGCGCTTCGGATACTTTCAGATCATCGAATTCCACAAAGACGGATGACGTCCCGATCATTGGCGGGTTCGATAAACGTATGGGCAGCCACCTGAAGCGCATGACTTCGATGTTTTCAGACCTGACACGACTTCCGTATCCGGCGCTCCCGAATGGTCTGTGGTGTGAAAACACCTCTGGCCCCAAGGACAAAAACACGTCTAAATCGCGCCATGCCATTTGAGCGTCACGTTTTTCGCCATACACCAAACTTGCGCGGTTTGATCACACCCCCAGAGCAATCTGAAATGCGGTTCGGGCTGGATCGTTTTGACGAGCTTGATCTTCAAGCGGCGGAAGAAGGCTGGCCGCCAGGGTGGCGGATGGAGCATGGCGCCCGCGAAGCCAATCGGCGCGCAGTCCTTTCCGATCGGTTCTCGCAGGACCTATGGGTGTTCGCCTATGGTTCGCTGATCTGGGATCCGGCGGTTCAGGTCGAGGAATATCGGTATGGGTCTCTGAACGGCTGGCACCGCAGGTTTTGCATGCGGCTAGAGGGCGGGCGCGGCAGCTACGATCGACCGGGCTTGATGGCCGCGCTGGATGAGGGCGGCCACTGCGATGGCGTGGTGTTTCGTATCGCTGCCTCGTTGGTGAACCGCGAAACGGAATTCATGTGGCATCGCGAAATGTTCTCTGGCTCCTATCGCCCGGTGTTCATGAATGTCACCACGCCACAGGGTCAGGTCGAAGCGCTGGTGTTTGTCATGGACCGGGGCAACCGTCGGTACATGCCCGACCTGTCCGAAGACGACTCCGCGCGCATGATCGCATTTGCCGAAGGCGGTCTAGGCCCTAACTTCTCCTACCTCGACTCTCTGGTCAGGCATCTCGATGAGCTCGGGATTGAGGATGTCGACATACGGCGTCTGCATGCACGTGCCTCCGCATACCGGCTTGGCGCGACTTAGGCGGCACCGAGCGGCTTTTGCAGTCGAACCAGCCAACACGGCGGCGAGAATCGCACCAACCAGACGCCATCCACCATGTGGCGTTGGCCCAAACCATCGACGAACGCCCCATGTTCCGGTTTAATGGAGCTGTGGGCGCTGTGGGCCGACTCGGCGCCCGATGGCTATGGGAGAAGCACTATGGAGATGTCACAGGTCTCGAAGTATGCAAGAGCCCTTTACAGCGCACGGGGCAGCAAGGCCGAAGCCGAAGCCGCACAGAAGGCAAGAGAAAGCGAGGCGGCTGGGCAATTGGACGACGCCGCAACCTGGCGCGCCGTACAAAGATCGATCTCGGGAATGCGCGGTCCGCACCAGGGCTAAGCGCGCTGATACGGCCAAATCTTTGCGGGGCCTTCTGACTCCTGCTACGGCATGGATTGCATCAACTTGTACTGCAGCCTCCAACCGCTGAGGCTGCGATTGGAACGGTTTTTCGTTTGTTTGCCAATGCGCTGCAACCAAAGTTGTCCAGCCCCAAGTTCTCAAACACAAGGATCAAAAAAATGCGCGCGATGGTCTTTGACGGCATATCTTCGGTCTTAACGATGCGCGATTTGGCCGATCCAGAACCGGGGCCGGATCAGGTTTTGATCAAAGTGGAGGCATGCGGCGTATGTCGGACCGATCTGCATGTCATTGACCGGGACCTCAAAGAACCAAAACTCCCGCTGGTGCCAGGACACGAGATCGTTGGCCGGATCGTACAGCTCGGCCAAGGGGTTGAGGGCCTGAAAGTGGGCCAACGTGTGGGTGTGCCCTGGCTTGGGCACACATGCGGCGAGTGCGCGTATTGCCGGCGCGCCGAGGAAAACCTCTGCAATACGCCTGGCTTTACGGGATACACGATCAACGGCGGCTACGCTGAGTTATGCGTTGCAGACGCGCGGTATGTCTTTGGCTTGCCAGAGGATGCCGATCCCGTCGCCCTGGCCCCATTGCTGTGCGCAGGGCTGATTGGTTATCGCTCATTCAAGCTCTCCGGCAACGTTCAGAAGCTGGGGATCTATGGGTTTGGTGCAGCGGCCCATATCCTGTGCCAGATCGCGCGGCACAAGCGCATTGACGTCTATGCATTTGTTCGCGAAGGCGACAACGAGGCACGGGATTTTGCCCTCAGTCTCGGTGCTAAATGGGCCGATTGGTCCAACAATACCGCACCTGAGCTCTTGGATGCGGCAATCATTTTTGCCCCGGTCGGAGACCTCGTGCCGATGGCGCTCAAATCGGTCCGAAAAGGCGGACGCGTAGTCTGCGGCGGAATTCACATGACCGACATACCCGGTTTTCCCTACGCCGATCTTTGGGAAGAGCGCTCAATCCTCTCTGTCGCCAACCTCACGCGGGCAGATGGAGAAGAGTTTTTCGACCTGATCGCGACGTCAGAGGTGACCACGCAGACCGTTTCCTATCCCCTGGGCCAGGCAAACGAAGCGCTGGACGACCTTAGAACAGGTCGCCTGCATGGTGCGGCGGTTTTGGTGCCCACTCGGGAAGCCCCCTGATTCAGATCGAGAGTTTGCAAACTAGCCGAGTGTCTTGCCAACTTCGTCGTGCTCGCTCCGATTGCTGGTCAGCAACTAATGGTGACGAAGACTCGCCGGCGCAGGCAAGTTGCCAACAGATGATCACGACCGCCGACGGCTCTTTTCGGAGTCACCTCTTCATTCGCTCAGTTGCTGCCCAGATGACCTTTCCGCAGAGGCCAACACCTTTTACCGCTAAGCCCTTTCGCGCCTCACTGACCATCGCTCCGAAGCAATGCCGTCAGCAGGTCATTCATCATCGGTGACGCTTCCGGTTCGACCAGAGAAACAAATGCGATACGGGCGTGCCTTAGGGCAAAGCCCTGTACGTTCAGCCTTGTCAGCGTGCTGAACAGCAGCGGGTCACCAAGTGCGGAATCAGGGACGCAGGTCAGCAACTTGGTTGTTGAAACCAGGCGAAGAAGCCCTGGGAGATCTGACCTGGCTTCGACACTTGCGACTGGTGTCGCGAGACCAACGTTCCGAAACTGTGCGACCAATTCCGAGCGGTTTGCTGAGTTTTCCGTCGGCAGTGCCCATTCCCATTCCAATAAATCCTCCGGCGCAACCTCCTGCATTTTGGTGAGCGGATGATCCTTCGCCGCAACAATGCTCATGGGCACGTTTTCCAGTGCCTGAACGCGGAGCAAATCCGCCTGGTGGACAGGAACCTGGCGCCAATCGACATGACCGACATAGCAGTCCAAATCTCCATCGCACAGCGCGCTGACCATTTCGCCGACAATCCCGGTGCGGAAGTTGAAGCGCAAAGGCTTACCCTTGCTCTCCATCCAGCGGAGCGCCTCCGGCATCGTGTGCATCATCACGGTGGGGTTCGCACCACACCTCAGCATCGGGAGGGTTTCATGCCTCATCTCGTCAACCAAGCGGTCGATCAGACTGAGACAAGGGCGAAGTCGCGTGAGCGCCAGATGTCCAACGTCACTGAGTTCCACACCACGAGCCGAACGCAGAACGAGGTTACTGGAAAAGGCATTTTCCAAATCCTTCAGCATCTGCGATACGGCGGGTTGGCTCAGGTTCATCTGCTCCGCCACGGCCCTGAGTGAGCCATTTTCTTTAATCGCCTCCAACAGCCGTAAATGGCGCAGGCGGAGACGATCAACTGATGTGCTAGTCATCTGTTTTCCTGATCACCTGAAAGAAAGATACGACTTTTCTTATCACCCAAGCGTCCGGTAGTCTGCATCAACCTGATCTCATACCTGTGTTTCGATGCCCCGAAAGCGTTTGGACCAGTATGGCTGAACAGCCTGGAGGGGGTCGCCGTGCGGCGTGCAAACATCATTTCTGGTATATGCCTCGCCGTTTTCGGATTGGTGATGTTGTTTGCGGTTATCCCTTGGCAGATACCGGAGGGGCCGCCGGGCATCATGTCTCCAAGCCTGGTACCGACCCTTTCGATGTCTGTGATCGTTCTGCTGTCGATCCTTTTGATCGCGGTGAATGTGCGTTCCCGTGCAGATGAAACCGCTGACGCGGTGATCTCATCATCAGAGTATTGGGCGCTTGGAAAAATCGCTGCGCTCTTTTTGGCTGGTCTTTTGATCTTTTATGTAGCCGGCCCGCTGGCCGCCTCCATCGTCTTGATTGCGGGTGGTCTGCTTTTGCTGGGTGAGCGGCGTCCACTTGTGCTTGTCGTTCTGCCCCTGGCTCTGATCGGGGCGGTCTATCTGCTGTTTTATCAAGTGCTTGGCACGTCAATCATATGAGGTTGGCATGGAACACCTGATCGGCGGCTTCGTTGATGTTCTCAATGTGAACACCCTGGTCTGGATCGCCCTTGGTGTCACCGTCGGATACATTCTGGGCATGTTGCCCGGCCTGGGCAAGGCGACGGGTGTGGCGGTTTCCATTCCGCTGACGTTCTATCTTGAGCCGATTGCCGCCATTGCAATGCTTCTGGGCATCGCAAAAGGCGCAACCGCCGGGAGCGCTGTCTCGGCCATTCTCCTGAACACGCCCGGAGAGCCTTCGTCCGCGCCCACAGCATTGGACGGGTACCCATTGGCCCGGCAGGGAAAGGCCCAAAAGGCTCTCAAGATGGGGCTTTTTGCGTCGGTCATCGGGGATTTTGTTTCGACGTTGCTCTTGATTGGGCTCGCCGCGCCATTAGCGAGCTACGCCTTGCTGATCGGCCCTGTGGAGCTTTGTGCAATTCTGATTTTTTCGCTGACCTTTATCGGCGGGTTGTCGGGACAATCCATGATAAAGGGCCTGATCGCAGGGGCTCTGGGCATCTTTTTTGCAACCGTCGGGCTTGAAGCAGAGACGTTCACGTCAAGGCTGACGTTCGGAGTTCTGGAACTTGATGACGGCATTTCTCTGGTACCAATGGCCATTGGGATGCTGGCCGTCGCGGAGATGACCGTTCAGGCAGGCAACCTGGGAAAACTTGATGCCGAAGCAATCAGGATTGCCGACAGTCAACGCCGCGAAGATCGGATCGTTTCGGGAGAAGACTGGCGGCGGAGTGCGATGCCAATCGCGCGAGGCACGCTGATTGGATCCGTGGTTGGCATTCTGCCCGGTCTCGGCGCAAGCGTTGCATCGTTCCTGTCATATGGCGCGACGCAGCGGAGCGCCGACCGGCCCGAAGAATTTGGCACAGGGCGCATCGAAGGGGTTGCAGCCGCGGAAAGTGCCGACAATGCGGTGATACCATCGTCGCTTGTACCACTTTTTGCCTTGGGCATTCCGGGCAGCGTTATCGCCGCAATCCTGATCGCAGCCTTCGTTCTGCACGGGCTGACGCCAGGCCCGTTGATGTTCCAGGAAAATCCGACACTGGTCTCGGCGGTCTACGCCTCCATGCTGTGCGCCAGCGCCCTGATGCTGGTGATCGGGTACTTCGGGCAGCGCGTGTTCGCACAGATTGTCCGGGTGCCGGTCAGGCTGATCATTCCCGGGGTTTTGTTCCTGTGCTGTGTTGGGGCCTATATGCAATCGGGGAGCCTGTTCTCGGTATACGTGATGCTGTTCTTCGCGTTGCTTGGGTTCTTCGCCAAAAAGCTCGACTTTTCTTTCGTGACATTCCTCATCGGCTTCGTCATCGGGCCCAGCATCGAGATCACGTTTCGCCAGTCCATCCAGATACTGGATCATGACTGGATGCGGCTGCAGGACCATCCCATCGCAATCGGCTTCATCCTGGCGACATTTGGCACGCTGTTCGTACTCGGCAGAGCACGAGCTCACGGGTCGCCCGTCAAAACTCTCAACCAAGTCAATCCAAACACACTATTGGGGAAGGACCAGAAATGACAATTCTTGACAGAAGAAAACTGATTTCGGCGGCTGCGGCCGCATTGGCGCTGATCGGTGTCGCGCCGGCAGCACAGGCCGAGGCGTTCCCATCCAAACCGATCACGATGCTTGTCGGATACAAGGCCGGGGGACAAACCGATCTGGTGGGCCGCGCAGCGGCTCAGGTGATGTCTGAAAAACTCGGCGTTCCTATCAACGTCGTCAACAAGCCCGGTGCGGGCGGCGCTGTTGCGGCACTGGAACTGTCACGGGCCGCACCTGACGGATACACAATGCTGTTCCAGGCGAACTCCATCGTCAACGTCATCCCGTTTCTGGTCGCACGTGCGAAGTTTGACCCCGAAAGCTTTGAATATGCCGGTTTCATCACGGCGTATCAGGTTGGCCTGGTCGCCAACAAAGATGCACCGTTCGACGACCTGCCCGGCTTCGTGACCTGGGCCAAACAGAACCCCGGCGCAACCTACGGGTCGCTCAGTCCGGCATCCCGCATGATCATCGGCGAGATCGCAAAAAAAGAAGGTCTCGATCTGAACATTGTCCCCATGCAAGGGGGCGGTGAGGTGATCAATGCGATCCTGGGCGATCAGGTCTCTTTGGCGTTCTCGGGCGGCATCCACTATCGCTATCCTGATCAGATCAAAACAATCACGGCCACCACCACCTTCCGCCATCCGTCGGCGCCAGACGTGAAAACGATCGACGAAGAGGGATATCAACTCGGCATCGACAGCCGCGCCGGATTGTTCTTCCCGAAAGGCACCCCTCCGGAAATCCTGGATCAAGTGTCAACGGCTCTCTCAGCCGCTGCCGAAGATGACACCTTCAGAAAGATCACGGGGCAGGCAAACGTTCCAATCATGTTCTTTGATGCGGAGGAAGCCAAGGCAGAGATCATCCAGACCTACGAGCGGCACGGCGCCATTTTCCGCAATGCAGGGATCGAACCCAAGTGATCGGCGCGCGGGCGCGTGTCGGGCGCCCGCACCTCACAGGACGAAGGAAGACACATGTTTGAACCATTGAAGGGCGTGCGCGTCGTTGACCTAAGCCAAGTGCTTGCCGGGCCCTACGCAACCTACCTGTTGGCCTTGATGGGCGCCGAAGTCATCAAGATTGAAAAGCCTGGAGAAGGTGACTGGACCCGCAAAGGACCCAGCGTTCCGCAGCTTGCCACAGAGGGCATGGGCATCGGCTACCTGACCCAGAACGCCAATAAGAAATCGGTTGCGCTGGATCTGAAGACGGATGCAGGCCGAGAGGCGCTCCGCAGGCTTTGCAAAACTGCAGACGTGTTTCTGGAGAATTTCAAGCCGGGCGTTGCCAGCCGCCTGGGGTTTGATTTTGACTCTGTCCAGCAGCTTAGCCCATCGATTGTCTACTGCTCGGTTTCTGCTTTCGGACAGGATGGACCACTCAGCAGTCGCCCAGCCTATGACCATATCATTCAGGGCATGTGTGGCATCATGAAGACGACGGGCGCACCCGGCGCAGGCCCGCAGAAGGTCGGTGCCCCCTATGTCGACTATGCGACCGGGATGAACGCCGCGATGGCTGTGCTTTCGGGGCTCATCGCTGCCCGACAAACCGGCCAAGCCCAGCACCTGGATGTCGCTATGTTGGACACCTCGTTGATGATGATGGCATCGCTGGTCACGATGCATCTGAACACCGGCTGGATACCCACCCAAACCGGGAACGAAGCATGGAGCCAAAGCCCATCCTCCGGCGCATTCGACACGTCCGATGGTGTCTTGATGCTGGCCGCCAACAACGAAAAACAGTTCAGCGCTATGTGCACGGCAATTGGTCGTGGTGACATTCTGGAGGATGACAGATGGAACAGCCCCCAGAAGTACCGCGACAATGCTGCCGCCTTGCGTGAAACGCTAATGCAGACCTTTCTCACCCGGTCTGCGGCAGAATGGGAAGAGGTACTCAATAAGGTCGCGGTCCCCGCAGGCAAAGTCCGCGGTCTCGAAGACATCCTGGCGGAAGATCAAGTCGCAGCCCGGGGATTGGTTCGCAGAGTTGCATTTGATGGTGCCGATGTTGGCCTTCACTTACCGAGCCTTGGCTTCAAGGCAAATGGCACTGCGCCGTCTCCGACCCAGACCCCTCCAACACTTGGCGAACACACCCAAGAGGTCCTGATGGAAATCGGATATTCGACTAAAGAGATCGCCGCTCTGCAGGACAGGACTGCAGCTTAGCCTTGAGGCATTCGGCCATCGCGCCCAAACACGACATTCCCTGCCCTTTCAGAACCGCAGCCTGAGGTCACTTCGTGACAATCTCTTCCGGTATTGGCCGTTTGTTATCCATGTGTTTCCTCAGTTTTCCGAAACATCGCGGAGGACCAACGCAGTGGGGGAAGACCACATGATGAAGTTCGCGCCCTAGGCACTGAAGAACCTCCACCAGACAGACAGGCGGTTCTCTGTCGAGTGCCGTCGGAATACGGTGAAAACCAGTCGCCGCGTTAATTTTTGACGCTCTCGATGAACAGTTGGATTTTCGTCGCCACACACTCAACTGCTATCGAAATCCCCGCTCGAAACTTCTCGTCAGTTGACGCCAATATCCTCTTTGGTCTGGGTAGGAAGGCACCTGAAATTTAGATTGGATATCCTCCCTTCATCAATTCAGAATGCAGCAGAGATTGTGACATTTTAGGTGCAGTGCCGTTGCAATCTTGTCAGATGGTGACTGGGGCGTTTTCAAACCCTTTGATAAAAGCGCTAATCCCACTTAGTTGGCGGCCTCCAATTGGCCTGCTGGACCCAAATCGTAACCCCAAACAAGGAAAGGGACATACATGCTTTTTCGTCATTACGCCCTTTCGGGGCAGATCAACACCTAAGCTGACATCAGATCAGGTTTGATCCAGTTCGTCGACTCGCGTCGGTGCATCTACACACGTATATTGGGTACTATCTCATGGGCAATTCTGTCTTGGATGGTCGCGCGTCAGCTGTGTCCGGCGACGGCGTCATCACGAAATTCTATACCTCCGCGGCCTGGATCGAAGGACGGGCCGAAGCGCAACTCGAAGAAATCGCCGGCTGGACCGGCGTGCAAAAAATCGCGGCCTTTCCTGATTTGCATCCCGGCAAATACGGGCCGGTTGGCTGTGCAGTGCTGGCGGACCGTATTTTCCCGCAGCTCATCGGCAATGATATCGGCTGCGGAATGTCACTGTTCCAGCTCGATGTACCCGCGCGAAAGCTGAAGCTGGAAAAAGCATTGCGCCGGATGCGTGTTCTTGGAGAGCCTGCATCTGAAGATCAGCGCTGGCGACTGGAGGATGCTGGCCTGCCAACTGATCTGTTTGCCACATCGCTTGGCACGGTCGGCGGCGGCAATCATTTCTGCGAGGTGCAGGCTCTGGCCGAAGAAGATGACGGTACCGATCTCGATGCATCGTGCCTCTATCTTCTAGTGCATTCCGGATCGCGCGGATTTGGCAATGCCGTTCTTGAGGCAGTGATGCAAGAGGCCCATGCCGGACTGAAAGAGGACAGCGAAGCGGCTCAAATCTATCTGGGCGATCACGACCATGCGGTTCGCTGGGCCAGTCTCAACCGACAGATCATTGCGGAACGCGCGGCCGAGGCGCTGCGGGCGGACCTTACATTGATTGCAGATGCTCCGCATAACTTGCTTGCGCGCCATGACGATGACTGGCTGCACCGCAAGGGCGCGGCGGTTGCAGGATCGGGTTTCATCCCGCTAGCTGGGTCGCGGGCCAGCGCAAGTTTTTTGATGTCTGCCACGGGTCGGGACGAGGCGCTTGGCAGCCTCGCACATGGAGCGGGGCGGCGCTATGACCGATCCTCTATGCATGGTCGCGTGCGGGCCAAGAAATCTGACATCTTGGCCATGCAGCGTACACCCTTCGGTGGCCGTGTTCTGTGTGAAGATCGCGACCTTCTGATTGAAGAGGCGCCCTTGGCCTACAAATCGGCCAAGTCTGTCGTCGAAGACCTGGAATGCACCGGCGCGGCTCTTTGTGTGGCGGAGTTCCATCCGCTCCTGACTTTCAAAAAAACGCGTGACGGGAGGCAGTCATGACGCCCGCTCGACATATCTCGCTTCTTGTCACCAGCGGCAGCGGTCCAGTCGAGTGTCAGCAAGCCGTTGCGCGTGTGTTGGATGTGATGGGCAGCGAAGCCGGGTTCTTCGCCGTTGACGTCGACATTAGCGGAACCCGCACAAAACACGGCTTCAAATCGGCGGTGGTTCTGGTCAGCGGTGCCGATGCAGAGGCATTCGCCGAAAACTGGCGCGGTACGATTCAGTGGCGGGCGCAAAGCAATCTGCGTCCAACCCAAAAAAGGACCAACTGGTTCATTGGAGTGTTCGACCTGCCTGCACCGGCGCAAACACCGGAACGCATGTATGCGCATGACGTCACCTTTGGGACCTTCCGTGCCGGTGGCCCCGGCGGGCAGCACCAGAACACGACTGACAGCGCAGTGCGGGCGACGCACCGGCCGACCGGGCTTTCGGCGGTGGCACGTGAGGAGCGTTCGCAACATCGCAATAAGGCGCTGGCTTTGGAACGTCTTCAACATTTGATAGCTGCCCAGGCTGCGGCGGATGAAAACGCACAAAGGGTGAGCCGCCACGAGCTGCACCATGCGCTCGAGCGTGGCAATCCGGTGCGGTCCTTCAAGGGTCACACCTTTCGCGAAGTGAAAGGGGGTTAAGATGAACGCATTCGATCAATTTCTGACCAACGCCCTGACCAGCGATTTTTTTGCTGGCGGTTTGGCGCTCGGCGCTTTCGGGGTCGCGGCTGCCTTTCTTCGCGTCGCGTGCATGGCTTTGTACCGTGTGATTGTTCGGCGCGTCTGGGTGAGCCTGACGCTCGACAACCGAAGCGCGGCATATCGCCATTTCTGTATCTGGATGGAGCAGAACAACATACTGTCCCGTTCCCGACATGTGCGTATGACGGATGGAAAATGGGCGCGGGGCACAAAAGGTTATGCGCCTGCTCCGGGTCGGCACTGGTTTTTCTGGCGCGGCCATCTCTGCCGACTGGAGCGCAATATCAACGAAAAATCCAAGGTTGGGGCTGCTAACAACCAACGCCCTATGGAGGTGTTGCATGTCACTGTCCTGTTCGGGAAGATCGAGACAATCCTAAACTGGATCGCAGAGGGGCGTGCGCTTTCCCGAACCAGGGAACGCATCGGCCCGGGCCTCCACATTCTGAAGGGGGATTGGTGGGATCATGTCGGCGATGTCCCGCGCCGGTCCATTGACACGGTGCTGGTGGATGATGACCGTATCGGGAACGTGCTGGACGACATGCGATGGTTTTATGGTGCCAGTGATTGGTACGCGGAACGAGGTGTCCCGTGGCGGCGCGGATATCTGTTTTTCGGTCCTCCAGGCACGGGAAAATCCAGCCTCATTCGCGCGCTGGCGTCAGACCTGTCATTGGATATCGCATCGCTGGATATCGGGCGTGCAACGCTGACAGATGATGATCTGCGCGAAGCGATGATGTGTGCTCCCAAACGGTCGCTGATCGCAATCGAAGATGTGGACGCCGTGTTTACGCAGCGCGAAGGTGCGGAAAAGCGATCGGGCGTCAGTTTCTCGGGCTTGCTCAACGCCATCGATGGCGTCGCAGCTCAGGAAGGGCGCGCACTGGTCATGACAACGAACCACAAGGAAAAGTTGGACCCGGCCTTGATCCGTCCCGGCCGTGCCGATGTGCATACCGAGCTTGGATTGGTGAGCGCAGCAACGGCGCGCCGGCTGTTTGAACGTTTCTTCCCCGGTGAAGACCGCTTAGCGAGGATCTTCGAACAGCGGTTGGGAGATCACAGGCACAGCCCTGCTCAAATACAAGGCTGGCTTTTGGCCAACAGCTCCGATCCAGAGGCAGCTGCGCATGCTTCAGGGTTGGAACGCCCGTTGCCAGAAATCGCAGCTGAATGATGCGGATCTACCTGATCAAATCGCCCCCCAGTCCAAACCAAATTTCCCCAGGTATTTCCGCAGCCTATCTGCATCGTTCTGGGTCTTGCGCTTGCTGCGCGATACGGCAAACAGGGCGCGCCCGGCAGCGCTGAGGCTTGAAGACTTGCGGCAAATCCGGATCACCTCGGCCAGCTGAACCAGGTCAAACGGATCCACATCAGACACCGCCTCGCCCATGACATCTGCAACCAGCTTGAAATCATCATCGGATTGCGCCGATTTCCAATCCGTCTGAAGCGTTTCGATTTCGGTTGCGACCATTGCCCGGGTAATCCGGCCACGTGGCGCAAGTGTGCACAGCCGTCGGATTGATCCCGAAAAGTCTCGGAAATTACCCAACCAATGGGTTGCCGGGTCTTTGGCGAAAGCCAGGTATTGGGCGCGGGCATCAGTGTTGAAGCCAACATGGGTGCCCAGAACCCGTTCACAGCGGTCCAGTTCGTGCAGCAGGTTTGCCTCGATGTCTTCGGTGCGATTGCGCAGCGCGGGCAAGGTGAAACTCCACGTGTTCAGCCGGGCCAGAAGATCGGGGCGGAACTGCCCCGACGCCGTCAAACTGCGCAGATCGCGGTTGGCGCCCGCAATCAGGTGAAACCGGCTTGAGATTTCGTGGTCGGACCCCAACGGATAGAACCGTCCGGTCTCGATCGCGTGCAGAAGAACCGACTGCATATTGGGATTCAGTTCGTCCACATCATCCAAAAATAGAACGCCGCCATCAGCTTCCCGCAACAAACCGCTTCGCTCAGTACCCGCAGCCCCGAGATAGGAGCGGCGCTGGCCAAACAGCGTTGCCATCGCGTCTGGCCCGTTCAGTGTCGCACAATTCACGTGGACCAGACGGCCTTTGACACGGCGTCGATCGAGTTTGAGATTGTGAATGCGCTCGGCCAGTTCGGTTTTGCCTGTGCCGGTTTCTCCGAGCAGCAGGATAGGTTCATCGGAATTGCTAGCGACAAGTTCAATCCGGTCGATCAGATCATTGTATTCCAGGTTGCGGGTTTCAATCCCGCCTTTCAATTGGTCGCTGTGTTCGCGCGACAGTCGGTCGAAGCGCTGCTGAATCGCGTTGTATCGGCTCAGGTCCAGGTCGATGACATCGAACTTTGGCGTTTCCTCTTCCGGCCCCGGCGGACCGGTTTGGATCAGGCGCGCCGGGACATGGCGGCTTTCCGTTAGCAGGAACCAGCAGATCTGCGCGACATGTGTCCCGGTGGTCAGATGCACATGATATCGCTCGCGCTCATCGTCAAACCCGTAAGACCGCGCGAAATCGAAGAGCTTGCCATAAACCTCCTGAAAATCCCAAGGATCGTTCAGGTCAAGCTGCTGAAGCAGCACTTCCGTCTCGGGCGACGTTTCCTCAATCTCACGCTGAACCTGCTTGGCAAGACGGTTGAATCGCATGTCAAAGAGAATCTCGAGCCGGTCCACTTTGAAGTGATCATGGCTGACAAGGCTGAGCGTCGGTTTCCAACGCCTTTTCTTGCCCATGTCCAACTGGGTTCCGAGAAAGCCAATGACCACATTCTTCATGATGTATCCACATCTATAAATGACGATACCTACAGATAGTATCTGCATGCGCGAAGAAGCTCAATTTCCATTTTAACTGTCCAATATCAATACGTTGATTGGATTTTCGATTTTCTTTCGAATGAGCCGAACATCATGCCAAAACGTCCTCACCAAATATGAGGAACAGAAAAATGGCGAACAAATCCGTGTTTGCATCGATGAAAGGCCGGTTGCTGCCGAAAGCGACCGCAAGGAACGCCCACGGGGCACCGGCCTACGCTTACTCCGATGCCCATGCCCTGGCCCAGATTGCTGTTACCGGCACGTTCGGGGGTATGTTCTATCAGTCGCCGCAGGCGGAACTGGACTATGTTCTGGACGTGGCTCAATCCGTTGACCCGCGCTACCTGGCGCAGGCGGCCATCTATGCCCGCCGCCTGGGTTACATGAAGGATATGCCCGCCTTGTTGCTGGCTGTTCTGGCCCGGCGTGATCCGGTGCTGTTCCGTGCGGCTTTCGCCCATGTGGTCGA
This sequence comes from Paracoccaceae bacterium, assembly GCA_965250275.1. Classification (GTDB taxonomy): domain Bacteria; phylum Pseudomonadota; class Alphaproteobacteria; order Rhodobacterales; family Rhodobacteraceae. Next base: position 711,979 of record OZ252297.1, on the reverse strand, counting down.
TAACGGCAAGATGCTGCGCACCTTTGTGCAGGTCATCCGGTCTGGCCAGACTGGTCGTAAATCGCTGGGTTCCGCGCCCAAAGCTATGGTGCAGAACTGGCTGAACACCGCGTCTGACCGGGCGTTGCTGAACGCCAATATCGGGAACGACCCGTCTTTGGCGGACGTGATCAAGATGGTGCACCCGAAACCGGCCTCGGCCGAGCGGGAAGCGCTGTTTGCCTGGATCGTCGGGCGGCCGTGCGATCTGGCACGGCTGCCACAGGCTGTGCGGGATTGGATGGCATTCAAGGAAACCGGAAAAGGTCCGGTGCCTGACGTGCCGTTCCAGATGTTGACGCAGCTGGAGCTTTCCTCGGCCCATTGGTCGCGGATCGCGCGAAAAGGCTCGTGGCAGATGGTGCGCCAGAACCTGAACACGTTTCAGCGTCACGGCGTTTTCGGCGTGGTCAAGAACGTGGATCATGTTGCGGCATTGCTGCGCGACCCCGAGGCGATCGCCAAGGCACGTGCGTTCCCGTACCAGTTGATGGTTGCGGCGCAGAACGTGTCGGGCGAGATGCCGCGCGAGATCGTGGACGCTTTGCATGATGCGATGGAAATCGCTGTGCAGAACGTGCCAAAGATCGAAGGTCAGGTTGTTGTGTGTCCGGACGTATCCGGGTCTATGACCTGGGCTGTAACCGGCTATCGTCCGGGGGCGACATCGGTCGTGCGCCATGTGGATGTGGCTGCCCTTGTGGCGGCATCGTTCCAGCGTGTGAACCGTGGGTGCCAGGTTCTGCCGTTCGACTTCGATGTGCGTGACGTACGTCTGGAGCCGCGCGACACGATCCTGACGAACGCCGAGCGTTTGGCCGCTCTGGCAGGTGGTGGGACGAACTGTTCCGCACCGCTGAAATGGCTGAACGATCGTGGGCGTAGCCCGGACCTGGTGGTGTTCGTGTCTGACAACCAGTCGTGGGTGGATGCTCGCAATGGTGGCCAGGGCACAGCGATGTTGAAGGAATGGGAGGCGATCAAGCGTCGTAATCCAAAGGCCAAATTGGTCTGCATCGACATCGCGCCATACGGGACCACGCAGGCCCAGACACGTGAAGACGTGCTGAATGTCGGCGGGTTCTCGGATGCGGTCTTTGACCAGATCGCAGCGTTCGCCAACGGTCAGACCGGCCCGGACCACTGGGTTGGCGAGATCGAGAAGATCGCCGTGTAAGCGCGCGCACCAACGAAAAGTGGGAACCGGTTTTCCGCTCGTGATGCGCGGCAGTTAAAAAAGGGTCAGGCGGAATGCCTGTGGGACTACATTTTCAGGTAATGTCGCCGTCTCACAATCAGACTTGTCCGCCTGACCCACACATACAATTCCCGGCGAATGCTGGCGGAACTACAGGTTAGAGCACCGGTCAGAAGGCCGGAGGTCGCGGGTTCAACTCTCGCCGCGCTATGCGCGTAGCTCAGTGAAGATGTTTCGCCAACCCCTTGTCGCCGGGGCCCGAACAACATCAGGCAGAATGCCGGTGGGACTACATCGCTGTTAACGATCCGCGCCCGTCAAAGGGCGCTGTCTCATCACCTCTTGTCTGCCTGACCCAACCAGTGGGAAACAACTCGGCGAATGCCGGTGGAACTACAGACTGTTACTCTCCGTGTCGCGGGTTCGAGTCTCGCCATCGCAGTGCGCGATGTAGCTCAGATGGTAGAGCAGGCGTTTCACCAAAACCTTGTCGCCGGGGCACGCGCCCGTAGCTCAGTGGTAGAGCAACCGCCTTTTAAGCGGTGCGTCGTGGGTTCGATCCCCACCGGGCACACCAGAAGGACATGCAGGAGGAATGCCTGCGAGACTACATTGGTGCTGCCTGTTCGATTCAGGCTCGCCCTTCGGGGTTAGAATGTCTCGCAACCGATTGTCCTCCTGGCAGGAAATGAAAGGAAACCCCCGGCGAATGCCGAAGGAACTACATGGCACCAAACCGGGATAGGTCGAGCGGGTTCAACTCCCCTCCTTGCCGGCGCCCAGATGGCAAACGCATCCGCCCATTCGGATGCGGGGCGGGCCTCCCACCTGTTTCTTCATCCCTTGTCGCCGGGGCACCAATTGTTCGGCTGTAGCTCAGCGGTAGAGCGCCTGACTGTTAATCAGGATGCCGCAGGTTCGATCCCTGCCAGCCGAGCCAGAAATGAAAGGAAAATACCCGGAGGATTGCCCGTGGGATTACATCGCTTGAAACAGTCGCCGAAAGGCCTCTCACGAATCTCTTGTCCCCCGGATCCGAACTATCACGGCGAATGCCGGTGGAACTACAGATCATAGTCTCCGTGTCGCGGGTTCGAGTCCCGCCATCGCAGTGCGCGATGTAGCTCAGATGGTAGAGCAGTTGAAAAAGTTTCACCACGGTCATTCTTTGCTCGCAAAAATGACCAACTTGTCGCCGCGACCGACGTTAGAGTGAGATGGATAGATGAGTGACGAGAACACAAATTACCCGGTAACTGGTGAGCACCTGAAGGAATGGGGGCATCGCCCCGGCAAGCAGTTTCCCAAGCTGCTGGCTAAGGCCAATGAAATGCGCGCCGAAGGGTTCGGACTGGTGCGTATCCGGCAGGAACTGAACGGCGAGCTTCCTCCCGCCCCAGTGACCATGGATCTGCGCGCGGCCGGTGAAGTGCCGTTTCACGAAAACATCGACATGGATCATCCGGACGAGGAAGACAATGTCGACAAAGTCCGTGAAACCATGGCCGCGCTGATGCGCACCCCGACAATTGAGGCGGGGGCCATCATGCCCGATGCCTGTCCGGCGGGGCCTGTTGGGACCATACCGGTTGGAGGAGTGGCGGCCGCGCGCAATGCGATCCATCCGGGGATGCACTCCGCCGACATCTGTTGTTCAGTGATGATCACCGATCTGGGCGATGCCGATCCGAAGACCGTGCTGGATGCGGCTCAGTCGGTGACGCACTTTGGCCCCGGTGGGCGGCCTCAGGGCAAACGGTTCACGACCTCGATAAAGCTGCTGGATGCGTTCCGGGAGAATCCTTTTCTGGATAACCCGAAATCCCTGCGCATGGCGCAAGAACACATGGGCACACAAGGGGATGGGAACCACTTCCTGTTTGTCGGACGCTCGCGCAAGACCGGGCGCACGGCGATCGTGACCCATCATGGCTCGCGTGGGCCCGGGGCTGTGCTCTATAAGCATGGAATTCACGCGGCCGAAAAATTCCGCAAGGAACTGTCGCCCGAGACGACCAAACAGAACGCCTGGATTCCGGCGGATACCGAGGAAGGGCGCGACTATTGGGAGGCGCTTCAGCTGATCCGCAAATGGACCAAGGCCAACCACAACGCCATCCACCAGGCGACGGTCGAGGCCGCGCGCGTGGGCGATGTGGGCGACAGGTTCTGGAACGAACATAACTTCGTCTTCAAGCGCGACGACATCTATTATCACGGCAAGGGTGCGACGCCGGCTTGGGATGGATATGCATCGGATGCGACGGGGCTGACGCTCATTCCGTTGAACATGTCTGAGCCGGTGTTGGTCGTGCGCGGCAAGGATGCCAATCACGGCCTTGGCTTCAGCCCGCACGGCGCAGGACGCAACTTCTCGCGTTCCGAGCATAAACGCCGGATGGGATCGGTCACACCGGAGCAAATGCTGAAGGCGGAAACCGAAGGTCTGGACGTGCGGTTTCATGCTGGTGGCGTCGATGCGTCGGAACTGCCGTCAAGCTACAAAAATGCCGACAATGTGGTCGCCCAGATCAAATCCTATGACCTGGCCGAGATTGAAGACTATATCGACCCTTACGGCTGTATCATGGCGGGTGACGTAGCGCCCTTCTGGAAAAACAAGAAAAAAGGCCGCCGGTAACCACTGGCGACTTTTGCGACCCGCTCAGGGGCGTTGGGTTCCGGTTTGAACGCAGATCGAAATCGGCCGCGTTGTCTCCGCCCAAACTGGCACTTTTGTCGTAAATTCCAAAGCCTTCTTGATTGATCAAATTATGCAGATTGAGATTACCGTATCGGAAGGCCGACGATCTGTTTTGTCTACCTCATGGACACTTGCGTTCGGCTGAACGAAACACTTCTAGTTGAATGTGCCGACATTGATCTGGACAACAGGGTGATCGACAACTGGAACCGTAAATGAAGTAGGTCGGTTTACATTCCGATCAGTGACTGGCTTCTCGAACGGCTCAATGAACTGCAAGGCCAAGTGGGGCCCTTTGTTTCCATTGGTAGGGTTCAGAAGCATCTGCGAAGCGCTATCAAGGACAATTGTCCTTCCAGCGCACGTGTGTTGAGGGAGAAGGGAGCGACAACGCCCCATTCCTGTCGGGGCACCTATGCCACCCGAATGCTGAACAAGGGGATGTGACTGCAGGGGTTTTCGAACCGGTTAGCCCATTCGACGGACACGCAAACCCAGAAGTTCGCGAATCTGCCTACAGCCGAAAGAGCCCGTGCACTTCTCGACGCTGCGAAGGAAAAATCGGGAGTGTCCCACGTCCAGACCCAATATGGATTCACGATACTGGGTCGGATTTCATTGGTGGCGTTAAGATACTGCTCTAATTCGGAGAAGTGGTGAGCCGTGCAGGATTCGAACCTGCGACCCACTGATTAAAAGTCAGTTGCTCTACCAACTGAGCTAACGGCCCACTTTCTTTGTCGCTCTGTATGACACTTGTTCCCGGAGGATCAACCGCCAATTCGACTTGCGACTCGAGTTTGCGCCGCATCGGCGGCCTACCTAGGAAAGCCAGTGCAGAGGGTCAAGCCTTAACTGTGCGTTTGTCAGAGTCAGGGTGGATTCGGGCAGGCCCCGGCGTTATATGCGCGCCATGAACACCAATGACACATCTGGCTTGCCTTTCATGAAGATGCACGGGCTCGGCAACGACTTTGTCGTGCTGGATGCCCGCGCGCATGCCATTGCGATGACCGAACCCCTGGCGATTGCGCTTGGTGACCGGAATCGCGGGGTTGGATTTGATCAGCTTGCTGTCATCACGCAGAACACGGGTGGAGTGCACCTGACCTTCTACAACGCAGACGGCTCCACGTCTGCGGCTTGTGGCAATGCCACGCGCTGTATCGCGCGGCACCTGATGGATGAGGCACAGGTCTCCGAACTTGTGCTTACGACCGAGCGGGGTGCGCTGGCAGCACGGGACGCGGGAAACGGCATGACGTCGGTCAACATGGGGCAACCAAAGCTTGAGTGGCAGGACATCCCGCTGGCAGAGCCTGCGGACACTCTAAGCCTTCCCATCGAGGGTGCGCCGGTTGCAACCGGTATGGGCAATCCTCATTGCACGTTTTTCGTCGACAATGTTGAAGCCCTGCCGCTGGAGGACATCGGCGCAAAGTTCGAACACCACCCTCTGTTCCCCGAACGCACCAATGTGCAACTTGCACAGATCACCGCGCCGGACCGCGTTCGGGTTCGCGTCTGGGAGCGTGGTGTGGGCACAACACTGGCCTCCGGGTCCTCATCCTGTGCTGTGTCAGTGGCTGCGGCCCGGCGCGGCCTGACAGGGCGCAGCGTCGTTGTGGACTTGGATGGTGGGCCGCTTCAGATTGACTGGCGGGACGATGGGGTCTGGATGACAGGTCCCAGCACACATGTCTTCACGGGCACGCTGACCGCTTCCTTCCTGGCGGACATCGCATGACCGCTCCCAAGTTCACAACGCTGGGCTGCCGCCTGAACGCCTATGAGACCGAGGCCATGAAGGAGATGGCTGCGCAGGCCGGCTTGTCCGATGCTGTCGTTGTGAACACCTGTGCTGTCACCGCACAGGCCGTGCGCAAGGCCCGCCAGGAAATCCGTCGCTTGCGACGCGAAAATCCCAATGCCCGAGTGATCGTCACCGGCTGTGCAGCACAGATTGAACCGCAAAGCTTTTCGGACATGGAAGAGGTCGACGCGGTCATTGGAAACACCGAAAAGATGACCGCCGAAACATGGGCCGGTCTGGCGGGACACTTTGACACCGAGCCGATCCAGGTGGATGACATCATGTCTGTCACCGAAACTGCAGGCCATTTGATTGACGGTTTCGGCACGCGCAGCCGGGCGTATGTTCAGGTCCAGAACGGCTGCGATCACCGGTGCACGTTTTGCATCATCCCCTATGGCCGTGGAAACTCCCGATCCGTGCCCGCCGGCGTGGTTGTGGACCAGATCAAGCGGCTTGTGCAGAAGGGCTACAATGAAGTCGTTTTGACAGGTGTGGACCTGACCAGTTGGGGGGGCGACCTTCCTTCGCAGCCAAAGCTCGGAGATCTGGTCATGCGCATCCTGCGTTTGGTTCCAGATCTGCCGCGACTCCGGATCAGTTCAATCGACTCGATTGAAGTCGACGACAACCTGATGCTGGCCATTGCGACCGAGCCACGTCTGATGCCACACTTGCACCTCAGCCTGCAGCATGGCGACAACCTGATCCTGAAACGGATGAAACGGCGCCATTCGCGTGAAGATGCAATTGCATTCGCCGAAGAGGCACGAAAATTGCGCCCGGACATGACATTCGGGGCGGATTTCATTGCCGGTTTCCCGACAGAAACCGACGAAATGTTTGCACAAACAATCAAGCTGGTCGAGGAATGCAACCTGACCTGGTTGCATGTCTTTCCTTACTCTCCCCGGCCCGGCACACCAGCGGCCCGCATGCCGCAAGTGGCGGGCCCGCTGATCAAGTCCCGTGCCGCCGCGCTGCGCAAAACCGGCGACGCCGCCATGGCTCAGCATTTGTCTGCACAGATCGGACAGGTTCATCAGGTTCTGATGGAAGGCCCAAGTATCGGCCGTACCGAACAGTTCGCCGAAGTCACCTTCGCTGCCCCTCGACCAGAAGGGCAAGTGATCACAGCTGAAATCCTGTCCGCGTCGTCGACCCAGTTGGCCGCCGCCTAGGTCAGGATCTCATCGCATCTGATTGGGCGAGAGCAGGCGCTGGCACTTGCGGGGTCTGGTAGCCTGGATCATCCGTTTTGCTACTGAACCGGCAGAGCCCTTGAGATCGCCTCACAGCCCCCCTTTTACTCCGCCGCAGCGGGCGTGACATTGGCGGAGGACCAGTAAGCGATCATCTTGCAGACCAGACCCGCTTCGTCGAACTCAAAAACGTCGATGATGTGCATCGCCTTGCCATCAGATTTGGCAAAGAAGGCGAATGCCGCGGCGTTTCCAGCCACGCAAACTTCGCCCTGCAACTCTGCGTTTATCGGATGCAGGAATGGGCCACCCTGGAAAAATGCCCGGATATCCTCAACGCCGTGAATGGGCTCGGTCCCGATCGGGTCGATCACGACGGCGTCCGGTGCAAAAACCGAACAGACCGCGTCCAGATCTGCCGCATTCAACGCCTCCAGATAGCGTTCAACAACACTCTGACGCGCGCGGACCACTTCGATGCTCAGTGCACCCGTTGCCAGTCTCTGATCAATTGTGGCGGTCATGGTTTGCCGGAACCTGATCGTTTTAACGTTGCCGAACGAGTCTGACCGAAAAGGTCACGCCGTCACCCGGACCAATGTAGTTCAGGTAGAGGTCCCCATCCTCAAGCTCTCCTGTGAAACTGCCTGTGTTGACCCAGTCTGCCGGGGCAGGCCCCTCCTCAGCGATGACAAGATCGGAACGATCATCGAGATCAAAGCTCCCTGTACCATATTCGACGACCCAAGGATCGCTGTCGCTGCGCCGCCAGCGATTGACGACCCAGATCAAATTCTCTTCCTGTTTGTAGACCTCTAGTTCCATTGTGGTTTCAACGGACTGATCAGGAAACGTCGGGTGATTGGCTGGAAAGGCCACTCGATAAGTGCCCGCCCAGACGCCAACAATTGACTGAAAACTGTTTGCGAGCACCGGGCCCGGCGCCATGCCGAGAAAGGACAACGAAGCCGCCAGTATGGCCGCCTGAAAACGCAATGAAATGCACATAACCAATTCTTCCTCAATTGCACCGAACAGAGCAGGTTCACACCTGTCTCGCCAATGAGTCTAGCACCCATGGGAAAGCCGGGACTAGCGCATTCTTCGCAAAGAAAAAGGCCCCTGCACACGCGGTACAGGGGCCCGTTGTCAAATCGTCTGGAAGGCTCAGCTGATGTCTTTGCGCTTGATCGGAGCCCAGATCCGCTTGTTCGTCAGATAGAGCAGCACGGAAAGCACCGTCAGGAACAGAACGCCGACGAATCCGGCCTGCTTGCGCGCCATCATCTTGGGCTCAGCAGTCCACATCAGGAATGCGGAGACGTCCTCGGACAGATGGTGCAGGTCATTGGCGTGACCATCCGCAAACTCCACCATCTCATCCGACAATGGGGGGGCCATCGAGATCCAGCCGCCCGGAAACGCGGTATTTTCGTAGAAGATGGTGCCTGCTTGCTCCATCTCTTTCCCGGTGTAACCGGTCATCAGCGAAGCGATGTACTCAGGACCACCGATCCCCTTGAAGAGCTGGTTGATGCCCAGACCGTAAGGGCCGTGGAACCCGGCGCGTGCCTTTGCCATCAGGCTCAGGTCAGGTGCAGTTTCAAGATTTGAGCCCGGGAAATGATCCACCGGGGTTGCCGGTCGAAAGTCGTCCAGCTCCGGATCAAAAACTTCGAAGTTCGAAGCAGCATAGGCCCGGACCTGATCTTCGGGCAGGTGGGGTCCGCCCTCGTCCGCCAGCGTGCGCAGCGGCACATATTGCAGACCATGGCAGGCCGCGCAGACTTCGGTGTAGATTTGCAAGCCGCGCTGCAACTGGTTCTGGTCGAACCGGCCAAACGGACCCTCGAACGAGAACGCAAAGTCCTCGATATGACCATCCGCACCCGCTGCGTGGGCCGCGGGCGTCAGCGCCAATGCAAAGGCAGCACCGATCGCAAGTGTCTTCAGCATTTTCATCGGTCCTCGTCTCACTCTGCGGGGGTCGCTTCGGGCGACGCAGCGCCGTCATCAGCGGCAGGTTTGGGGTAGTGGGCATCGAAGTCTTCTTCGATCGTCGCAGGCTGCGGGTCCGGTTTTTCAATCACACCAAGAAGCGGCAGAATGATCAGGAAGTACGCGAACCAATACGCAGAGCCGATCAGCGCGATGTAAGGATAGATACCCTCCGCCGGCATGGCACCGACCCACATCAGCACAAAGAAATCGAAGACCAGAAGCCAGAACCACCATTTGAACATCGGGCGATACCGACCGGACCGGACACTGGACGTGTCCAGCCATGGGGCCAGCGCCATGACAGCGATGGCGCCGAACATCGCCAGAACACCAAAGAACTTGGCGTCGATGATGCCACCCGTGATCCAGCTTGCCGCGATCACGACCCAGACGTCGCCGTCAAAGGCACGCAGGATGGCGTAGAACGGCAGGAAGTACCATTCGGGCACGATGTGCGCCGGCGTCACAAGGGGGTTCGCCTCGATGTAGTTGTCCGGGTGGCCAAGGTAGTTCGGCATAAAGCCAACAACCGCCCAGAACACGGCCAGAATAACGGCCAGCGCGAACAGGTCTTTGATCACGAAGTAGGGCCAGAACGGTACGGTGTCTTTCTCTGCTTCTTCCTTGGACCCGCGGCGCACTTCAACGCCAGTCGGGTTGTTGTTGCCGGTGGTGTGGAACGCCCAGATATGCACGATTACAAGGCCTGCGATCACGAAGGGCAGCAGGTAGTGGAGCGAGAAGAAACGGTTCAGGGTGGCATTGTCCACCGCCGGTCCGCCCAGAAGCCATGTCTGCAGCGCATCCCCAATGAACGGAATGGCGCCGAAAAGGCCGGTGATCACGGTGGCACCCCAGAAGGACATCTGCCCCCAAGGCAGCACATAGCCCATGAAGGCTGTGCCCATCATGCACAGATAGATGAGCATGCCGATGATCCACGTGATTTCACGGGGCGCCTTGTACGACCCGTAGTAGAGCCCGCGGAAGATATGCGCATAGACGGCAACAAAGAACAGCGATGCACCGTTCATATGCAGGTATCGCAGCATTTGCCCGCCATTGACGTTGCGCATGATGTGTTCGACCGAGGCAAAGGCGAGATCGACATGCGGCGTGTAGTGCATCACCAGAACGATGCCTGTCACGATCTGCAAAACCAGACAGAATGTCAGGATGATACCCCAGATCCACATCCAGTTCAGGTTCTTGGGCGTGGGGATCATGATGGTGTCGTACAACAAACCAACGATGGGCAAACGGCTGTGAAGCCACTTCTCGCCACCAGATTTTGGTTCGTAATGATCGTGCGGAATACCGGCCATCGCTACGTCTCCTTATCCAAGCTGGATTGTCGTGTCATCGACGAACTGAACGACAGGAATGTGAAGGTTCTCTGGCGCCGGACCTCTTCGGATCCGTCCCGATGTATCGTAGTGCGATCCGTGGCACGGGCAAAACCAACCGTCAAAGTCGCCGGCGTCGTCCAGCGGCACACAACCCAGATGTGTGCAAACACCCATCATGACGAGCCATTGGCCAGCTTCGTCCAAAGCGCGGTTTTCGTCGGTTGCCGGGGAATCGGCACGCAGGTTGGGGTTGCGAGCGTTCTGATCGGGCAGGTCTGAGACCTCGACGGCCCGGGCCTCTTCGATATCGGTGGCCGTGCGGCGACGGATAAAGACCGGTTTGCCCAGAAACTTCACGCTGATCTGCGTGCCTTCTTCAACGCCGCTCAGATCGACCCGGATCGACGACAAGGCCTGAACGTCGGCAGATGGGTTCATCTGGTTGACCAGCGGCCATACGGCTGCACCAACCGCCACAACACCAGTGCCGGCGGTGGCGTAGTACAGGAAGTCCCTACGGGTATCGTCGTGGTCTTCAGCGTGGGACACGGTCATCACTCCAAATCAAACGGCTTTGCGCGCCATAGTAGCATATCGCCGCAATTGTGCGGCGTCTCAACGCGGGTATCTATCGGCGCACAACAGCTTCGTCCAGTATTGAAAGACGCACACGACGTCGCAGTCTACTTGAAAACGCCAAAGATTCGGCAATCCGTTGGATTTCAACCAGCCGGGGGCTGGGTGGCCACCATACTGGGGCGCTCGGCAAAGGTGGCAAACCAGGCCGCAAGCTCGGGATTCGCGCCGCGCCAGTCCCTGCCCTCGTGGCGGAAATCCACATAGGCCAATGCACAGGCCACAGCGATCTGGCCCATGTCCAACCGTCCCGACAGGTGGCTGATCCACTTGTCATTGAGCGCAGAGATGGCGGACGCGATTTTGGCCCATTGCGCATCAACCCACCCGTCCCATTGCTTTTCTTCGGGGCGGATCCGCCCTTCGTAGGTCATCAGAACGGCGGCATCCATGATTCCGTCCGCGGTTGCCTCCAAGGTCTTCGTATCCCAGTGTCGCGTGCCCGAGGGGTAAAGCCCTGTTTGCCATAGATCGTCGAGATAGGCGCAAATCACGCGGCTGTCGTAGAGCGTGGGCCCTTCATCTCGCTCCAGCGCCGGAATCTTCAGCAACGGGTTCTTCGCGGACAATCCTGCATCGGGGCTGACCGGCGTTGTCGCGACAGGAACGGGTGTCACGTCCTCCAGATGGCCTGTCTCATGCAACAGCACCATGACCTTGCGAACGAACGGAGATGTCGGAGCGTACTGGAGTTTCATCGGTTTTCATCCTTTGTACATCGCCGGGAACCCTATGGGCGGCATTCCCGATCCGCAACCGCAAGCCGCGTCGCGCAATCAGTCGCCATTCAACCTGTCGGCGTCCCGCATGTTGGCAGCCAGGAGTCCGGTCTCCTGACCGGCTTGTGCGGCCTCGACACGATCAGCGGCGCGCAGCCGCACGTCCTCCGGTTTGTTCTGGTTAAGCTTCCAGGTCGCGTCGACAGAGTCGATGTGAACCCGGCAAGGCACGATCTGGCGCATCATGCGGTCAAGTGCATCAGGCGTCATCTTGTCGGCTGTCCAGGGTGGCTTTGGGTGCAGGCGTTCTTCGAAAAACGCGCTTTGCCGATCCAACAGGTCGCGTAACTCCGTGCGTGGCCGCAACTCCAGCGAGCCTGTCAGATGGACCGCCACGTAGTTCCACGTCGGCACCTGATCTTCCACCTCGTACCAGTCGGGAGAAACATAGCTGTCGGGACCTGACACGATGATTGTGCAGGCCAAGGGCGCTTTGAGAGCGCGCGCAATCGGGTTCGAGCGCACGAGGTGCAGATCGGCCCATGTGCCGGTCTCTGACAAAAGGAACGGCACATGTGCAAAGGTTGGGACTGAGTTGCATACGGCCGCCAGAACCCCAAAGGCACGATCACGCGCAAAGGTCAGGTTACGACTGGCAGGCGTGCCGCGAAATGCTGGATTGGGGTGCATACATTCAACGTTGTTCTGGTGTGGTGGCTTTCAGCCAAGATAAAGGCGCAACGCGCGCGGCGGATTGTCCAGCAACTCTGCTGTAGGGGCTGGCGCGTGTGCAACCCCATCCGCAACCAGAACGACTTCGTCCGCGATCCGGCGCGCATCCGAAGGCGCGTGGCTGACCATCAGCATCGTCGCCCCGGTTTCGCGCGCCAATCCCGAAACCAGATCGAGCATTTCATCCCGCATGGCCGGGCCCAGCGCTGCAAACGGTTCGTCCAGAAGCATCAGCGGGCGTTTCTGAACAACGACTCGCGCCAGCGCTGCGCGGCTTTGCTGCCCACCCGACAGGCTCGACGGCATCCGATCTTCAAATCCGTCCAGACCAACCCGCGACAAGGCGTTGGAAACGTCTTCCCTTTGCGCCGCATTCAGTCGGCCATCCGGCCGCACGCCCAGCGCGACATTCTTGGCCACAGACAAGTGCGGGAACAGGTTTCCATCCTGAAAGAGCATAGCAACCGGACGTGCGCCGGGCGCGAGAGACGTGATGTCTTTTTCGTCCCACATCACACGTCCTGCTTTGGGCGACAGGAAACCTGCGATTGCCGCCAGAAGGGTCGACTTTCCTGCGCCGGATGGGCCTACCACTGCAACCCGCCGCCCGAAGGCGACTTCGAAGTCAGCGGCCAAGGTGAAATCACCTTGCTGCAGTTCCAAACCCTCAAGTCGCAGCAAGTCCGCGCCCTCCCCGATCCAACAGCCAGAAGGCCAGCATCGACATGACAAGCAATAGCAACGCCGCGCCGGCAGCTGCATCCATCTGATAGGCCGCCATCAACCGATAAATCTGCAGCGGCAATGTGGCACTGTAAGGATCCGCAAACAGCGCAATCACACCCAAATCACCGATTGACAGGGCCGCCGTCAGGCCGGTGGCAAAGGCGATCTGTGGCCGCAGGCGCGGCACAAACACGTTCCAGAAGAACGGACCGCCCTGCATGTTCAGGCTCAAACCGAGGCGCCCGTGAACCTGCACAACGTCCCGCGCACCGGGCACAATCACGCGCAAGGCGAAGGGCAACGCCATGAGCGCATTCACAACCGCTGTCAGAGGCAGCGCAAGGCTGGCCGGGTCGATCCAGCGGTTGACGATGATGAAAAGCCCCGTGCCAAGCACCAATGGGGAGACGGCCAGAGCCAGCAAGCCAACCAGTTCCAGTGCCGTACCCCGCCCGGTGGAGATCGCCGCGGCCATCGGCAGGGCAAGGGCCAACAAAACGACAGTGCTGGCAACCGCCACCCCGATTGAAGTCAGCGCCGCCGAGTAGACGCTGGGTGGCAAAAGCAGAAGCCCTTGGGAACCGGAGAGGACAATCGCCGCCAGAGGCAGCATCAAAAACGCGCTGGCTGCGGCGATCACCAGTCCGTCCTGCAGGCGCAAAGTAGTGCGGTCAGCATCCCAACGTGCAGTTGGTCGGTCCAGACCGGAGCCAAATCCTTCAGCAGACGCGAGTTTCAGCGCAAGCAATGCCGCACCGGACGCAAGCACAATCTGAACGCAGGACAGAACAGCCGCCTTGCCAAGATCGAAGTCGAAGCGGAAGGCCTGATAGATTGCCAGTTCAACCGTTGTCGCGCGCGGACCGCCCCCCAATGTCAACGCAACCGCAAAGCTTGTCAGGCAAATGGCAAACACAATAGCTGCGGCGCCCGGTGCCACGCGCGCCAACATCGGACGCTCCAGCAGTCGCCATACATCCCTGCTCGCGCAACCGAGCTGGCCCGCCAATCGGAACCGTTCTGCGGGAATGTCCTGCCATCCTTGCAGAAGCAGTCGGGTCGCCAGCGGGAGGTTGAAGAACACGTGCGCCAGCACCACCCCGTGCAATCCGTAGATCTGAACCGGAGGCAAACCGATCAAAGCCAGCAGATCGCTCAGCCAACCGCTGCGCCCGAACACGGCCAACAGACCAAGTACCGCAACAATGACGGGCAAGATGAACGGCGCGCCCAACAGAGTGATCAAAAACCTGCGGCCCAAAAAGTCGCGACGGGCAAGAGCGCGCGCCACTGGAATGGCCAAGGCAACACTTATGAGTGCCGACAAAGCGGCCTGAACCGCTGTGAACCTCACCGCTGCCCAGTCACCCGGGCCGAGCGAGATCTCGGTTTCGGCCCGCCATAGGATCGCGGCAAGACACACAAGGATCGCCGCGGAGACGCTTGTCGCCGCGACGATACCAGGAGCGCGATTTACTGGCTCAACGCGCCCAGCCATTCCGAGACCGCCTCATCTCTGATCGCTGCCGCCTGATCTGCACGGATCAACAGCGCCTTTCCCGGTTCGATCAAAGTCTCAAACCCATCTGGCAGACCACTTGCCGGCGTGACCGCCGGGTACATCCAGTTGGTCGTTGGGATCACGGACTGGAAGGCATCGGTCGTCATGAACGTCAGAAACTGATCAGCCAGGTCGGGTTGATCCGAACTGGCCAGCTTGCCCGCAACTTCGATCTGCATGTAATGGCCTTCGTCGAAGAGCGCTGCGGCCTTACTGGGGTCATCTTCGGCAATCAGATGATAGGCGGGGGACGTTGTGTAAGACAGAACCAGGTCCGCCTCGCCGTCCAGGAACAGCCCATAGGCCTCGGACCATCCCTTGGTCACGGTAACGATGTTGTCCGAAAGGTTTTGCCACACCGACGTGGCTTCATCGCCATACGCAGCCTTTACCCACATCAGCAGACCCAAGCCAGGCGTCGAAGACCGCGGATCCTGAATGACGATCTTGTAGTCGCTGTCGGCAAGCTCCCGGAAGTTTCCGGGGGCATCCAGATCGGCGTTGTGCACAAAGGCAAAGTATCCCCAGTCATAGGGTACAAACAGTGGGTCATCCCATTCGATGGGCAAACTGTACTCCGCCTGTGTGGGATGCGGGGCAAAGAGCCCGGTTTCGGCGGCCGCCGCCGTCAGATTGGTGTCTAGGCCCAGAACAATGTCCGCGGGACTGCGATCCCCTTCCAGACGCAACCGCGCGAGCAACGCAGCGCCATCGCCCGCCGACACGAAATTGAGTTCACAGCCACAGGTCTCTTCGAATGCGGCTTTGACCGCCGGGCCGGGCCCCCATTCGGTGATGAAACTGTCATAGGTGTAAACGGTGAGTTCTGGCAATTCGGCCCACGCCGATGTGGCCGTCAAAACTCCCGCAGCAAAAGTAAGGTACTTCATGGCATCCTCCAATTGCGGCAGCAGGCAAGGGTGGAATGATGTCCAAAACCTTCCCTCCGCCGGTATGAGCCGGTTCAGGTTCGACGGGTTCGCATTTGCATCTCAGCCCGATCCGGGCTCCCCGAGGTGAGGCGGACCCTATTGCGGAGCGTCGCCGGCGGCAAGTTGAAACCGCTTGAGGGTGCTGCCCGGCACCGCTAGGAACGGCCCAAAGGAGCCTTGGCCATGTCCCTGAATAGTTTCGGTCATCTGTTTCGCGTCACCACATGGGGCGAAAGCCATGGCCCGGCACTGGGCGCGACCGTGGACGGCTGCCCTCCGGGTATCGCAGTTGATGCGGACATGCTGCAGGTCTGGCTGGACCGGCGCAAACCGGGTCAGAACAAGTATACCACTCAGCGCCGGGAGCCGGATCAGGTGAAAATCCTGTCGGGTGTGTTCGAGGGTCAGACCACCGGAACGCCGGTGCAACTGATGATCGAGAACACAGACCAGCGCAGCAAAGACTACTCTGAGATCAAGGACAAGTTTCGGCCGGGACATGCCGACATCGCTTACTACCAGAAGTACGGCATTCGGGATTATCGCGGCGGCGGTCGTTCGTCCGCGCGCGAAACCGCTGCACGTGTGGCCGCAGGCGGACTAGCGCGGGCCGCACTCGCTGCACTTGCTCCAGACCTTAGGATCACCGGCTACATGGTGCAGATGGGGGCGCGCCAGATCGACCGTACGCGTTTCGATTGGGAGCAGATCAACGCAAACCCCTTCTGGACACCAGATGCCGATGCGGCCGCGGACTGGGCCGGTTATCTGGATGATCTGCGCAAGTCGGGAAACTCTGTCGGCGCCGTGATCGAAGTCACAGCGCGCGGTGCGCCTGCCGGTCTCGGTGCTCCTGTGTATGGCAAGCTGGACACTGATCTGGCCGCCGCCATGATGAGCATAAATGCCGTCAAGGGTGTCGAGATCGGCGAGGGCATGGCCGCCGCAGCCCTGACAGGCGAAGCCAATGCAGATGAGATCAGCATGGGCCCGAATGGTCCTCTCTACAGCTCCAACCACGCAGGCGGCGTTCTGGGGGGGATCAGCACAGGTCAGGACATCGTTGTGCGTTTTGCGGTAAAGCCCACCTCTTCGATCCTGAAGTCCCGAAAGACCATCACTGTCTCGGGTGAAGAAACCGATATCGTGACAAGAGGCCGTCACGATCCGTGCGTTGGCATTCGCGCGGTTCCCGTCGCCGAGGCGATGATGGCCTGTGTCTTGCTGGACCATCTTCTGCTGCACCGGGGACAGGTTGGCGATATCCGCGGCGTGATCGGATAACCCTCGCGCGGCAATTCGCCGGCCCTTCGGAACCAGCCGCGCGCTTGCATCTGACGGTGCAAAGGCGCAGAAACCCGGCATGGCAAAATCCTTAACATCGCATCGGCCGACGCTGGCCATTGCTCTCAAGCTGTGTGCGGTGTTTCTTTTCATGGTCATGGCCGCACTGGTCAAAGCCACAGCCGAAGACGTCCCACCCGGTCAGGCGGTGTTCTTTCGTTCCTTCTGTGCGATCCCGGTTATTCTCGCGTGGCTGGTTATGCGCGGGGAGTTGCGAAACGGGTTGGTCACAAAACGGCCAATGATACATTTCTGGCGCGGCACAATCGGGACATCAGCCATGGCGATGACATTTGCGGGTTTGGGATTGTTGCCCCTGCCCGAGGTCACCGCAATTGGATACGCAACCCCGATCTTTACCGTCATTCTCGCCGCCATCTTCTTGGGGGAGCGGATACGGATCGTCCGCATCAGCGCTGTGGCATTGGGGATGCTCGGGGTGATGATCATGCTGTGGCCCCGATTTGGAGAGAGCGCTGCCGTGGAAGACGCCGCTATGCTTGGCGCGGCGCTCATCCTGATGGCAACCCTCGCCCGTGCGTTCGTACAGATTCATGTCCGCAAGATGGTCAAAACCGAGGATACGGCAGCAATCGTCTTTTACTTCTCTGCCACGGCCACGCTGTTGTCGCTGCTGACCCTGCCATTCGGATGGGTCGTCCCCTCTCCCCAGACATTTTTTATGCTTGTTTTGGTCGGCTTCCTGGGAGGCCTTGCCCAAATTCTGGTGACATCCGCGTACCGCTTTGGCGCAGCATCCATGCTGGCACCCATCGATTATGCGTCGATGTTGTTTGCGATTCTGATCGGGTATGTCTGGTTCAGCGAGTTGCCTACCGTTGTCATGCTGCTGGGCGCTTCCTTGGTGATTGCGGGCAACATCCTCGTGATCTGGCGCGAGCGACAACTCGGTCTGGAACGCGCCCAGTCTCGCGATATGAACGTCCCGAAGAACTGAGACCGGTTCAATGCTGTGCCTGCGATAAGACCTGGCAATTCGTTGTCTTGACCGATTGACAGCAGAAATTACCGGTATATACATGTAATTATGTCTGCGAAATCAAAATGCGTCTCCACGCGTCTGCGCCGCGCTGCCCGTCAGGCCGGGCGGCAATACGATGCGGCCTTGTCAGGCAGTGGTGTGAACATCGCGCAATTTGCCTTGCTCAGGGCAATTGAACGATCGCGCCAACCCACTTTCAGCGGGCTTGCAGCCGAGACGGACCTGGATGCCAGCACATTGGGACGGAACTTGCGGGTTCTTGAGAAGCTGGGGCTCGTGCGGTTTGATCCCGGCACCGACAAGCGCACGCGCGTCGTCGCACTGACCGAAATCGGTATCGAGACGATCGCGCTGGCCAACCCAAAATGGGCGGAAACGCAAAAGAATCTCGAAGCCCGCCTGCGTGATTTTGGCGGGCGGGCTGCCCTCTTTGACATGCTCGACGCCTTGGAAAAGGACCCTTTCTCATGAAGGATATGGATGGCTGGGCAAAGGCCCGACTGATGTTGGTGGCCGGGTCGCTGATCCTTGCGATCGCGCTTGGCACACGTCATGGGTTCGGGCTGTTTCTTCAGCCGATTAGCCAGGATGCAGGCTGGGGGCGAGAGACTTTTGCCTTTGCCATGGCGCTGCAAAATCTGGTGTGGGGTGTGGCACAACCGTTCACGGGGATGCTGTCTGATCGTCTTGGGGCTGGGCGGGTCATTTTTGGCGGCGCGCTCCTCTATGTCGCGGGTCTGGCATTGATGTCGGTGCCGCAAGGGGCGTTCATGTTCAGCATGAGTGCGGGAATCCTGATCGGTCTGGGGCTGAGCGGCACCTCGATGCCCATCGTCTTTGGAGCGATCAGCCGCGCCTTGCCGGCCGAAAAACGCAGCATGGCAATGGGAATTTCCATGTCCGTGGGCTCTTTTGGCCAGTTCGCGATGTTGCCCATCACACTGGGACTTCTGGGAACATTTGGGTGGGCCTCAGCCTTGCTGGTGCTGTCGGCGGTGGCCGCGCTGATCTTGCCGCTCAGCTTCGCGCTGAATGAAAAAGGGCATACCGCGACCTACGCGCCCGAAGACAATCTGACTGTGGGCGCGGCGCTCAAGGAAGCCTTTGGCGAGCGGGACTTCTGGCTCTTGTTCTGGGGCTTTTTTGCGTGCGGCTTTCAGGTGGTCTTCATTGCCGTTCACTTGCCAGCCTACCTGGCAGACGAAGGCATGTCGGCGAATGTCGCGACAATCGTGCTTGCGCTCATCGGGCTCTTCAACATCGCAGGCGCCTATCTGGCGGGACTCTGGGGCGGGCGCCGCAGCAAACCGGGGCTGCTGGCGTGGTTGTATCTCGGTCGGGCGGTGATCATTGCTGCGTTCATCTTGCTGCCGACAAGCCCCTGGACCGCGTATATCTTTGGAATGGTCATGGGACTGTTCTGGCTCAGTACAATCCCGCTGACCAATGGAATCGTCGCCAGCATTTTTGGCGTGCGCAACATGGCGATGCTGGGTGGGTTCGTTTTCTTCGGCCACCAGCTGGGCTCTTTCGCCGGTGGATGGATGGGCGGCTGGCTTTATGACCACTTTGGATCCTATGATGTGGCATGGTGGATCGCAATTGGACTCAGCCTGATATCAGCAGCGTTGAACGCACCCATCCGGGAAACCGCGATGGCACAGCGACACGCGGAGCGCGCCGCATGATGCCGACCCGTGTCCTGATGCTTGCGGGGCTGAGCCTTTTGGCCGGCTTTGTGCTGACCACTGTTTTCATGCAGTATGGGCGGCTCGATTTCGCATTGTTGATCGACGCAATACGGCATTGCTTCTGATGGGGGTCCGCCGCGAGCGACGGGCCCGCCTTGCTCAGATCGCGCCTGATTTTGGATCAAGCACAACGCGGTAGAGTTCGGTGTCCGACCGGTCCATC
This sequence comes from Paracoccaceae bacterium, assembly GCA_965250275.1. Classification (GTDB taxonomy): domain Bacteria; phylum Pseudomonadota; class Alphaproteobacteria; order Rhodobacterales; family Rhodobacteraceae. Next base: position 692,106 of record OZ252297.1, on the reverse strand, counting down.
AACCGAACGGTCATTTGCTGAGTCGCGCCATCGATGTCCACCAGACCGAAGAATTGCAGGCCTGCGCTGGGCGGCAGGTTGACGCCCTGATCTTCGGACGGGGCTTTCACGAATTTGACCTCAGGCCCGAACGTCGCATCGAGGGCGTTGGGACCGAACGTGCCCGCATGCAGAGGACCACTCACGAATTCCCAGAACGGGGCAAAATCGCTGAACCGGGCCTGGTTTGGATCATAGTAATGCGCTGCGGTGTAGTGAACGTCTGCGGTGAGCCAAACCGTGTTGGCGATGTTCGACGCCTTGATGAACCGCAAAAGCTCCGCCAGTTCGACTTCGCGCCCCATTGCCGGACCATCGACACCATCAGCTATCCCTTCGGACCCCGCCTGCTCGCGGAAGTTATCCCAGACGATCAGACCGATCGGCTGATCCGAGGCAATCACCTTCCAAGTGGCGTTTGACGCAGCAAGGCCACGCTTGAGCCAGCTCATTTGTTCCGCGCCCAGCACCCTTTGATCATCTGTCAATGTCTCGGTCATCGTTGCGGTGTTGGGGCCGCGATAGCTGCGCAGGTCCAAGAAGAAGATATCCAGCAATGGGCCGTAAGAGATCTTGCGGTAGACCCGGCTGGGTTCTTCAGGATGAATGCGCAGCGGCGTCATTTCGTGAAACGCCCGGCTGGCCCGGGCCTGCAGCACCGGCACCGACTTTTCAGTGTAACGGTCATCTTCCAATAGGCTCTTGCTGTCCGACCAGTTGTTCACGACTTCATGGTCATCCCATTGAAAGAACGTCGGCGCGACCGCATTCATCGCGCGCACATGGTCGTCCATCATGTTGTACTTCCACTGCGCTCTGAATTCGTCGAGCGTTTCGGCAACCTTGCGCTTTTCGTCGATCAGCGTTGTGTTCTTCCAGATGACCTCACCATCTCTTTCGACTTCGTCCTTCATCGGACCGTCCGCATAGACTGTGTCACCGGAGTGGATGAAGAAGTCGGGGCTGTGCTGCGCCATGGTCGCATATGTCGCCATGCCCTCATCGTCGATGCCCCAGCCCTGACCCGCTGTGTCGCCCGACCAGACAAACCGCACATCTCTGCGCGACATCGGCGAGGTCCTGAACCGTCCGGTGACAGGTTCGGACACAGCGTTCACGTCATACAGATCATGCGCGGCAAAGCGGTAGAAGATGTCCTGATCCGAAGGCAGCCCGGCAACCAGGCGTTTGATGGCCATATCGCTGTTGGGGATCGCGTCCATCGCGCTGAGCTTTTGCGCGTCGGCGAAGCTCTCGGTTGTAGATACCTCCATCATGACGCGTGACGGGCGGTCCGTGCGGGTCCAGATCATTCCTGACGTAGTGTCGACATCGCCCGACTGTACGCCGTGCGTAAACACAGGTCGCGATGACGCGCGGGAAATAGATGGCATCGCGAGTGAACCGGCAAAAGCCGTGCCGGAGGCAAGAATAGCGCGACGGGTTGGTCGGATCAGTGGCATGGGTGGCTCCCTGTCAGGTGAATGGAATGAGGACAGGAAACTGCGATTCTGTGAAGGTCAGGGATCAATCAGATCAAGGTTTTGTAACCATTGATGGCGCCGGACTTCGCTTGCCGGTTCGGAGCGAAAGCCCGCGCCTCTTTGCGCAAGCAAATAGCGGGCCTGATCCATCCAATGAAGGGGCCAATCGGAAATTGACCCCCAATCAGCAGAGTTGCTGGGTGTCAGGCGCGCACCAGTTTTTCGTAGCTTTCGGCAATGTCCCGCGTCAGAGCCCCGACTTCGAAGTTGTAATCGCCGATCTGACCGACTGGCGTTACCTCCGCCGCGGTCCCGGTCAGCCAGCACTGTTCGAAGCTCTCCAGTTCGTCGGGCATGATGTGGCGCTCGTGCACCTTGATCTGCCGGTCCTTGAGCATACCAACCACGGTCTGACGCGTGATCCCGTTCAAAAAGCAATCCGGGTCGGGCGTGTGGACCTCTCCGTCCTTCACAAAGAAAATGTTCGCGCCGGTCGCTTCCGCCACATAGCCACGGTAATCGAACATCATGGCATCCGCGCACCCTTTGGCTTCGGCCGCGTGTTTGGACATGGTGCAGATCATATAGAGACCTGCCGCTTTGGCATGGCTCGGGATCGTTTCCGGGCTGGGACGTTTCCACTTCGAAATGTCGAGCTTGGCGCCTTTGTACTTGCTGTCGCCATAGTAGGCGCCCCATTCCCAGGCTGCGATGGCCATTCGGACCGGATTGCGCGCAGATGCGACGCCCATGTCCTCGCCCGCGCCGCGCCATGCGACCGCGCGCACGTAAGCATCCGACAAACCGCTGGCCGCCATCACCTCGGCTTTCGCCGCTTCGATTTCTTCGACGGAGTAAGGGATTTCGAAGTCGATCATCTCCGCAGAGCGCCGCAGTCTTTCGGAATGCTCCCGCGACTTGAAGATCTTTCCGTTATAGGCGCGCTCCCCTTCGAAGACGGATGACGCATAGTGCATCGCATGTGTAAGAATATGCACGTTGGCGTCCCGCCAAGGGATGAGTTGGCCATCCATCCAAATCTGGCCGTCGCGGTCGTCATAGCCTGCCATGGCGAGTACTCCGTAGTTCGCATGTTTCCATTTGTTGCGCAGATATGTCCGATGTGGTCATAAAATTGCGCCAAAACTGCGATTCGATACTGCTTCACTCTTGGAATGTCAACAACGCTGACGTAAGCTGTAACAAACCGAGTTGAGGGGCAAAGATGTCAGACGGACGCTCCGCTGCTGTCTATGGCGGCGAGAACCTTCTTTTTCTGACCGACGAGCAACTGCGTCAGGGAATCGAAGCCATGTTTTTTGCCTATCGTGGCTTTACGGCGGACCCGGATCGCATCCTGGCGGAACTGGCATATGGTCGGGCACATCACAGGGCCGTTCATTTCATTAATCGCGCACCCGGCACGACGGTGAACAATCTGTTGTCCATCCTCGGGGTCACCAAGCAATCGCTGAATCGTGTATTGCGTACTTTGATCGGCGATGGCTTGGTTGAAAGCCGCGTCGGCACCATCGACAAACGCGAGCGTCACCTTTACCTGACCGAGCAGGGGCGCGCGCTGGAAGGGCGCCTCTCAGACGCGCAAAGGGAGCGGATGCGACTCGCATTTCGCAAGGCGGGACCAGAGGCAGTTGCCGGGTTTCGGCAAGTGCTGGAGGCGATGATGGATGCCGAGATGAGGCGAACATATGTGCGATTGCGTGATGGTGTGAACTGATGGAAATGGACGCCCACCTGCTGATCGTCGACGACGACGAGCGTATTCGCGACCTTCTGAAGAAGTTCCTGATGCGGAACGGATTTCTTGTGACCTCTGCGCGCGACGCGGAACATGCGCGCCGCGTGCTGTCCGGTCTGGATTTCGACATGATTGTTCTGGACGTCATGATGCCGGGTGAAGATGGCGTGAGCCTGACTCGGTCCCTGCGCGAGACCCACGATACACCCATCCTTTTGCTGACAGCCAAAGGCGAAACCGAGAACCGAATCCAGGGTCTCGAGGCCGGGGCCGACGACTATCTGCCGAAACCGTTTGAGCCCAAGGAACTTCTGCTCCGGATCAACGCCATTCTGCGCCGGATGCCCGAAACGCCAGTCGAAGACACTGTGCCCAAGATTCTGCACCTTGGGCCCATCCGCTACGACATCGAACGCGGCGAAATGTGGCGTGGCGATGCCATTGTTCGACTGACGGGTACCGAAACCCAACTGATGAAGATTTTTTCCTCCTGCCCGGGCGAAGCGGTGAGCCGAACCAAACTGGTCGAGGACCTGGGGCGGGACAGAGGCCAGGCTCAGGAGCGTGCCGTTGACGTGCAGATCACGCGATTGCGGCGCAAAATCGAACCCAACCCCAAACAACCCAGATACCTGCAGACCGTTCGCGGTGCCGGGTACATGCTTGCTCCGGATTGACCCTTTCGTGGCCCATTGTGACCTGTCCATGGGCTTGCTAGCGTGCGGCCCATGACCACTGTTCTGATCACCCATGACGACTGCCTGCAACACGTGACCCCAGAGGGGCACCCCGAGCGCGTGGCTCGGCTGGAACATGTTCTGGCAGCGCTCCAACCGCTGGAGCTGACGCGTGTCTCAGCGCCTCTTGCCGCTGACGACGACCTGCTGCGTATTCATCCCGAGTCCTACATTGAGGACGTGAAAGGATCGGAACCGGCGCAGGGCTATCACCAGATCGATGCAGACACCTGGATGTCGCCTGGATCCTTGAAGGCCGCATTTCGCGCGGCGGGTGCTGCGGTCACCGCCGTGGATATGGTTCTGAGTGGCAAAGCGAACAATGCGTTTGCAGCGGTGCGCCCTCCCGGCCACCACGCGGAAACCTCCACTGCGATGGGATTCTGTTTGTTCGGGAACGCCGCCCTCGCCGCCAAGCATGCGCTGGATCATCACGGTCTGAACCGAGTGGCGGTGGTCGATTTCGACGTGCACCATGGCAACGGAACGCAAGACCTGTTGTGGGACGATGCGCGGGCATTGGTAATCACCAGCCAGCAGATGCCGCTATGGCCCGGCACGGGCAACCCGTCGGAAACCGGTGCACATGGGAACGTGCTCAACCTCCCGCTGCCGCCGGGCAGCGGCAGTGCGGAAATGCGCGCCGCATGGGGGACTCAGGCGGCGGCACGACTGCGCAGCTTCCGCCCGGAACTTATCGTGGTGTCCGCCGGGTTTGACGCGCATCGCAATGACCCGCTGGCGGAATTGAATTGGGACACGGCAGATTTCGCCTGGGTTACCGCTGAACTCTGCGAGATTGCGCAAGAGGTTTGCGATGGAAGAATCGTGTCGCTGCTGGAGGGCGGATATGATCTCGACGCGCTGGCCGAATCCGCGCGCGCGCATGTCGAAGAACTGATGAGGGCCGGATCATGACAGAAACACCCGTCGAGAACATGACCTTTGAACAGGCCATGCGGGAGTTGGAACAGGTGGTCGCCCAGCTGGATCAAGGCGATGTGGAACTGGACAAGTCCATCGAACTTTACGAACGCGGCGCCAAACTCAAAGCCAGATGCGAAGCGGAGTTGAAACGCGCCGAAGAAAAGGTTGCGGCCATCACGCTTGATGGCGACGGCAACCCGACAGGCACCACACCGGTTGAAGGTCAATAGATGCTGAAGCGCCAACTGGCGGATGCAGCGGAACAGATCGGAAGGCAGTTCGCACTGGTATTGTCCGAGCTGCAGCAAGTCCCAGTTGTCGAGGCGATGAATTATGCGACCGAAGGCGGCAAACGCCTTCGCGGCTTTCTGGCGCTCGAAAGCGCACGTCTACACGGGATCTCCGCCAGTCAGGGGATCTGGGCCGCAACGGCGATCGAAGCAATGCATGCCTACTCGTTGATCCATGACGACATGCCTTGCATGGACGACGACGACCTGCGGCGTGGCCGCCCCACGGTACATCTAAAGTGGGACGAGGCCACGGCAGTACTTGCTGGCGACGCTTTGCAGGCGCTCGCGTTCGAACTGGTAACACGTCCGGAGAACGGGTCGCCTGCGGTCCGGGCCGACCTTGCCCACAGCCTTGCGGTCGCGGCGGGTGCGCGCGGGATGGTGCTGGGTCAGGCGCTCGATATCGCGGCAGAGACCTCCGCCGCGCCCCTTGATATCCAACAGATCTCCGCACTGCAGTCTGGCAAGACCGGCGCCCTGTTTGAGTGGTCAGCCTGCGCGGGCGCCCGTTTGGCCCAAGCCGACATATTGCCACTGCGCCAATATGCACAGGCCCTTGGGCTTGCTTTCCAGATCGCTGACGACATCTTGGACGTTGAAGGTGATGCCGACAAAGCGGGAAAGCGCCTTCAGAAAGATGCGGCCGCAGGCAAAGCGACTTTTGTCACGTTGCTGGGACTGGACGGTGCAAAGAAACGGGCGCACGCGCTGTCGGAGGAAGCGAGCGCCGCCTTGGCCGTGTATGGTAACAACGCGGATACCTTGCGAGAGGTCGCACGCTTCGCTATTTCCCGCGAGAGTTAACCCCCGCCGCCGGAAGGAGGCGCAGATGTCAGAGACCCCCAAAACACCCCTGCTTGATCAGGTCTGGTCGCCTGCGGACCTGAAGAGGTTTTCCGACGCGGAGTTGAACCGGCTGGCCGCAGAACTTCGGGCAGAGACAATTTCGGCCGTCTCCGTCACCGGGGGTCATCTGGGTGCAGGTTTGGGCGTTGTGGAACTGACGGTGGCGCTGCACGCGGTGTTCGACACCCCGAAAGACAAGCTGATCTGGGACGTCAGTCATCAATCCTACCCGCACAAGATTCTGACTGGTCGCCGCGACCGGATCCGAACCTTGCGCATGAAAGACGGTCTGAGTGGTTTCACAAAACGCTCGGAGTCCCCCTACGATCCTTTCGGCGCCGCGCATTCCTCTACCTCGATCAGCGCGGCTCTGGGATTCGCCGTGGCGAGGGACCTTGGCGGCAACACCCCCGAAGGGCTCGGAGACGCTATCGCGGTGATCGGCGACGGCGCCATGAGTGCGGGTATGGCTTTCGAGGCCATGAACAATGCAGGGCATTTGCGCAAACGCCTGATTGTCATTCTCAACGACAATGAGATGAGCATCGCGCCTCCGGTCGGGGCGCTCTCCTCTTATCTCACCCGGCTTTATGCCGAAGAACCGTTTCAGGAGCTCAAAGCCGCAGCCAAGGGCGCGGTCTCACTTTTGCCTGAACCCTTTCGCGAAGGGGCCAAGCGCGCCAAGGAAATGCTCAAGGGCATGGCCGTAGGCGGCACCCTGTTCGAGGAACTGGGTTTCTCTTATCTTGGTCCGATTGACGGACACGATATGGATCAGCTCTTGCCAGTCTTGCGGACGGTCAAGGCTCGCGCGACCGGTCCGATCCTGATTCACGCGATCACCAAGAAGGGCAAAGGCTATGCCCCTGCTGAAGGCGCGCGGGACAAGGGCCACGCAACGGCCAAGTTCGACTTGGTCACGGGCGAGCAAAAAAAGGCACCCAGCAACGCCCCGAGTTACACCAAGGTCTTTGCGCAGAGCCTGATCCGCGAAGCCGAGGCGGATGACAAGGTCTGCGCGATAACGGCGGCCATGCCGGATGGCACGGGCCTGAACCTCTTTGCGGAACGCTATCCCAGCCGGTGCTTTGATGTGGGCATTGCCGAGCAGCATGGCGTCACATTCTCTGCGGCGCTGGCGGCGGGAGGGATGAAACCGTTTTGCACGATGTATTCGACCTTTTTGCAACGAGGTTACGATCAGGTCGTGCACGATGTGGCTATTCAGCGCCTTCCCGTGCGGTTTGCAATCGATCGTGCGGGGCTGGTGGGTGCCGACGGGGCGACGCACGCCGGCAGCTATGACATTGCCTACCTGACAAACCTTCCGGGCTTCACCGTGATGGCCGCTGCTGATGAGGCTGAACTGGTGCACATGGTCGCCACCGCAGCAGCCCATGATGATGGTCCGATTGCCTTCCGTTTCCCTCGGGGAGAAGGCGTGGGAGTTGATCTTCCCGAGCGCGGCGAACCGCTGGAGATTGGAAAAGGCCGCATCATCCAACAAGGCAGCCGGGTCGCGATCCTGTCATTCGGCGCACGCCTGAGTGAAGTCCTGACCGCGGCAGAAGCGTTGGCTGCGCGGGGCATCACCCCAACTGTCGCGGATGCGCGGTTTGCGAAACCGCTGGATCGCGAACTCATTCTTGAACTTGCGTCCGGACACGAGGCTCTGATCACCATCGAAGAAGGCGCTGTAGGCGGGTTCGGAAGTCACGTCGCCCATCTTCTGGCCGAAGAGGGAGCGCTGGACGCAGGGCTCAAGTACCGCTCGATGGTACTTCCCGATGAGTTTATCGATCAGGCGAGCCCCGCCGATATGTATTCAGTGGCGGCTATGAACGCTCCTGATATCGAAGCCAAGGTGCTCAAAGTCCTCGGGGTTGCGAGCCTGAGCGAAAAACGGGCCTGACCGTTCGCGCTGGCGTCGGATCAGGCGCCTTGGCCAAGCGCCAGAATCGCTTCGGGCGAGAGGTGGCAGACATCCTCCCAAGCGTCTGACTTTCCGGGGTTCAAAAGGCCCTTTGGATCGAGGCGCTTTTTCACGGCAAGATGGCGGTAGTCGGGTTTCATACCGCCCCCTTCAATGCGGTTGGTGTGGGCGTCGTGCACCGTGCATCCATTGGCTGCATAAAGCGCATCGACGCTCCGCAGGTGAGCCTCATCCTCATACCAGATAATCGGCAGATCGGATGCCGTGATGCGACCATCGAACTGAGAAAACTCGTGATGCATCCAGACCTTTTCGCCGAGTTCGGCGTGCAGCCGGGCGATGTTCGCGGTGTCAGAGGGATCTGTGACGCCGTATTGCTGGTAGGTCGCGGATCGATCAGATTTCAGAACCTGCAGCGTTGTGTGGTTCCAGCCAAACTCAAACACATGCGGGATGTTCTCTGCGACGCGTTGCTCGTCGGTCATGGCGAGGTCAACCCGACCGCCCGCAGCCACAATCAAAGCTTCCACGGCCGCGACATCCTCCTGCGGAACGAGGCTGACAAGCAAGTCACGCCCCGCTTCGATGTGGGACGCGAGACGGCGGAAGTAAGTGGCAATACGTGAATCAACCACGCTCACCAGCTTGCATCTGGTGTTTTTGTCCGACGCGAGCGCATAACCGGCCGCATATGCAGCGGCATAGTCCTCAAACGTCGCCATAACGCCAATCCACTCGTGGGTGGGCACCGTGCGCATGGTGACCTCAACGATGGCACCATTCAGGCCCCATGCGTGATGGATGTCCAACACCTCATTTTCGTTGAAGACGTGCAATTCAGGGACCGCCTCCACCGAATAGGCTTTGATCTGGCGTATGTTCCCTGGCTGACGCAGTGGGCCGTTCGCCACCGAGCCGATGCCCGCAGAGCCCCCGGCCACAAAGCCGCCGATGGTGGCGATGTCCTGTGTTGACGGGAACATCGCCAGCTCCCACCCATGTGGTTTGAGCGCGCTGTTGATGTCTGCCATGAGCGCGCCCGCCTCGACGCGTACGAATCCATCGCTGATTTCGAGGATCCGGTTGCACCCCGTGGTGTCGATGATCAGGCCGCCGTTCACCGGAACAGACTGACCGTAGTTTCCTGTGCCACCCCCCCGCAGCACGATTGGTACATCGTTCTCATACGCAACGGACAGACAGCGGGCGAGTTCCTCGGGTGTTTTAGGCTGGGCCACGAGGTCCGCTTTGTGTCCGCGCAACTCTGCGTTCAAGACCGGCGAGTACCAGAAGTAATCGCGCGCGCGCTTCTTCAGCAACAAAGGGTCCTGCGAGACTTCAACTGGCGCCATTGCCGCTGCGATGGCGTCCCAGTCTTTGGCGTGATCGGTTGTCATGACGGGGGTTGCTCCAGAATTGTTGAAAGGGGTTGGATCAGGCCGGACAAGTCACCCAGCAGATCGGACGTTCCGCCGGCCTGGACCGCAATCACATCGTCCGCGTGCGCATCGTCCAACCAGATAGGGGGCTCGCCAAGCCCGAGAGAGGCATCCTGTGCGATCATGGGGAGCCATTGGCCAACCGGCGGGTCCATATGCGCAGCGATGCAGGCCAGACCAAGTGTATGAAAAGGGTCGTGCCTGTTTCCGGGGCAATAGGCATCGCCGACGTTGTCGGTACCAACGATCATCCGCACGCCTGCGGCGCGCAGTTCGTGAATCTGAGTGACACCGCGCCGATCAGGCGTGCCACCGGCCCTGCCCTGTAAATAGAGATTTGTCGCCGGCAGCGAGACGACGATGATTCCGGCCTGTGCCAGCTTATCGGCGGTCCGCTGGACGTCGGACGCTGGTTGAGAGGCAAGGCTGCAAGCATGACCACACAACACCGGGCCTTCATGACGGGTCTCAAGGGCGATATCCGCAATCAATTCAAGCCCGCGAAGATCCGGCTCAAGTCCTTCATCCACGTGGAAATCCAGCGCCAGACCTTTTTCTGATGCCGCACGGAATGCGGCCCGCAGACCGTGTTCGCTCGCGGCCTGGCCAAACACGAATGCGCCAAGTGCTGCGCCGCGTCTGGCCAGCTCTTCCGCGATTGTATGGGCCACACCGGACCTTGCCAGTTCGTCAATTCCGACCAGCGCCGCACAATTCAGCCGCACATCCCCTGAATGGGCTTCGGCAAGCTCTGTCAGCACGTGCCAGGCCAGTGGAGGTTGCAAGACATCCGCACCCCAGCTCCAGTCAATATGAGTGCGAACGGTGCCGCACCCGGCTCTCAACAGTTCGCGCAGTCCCCTCTCCGCCCGCTCGCGGATATCGGGTTCCGTCCAGTTGACACGATCCTGCTGCATGGCCCGTCCCGCTGCGGCCAAGTCTCCGCCCACGCCGTTGAGCCGGTTGATGGTGTGGCATTTGTCCAGATGAACATGCGCCTCGGTCAGCCTCGGCAATAAAACTATGGGCTGCCGATCGGGCAACGGATCGACCGGCACAAGCCGGCTCAGCCGCCCGCCATGCAACTCCAGTTCACCCACAAGACAGTCGCCAATCCGCGTTTCACCAAACGACTCGGGGTTCTGCAGCATTGAGACCGGAATGCGGACATTCGCCAAAACCTGCCTTGCATTCGGATCAGACATGGAAGACCTCTCCCACCGGCGGGTTATCCCCAGCGCAGAGCCGGACGCAAACCACTTGCTGGTATTGTTGGGTCGCAATAGTGATGACAGGCCTCCGGCACGACTCCTGTGGCGCGCCCTATGCGCACCCGGTGGCCCTTGCTGTCCGTGCCAGAAACGTAGCGATTATCTCTGAGCAATCGGTTCGGGGCAAGCCCAATCAAAGCAAGCCAAGCCGCTAGTCCGCCTCTCTCAGCAATGCGGCCAATCCTTCTTTGTAGGTTGGGTACAGCAGCTCGATGCCCAGTTCCTGCTTGATCCGGTCGTTATGAACCCGCTTGCTTTCGGCGTAAAAGCTGCGGGCCATAGGTGTCATTTCCGCGGTATCAAACGGCTCTTCAGGCGGAAGGGGCAGACCCAACAGGCGGGCAGCATGTGCGATAACGTCTTGAGGGGGCGCGGGGTCATCGTCACACAGGTTGTAAATACGGCCGGGGTTGGGTGATCTGATCGACGCCAGCAGGACCTGCGCGATATCATCCACGTGGATGCGACTAAAGACTTGACCGGCTTTGATGATCCGTCGCGCTGTGCCATTGCGCACCTTGGCAAATGGGCCGCGACCCGGTCCATAGATCCCCGCCAGCCTGAAGATATGCAGTGGCAGATCTGGAATCGCTTGCCACTGCGCCTCGGCATCTTTGCGCCACTGACCGCGGCGGGTCGTTGGAGTCAGCGGTGACGCCTCATCCACCCATTCGCCTTTGTGATCGCCATAGACGCCCGTTGTGGACAGGTATCCCGCCCAGCGCAATTTTGGCGCAATTCGCGCGATGTCATCCGGGATCTGCGTCAGCACAGGGTCTCCATCAGCGGTCGGACCCGCGGAAATCAGAAGATGAGTCGCGGCGTTCAATGCATCCATCACGTCGCCACCGGGGAAAACCACCGGCTCAGCACCTGATGCGCGAATCGCGTCCGTCTTCTCCAGACTGCGCGTCGTTCCGACAATCCGCCATTCGTCCGGCGGCAGAGCCCGGCTCAGAGCGCGTGCAGAGTACCCATGTCCAAATGAAACCAGTGTGTTGACCATGCATCCTAGATGCTATGCGCAACCGATCAGCACAAGTGTTACAAAAAACTGTTGAAAGACGTTTTTTCGTAACATATGTATTTGATACCCGTTTGGGAGGAGGTCGCGCATGTATTCTCAGGGTCTGATCGGTTCAGATGTTCATACGGAAGAAACGCCAGAGTTCCTGGCCGCTTTTCAGGCACGCATCGATGCCGAGGAAAAAATTGAACCCAACGATGCCATGCCCGAAGGCTATCGTCGGACGCTCATTCGGCAGATTGGCCAGCATGCGCACTCCGAAATCGTCGGCATGCTGCCCGAGGGCAACTGGATCACGCGTGCTCCATCCTTGCGCCGCAAGGCCGCGTTGCTGGCCAAGGTGCAGGACGAAGGCGGCCACGGTCTCTATCTATATGCCGCCGCCGAAACGCTTGGCGTCAGCCGGGATCAAATGACCGAGGAGTTGTTGTCGGGCAAAGCCAAGTACTCGTCGATCTTCAACTACCCCACCCTAAGCTGGGCTGACATCGGGACCATCGGCTGGTTGGTCGATGGCGCGGCGATCATGAACCAGATACCGCTTTGTCGGTGCTCTTTCGGGCCCTATGCCCGTGCGATGATCCGGGTCTGCAAGGAAGAGAGTTTCCATCAGCGCCAGGGTTATGAAATCGTGATGACCCTGGCGCAAGGTACACCCGAACAGAAAGCCATGGCACAGGACAGTCTTAATCGCTGGTGGTGGCCTTCGATCATGATGTTCGGGCCCCACGATAGTGAAAGCGAGCACTCCGATCAGAACATGGCATGGAAGATCAAACGGTTTTCCAACGATGATCTGCGCCAGAAATTCATCAACGCCACCGTCCCTCAGGCCGAGTATCTCGGCCTCACAATCCCTGACCCCGACATGACATGGGACGAGGAAAAGGGCGGCTATCAACATGGCCCAATCGACTGGGACGAATTCTGGAGAGTCGTGAAAGGGCATGGCCCCATGGCCCGCGATCGCGTCAGGGACCGGCGTGCGGCATGGGAAGAGGGCGCCTGGGTGCGCGAAGCAGCCCTTGCCCACGCAGAGAAACGCCGCACCCGCAAAATGGCCGCCGAGTAAGGTTCAGGCGATATCCCGAACGCAGATCCGACCGGAACTGCGTCGCGGTCGCCCACCCAGCAAAAGGAAGCACCGAATGACCGGAGAAATTCCACTTTGGGAAGTGTTCATCCGCCCCCGCAACGGGCTGGCGCATAAACACGTCGGATCGATCCACGCGGCGGACGAAGTCATGGCGCTTCAGTCCGCGCGGGATGTGTACACGCGCCGGGGAGAGGGCAACTCGATCTGGGTGGTGCCGTCAAACGCAATCACGGCCAGCGACCCGGATCAGGCCGGTGAAAACTTCGAGCCCACCGGGGACAAAATTTACCGCCATCCCACCTTCTATGACATCCCTGATGAAGTGGGACATATGTGATGGCACTCTTTGATGCCGTACTAGAGTTGGCTGACGACCACCTGATACTCGGTCACAGACTGAGCGAATGGTGCGGCCATGCCCCCATGCTCGAAGAAGACCTTGCCATGCCAAACATGGCGTTGGATCTGATCGGAACATCCCGGACGCTGTACGACTACGCTGCAACCCTTGAAGGCCAGGGCCGGTCCGAAGACGATATGGCCTTCCTTAGAGGCGAACGTGAGTTCCGGAACTGCCTGCTGGTCGAGCGGCCCAACCGCGACTTCGCCCATACCGTTTTGCGGCAACTTTACTTCGCGGCATTCATGGAACCCTATTGGGCTGCAGCAATCGATTGCGGAGACGATGTGATCTCTGGCGTTGCAGGCAAGGCCGTCAAGGAGATGGCCTATCACATTCGGCACTCTGGCGAATGGGTCATTCGATTGGGCGACGGTACCGAAGAAAGCGCATCCCGCATGCGGGACGCGGTTGCGGACCTTCATATCTACACCCACGAACTCTTCGATGAGGGTGCGGCAACCGAGACGATCCTGCCCAAGCGCGCCGCGATGCGACCGGCCTGGGAGACAACGATTTCGGAGGTCTTTGCACAAGCTCTGTTGGAGGCACCTGATGTACCCTACCCGCAAACCGGCGGACGCACCGGGCTGCATGGCGAAGGTCTGGGGCATTTGCTGGCTGAAATGCAATCGGTCTATCGCGCTCATCCCGGTGCGACATGGTAACTGCAGCCGCCTCTCTGGATGAGCGCCGCGCCTGGGACGCGGCGGCTTCGGTTCCTGATCCGGAGGTGCCCTGCGTCAACGTGGCCGAACTTGGCATTTTGCGTGCCGTACGGCTCGAGGATGGAATGGCCATCGCGGATGTAACACCCACGTATTCCGGCTGCCCCGCGACCATGGCCATTGAGCTGTCCATCGAAGTGGCTTTGCGCGAAGCGGGTTTCGAGCCGCGCATCAATCGCGTTTTGTCGCCAGCATGGACCACAGACTGGATCACCGATGAGGGGCGGGAGAAACTGCGGGCCTATGGGATCGCGCCGCCCGAGCAGAGCTCTGGGTCGAAAATGGCGCTCTTCGCAGAAACCACAGTGACCTGTCCGCGCTGTGGCAGCCGAGAGACCCAGAAAATCAGCGAGTTTGGCTCAACCGCCTGCAAGGCTCAGTACCGATGCATGTCCTGCGCAGAGCCATTCGATTACTTCAAATGCCTTTAGGCGCCCAACCGCAGAACGCATCGTCGTTAGTCTTTGCGTTCGTGACCGTATTGCCGGAGACCCACGCATGAGACGATTTCACGATCTGACCATCAAGACTGTCGAACCGTTAACCGCAGACGCGGTGGCAGTGACGTTTGATGTCCCTGCCGATCTCCAACCGGCCTATGCGTACACGCCGGGGCAATACCTGACATTGCGGGCAGATATCGACGGCGAGGACACGCGAAGGTCCTATTCTATTGCCAGCGCGCAGGGTGCGCCCCTGACGGTTGGGATCAAGCATGTCGCGGGCGGCGCCTTCTCCGGTTACGCACAGAACCTGAAAGCCGGCGACCGATTGGCCGTGATGGAACCTGACGGGCGGTTTGTTCTGCAAGAGCCCGCAAACATTGTCCTGATCGCCGCCGGGTCCGGGGTCACCCCGATGATGTCGATCGCCAGCGACGCCCTCGAACGGGGTGGAAACGTCACGTTTGTCTACGGCAACCGCCAGACCGACAGCATCATGTTCCGCAGCGCATTGGATGATTTGAAAGACCGGCACATGTCGCGGTTCCGCCTGATCCACGTTCTGAGTCGCGAGGCGCAGGATGTTGCGTTGCTCAATGGGCGCGTGACAGGTGAACGGATCGAGAAACTGGCAAACGCCGGCGCGGTTGATCTGGATCGCGCGGATGGCGTTTATCTTTGTGGCCCCGGCGAAATGATCGACGACATCAAGAGCAGTTTGATCCATCGCGGTTTTAAGGCAGACCGCATTCACTTCGAACGGTTCTACCAGGATGGCGAGGTGCCGCGCGCACCCAAGTCCGAAGCCGCCGAGGCCGTCGCCGCCAGCGGCGTTTCCGTTGATGTGCTTCTGGACGGAACGCGCCGGCAGTTCCGTGTCGAAGCCCAGGACGACACCGTTCTGGACGCAGCCGCACGTCAGGGTCTGGAACTGCCCTTCTCCTGTAAGGGTGGCATGTGCTGCACTTGCCGGTGCAAGGTCGCCGAAGGCAGTGCAGAAATGGCGGTGAACTATTCGCTGGAACCATGGGAACTGGAAGCCGGCTTCACGCTTGCCTGCCAGACGCGCCCAACCTCAGATCATCTGGTTCTGGATTTTGACGCCGCTTGAAATCGCGCGCGATCCGGGGTTGTCTGACGCATGACCAAAGACAGCCCCGACATCAACGATGCCTATGCTTTGGAAACACCGGATGACTCGCGCCGGCTGTATGCGGACTGGGCCGAGACCTATGACGACGGCTTCGTCGCTGAACAGCACTATGAACTGCATCTGCACGTGGCACGGGTTTTCAAAGAGGCAGGCGGCACAGGACCGGTCCTGGATGTTGGCGCGGGAACAGGCATCTGCGGCGTAGCGTTGCACGACCAAGGAATCAGCCCGATCGACGCCACTGACATAAGCGCTGAAATGCTCGAAGTGGCGCAAGGTAAGGGCGTCTATCGACGCACATTCGTCGCGGACATTACTGTCCCGCTTGATCCGCCGCCGCAGCCCTATGCCGGGATCGTGAGCTCCGGTACGTTCACGACCGGGCACGTTGGCCCGGACGCCATCGATCATCTGTTAGACGTCGCTGCATCTGGCGCGCTGTTCGCTCTTTCGATCAACGCAAAGCACTACTCGTCAGCCGGCTTCGAAACGAAGTTTGACGCCTTATCGGAGCGGGTCACAGACCTGCGTCTGCCGGAGACCCGCATCTACGGCACCGAGGCCAGCGGTCCCCATGGCGACGACATCGCCCTGATCGCCACTTTTCGCAAACGCTAGAGTTGCCTCAGCGCCCTTTCCAGACTGGATCCCGCTTTTCTGCGAAGGCGCGCGCACCTTCCATCTGGTCCTCGCTGGCATAGAGGACATCCACCGTTGCCAACTGCCGCTTCGTGATCCGGTTCATCATGTCCTGAAACTTCGCGTCCTCTGCTTCGCGGACCACTTCCTTGATCGCAGCATAAACCAGTGGCGGACCGCTGGCCAAAAGTCGTGCCAGATCCCAGGCCCGTTCCAGCAGGTCACCACAGGGCACGATCTCATTCACCAACCCCCATCGATGGGCTTCCTCGGCATCGAACCAGCGCCCGGTCAACAGCAGCTCCATCGCAATATGGTACGGAATACGTTTGGGCAGTTTCACACTCGCGGCATCGGCCACGGTCCCCGAGCGGATTTCCGGCAGTGCAAAACTCGCATGGTCCGCTGCCAGAATGATGTCTGCACTCAAGGCTAGCTCCAGCCCTCCGCCACAGGCGATCCCGTTGACGGCAGCGATCACTGGCTTGTTCATGCCACGCAGTTCCTGAAGTCCTCCAAACCCGCCAACGCCATAGTCGCCGTCCACAGCATCCCCGTCGGCGGCGGCTTTCAGGTCCCAACCGGGGCAAAAGAATCTCTCGCCCGCACCGGTCAGAATGGCGACCCTCAGGTCCGGATCGTCGCGGAAGGCCGCGAAGGCCTCACCCATGACCCGCGATGTGATCAGATCGATGGCATTGGCCTTGGGCCGGTCCAATGTCAGTTCCAGGATCGGGCCTTCGGTCCTTGTTTTGACCGGGCTGTCATCAGTCATTACGTTGCTCCGCTCGTGCAAAAAGGGGGTTTTCGGCAATCGGGATCGCGCGCACCCGCGGATCGCCCGACCGTGCCGTCGATTGGTGTGTTTCGCGCAGATCGTAGAACAGCGCCGACCTCATATCCATGCCTGCTGCGACAGGGGTCGAAAGGGGGGAAGCCCCCACGTCAGACTTCATGGTCGCTCACCCTGATTAAGGCATCGGCGGCGACGGCGCGACCGGAGGTGCAAATCAGCGGATTGATCTCGACCTCGGTTACCCGGTTCCGATTTGCGGACACGTAGTTCTGGAGCGCCATAACGGCATTCACAAGGGCATCCATGTCGACCGGTGGCTTTCCACGGTACCCGGATAACAGCGGGGCGATGCGCAACGTCTTCAGGGCAGCTTCAATGTGAGGCCGTTCAACCGGCAACAGCAACGATGTGCTATCCGCCATCAGCTCGGTCATCACCCCCCCTGCCGCCAATGTCAGAACAAACCCATGCGCCGGATCGCTGGTGACACCGACCAGCAATTCGACCAAAGCGCCTACCACCATCTCTTCGACCAGCACCCTCTGTACGCCCATTTCCCGAGCGACATCAGTGACATCTTCCGCTGCAACACCCAGCCGAACGGCACCGGCTTCGGTCTTGTGCGCCAATCCCAAACCTTTGACGGCCAAAGGGCCGCTGAACGTAGCGCATATGTCCTCAGACGAGCCGGAGACATCAACAACCTGCCCCTTCGGGACATCCAGCCCATGCGTGGCGAGCTGCGCCTTGGCCTCAGCTTCAGTCAGCGTCTTTGAACCGGCTGCTAAGTTTGGCGCCCAAACAGACAGCGCGTGAGGTTCTGCGACGGACGCGGCAGCATCGATCGCGGACAGTGTTTCTGACAGACCAGACATTGGCACGACCCCACCGGCCAATAACTCCAGCGACACCGCTTCCGACATCAGTTCCGGCAAAGTGGAGGCCACGATGAAAGGCTGCTCCGATGCGCCAGCAGCAAATTTTGCTGCTTCGGTCGCACAGACCCAATCACGCGCATCAGTGTGCGGATAGTCCACAATGCTGACCGTTGCGTGAGATTGCCCGTTGCTCATCGCGGCCCATGCATCGCCCATCGCCTTCGCGTCGCGCCAGACATATGTGTGGTAATCCAAAGGATTGGCCAACGCGACCATCTCTCCCAACGCCGCCCTGAGCTTGTCTTTCTGATCCGGCTGAAGTGGTGGAAACTCAAGCGCATGTTTCTGGGCCATATCCGCGATCAGGCTGGCTTCACCACCAGAGCAACTGATCGCTGCAACTTGCCGAGACGGAAGCGGGCCTGCCACATGGAGCAGCTTCAGGGCCTCCAGAAACGCGGGCAAATCGTCGAGCCGGGCAATTCCCAATCTCTCCAGCAAAGCCTGCGCACCAGCATCGCTGCCTGCGAGAGACGCCGTATGCGAGACCGTCGCTTGCCGCGCCTGTGCCGACTTTCCGAGCTTCAGCGCGACGATCGGGACATTTCGTTGAGATGCGGCTTTCGCAAGATCCTCCCATTCCGAAACCTCACCGAAGCCCTCGATATGAACACCGATGGCTGTGATACGCGGGTCATCCAGCAAAGCGCGTGCAATGGCAGCTTGCCGGGTCTGCGCGCTGTTGCCACAGGTGATCATCATCGCCAGTGGCAAGCCACGGCGTTGCATTGTCAGGTTGATCGCAATGTTTGACGACTGCGTCAGGATCGCGACACCCCCGTCAACGGGCGTCATGCCATGCTGGTCGGGCCAGATCGACACTTTGTCCAACGCATTGACCAGTCCATAACAGTTTGGCCCAAGTATCGGCATCTCGCCCGCCGCATCCACCAAAGCGGACTGAAGGCTGACGCTTTCTGAGTCCTCGGCGACGGCTTCGGAGAACCCGGAGGCAAAGCAGATCGCTCCGCCGGCGCCCAAGCTTCGCAACTCGCGCACCACGTCCAACGTTGCCCTTCGGTTCACGCCTATAAACGCGGCATCAATGGCGCCCTGCCAATCAGACAGAGACCGATAGGATTTCAGTCCCGCGATGTCCTTGCCCGCGGGATGCACCGGAAAGATATCACCCTGAAACCCGATTTGCCGTGCCGCGCCAATGATCGAAGCGCACCATGCGCCCCCGCCAACCACTGCGATGCTGCGCGGGTTCAACAGACGGCGAAGGTCTCGCGTCATAGCAGATGCCCTTGCACGAAGGGAGGGACCGGCGCGTGCGAAACGTCCCGCAACAACTTGACCACCAGCATCAGGCCCCCAGCGCGCGCAGCATGTCCCGGCTGATGATGTGCCTTTGGATTTCGCTGGTGCCGTCCCAGATCCGCTCGACACGCGCATCGCGCCAGAACCGTTCCAACGGATAGTCGTCCATCAAACCCATGCCACCATGGATCTGTATGGCCGCATCCGTAACACGCGCCAGCATTTCAC
The DNA here is from genome assembly GCA_965250275.1 of Paracoccaceae bacterium. GTDB lineage: Bacteria > Pseudomonadota > Alphaproteobacteria > Rhodobacterales > Rhodobacteraceae. The sequence continues at coordinate 672,667 of OZ252297.1, read as the reverse complement.
TGGCATAGAGCTTGGCGGATGCGATTTCGCGGTTTGCGGGCAGGCCTTTGTCCAGCCGGTCTGCTGCAGCCAAGGTCAGAAGGTCCCCCGCATCAATCTCCGTGACCATATCGGCCAGCTGGAAAGACACACCCTGAAACTTGCCGATTTTTTGGCCGAACTGCTCGCGCTCAGCCGCGTAGCCGAGCGCGTAGTCAAACACCCGCCGCGCACGTCCGACGCTCATCGTGGCCACAGTGATGCGTGTCGCATAGAGCCAGGTGTTCATGACCGCAAAGCCTCCGTCGACCTCACCCAGAACCTGGGCGTCCGGCAGGCGGCAATCGTCAAACTCGAGGATCATGTTTTTGTAACCCCGGTGGCTGACCGACTTGTAGCCATCGCGAATTGTGAAACCGGGTGTGCCTCGGTCCACCAGAAAAGCAGTGATCCGTTTCTTAGGACCCTTTGGGGTTTGATCCTCGCCTGTTGCGATAAAGACAATGATGAAGTCCGCATGTTCGGCACCGGAAATGAAATGCTTGGTTCCGTTCACCACCCAATCGCCGCCATCATGCACGGCCGCACATTTCATGCTGCGCACGTCCGAACCTGCCCCAGGCTCTGTCATGGCCAGCGCGTCCATCCGCTCTCCGCGCACTGCGGGCATCAGATAGCGTTCAATCTGTTCCCCTTCGCACGCCATCAGGATGTTCTGTGGCCGGCCAAAGAAATGGTTCAGAGCCATGGAACCGCGCCCCAGCTCGCGCTCGACCAACGCGAATTCCAGGTGATTCAGTCCAGCGCAGCCGACGCTTTCGGGAAAGTTGCAGGCATAAAATCCCAGTTCCAGCGTCTTGCGCTTGATATCCTGCGCGACCTCTTCGGGAACCTCGCCGGTTTGCTCGACCAGCGCCTCGTGGGGGTAGATTTCCTTTTCCACAAAGTCCCGCACTGTCGCGGCGATCATTTCCTGTTCTTCGTTCAGACCGTACTGCACGTCATGCTCCTTTTACCGGCTGTCCGCCGGGGTGTAGTCAAATGTCTCGAGCGCCATCACGGCATCCACGCCTCCGAGCTCGGCGACGCGTTGTGCCTGATCGCGAAAGGCGCGATTGTTTGTTTCTTCGGGCTCCATCAGCGCGGTCAATCGCACGAGGCCTTCGCGCAGCTTCTCCGGTTCTATCCCCGACAGGTCTGCAAGTTCCTTCGGATCACTCCGAAGCTCGAACAACTGGGGTGCGTGGCCTTCGGCGTAGTGGACTAGCTTCCAGGCCCCGCTTTCATCGGTCCAGCGGGCCATGGTGACCCCAACCGGCGCGCCGCCGTCATGATACATCGACAGGATGGTGCGCCCTGATTTGGGGTTGCGCAGATCGACGCCCGGCAAATCCGCCCCATCGGCTCCCATTGCAGCACAAATGGTCGGTGCGACATCGATCAGGCTGACCGGGTCTTCCCATACACCCGGCTTCACACCGGGCCCGGCCATTAACAGCGGTACACGCACCGCGCTTTCGTACATCGTGGACTTTGTCCAGAAGCCCTTCTCACCCAGCATTTCGCCATGATCCGAGGTGAACAAAACAAGCGTATCCTCCGCCAGACCCGCCTCTTCCAACGCGGTCAGCACCCGCCCAACTTGTTCGTCCAGAAACGTGCAAAGCGCGAAATATGCTGCGCGGGCAATGCCGCGTGTTTCAGGCGTGAAAAACCTGTCATGACAGAAATACGCCGCAATGGCCTGCATGACAGGATGATCGGGCAGGTCTTCCGCTGCGGACTCGAACTTCGCCGGATCGTAACGCTCGAAGCTCTCTTCCGGAGCGATCAAGGGAAAATGCGGAGCCAGCCAACTCACAAAGGCACACCACGGCGCCTCATGCCGCGCGGGCTCCAGAAGCCAGTCACAGGCTGCATCCGCGACACGCTGGTCAAACCGCTGGTAATCCGTGACGCCCTTGCCGATATCGCGTGCCAGCGAGTCCGGCGTGGGATCAGGAACAACAGGTTTGCGCAGCAGAGCCTGAACCCAGCCGACACCATTCAGAACATGTACGGGTTCGATTTGCTGATCAAAACCTGTATCGTCAGCCTGGCTGCGGTAGTGCAGCTTCCCGATGGAAACACAGGTCCGGCCGGTGTCCTGTACTCTGTGACCCCAGGATCGCACGCGCCCGTCATACGGTTCTGCTGACGACCAGTATCCGATTTCGTGCAGGTCTCGCCCGGTCGCGATCGCCGCCCGCGTCGGCACACAGATGGGAGAGGGCGTGTAAGCCGCGCCAAATCGCATCGCCCGCGCGGCCAGCCGGTCGATGTTGGGTGTTTGCACATCGGGATTCTCGTGGCCAAGGGCCCACCAGCTGAGCTCATCAGCCATCAAAAACAGAACATTCATTTGCGGGGTCGCGCCTTCAACCGTTCGCGCATCTGCGCCTTGCCCGCATCGGTGCCGTCATGAAACGATCCGAAAAGCTTATCCCAGGGAACATCCAGATTGCCGTAATTCACTTCGAAGTAGCGGTGGTGAATTTGGTGGTGAAACGTGCCGAGTTTGACACGTCTCTTGTTCCGGAACCAGACACCTTCAAATCCAGTATGTGTGGTCACTGCCAGCAAAGCGTAGAACATCAGATGAAAGATCACATGCACCGGGCTGCTGGGCACGACCACATGGATCAAGACCGTTCCAAAATAGAGCACATGCTCCACCGGATGCATCGACAGCCCCGACCACGGCCCCACATCCGTGTTTCGATGATGCAGCGCATGAAAGCGATAGAGCAGATTCGTGTGCAGCAGGCGGTGAATCCAGTAGAAATAGAAGCTTTCCCAAACCGGGATCAGGAAAAAGAACGCAATGAACCAGATCGGCGTGGCTGCAAAGGTGGTGGATGGCAACACACCATTGGCAAGACCCCACCACGCCAGAACTTCGAAGCCTGACCAGATCGTGACGCCACTGGCCAGCGACCAGAACATGTTGTCCGCCAATTGGGATTGAAAGCTGAACATGCGACCGCGGCGCGGAAAGGGTCGCGGATCGTATTTCAGTTCGTCACCCTGCAGCGCGTATTTGTGAAACCAAAGATGGAGCGCCCCGGCCACGACCGTAAGGATCACTGCGTTGCGCGCAAATATGAGAAGCACCCATCCAGGCGCCAGAATCTGCGCCTGTTCCAGCGTTGGGCTGGCAAAGATCCACGACGCGAATGCCAGCGCCAGAATGGCGGAATTGATGGTCAGGAAGAACCAGCCATCGATGTACCATTTCACGGCCTGCAGCGGCTTTGGCGGCCACTGCCAGAGCGGTGACACCCGGATCGGTAAATCGGGCAGGTGGTTCCATTCGGTTCTGCCACTCATGTGTACATCTGCTTCTTTCTGGCCCTGGTTTCGCGCGTTGCGGCCTCGGATCCGTCGTGGAAAGACCCGAACCATCGATCCCAAGGCATTTCGACCGTGCCGTAGTTGCACTCAAAGTATCGGTGATGGAGCTGATGAAAGAAATCGCCCATCTTGGCGCGCTCCTTGTCCGCAACATAGAGCTGGTCAAATCCCGAATGTGAGAAAATCGGATGAACCGACTGGATGTAGCCGTGGAACAAGACGTGGATGGGGTGGCTTGGCAAAATCAGGTGGATCACGAAATTCGTGTAAAACAGCAGGTGCTCGACAGGATGCATCGAGATACCCGACCACGGGCCAACATTGACGTTCCGATGATGCAGAGCATGCGCGATCTTGTAGAGCGGCGGCCAGTGCAGCGCGCGATGCACCCAATAGAAATGAAAACTGGACCAGATCGGCAGGATCAGGAACATCGCAAGGAACCAGACCGGGTTTTCGGGAAAGAAGACCGTGGGCGCCCATCCATTTGCCATCGCCCAGAACACGCCCCACTGCGCCGCAGACCAGAGCGTGATCCCGCTCGCGATGGTCCAGAACATGTTGTCCTGGACCTGATTGCGAAAGGTGAATGTGCCATTGTCGCTGGCCGGATCGCGCGGATCATACTTGAAGCGGTTATCCTGACCGCGCCAGCGATAGAGCCACATGTGCAAGAGACCGGCGATCAGACAATGTGGAATCAGGTTGGCCAGCCAGACCCTCGCCATCCAGCCCACCGCAAAGCTTTGCATCTCCTGCAATGGCGGGAGCAAAAGGAAATAGAACACCAAAGCGAGCACGACGCAGACCGTCGTCGAAGATGCCACAAACCAGTAGGAGCTGTACCAGTTCAGGACCGAGAGCGGTCGGATTGGCCACGTGAACAAAGGATTGGTGGCAACGGGGTGATCCGGCCGATAGTGCCAGCGCGCGCGCTCGGCATCGTTGGCGAAATCGGGCGCCGCATCCGGCGCCGGCCGTTCCGCCTCAGGCGGCATAGTCCGACCCTTCTGCATCCAGCAGCGCCTTCAGTTCCTCCAGATGACGCGCGTCCTGATCCGGGTATTCCTCAAGCTCGCGCGCGGTCTTTTCCGCGACCTCATCGGACAAGACGCGCAACGGCTTTCCGGTCTGCAGTGCCCGTATGTAAGTCTCTGCTGCCCGTTCAAAATAGTAGAGCCTGTTAAAGGTGTCCGCGACGGTGTCGCCAATGACCATGACGCCGTGATTGCCCATGATCAGGACCTTTTTCTTCGGATCGGACAGCAACTGAGCGCAACGTTGCGCTTCTTCTTCAAATGCCAGCCCCCCGTATTCGTCATCAACGACATGACGGTCAAAAAACGTGGCACAGTTCTGATCAATGGGTGGCAACCGGCTGTCTTCGAGACAGGCCAGAACGGTCGCATGGATGGAATGCACATGCATCGCACAGCGCGCATGTGGGCAGAGCCGATGCAACGTTCCATGCAGCCCCCATGCGGTTGGGTCCGGCGCATCCGGCGCGGCCATGGTGTCAGGATCGTTGGCGTCGAGTTCCAGCAAGTCGCTGGCCCGGATCCGGGCGAAATGGCGCTGATTGGGGTTCATGAGGAACCGGGTGCCATCCTCGTTCACCGCAAGGCTGAAGTGGTTGGCGACACCTTCGTGCATGTTCAGGCGCACGGTCCAGCGAAAGGCCGCCGCAAGGTCAACGCGTTCCTGCCAGTTGTCCATGTTTGGCCGCAAATTCGTTACGCTCATGTGCCGTCCTCCACAGGGTTGCAAAATCGTGCCTGCAGGAATCGAAATTGACCAACGAAAAAAACTGGGTCATTGCATTAGTTCAGCTTATAGTGACCTTATGCAACCCCATGGAACCCTCCCGCCGTTGGGATGGCTGCGCACATTCGAGGCCGCTGCCCGGCACTTGTCGTTCACCGGCGCCGCGCGGGATCTGAACATGACTCAGAGTGCTGTCAGCCAACAGATCAAGTCGCTGGAGAGCCACCTCGGCCGCCCTCTGTTTCACCGCAGGCCGAGGGCTTTGGAACTGACTGAAACCGGGATCACCTACCTGCCTGTGGTCAGGGATGCTTTTCGCACCTTGTTGGCCGGGACGCGCGCTGTGACTGGTCCGGGTCAGAACGTTTTGCAGGTCCAGTCGAACCTGACATTTGCCGTCAATTGGCTCGCACCCAGACTGGCCCGTTTCAAAGCGGATCATCCGGACGTTCAACTTGCGCTATCTACAGAACTTTGGGAACCGCGCGAAATGGCCGAGGGCGCCGACGTGGAGATCCGTTACTCGTTGCGACCCGCCGACACCGTGCGGGCAGAGTTACTCTGGACCGACCATTACTATCCTGTCTGTGCTCCGGACTATCCGGTGGCGCTGCCGGATGTCGCCATGCACCCGCTCTATGATTGCAGCAACTTGCTCTGCAACTGGACCGCCTGGGCCGAACATGTCGGTCTGCCTTGGCCCGATCCATTCGTCACCTATGCAACCACCTATACCCTCGCACTTGCAGTTGCGCAGGCCGGTGGCGGCCTTGCGTTGGGCCACGATATCATCGCGCTGGACGCCATCAGAGCCGGCCGTTTGGTTGCGCCGTTCGAACATAAGGTTCAGATGCCAGAGGCCTATTACCTGATCCTGTCACCTCAGGCGGACACGAACCCAGGCGCGCAGGCGTTTTGCGGATGGTTGCGGGCCGAGCTTGCGGAGTTTCACAAGGGGCGCGACGGCACCCACGCATAGCCGTTTTGACAAAGAATGTAGGCTTCGCGAAGCCCGTGTGGCTTTTTGCTCGGGGCTTGCAGAATCGTCCCTCCGGCAGCTTCGGCCTTGGATACCGCATCGTCAGGATCCGTGTCATAGAGCCTGATTTCCAAGCCTCCGCCCCGCGGCGGAGACTCCGGAACAAGCGACAAAAGAGGATTAGAATGATACGTGCCGTCGCTGTGGATTTGGAAAACGGCCTCGCCGTACTCGACGATGGCGAAATCCTCTGTCACCTGATGGGCTGGCATCCCGAATACGGCTTTGAGAAACGCGCATTGCTCCGGCACGTTCCGCACCAGAAGGTTGAGACCGATTCCCTTCAGTGACTTTCCAAAAGCGTCTGCATCTATCGTTTCGTAGTCCATACCTAGAGACTGACAAAGCCAATTTGGTTTCGCAAGCACAGGGATTGACGATCATTATTTAATCATATAGTTAATTAACAAAACTTGGAATCTACATGCCCACTCTTGTCGATAAATTTGCAGCGCTCGGAGACCCGGTCCGAATGGCAATTGCAGAACGCCTGATGCGGCAGGGCCGCCTGAGCGCGGGCGAGCTACAAGACGTGGCTGACATCTCCGCACCGGCGATCTCCCGCCATCTGAAAGTGCTGCACGATGCGGGGCTGGTGACCCGCACAGTGGACAAACAACGGCGCATTTATGCGGTCGACCGCAAGGCTGTCGCGCAGATCGACAACTGGCTCCACAGCCATGAGGCGTTCTGGCGACCCAGCCTCGACCGCCTGGCAAGCGCCTTAGAAGAGGAATGAACAATGGCTGAATTGGTATTGGAACGCCATTTCCCGTCTCCGATCGAAAAGGTTTTTGCCTTTGTAAGTCAGACTGAACATCTGCTGAAATGGTGGGGCCCGGAGGGAATGAACGTTCCTGAACACGAACTCTCCTTTGCCGCACCCGGTCCGTGGTACTCGGTGATGGTGAACGACAAAGGTCAGCGCTTCAAAGTGTCAGGCCAGGTGACCCATGTTGATCCACCGCATTCGGTCGGATTCACCTGGGCTTGGCACAACGACTCCGATCTGCGCGGCAATGAGAGCCATGTCACCATTCGGTTGTCCAAAGACGGCGACAACGCAACGCGTTTCACGCTCACGCACAGTGATCTTGAGGATGAAGAACAGGCCAGCAACCACAAGAGCGGCTGGACCTCCTCTCTCCGCAAGCTGGAAGCTCTTTCAAACCCCAACCGATAGAAAGGAAAGCCAATGGCTCGTTTTATGTTTGTCTATCACGGCGGAAAAGCGCCCGAGTCCCCCGAAGAGGGCGCTAAGGTCATGGAAGCCTGGAACGCCTGGTACAGTGACATGGGGTCGGCCGTTGTTGATGGTGGCGGACCCGCGGGACTGTCAAAAACGGTGGAGAACGCCGGCATTGCGGATAACGGCGGCGCAAATCCGGTATCCGGGCTCACGATCGTCGAGGCCGCAAGTCAGGACGCTGCCTGCGAAATGGCCAAGGGCTGCCCCATGGTGGCAGATGGCAGCGGTTCGGTCGAGGTCGCGGAAATCCTCGTCATGTAGTCTGGCACACTGTTATGATGCGAAAGAGGCGGTCGCAGATGCGACCGCTTTTTTCTCAGATGGTCCAGAGTGTGCTGATACCTGACTGGAAAAACCGGCTTGCAACGGGGGCGCCAATCACGACACTTAGACCATGGAACACTCCTCATTCCCGAGTTGGCCGGATGTGGCCGCCGAGCTTGTCAACGTCGCGGCCGGACGGCGATCAGCGGATGTGGTCATTCGCAATGGCCGTTGGGTCAATGTGCACAGTCGTGAGGTGATCCCCGCCCACGACATTGCAATCGCGAAGGGTCGTATCGCGTGCATCGTTCCCGATGCAGGCTACTGCACCGGGCCCGAGACCGAGATCATCGACGCAGGCAGCCGCTACATGCTTCCCGGTCTTTGCGATGGGCATATGCACATCGAAAGCGGAATGCTGACACCAGCCGAGTTCGCCCGAGCGGTGATTCCGCATGGTACAACTTCGATCTTCTCGGATCCGCATGAAATCGCCAATGTGCTGGGTCTGGCAGGCGTCCGGATGATGCATGATGAAGCGCTGATGCAACCCATCAACATCTTCACGCAGATGCCTTCCTGTGCCCCCTCGGCACCGGGTTTGGAAACTACGGGCTTTGAAATCACCGCCGACGACGTGGCCGAGGCAATGGATTGGCCCGGAATCATCGGGCTAGGTGAGATGATGAATTTCCCCGGCGTCGCGGCTGCAGACCCACAGATGCTGGCGGAGATCGCCGCCACGCAACGCGCCGGCAAAACGGTGGGGGGGCACTATGCCTCGCCCGATCTGGGGCCAGCTTTTGCAGCCTATGTCGCGGGCGGGTCAGCGGATGATCACGAGGGCACCTGCGAAGAGGACGCTATCGCGCGGGTGCGCCAGGGAATGCGTTCGATGATCCGGCTGGGCAGCGCATGGTACGATGTTGAAAAACAGATCACCGCGATCACCGAGAAAGGGCTTGATCCCCGCAACTTCATCCTCTGCACCGATGACTCCCATTCGGGTACACTGGTCGAAGACGGACACATGAACCGCGTTGTGCGCCATGCCATCGAATGTGGCTGTGATCCGCTGATTGCACTCCAGATGGCCACGATCAATACGGCCACACATTTCGGGCTTGAGCGCGAGATTGGCTCGCTGGCGCCGGGGCGGCGTGCTGATGTGATCCTGACGTCTGACCTTACTGAACTGCCCATCGAGACCGTTGTAGCCCGAGGCCTGGTGGTCGCCGAACATGGGGTCTGCCGAGCGGAGTGCCCCCACTATGACTGGCCCGACGGCGCCCGTAACACGGTTCATCTGGGGCATCGCCTTGAGTCGGCAGATTTCGAGATCGAGGCGCCGACAGGGGCCAACTCTGTCCGTGCAAATGTCATCGGCGTCGTCGAAAATCAGGCCCCAACCAAGGCGTTGACCGCAGATTTGCCGGTCCGCGACGGCCTTGTCGAAGCCTCGGAGTCTCCGGAAAAGGTGGCCCAGATCGCGCTTGTCGAGCGTCACAAGGCAACCGGCGGCGTTGTGAATGGATTTGTTTCAGGCTTTGGCTACACCGGCGACATGGCATTGGCCTCCACCGTGGCCCATGACAGCCACCACATGATCGTGGTCGGAACCAGCCGGTCACAGATGGCGCTGGCGGCAAACCGGCTTGCCGATGTCGGGGGAGGCATCTGTCTCTTTCGGGACGGAGCAGAACGCGCTCTGGTGCCGCTGCCGATTGCAGGGCTCATGTCGGACAGTCCTGCCGAAACGGTCGCGAAACAGGCGGATCAACTGATGGAAGAGATGCGGGCCAGCGGATGCGATCTGAACAACGCTTTTATGCAGCATTCGTTGCTGGCACTTGTCGTGATACCCGAACTGCGCATCTCTGACCTTGGTTTGGTGGATGTCCGAACTTTTGAGAAAATCGACCTATTCGAACCGCAGACATGAAAAATATGGAAACACCGAAACTTCCAGCAGCCGAGGCCTTCACCGATGCCAAAGCTGCTGTCCAGCGACTTGAGGAACTGTACGTCACATCAACACGGTTCCTTTGCGACCGCTTTGGCGATGCTCTCAAGAAAGGCGCGCCCAAGGGACGGATCCGCGCGTTTTACCCGGAGATCCGCCTGACCACGACGACCTATGCCCAAGTGGACAGCCGTTTGTCCTATGGCCACGTAGCAACACCCGGCACACACGCCACGACGGTCACCCGACCGGACCTCTTTCGGTCTTACCTGACCCAGCAGGTTGGTTTGCTCATGCGAAACCATGGGCAACCCGTGACCGTCGGGCAGTCGGATGTCCCGATCCCCGTGCATTTTGCGGTCGCCAACGACGCCAGCATCACCGTACCGCATGAAGGGGCCACAAGTTTCACGCTCCGGGATTTCTTCGACGTGCCGGATCTGAGCAACACGAACGATGACATCGTCAACGGGACCTACAGTTCCAGCGACGGGGTGGGTCCATTGTCGCTCTTCACCGCTCAACGCGTCGACTACTCCCTGGCGCGGATCGCACATTACACAGCCACGGATCCGGACCATTTTCAGAACCATGTCCTGTTCACGAACTACCAGTTCTATGTGGCAGAGTTTGAGGCTTTTGCGCGGGCGCAACTCGCCGATCCGGACAGCGGCTACATCAGTTTTGTCAGCACTGGGAATGTCGAAATCACGCAGCCGGATGAACCCTTGGAACCGCCGCTGAAGCTTCCGCAGATGCCAACCTATCATCTGAAGCGCAAAGATGGCTCGGGCATAACGCTGGTGAACATTGGTGTCGGGCCATCCAACGCCAAAACCGCGACCGATCATATCGCTGTGCTGCGGCCGCATGCATGGTTGATGGTTGGGCATTGTGCCGGCCTGCGCAATTCGCAGGCGCTCGGGGACTTCGTGCTGGCCCACGCTTACTTGCGCGAAGATCACGTACTGGATGACGACTTGCCGGTGTGGATGCCGATCCCGGCTCTGGCCGAAATCCAGATCGCACTGGAATCCGCCGTGGCCGAAGTGGCCGAATTGCAAGGTTACGACCTGAAACGGGTGATGCGTACCGGTACGGTGGCCACCATCGACAACCGGAACTGGGAGTTGCGGGATCAATCGGGCCCGGTCCAACGATTGTCGCAATCCCGCGCAATTGCGTTGGACATGGAAAGTGCGACGATTGCGGCCAATGGGTACAGGTTCCGCGTCCCCTACGGCACGCTGCTGTGCGTTTCTGACAAACCGTTGCACGGCGAATTGAAGCTCCCAGGGATGGCAACCGAGTTCTACACGACCCAGGTTGCGCGCCATCTGAGGATCGGAATCCGGGCTATGGAGTCATTGCGCGAAATGCCGCTTGAACGGCTGCACAGCCGGAAATTGCGGTCGTTTGACGAGACTGCCTTCCTCTGACCCAAGAAAATAAGCAAAAAACACGCGTTTTGGCCTTGTAAAATGCCACTATTCGTTGTGTTGATACACCATATCCCGTTACTATCGGGACATGGGGCCCAACATTCGGGCAGACGAAGGAGACCATGAAATGGCGAAACCAATGACCAAGACCCAACTCGTCGCCGCACTGGCCGAGGAAATGGGCACCGACAAGAAATCCGCTGGTGCCGCTCTGGATGCCGTCACAGGCATCATCACGCGCGAAGTGTCCGGCGGCGGTGCCGTGACCTTGCCCGGCGTTGGCAAAATCTACTGCCGCGAGCGTCCTGAGCGCATGGTGCGCAACCCGGCCACCGGCGAGCAGTTCAAGAAAGACGCGGACAAGGTCGTTAAGATGACCATCGCCAAGGCGCTGAAAGACAGCGTGAACGGCTGAACCGGATCAACCTCCGGAATTGGAAAGGGCCGCCCCATGGGTGGCCTTTTTTGTTTGCCCTGAAAACCGCGCGACAACCCAGCCTCGTAACAAAAAAAGAGCCGCTTTAGTAAGCGGCTCTTGTTGTTCGTAACTGCATATCTGGCTGTCAGGACTTCTTCGCTTTGCGGCGCTTCGCCACGCCGAGGCCAACAAGACCGGTCACCAGCAACCAGCCCCCTGCGGGCAGCGGGATGGGGGGTGCGTTGTCAGGTGACGCGTTCAGCGAAACCGAGTCGATAAACCCACCGTAGGTGTTCTCTGTGCCATCCGCCTGAAAACCCAGCCGCACTGCGGTGTCATTCGCGAGGACTGAGAACTCAGCAGTGATCTGGGTCCAAACACCCACCGCAGTCACAGGGGGTCCAGCGTCGGGACCGATCACGAGGCCGGATACGCCCGTACCACCGGTAACATCCGCAAAATATTTGATCCCGTTGGAGTCAACGCGACTATCGCGCGGGCTGTAGAAAAAGCTGAAAATGTAGTTCCCAGCATCCAGAACCAGATCCTGGAACATGTTCGAATTGGAACCGCCACTTGGATGGCTGTCCAGTTCGATGTAGTGCTGGCCACCGCCTTGGGAGTCGATCGTGCTCAGAGTGCGGTTGGTTTGCACTTCAATGCCGGGGCCGATCGTGCTCTGCCATCCAACCAGTTCTGTGTAGACATCCCAGCTTGAACCCGGAGCAGTGGCCAGATCAGCCAGCGCCTGACCGTGGATCAGACCGTTCCCGGGAACCGAAGACGAGGTGTCTTCGAAATTGCCATTGATCAGAGTTGCAGCACTCGCGACCGACGATACCGCCGAGAACGCAACTGCGGCCGCAAGGGTCTTCAGTGGTTGGATCTTGCCGCCCGACGGGGCAGCCAATTCAAACACGCTCATATCAATCTCCGCAACGTCGGCCACAAAATGAGGACCGGACTAATGAAAGGTACGTATGCTTACTGCCGAATTTTGAACACAATTCCAACAAAAACTTGTCGGATGGCGCAGCTTACCCAGCGTCAACGCATCCAATGGTCCAACATCACGTCGCATTGTTTCGGCGGCGAAAACCGGGTGCCACGCTCAACCAACCTTGCACTCGCCGGGCAATTGCGAAACTGTCCGGGCATGCGCATCCCGCCACGCCCGGAGCAAGGATTCTCCGTATGACCAAAAAAGCTGTTGGTATTGGCGGTGTATTCTTCCGCGCCAACGATCCCAAAGTGCTTGCTGACTGGTATGCCACCCATCTGGGAATCGATATGTCGGCCGGCGCGTGGCCTCAGGCCGCGGGGCCCACCGTTTTTGCGCCTTTCGAACGCGACACCGATTACTTTGGCGACCGCGCTCAGGCGTTCATGCTGAATTTTCGTGTGGCGGATCTGGGGTCTTTGATCAAAGAGTTGAGTTCAGCAGGAATCGCAGTGGAAACCCGTGAAGAATGGGACAGTGAGATCGGCCGCTTTGCCCGTATCCATGACCCCGAAGGCAACCCGATAGAGCTCTGGGAACCGGCCGGACCCGCGGCAGGATAAGCCATGGATCTGCGCGCGATCTTCATGGGTCTGGCCTTTGCGTTGATGTGGTCCTCGGCCTTCACATCTGCCCGGATCATCGTGGCGGATGCCTCGCCGCTCTATTCGCTGGCGGCGAGGTTCCTGATTTCCGGTCTGATCGGTGTCGCAATCGCGCGCGCCATGGGGCAGAGCTGGAACCTCTCGCGCCGGCAATGGCGTGCGACCATTCTCTTTGGCTTGTGCCAGAATGCGCTCTATCTCGGCCTCAACTTCGTTGCGATGCAGACCATCGAAGCTGGCTTAGCGGCCATCATCGCTTCCACTATGCCGTTGCTCGTCGCCCTCGCGACCTGGCTCATCTTTCGCGAGCGACTAAGCTGGTTGGGCATCATGGGCCTTTTGGCAGGGTTTGTCGGCGTGACCCTGATTATGGGCACCCGGCTGCAGCAGGGCGTGGACCTCTACGGCGTGATCTTGTGCGGCATTGGCGTTCTGGCGCTGACATTCGCCACCTTGGCGGTCCGCGATGCCACGTCAGGCGGAAACTTCATGATGATTGTGGGCTTGCAGATGCTGGTTGGCGCCGGATTCCTCTTTGTCGCGGCGATCTTTACTGAAGTGCCCCGTCTGACCCTCAGCCCCACCTGGATCGTGGCCTTCGCCTACACCACGCTCGTACCCGGTTTGATGGCCACTTATGTGTGGTTTTTACTGTTGGACCGGATCGGCCCGACACGGGCGGCCACATTCCATTTTCTCAATCCGGTCTTCGGCGTCGCAATTGCCCATGTCCTTCTGAACGAAGCGCTGGGGATCGAAGACATCATCGGCGTCTTGATCGTCACCCTTGGCATTCTCGCGGTGCAATTGTCCCGCGCCCCCAAGAGCAAACCAGTCAAATCCAAGTGAGTCCTGCGATCAAAGCTTTGCAGGTCAGTTGGCCGGGCTAATGTCCACCAAAAGATAAGGCTGAGTGGTCAAACATGGATCGACGTGAATTTGCGAAACTGGCGCTGGCCGCACCCGTTGCTTTTTTGGCACCAGACGCAGCGCTGGCGTACCGCGCGGTTGAATACGCACCGGGCGTTTTGGCGCAGGCATGGTCCGGCAACATGCCGGTGGTGGTCAACTACAACGCCAGTTGGTCCATGACCTGCCAGATCAAACGGGCGATCATTGCGCAACTGAAATCCGAGAACCCGGCGTATCTGCAGGGCCTTCTCTTCGTGGACATCGATTGGGATACCTATGGGCGCTCCCAATTGGCAGAACGCATGATGGTCGAACGCCGGTCCACGCTTGTGGCCTTCAAGGGAGAAACCGAGGTCGGGCGGCTGGTCGCCGAGACCAACCCGGATCGCATTCGCATGTTTCTGGACGATGCCCTGGCGGCCTAATTCAACAAACCTTCGATCCGCGCAGTGATCTTGCGGGAGTTTGGCCGAACACCGGACCCCCAGGTGTCAACCACGGCGCCGTCAGGCCCGATCAACACCTTGTTGAAGTTCCAGGCCGGAACGAACCCCGTCTGAGCGCGAACCGACTTGTAGAATGGATGCGCCTGTGGGCCTTTGACGTGCGTGATGTCCGCCATCGGCATATCAATACCGAACGTAAGCTCGCAGAACTCTTTTACCTCTTCGGCTGACCCCAACTCCTGATTGAAATCATCCGACGGCACCGCGAGGACCACCAATCCCTGCGACCGGTAGGTGTCGTAGATTTCTTGTAAGGCTGCGTATTGCCCGGTGAAGCCACACTGCGAGGCCGTGTTGACCACCAAGACCGGCTGGCCACGCCAGTCTTCCATGTTCAGGGTGCCACCGTCGATGGACGGGAAAACCCCACCTGCCCCAGCTGCCAGTCCCATTTGCGGCAACAGAACCACCGCAAGTGCCATCAGAAATCGCCGCATAAGACCCTCCATCATCAACATTTACGCGCCAAACGTACCTTCGGATCAAACCACGAGACCGTGAGCGCAGAGAATTAGGTCTTTGATTCTGCGCGCAGGACGCCATCTACTGTCTCAAAGCTTTATGTGGAGAAAGTTATGCCACGATACACCAAAGATCCCGACGCCATCGCCCGCCTGAGCCACGAAGAGTATCATGTCACTCAGAACGCGGGCACCGAACGCCCCGGCACCGGCAAGCACCTCAGCAACAAGGAACCCGGTATTTATGTCGATATCGTCTCGGGCGAACCCTTGTTTGCATCGGCGCACAAGTATGACAGTGGGTGCGGTTGGCCCAGTTTCACCAAACCGATCGAGCCCGCACATATTCAGGAACTGAATGACCATTCGCTGGGTATGATACGCACCGAGGTCCGTTCGACCCATGGTGACAGTCATTTAGGCCACGTGTTTCCCGATGGCCCGCTTCAGCATGGTGGGCTACGATACTGCATCAATTCCGCCTCTCTGCGCTTTGTGCATCGCGATGACATGGAGGCAGAGGGCTATGGCGAATACCTGGACCAAGTGGAGGACGTAGCATGACAGAACGTGCGGTTTTGGCCGGAGGCTGCTTTTGGGGAATGCAGGATCTGATCCGCAAGATGCCCGGCGTTGAGGCAACTCGCGTGGGCTACACGGGCGGCGACGTTCCGAACGCGACCTATCGCAACCACGGAACACACGCTGAAGGGATCGAAATCCTGTTCGATCCCACGGTGATTTCGTATCGCAGACTGCTGGAGTTTTTCTTTCAGATTCACGACCCGACGACCCTGAATCGTCAGGGAAATGACCGCGGTCTGAGCTATCGTTCGGCCATCTACTATGCTGACGATGCTCAGAAAGAAGTGGCGCTGGAAACAATTGCCGATGTGAACGCATCGGGGCTTTGGCCCGGAGCCGTTGTGACCGAGTTGGAACCGGTTGGTGATTTCTGGGAAGCAGAGCCCGAGCACCAGGATTACCTGGAGCGGATTCCAAACGGCTACACCTGCCATTTCATTCGACCTGATTGGGTTCTGCCAAAGCGCGACGCGGCAGAGTAGTCAGCGCCCGGACTGACCCAAGGCGACGCGCGGTCGGCCACTGGCCTCTACCGTGATTGTCGCCTCAACAAAGACCTCCCGGGCTTCTGCCCGGGCGGTGCGCCGTATGCGATCCACGCTGAATTCAATGTCTTCGGCGCCCGCTGCACCGGCGGCGCGACCTGCCTGATCTCTCAACATCTGCTCCACAGAATTGACCGCGGCATTTTCCTCGGCAAAATCCTCGGGACCGCTCTCCAGATGGGCACGATACTGCCCTTCGGACGGAGAGGTTATGGTTCCGCTGCGCCGCACGATCACCCGACCCACCACAGCACCGATGGCATTTGCGACGCCGGCATGCTGGGGCAAGAGCATCTTGGCCCCCAGCCGTTTGCCAACGGCCGGGTAGTAGGTTGCAGCAGACGCTCCAAGCCCGACGACAGGGATGTCCAGTCCAGCATCCAGCCGCAGCAACCCGCGATGACCGTCCAGAGCGGCGTGCAACAGCGGGTGCCGTGCCAAGACTTCGGCAGATCCGCCAAACTCGCAGTCTTCTTCCTCGAAAACCGTCTCCAGCAAGGCTGCAACCGTCTGATCGGTCAACTGCTTCACAATCATTCTGGCGACGGTCCCGCCATCGGCGGCCAGCATGTCGCCTGACCCGGTGCGTTTTCGCGCCAGAAGCGACAAAGCTTTGTGCGCAGCGGACCCGTCCCACGCGTCCAAATCGCCCAGGACATGGCTGGCATCCGACGGCGTCACGCCCGCAACTTGCACTACGCCCAATTCACGCAACCGCCCCAGCGAGGCATGGTCCATCCGGTTTCGCAGCACCTCTGCCAGCGGTGTCAAACCTGACCCGATGCGCTCCAGAACCGCAATTTCTCGCGGCTTCAATCCAGCGACAGACACTCCGGGCACCACGCGCGCAAAGCGACCGTCGTGTTCGCTGGGTGTGGCAGACCGCAAGGCCATGTCCAGCGCGCCATGAACTGTGTCGGGATCCTCGATGGCCGCAAGGGAAACCGGCAAGATCCGTCGCGGACCAAGCGTCACGCCGCCGCGCAGCCCCTCGTCCCGAACATGAACCTGGCTGTCCCCACCCAGCCCAGTGGTGCGCATGGCAACGGCTTCGACCATGGTCCGGTACCCGCCGACCCGCGCCCCCTGTGGATCGATCGAGGGCCTGCCGTCTCGGAGGATTGCAACATCGGTTGTTGTTCCCCCAATATCCGACACCAGGGCCGTGTCTTGGCCGGTCAACCAACGCGCGCCGACAATCGAGGCGGCTGGCCCGCTCAGAATGGTCTCGATCGGCCGTATCCGAGCCTGGGCTGCAGACATCAGCGCGCCATCGCCACGCACCACCATCAAGGGTGCGGTGATCCCGATCGTGGAAAGCACATCCTGGGTCTGGCCAATAAGCCCGTCGATCATCCCGATCAAACGCGCATTGAGGACCGCGGTCACCGCACGCTTTGGGCCGTTGAGTTTGGCGGACAGCTGGTGGGAACAGGTCGCCGGAGCGCTTGTGAGGGATGCGATGTGCCGCGCGACTTCCAGTTCGTGCGCGGGATTGCGGGTCCCGAAACGCGCCGCAATCGCAAAGCCCGATACTACGTTTGTATTTGCCTCCAGAAACTCCGTGAGCGCGTCGATATCCAGAGGTGCGGCCTCTGCACCAGTATGGGAATGGCCACCCGCCATGCAAAGGACGGGATCGCCTTTCAGGGCCGCCTCCAGCCCATGCCGGGCCAGGTCGCTGGCGCCGAAGCCTACATAGACAAGTGCAACACGTCCGCCCTGCCCCTCGACCAGCGCATTTGTGGCCAATGTGGTAGAGAGCGCGGCCATTGCGACATCCGTTGGGATGGCGCGGCCTTGCTCCAGAACGGCGCGGACCGCGTTTCCGACCCCAATCGCCAGATCATGCCGTGTGGTCAGAGACTTTGCGCTCGCAATCACTTCGGTTTCGTCACGCAACAAGACGGCGTCGGTGTAAGTTCCGCCCGTGTCCACCCCCAGAAGAAGCGTCATGAATTCTCTTTCAAACGTTGCACAGCCCACTGCGCCGCATCTGCAACCGTCGCATCACGATCAGCGGCAAGCTCCTGGGCAATGCCCGCAAGCGCCGCCTGTCCAGAGTTTCCGATGGCATAAAGAACATTGCGTACAAACCGATCGCGCCCGATGCGTTTGACCGCAGATCCCGAGAACATCGCGCGGAAGCCGGGATCGTCCAGACGCGCCAGCTCCGACAGGTGTGGCGCGCGCAATTCGGCGCGAGCTTGATACTTTGCATCGCTCGCCGCCACGGCGAACTTGTTCCACGGACAAACCGCAAGACAATCATCACATCCGTAGATTCGATTGCCCAGCAACGGGCGCAGTTCCGGATCGACCGGTCCCTTGTGCTCGATCGTCAGATAAGAAATGCAGCGCCGAGCATCCAGCTTGTAGGGCGCCGGGAATGCGTTGGTCGGGCAGACATCCAGACACGCCCGACAGTTGCCGCAGTGATCCACTTCCGCAGGATCGACCGGCAACTCAAGCGTCGAAAAGACCGAGCCCAGGAACGCCCAATTGCCCCATTCGCGGCTCAGCAGATTGGTGTGCTTGCCCTGCCAGCCCAGACCCGAAGCCTGTCCCAGCGCCTTTTCCGGGACGGGCGCTGTGTCGACAAAAACCTTCACCTCACCCCCCGCTTCCGCGATGAGCCAACGGGCCAGTCGTTTCAGCCGTTTCTTGACCACGTCGTGATAGTCGCGGTTTTGCGCATAGACGGAAATGGCGCCGCGGTCCGGCTGTCCGAGAACCTCCATCGGGTCATGCTCTGGCGCATAGCTTTCGGCCAACATCACAACGGATCGGGCCTCAGGCCAAAGCGCTTGCGGATCGCCACGCCAGTCCACACGCTCGGCCATCCATCCCATTTGGCCGTGATATCCCGCCTCCAGAAACTGCTTGAGACGATCCTTCGCTTTCGGGACATCCCATGGCCGGCACACCCTGCAGGCCACAAACCCTTCGTCCAACGCACGCGACACCAACTCGTCCTTTAGGGCCGCGAGCTTCGTCATCGGCCGGTTGTCGCGTTGATGCGCAAGCGTGCAGTGGTTTCAGAAGTCGAGATCGGCATAGTGCACCGGCGGGCGGAAACCGGGTATCTGATCTGCAAGAATGGACCGAAACGCCGGACGCGATTTGATCTTTGCATACCAGTCTTTGACCACCGAAGAGCGGTTCCAATCCACGTCGCTGATGTAGTCCAGGGACGACAAATGCGCCGCCGCGGCAAAGTCCGCCAGCGTCATCATATCACCGGCCAGCCATCGTCTGTGGTCCAGCAGCCAGGCCATGTAATCCAAGTGGTACTTGATGGCCTTGGCCCCCGCTTTCACATTGCCACTGTCCGGGTAGCCGGCCCCGGTGACCTTTTTGTTGACCCGTTCATACAAGAGCTTGGATGTCACTTCGTTATGAAACTTGTCGTCGAACCATCCCACCAGTCGACGTACCTCATACCGGCCCTCCGGGTCGCTGGGCATGAGGCTTGGATCGGGGCGGGTCTCTTCGATGTATTCACAGATTGCGGCACTCTCAGCCATCAGCTTTCCATCCAGCCGGATTACCGGAACCTTGGCCGCAGGGTTGCGGCGCAGAAAATCGGGATCTGCCTCCCAGTATCGCTCCTCAACCAGTTCGACCTCAATCTTCTTCTCCGCAAGCGACAGTCGGACCTTCCGACAAAACGGGGAGAGGGGAACATGAAAGAGACGCGCCATGATTTGAGATCGCCTTGCCGGAACTGCCCCTAATTGCCGAAAAGGGTGCAAGGTTTCAACCGCTCAATGTTGGAGCAGGCCTTGTTCCGCCGCTGGATCGGCTTGCATGAGCAAGGAAGCGATTTCGCGAAGTGCAGGATCGTAGATCGGTCGGTCTGAATCGCCGACCCGGCGCCGGGTGACGGCCATCTGGCTCTCACGTTCCGCCTCGGGCATCGCGTCAGCCACACAGAGTTGCATCACAAACTCTGGCGCCCGGCCCGTCAGCTCATCGAGTTGGGACGTCAGTACCTCTTGCTGCCCCTCCCGCAGGAAGCCGCACAGCGTCACGAAACCGTATCGTGGCATCCGGCCCGCCATACCTTCCAGTGCAGTTTTCATGGGATGGGCGATGCCGCGATCCCACACCGGTGCCACCAACAAAACCCGATCGTAGCGATCTGGCGATACCTTGAGTGGGTGAATGGCAGGGCGACGGTCGCGCGCCATATCCCAGATGATCCTCAAAGATGGCCGAGGCCACGTTTCCCGGATCTCTTCGATATCAGCATCGACCTGTTTTGCGAGGGTCTGGACCAACCAACGGTTGTTCCCACTGTGAGAATAATAGAGCAGCAGACGTTTCATGGTCCTGTGCATGCCCGTTGGTGCACCAGTTTGCCTTGAGGCAGGTCAAGTTGAGCCTTCGAAACAGTTGGCGCGGCCATCTGCGTCGATGGTCGCCGCGCCATCCATGATCGCATTGGCACGCCGGCTCACGAAGCGGGTCGGATTGGTGGCCGAACGTGTTTTCGGCGACGGCAGCACCGCCGCGAGAAGCGCGGCCTGCCGCGCGCTCAACGCATCGGGCGAAACACCGAAGGCATTCTGAGAGGCGGCATGTACGCCGAACACGCCCTCGTCCAATTCCGCGACATTCAAGTAGACTTCCAGAATCCGCCGCTTGGTCCAGACAGCTTCCACGGCAGGTGTGATTGCCGTTTCCAAGGCTTTGCGGAACCAGCTGCGTCCCTGCCAGAGGAAGACATTCTTTACCACCTGTTGGGTGACGGTCGATCCTCCGCGGGACGCGCCATCTTCGAGCGCTGCGCGGATCGCTTCGACATCGAACCCCCAATGAAGGCAGAAGTTGGCGTCCTCTGCGGCCACCACGGACCGCGCCATCACAGGTGCCACATCTTCGATAGGGACCCATTGACGCTCAACACCGCCCAGACGGCGGCCTTCGGACCAGATCGTGTGCGTAATGGGCGGATTGACGAACGTGTAGAGAAGAACAAATGCCAGCGTGACGACGATCAGGATCGTAGTCCCACGCAGCAGAATGAACCCCGCCCAGCGCAGAAGCGACAGGCGGCTGGGTGTTTTGGGCTTGGTCTTCCGACTGGCCTTGCCCGTGGTGCTCTTTTTCTTTGCCTGCTTCGCCATTGTTCGGACCTATACCATCACGACCCGGTCCCGACAGCCGCCTCGGACACGCCGTGGTGATTTTTTTCCGTCAACCGGCGCCTCGCGACCCCACGGTCTACACCGCAAGCATCTGTGCTTCGCTTGAACGGATTTCAGGGCGTGCGGTCTGAGACCCCGCGAACTCCCGCAGCTTCAATGCGGGAAACAATGCGTAGACCTCGGCTTGGGTCTGCCGGTCCGAACGGGTTGCGGCATGGCCCGGAAAGTAGCTTTCGCTCAAAGCGCCGTTTGCCGTCAGGATCTCATGCCCGTCAAACAGCAAATGATAGTACCGCACGCACCCGCCATAGCGGCGCCTCACGGTCTTTCCATTGACCAGATGTTTGGCAGCCGCGAAAACCTCCGAATGCCCAAAGAAATACGCTGCGCGCCAGTCCGAAATCACCATGCGGTGTTGGGGCGAAACGGCCAGGGGTTTGGTAAGCCCCAAAACCCCCTTCTCGAACACCACGGGGGCATGTGTTGAATTCGCATCGACATCGTTAAATCCAATCCAGCGCAATGGTTGATTGCCGTTGTCGCGGGTGCAAACGAGATCCCCTGCCTGCAATTCCTCCACCAAGCATACGCCAGATGGCGTCAGTATCTCGGTTCCGGGCACAAAACAGGTTGGCCCGAGATCACCAACATCCAACGGCCCCTGAGAATTCACAAACGTCGAAGAAATGAAGGTCCCGTTCTGAAGAACTTGCCCGTCCGTCGGGGTGAAAACCGGATTGCCGCCACTGAGATAGAAAGTGATGCCAGTGTAGGTGATCAGCCCTTGCCCGGGCACGAAGATCGTCAGCGTGTCACCGGGCCATGATCGCGTGATATCCAGGCCATTGACAGAGTCCCCGTTGAACCGGTCCAAATCTCCATCGTCATTCTGGTCGACCATCTCCAGGCGCAAAAAATTGACAGCCGTGCCAAACCCCGGCGGGTTTGCCGGATCCAGCTCGAAGAACTGATCCTTGTAGGTCGTCGGCATGGTCGCAACTGCTCTGATAATGCCAATTGGGCGTTATTGTTTCGCCCAAAGAAACACTGAAATTTGGACGAAACTGTGCCGCCTGCACGGCAATTCGCCGGCAAACAGACAGAATTTGTTGCGATTTCCGATACCAGGCGCGCGAACGTGCTGGCGTCACTCGGCAGGAACGGCGGCCTCCTCGATGCCCAGCGGCTCCGGCAGATGGATCAGCATTTCCTTTGGGCACACCTGAAGGAAATTTGGAGCTTCAAGGTCCCAATGCTGCAAGATATCCAGCGCCTTTCGGCTGTTTGTCTCTTCGGCATGGCGCACGACAAGGCCGTGTAACTGCCGTTCCCAATGATGAACTGTAACCGGGCAGGTAACCAGCGTTTCCATGTTCATCATGGTCTGTGCCTTGCCTTCCGGATCATAAAGATAGGCCATCCCCCCGGTCATCCCGGCGCCAAAGTTTGCGCCGATATCGCCAAGGATCACCGCGACACCGCCGGTCATGTATTCACAACCGTTGGAACCGCACCCTTCGATCACGACCTTCGCACCGGAATTTCGGACCGCAAACCGTTCTCCGGCCCGGCCCGCCGCAAACAGATATCCATCCGTCGCGCCGTAGAGCACAGTGTTGCCGATGATCGTGTTCTCGTCGGCCTTCAAAGGGCTGACTTGCGGTGGACGCACCACGATTGTGCCCCCGGACAGACCCTTGCCCACATAGTCGTTGGCGTCGCCCGAGACTTCCAGCTTGAGACCTGGTGCCGCAAACGCGCCAAGCGCCTGCCCAGCCGAACCCTGCAACTTCACGGTCAGATGGTCGGGCTGAAAGGCGTTTTTCATGCCGAAGTTCTGAACAATATGGCTGGAGGTTCGGGTTCCAACCGTTCGGTGCGTGTTTTGGATTGCATAAGACAGCTGCATTTTCTCGCCATCGCGCAGGAACCGCGCGGCATCGCGGACGATCTCTGCATCCAGCGTATCCGGCACAGCGTTTCGGTCCTTGTCGCGGTCATAGACAATCTCCGAAGCGCCATCGACGGTGATCAGAAGTGGGTTCAGGTCAAGATCATCGAGATGCGCAGACCCACGAGACACCTGCGTCAGCAAGTCTGCCCGCCCAATGATTTCGTCCAGCGACCGGGCCCCAATCTCGGCCAGCAACTCGCGAACCTCTTGGGCATAGAACGTGATGAGATTAACCACCTTGTCGGCGTTGCCCGTGAACTTCTCGCGCAGCTTTTCATCCTGCGTGCAGACCCCCACGGGACAGGTGTTCGACTGGCACTGCCGAACCATGATGCAGCCCATCGCGATCAGTGCCGCCGTGCCGATCCCGTACTCTTCGGCCCCCATCATGGCGGCCATGACGATGTCTCGCCCGGTTCTCAGGCCGCCATCTGTGCGCAACGTAACCCGATCCCGCAGCTTGTTCATGGCAAGGACTTGATGCGCCTCGGTCAGGCCCATCTCCCACGGCAGTCCCGCATACTTGATCGACGTTGCCGGCGACGCGCCTGTGCCGCCATTGTGCCCGGAAATGAGGATGATATCGGCCTTGGCCTTGGCGACACCGGCTGCAATCGTGCCCACACCCGAGGAGGCGACCAGCTTCACCGTCACCTTGCAACGCGGGTTGATCTGTTTGAGGTCATAGATCAGCTGCGCCAGATCTTCGATCGAATAGATGTCGTGGTGCGGCGGTGGCGAGATCAGTGTCACGCCTTTGGTCGAATGCCGCAGGCGCGCAATCAGGTCGGTGACCTTCATCCCCGGTAATTGCCCGCCCTCACCGGGTTTGGCGCCCTGAGCGACTTTGATCTCCAGTTCTTCGCACTGGTTCAAATACTCTGCGGTTACACCGAAACGGCCCGACGCCACCTGCTTAATCTTGGCAGACGGGTTGTCGCCGTTGGGTTCCGGCACGAAATGGGCCGGATCTTCGCCGCCTTCGCCGCTGTCGGATTTCGCGCCAATCCTGTTCATCGCCACGTTGAGCGTTTTGTGGGCCTCCGGGCTAAGCGCCCCAAGGGACATGCCCGGCGTCACAAAACGTTTGCGTATTGATGTGATGCTTTCCACATCTTCGATGGGCACAGGATTGCCCAGCGGTTTGATGTCCAACAAATCCCGAAGGTGGATGGGCGGGTTGGATTTCATCTTGGCCGAGTACTGCTTCCAGAGCTCGAACGAGGCTCTGTTGCAGGCCATTTGTAGCATGTGCATGCTGGTGGCTTCCCAAGCGTGAGTCTCGCCGCTGGTGCGGGCTTTATAGAACCCCCCGATGGGCAAGATGTCACGCCCGCTGTTCCACGCCTGGGCGTGCACTTCTTCGGCCTTGTGCTGAATCCCGGTGACCCCGATGCCGGATATGCGGCTCAGCATTCCGGGGAAGTACTCCGCGCACATCGCGCGGCTCAGGCCAACCGCTTCGAAGTTCAGACCGCCGCGATAGGATGACACCACGCTGATGCCCATTTTGGCCATGATTTTCAACAGACCCTGATCGATCGCATCGCGGTACCGCGACACCGCCTCGGTCAACGTCCCATCCAGCAAGCCGCGTTCAATGCGGTCGGCGATGGAATCCTCCGCGAGATACGCGTTGACCACCGTCGCGCCGCAGCCGATCAGCACGGCAAAGTAGTGCGGATCGATGCATTCCGCGCTGCGCACCGCCAGAGAGCAAAAGGTCCGCAGGCCCTGGCGTGTGAGGTGAGAATGCACCGCACTTGTGGCTAGGATCATCGGCATTGCAACCCGGTCTTTGTTGGAGTGCTGATCCGTCAGAACGATATGTCCCGCACCTGACCGCACGGCGTCTTCGGCTTCGGACCGGATCTGCAGCAAAGCCGCGCTCAGGGCACCGTTTCCTGGCGTGAACGAACAGTCGATCTCGACCATTGGCGCGTTGAATTGCTCGGTGAGCGTGTCGAACTGGGCATTCCCGACAAAGGGGCTTTCCAGCACAACGATCTCGGTTTGGCTGCTATCCTCGTCCAGCACATTCTTGAGATTGCCGAACCGCGTTTTCAGGCTCATCACCCGGTACTCGCGCAAACTGTCGATGGGCGGATTTGTGACCTGGCTGAAGTTCTGGCGGAAAAAATGGCTGAGCGGGCGGTACTTCTTGGACAGCACAGCGCTGGGCGTGTCGTCCCCCATACTGGCAAGCGTCTCTTTGCCATCTTCGGCCATCGGAGCGAGGATCTGTTCCAGTTCTTCGATGGTGTAGCCTGCCGCAATCTGGCGCTGCCGCAACTCTGCGCCGCTGAAGAGCGGACGCTCGGTCACCCCGGCCAGCGCTTCATCGGCATCATTGATCTTGTCGACCCACTCGCCAAAGGGTTGGCTGGCGGCAAGTTTGTCTTTGATTTCAGTGTCGTGGTAAAGGCGGCCATTGGCCATGTCGACGGCCAACAACTGCCCCGGTCCAAGCGCGCCTTTTTCCACGACGCTGGCTTCATCAATCGGGACCATGCCCGCCTCGGACCCGGAAATCAGAAGACCGTCACCCGTCACAACATAGCGCATCGGGCGCAACCCGTTCCGGTCGAGCCCGGCGCAAACCCAACGCCCATCCGTCATGGCAAGCGCCGCAGGCCCGTCCCATGGTTCCATCACCGAGTTGCAGTAAGAATACATGTCCCGCCAGGCCTGCGGCAGTTCAACCGCCTGCTTGGACCAGCTTTCAGGGATCAGCATCGTCTTCGCCATGGGGGCATTGCGCCCGGCGCGCACCAGAACCTCGAACACAGCGTCTAATGCTGCGGAATCCGACGATCCGCCCGCGATGATCGGTTTGATGTCGTCAGCCATCTCACCGAATGTGGCGCTGGCCATCCGGATCTCGTGGCTTTTCATCCAGTTGATGTTGCCCTTCAGCGTGTTGATCTCACCGTTATGCGCAAGCATCCGAAAAGGTTGCGCCAGCCACCATTGGGGGAAGGTGTTGGTTGAGTAGCGCTGATGATAGATGGCGAAGGCGCTTTCGAACCGGTCATCCTGCAGGTCCGGATAGAACTCCGCGACCTGCTCCGCCAGCATCATGCCCTTATAGATGATGGAGCGGCAGCTGAGCGACGCGATGTAGAGCTCTCCGATCCCCTCGGCCGCTGCGGCTTTCTCGATCCGTCTGCGGATCACGTACAGCTCGCGTTCGAACCGCTCTTCATCAACGCCTTTGGAATTTGAGATGATGATCTGTTCAATCTCTGGCCGGGTCGCGTTGGCCTTTTCACCCAACACGCTCACATCGACCGGCACATGCCGCCAGCCGTAGATGTAGTACCCTTTGCGCAGAACCTCGGTCTCGACGATGGTCCGGCAGCGTTCCTGCGCGCCGAAATCGTTGCGTGGCAAAAACACCTGCCCGACAGCCATGAGTTCGTCTTTGTTCGGGGTGTGCCCCGTCCGCTCAATCTGATGGTAGTAGAACGGCACCGGAATCTGCACGTGAATGCCGGCACCGTCGCCGGTTTTGCCATCAGCATCCACCGCACCGCGGTGCCAAATCGCTTTGAGCGCGTCGATCCCCGCCTCAACCACTTTCCGGCTTTTGGAACCGTCCAGCGACACCACCAGGCCAACCCCACATGAGGAATGCTCATCAGCCTCTGAATAGAGCCCGTTCTCTGCCATCCAGCGGCGCTTCTCAGCCTCGGCGCGGGCCCAATTTGCGTCATATGTGGTCATGGCTTGTCCCCCTCAACGTGGCGGTTCTTGGCTTCGTATTCGGCGCGCGTCGCGCGCCGGTGATCGCCCGAAAGCGGCGCATAGGCCGGCGCGCGATCAGTGTATATTTCAGAGATCAGCGGAAACTCTTTCGCCTCTGCAAAGATCCCAGGCATCAGCTCGTAAGGAGCTGTGTCATCATCGGTATCACGCAGCCAGAGATGGCTGCCGCAACGCGGGCAGAACGCACGTTCAGAAAAGGGGGTCGACGCGTAGCGCGCAACCTCACCGGTGACCGTCACAGCGCCCGGGCTGGCTTCAAAAGCGGCCCAGACTGTGCCCGACCATTGCTGGCAAAGCCCACAATGGCAAACGCCCACCGCCGCCACATGATCGCCGCTCACCTGCACACGAACAGCCCCGCAGAGACACTGCCCGGTGAGCGCATCGGTCCTGCGATAGGCATCGACCCAAGACGCACCAGTCATTCTGATGCGTCCGGTGCGAAGGCCGCAATAACCTCGGCTTCTGTCATCGTCTTGCGCTCCCCCGCAAAGGCAAAGCCGTCAGGTTTCATATCGATGTAGATCTCGGTTTTCAGCGGTAACCCGTTTCGATCATCCAGCGTGCCAGCATTCAAACTGATCATGCCCTGACCGGGACCCTCGGCCGTCATCCGCCAGAACAGGGAAGAACCACATACCTTGCAGAAACCGCGCTCCGCCCATTCCGAAGAGGCATGGGTCTGGATCTGCTCCTCGCCTTCCCAGCTGATGCCTCCGGGGGGCACTTCCAATCCCATTGGTCCGCCAAACCGTGCGCACATCGCACAATGGCAGTAGTCCACGTGATCAGGTTCGGTCTCCAAGGCGTAGCGTACGGCGCCGCACAGGCATCCGCCGGTCTTGCTGCTCATGTCGTTCCCTCCCGCAAAGCCATCTCTTCGGCGAGTGTCAGCTGGCGGCGCTCTCCTTCGAAGGCATAGCCTTCGGGCTTGCGTTCGATATTCAACTCGAGCCGGAGCGCACCCCCACCCGCATCTTCAAAGAGGCCGGCCGCCATCTGAACCTGACCATTCATCGGTCCGTCTTCGGTGATCAAAAACCAAAGGTTGGAGCCGCACTTCTGGCAAAAGGCGCGGCGCGCCTTGTCCGACGACGTGAACTCCTGAACAGGACCGTCAACAGCAAAGTCAGGCTCAACCTGAACCGCCATGTACATTGAACTGGTCCAGCGGCGGCACATGTCGCAGTGACAGGCGACCATCGCAGATCGAACCGGCTGCGCCTCCACCGTCACAGCACCGCACATGCATTTGCCCTTCATGGCGCGTCCCCCACAAAGAGCGCAAGCGTCTCGGCCTCGGTCAGTCGCTCGTGGTCGCCGCTCATGGCATAGCCCTGCGGCTTGCAATCCACGTTGAACTCCATCGCCAGAACACCACCACCAGCATTGTCGAACAATCCCGCGGCAAGGTTCCGATGCCCGTCATGCACGGTTTCGTACCAAAGCGCGGACCCGCACTCGCTGCAAAAGGCGCGCTGCGCCCATTCCGACGACCGATACAAGGTCACAGGCCCGTCCACGCGGAGGGTATCCTGCTCGACCTGCAACGACATGAACATCGAACTTGTCCACTCTCTGCACATGTCGCAGTGGCACGCGCGCAGAATGGTCTCGCTGCGCTGCGCCGTGATGCGCACCGCGCCACAAAGGCACTGGCCTTGGAGTTGCTCAGCCATCACAAGACACCATTGATCGGTCCGCCAGGAAACCCGGCGCGCCGGGCAAAGCCAGCGCCAGCGGGGTGTGGTCCATTTGTTCTTCTCCGGCGCCATAGGCGTTGCGGGTGATTGAACCCTCGATGAAGAGATTGCGCTCAGGTGAAATCAGGAAGTCGATGTTGAACTCCAATCCACCCGCACCGGGCTTGGGCTCAAAGATCCGGTAAGACTCTCCGACCAGAAACGTTTCACCATCCAGTGTGATGCTGTCGCCGGTCAGGCGGTTTTCACCGCTGAGGAAAAACTCGCGTGTGATGCGACCGGTTTTGACCATGAACGCGCCCTCTGACGGCGATGCGCCGGTTTCGACCAATTCCGCGAAGGACATGCTGGCCCCGGTGTTTTCCTGGTGCCGCATATTGACGGTGTCCGATGTTTCAAAGTTGTAGCCAAGCAAAGACCAGTCGGTGTCGTAGATGTGTTCGTGTTCCAACGAGCCGCGCGTGTAAGTTTGAGCACGTCGCTCATCGCCGCACATCATAATAGTCGATGCTGCGCACCCTGCTTTGTGCACCGTCACTTCAGGCGTGCACCCCTCGGGCACTTCGATCGATGACTGCGCAAGCGCCGGGCCAGAAACCATCAACGCACAAATCACGCCGGCAAAGCGCATCCGCGCTGGGGTCAAACTGGCAATTGCGCTATTGATTGTCATCGTTCCTGCTCCCTCGTTTGAGGACCATCGGGTCATCTGATGTACGTCTCACCGCCCATGTGACACGCCAAACTGGCTCTGACGCACCCGACGATTGGTCGATCTACTCTGCGGCAACCGCGTCGGTGGCGTTGAATTGCTTGAGAATGGCCTCGGCGCAATCGCGGCCATCGCGGATGGCCCAAACCACAAGGCTCGCGCCGCGCACGATGTCACCCACTGCATACACTCCGGGCATTTCGGTTGCCCCGGATCCGAACTCTGCCTTGATTGTGCCCCAGCGTGTCACGGCCAGCTCCGGCTGCCCCCACATCGTTGGCAAATCCTCCGGCTCGAAGCCCAGCGCCATGATGACCAGATCTGCGTCTTCCACATAGTCCGCACCTTCGATCACTTCGGGCGCCTGCCGACCGGTCGCGTCGGGCGCGCCGAGCCGCATCTTCTGCACCTTGACGCCGGTGACATGTCCCGCCGCATCGTTGCTGCTGTCCGCCAGTGCCGTGGTGAAGCCCTTGGGCGCGCTCAACCACTCAAAGATCACGCCCTCTTCTTCTGCGTTTGCGACCTCACGCTGAGATCCAGGCATATTAGCGCGGTCCCTGCGATAGAGGCATTTGACGGATGCCGCCCCCTGTCTGACGCTGGTGCGCACACAATCCATGGCAGTGTCCCCGCCCCCGATCACAACAACCCGTTTGCCGTCTGCATTCAGCGCGCCATCGTCAAATGCCGGTACCGCATCACCAAAGCTCTTGCGATTGGACGCGGTTAAGAAATCGATTGCCTTAACAACGCCATCTGCCTCTGCACCGTGCATCTCGAGATCGCGGGATTTGTACACACCTGTCGCAATGATCAGGGCGTCATGTTCTGCGCGAATGGCCGCGAAGATATCTGCATCAACATCGCAGTTCAGAACAAACTCGACGCCACCTTGTTCCAGCTGGTCATTGCGGCGCAGGACGACATCTTTCTCCAGCTTAAACCCCGGAATCCCGTAGGTCAGAAGGCCGCCAGCCCTGTCGTACCGATCGTAGACGGTGACACGTATGCCGGCACGGCGCAGGACGTCGGCCGCCGCGAGACCGCCCGGGCCGGCACCAATGATGCCAACACTTTCTGCCCGTTCAATGGTTGGGCTGATGGGTTGAACCCAACCGTTCTCCCAAGCTGTGTCGGTGATGTATTTTTCGATCGCCCCGATGGTCACCGTGCCATGACCAGACTGCTCAATCACGCAGTTGCCTTCGCAGAGCCGGTCTTGTGGGCAGATGCGCCCGCAAATCTCGGGGAAGGTGTTGGTCGCCTGGCTGACTTCATAAGCCTCCTGAAGTCGCCCTTCGGCGGTCAGGCGCAACCAGTCTGGAATATTGTTGTGCAGCGGACAATGCGTCTGGCAATAGGGCACACCGCACTGGGAACACCGACTGGATTGTTCCTTTGCCTTGAGATCTGCGTACTCTGCATAGATCTCATCAAAGTCTTCCTTGCGCGTGCTGGCGTCTCGCTTTTCCGGCATGACCCGGTCAATCTGGACAAATTTCAGCATCGGTTGCTCGGCCAAAGGTCAAACTCCATGAATCAGGTCTGCGTGTGTCTTTAAGACAAGGTGACAGGCAATAAAAGTCAACATTATTGACCTTATTTTCCTTGCCAGTCCTGCATACAAGTCAAACCCGAAAGATGGAAGAGGATTTTAGGTAACTATCCGGACCTAAAACCGGGCTTTCCTTATCATTCAGGCAACTTATTACGGTGCAACGCAGTCACTCTAGCACGATTCGAAGCCCCATGCCCCTGTTCCAACTGTTCCTTATCGCCGTCATTCAGGGTCTGACCGAGTTTCTTCCGGTCTCTTCTTCCGGCCATCTGATCCTTTTGCCCGGGCTGACCGGTCTGGACGACCAGGGACTTCTTATCGACGTGGCGGTCCATGTCGGCACGCTTGGCGCAGTCGTTCTGTACTTCTGGAAGGACGTGAAACTTGCCCTTGTCGGGACGGGCCGCATGCTGACCGGTAGCATCGACACGCCGGGCGCTTCCCTTGCGCTAAACCTTCTGATTGCCACCATTCCCGTGATTGTCGCAGGTGCGATCTTGCATTTCACCGGACTCACCGAGGCGCTTCGGTCCGTTTCCGTGATCGGTTGGACAATGCTCATATTCGGCCTCGTGCTGTATTGGGCTGATCAGCGCGGCGCCGAGACGCATGTGGCCAAGGACTGGACCTTGCGGCACGCCGCCACAATGGGTCTCTGGCAGGCGATTTCGCTGATCCCGGGCACCTCCCGGTCAGGGATCACGATCACTGGGGCACGGCACTTGGGCTATCGCCGCGAGGACGCCGCGCGCCTGGCCATGCTGATGTCCATCCCCACGATTCTGGCGTCTGGCGCCCTGTTGGGTGCCGATGCCGCGGTCAGCGCGAACTGGGATGCTGCCCGTGATGGCGCCATTGCTGCAGCTCTTGCGTTTGGCGCCGCGCTGTTCGCGCTGAGCATAATGATGCGGCTACTTCGCACCGTCAGCTTCACGCCCTATGTAGTCTATCGCGTGATCCTCGGCGTGGTGCTGCTGGTCTACGCGTACTCCGGTAACGCGCCGACTCTTTAGGCCCGCAGGTTGTCAGCTGATTCCTTGATGGCATCGTATTGGCCTGAGGGGCGGAAGCGCCACAGATAGTCTGGTAACACGGCCTCCATCGCGGTTGGCACGATGCCCAAATCCGCAAATCCGTTGGCGTCCTCCGAGACGATGTTGTCATGTCTCAGGTTCTTGACCTGATCGCGCGTGATCATCCCGTTATGCACCAGTCCGACCGTCATAATCTGAAGCATGTCAAAGCCAAACGCCATGATCCGCGCCATCCAGAACGGCATGTTCAGCACCAGTCTACGACGCCGTATCTCCTCCAGCATCATATGCATCAGCGCACGGAAACTCATGACATCCGGGCCACCCAGCTCGTACACACCAGGCTTTGCCTGGCCAAGCACCGCCAGAGTGGCAGCACGGGCAACATCGTCGACATAGACCGGCTGGAATCGTGTGTTTGCCCCCACGACTGGCAGGATCGGGCCAAATCGCGCCATCCCTGCAAAGCGATTGAAGAACTGATCTTCGGCGCCGAAAATGATCGAGGGTCTGAGGATCACGGCGTCCGGACAATGCTCCAGAACTGCGGCCTCACCTTCGGCCTTGGTGCGCGCGTATTCACTCTCAGCCTCCGGATCCGCTCCGATGGCCGAGATCTGCACCACCCGTGAGATGCCCTCTGCCGCCGCCAGACGCGCGATGCGCGCAGCACCTTCAGACTGAACTGCTGCAAACCCGTTTTTCCCCGACTCTGACAAGACACCGACGCAATTTACAACCGCATCGGCGCCGGAGATTGCCGAAGCGACTGACCGGTCATCACGCACATTGCAAAGAACCGGCTCGACCTGTCCGACAACGCCGTAAGGCCGGACAAAAATCGCCTCGTTGGGGCGGCGCACCGCAACACGGACCCGCCAGCCCTCTTTTGCCATGCGCCGCGCGATGTAGCGGCCAACAAAACCCGACCCGCCAAAAATCGTGACCAGTTTGGTCATTTCATCGCTCCCGATCCAGATATCCTATGCAGATCTACCTGCCACGAAGTCGCCGAACAAGTCGCAAAACGCCGCTGCTGGTCCGATCCAAGAATCCGTTTGACACCTCCGCTCAGGCGGCTTAAACGCCGCTCTCACCAACCCGTGCCCAGATGGCGGAATTGGTAGACGCGCTGGCTTCAGGTGCCAGTGACCGCAAGGTCGTGGAGGTTCGAGTCCTCTTCTGGGCACCACACCCCTATATCTTAATACACCATGGTACCCCACGTTTTCGCGGAGTACCTGTATTTTATAGAAATGTCTGTTCCAAGCTGTTCCAGCAGACCCCACGGTATACTATATGTCGAGGGTGGACAGAAAAGGGGACAGGATTGCCACGGCCCTTGAACAAGCTCACCGCCGCCTCCGTCAAAGCGGCACCGCCGGGCAAGCACTCGGACGGGGATGGACTATGGCTGTTCAAGCGGCCTGACGGGGGAGCCCAATGGATACTGCGTGTGCACGTGCATGGCAGGCGCCGCGAAATGGGACTGGGGCCCTTTCCCGAGGTTTCTCTGAAAGAAGCGGTCAAGCTCTGAACCGGTTCGCGCGCTGATGCGGGTGGGTCTCGACCCAATCAAGGAACAGGGGTGCAAGCGGCGCGAGGACGCCCGCAACATGCACGTGCTCAAAGACGTTGCGCTTGATCGCTTTGAAAGCCGCAAGGCTGAGCTCATGGGCGATGGCAAGGCAGGTCGTTGGTTTACGTCGCTCGAACTCCACATCCTCCCAAAGCTGGGCCGTGTACCGGTCTCGGACATCGGTCAGCGAGACATTCGCGACACGTTGGCGCCAATCTGGCACGACAAGGCGGATACCGCGCGCAAAGCGATGAACCGCCTGTCGCTCTGCCTGCGCCATGCCGCTGCCCTCGGATTGGATGTCGACCTGCAAGCCACCGACAAAGCACGCGCTCTTCTGGGCAAACAGCGTCACACCGCTCGCCACATCCCTGCCCTGCCCTGGCAGGACGTCCCTGCCTTCTATCAAAGCCTGAACGGTGGCACGGTCACTGAGCTTGCCTTGCGCCTGCTCATTCTGACGGCGGTACGATCCGGCCCGATCCGGCATATCCATCTGGATCAAGTCGACGGCGACGTCTGGACCGTCCCGGCAGAGGTTATGAAAGGTCGCAAGGATGCCACCCAAGCCTTCCGGGTGCCGCTATCGGGTGAAGCGCTTGCCGTGATCGAGGCGGCCAGACCTTTCGCGCGCGATGGTTTCCTCTTCCCAAACGCGCGGCGCGGGGTGATTTCCGACATGACCATGAGCCAATACATGAAGCGGCGCGGGATGGAGGCACGACCGCACGGGTTTCGCTCCAGCTTTCGCGATTGGGTCGCTGAAACCACAAACACGCCCTATGACGTAGCCGAAGCGGCTTTGGGTCATGTGACAGGCGGTACCGTGGAGCGGGCTTACCGGAGAACTGATTTTCTGGATCAGAGACGCGTGCTGATGAAGCAGTGGGGCGAGTTCGTCTGCCCTAGCGCGCAAAGCAGTGGATTGCCAGTGGAGAGCGCCTGATGGAAGCCACGGGTGAAACAAAAATCTTCTTACCAATTCAGAATGCGGATGGCACCTACATCTCGAACCCAGGGTGGTTGTTCCTTGCCGCGGCATCAGAAACCAGCGTCGAAAAGATCTTGGGCCTGTATCAGCTTGCGTTAAACGGCATCGGTGACGCCGACCTTAGGCGGCGCAACAAACAGATTTCGCGCGAGTTCACAGCCAAGGGTCACGCCGCACACGTTTTGCTTGAGATGTAGAGAGGTGATCACCTTGAAGGACCATCTGTCAGTCTGCGTACGGCTCAATCAATCGTTGCACTTAGACAGTATGAGCATGAGATGGAGCGAGACCCCAGCAACCGCAAAAGAAACAACAGAGCCGAAACCCGCGATGTCGATCATGTCCCCAAGAGCATCGAGACAGTTAGGAAAGCCTGGCGAAGGTTCCGCCCCATCGTGCACTACCTTGCAGTCTATTGGTCCAATCCAGCTTTGGTGCAAAAAGCTTTGGATTGTGATGTTACCGCAGAACGTGCCTTTGGGTTAGCAAGAGGTTTTGAGGACTTTCTGGATAAGAGGGACAAACAGTTCCCGATCAATCTGATCCGTGTTCCAAGAAGCATCGCGCCTGTGTCTTTGGACACAATTTGGGTATCGGACGCGTTCCTAAAAGAGAAAAACCCACCAAAGGTTGCTCGTTACCATCAATAAGAGGTCGAGAATTCCATTTTTACCCCCCGCCTCTAAGCTTCGGTCCCATAGTCTCTTTTGTGCATCAACAGAATCAAAGGTGCACCATGAAATACCTGTCTTTCCAAGAATTGCAGCGCAAACTCGGCGGCCGCGGCCGCACTACAATCTATCGTGACGTGAGTTTAGGGCGCTTGCCCAAACCCCAAAAAATTGGCTCCCGCCTGTTTTGGAAGGAAGCTGACATCGATGCGGCTATCGAAGCACTTTCTCAGGCGACCGGCCCACGACAAACGAAAGAATCGGCGCAGGTCCCATCGAAAAATGAAGTGGAGGATTGAAAGATGGGCCGCGATCCAAAGAATGAAAGGCGAGAAGCTCACTACACAAAGCTTGTCCGAAACGTAATGCAAACCGATGCTTGGCGGGCTTTGTCGCCAGTCGCTCAGGCGCTTTACCCATGGCTTAGGCTTGAGTGGCATGGACCGAAAAACAACAATAACGGGCGCATCTGGTTGAGCGTTCGTCAAGCAGCTGATCGCATGGGGGTAAGCCGGAACACCGCCGCAAGAGCCTTTCACGACCTCCAGGCGAAGGGATTTCTAGTTTTGAGCGAAGCTGCCTGCCTGGGCCTGTATGGAAGCGCCAAGGCGAGCACCTTCGAACTCACGGAAATTGAACTTCCAAACAAACCTGAAACGAGTGGCCGCCGCCTCTACAAGGATTGGAGGCCCGGAAAGGATTTTCCCGTATCCAAGCTTCGCGCGAACAATCCTGAAGGAAAAAACGGAAAATCATTCCCCCATCACCAGAGTGAAGACAAACCGTCTAAACTCCGATGACAATGTTTCAAGGAATGTCGCTAGAAAGATGCCGCGCTGTCACAGAGTTCATGACGAATTTGGTATAGTTTAGTGTTTTACCGTCTACAAAACGAAGAAACCCTTACTATTTCAAGGGCACAAGATAAAAGATCGAGCTGTTTATCTGCTATCAGAAGCAGGTCTTAACAAAATAAGTCCAGGTTGACTCTCATCTGCCAAGTGAAATGGCGATACAATCTGCCCGAAGTGCTCTTGACGCTTCGGGCAAGGTTGGCACCTCGAAGCATCAATTGGTCAAGCCGTATGTATGGACGGGCCAGCTTATAGGTAGACCCCGGCACGCGGCCGCACAGAAAAACCATTGGTTTCTACCATCGCATAAACAAATCTGGTCGCACGGAACACCCCATTTGTATGCTCAGAGCTGCGTTTCTTCTTTTCATTGTGCTGCTAACCGAAAGTTCTCCGAAAGACCTCAATGTGACATGAAATTGTTTGAAGATCTTTGAATGGATGCCATCCAACCTAACCCTAAAATACTCAATGCCATTTCAGTTTTGTCGACGTAAGCCTTAGGGCGTCAAGCAACTAGAGCCGGCCGCCAAGGAATGGAGAAAAGGTCTTTGGCTGTTTCTTGGCAAGAGTCTTTGAGCCAATGAAACCGCCTCGGATTCCCTGCAGAGCCCAACGGCATCCAAGTATCTGATCCCAATGCATAAAGGGCCCAGGCCAAACGCCAGAAAAAAACGGAAAAAATGGCGCCATGGCCTTTGTGTGCTCTATGACTACCTGTACGTTTGTGCACCAGGGAAGCAAGAAACGCCATCGATCCAAGGCAATGTTCATATTGCAACGACTTGCAATAAACCGGGCTTGCGAACTCAGGCTCGTTTCATTGGACTGTATCCAACCAAAGCACCATATGACAACGATCCTGTATAACCTGCCCGCGGGAGCGTCCGCTCAATAAAAAACATCGCGTGATGAACGATTGGTTGACTTTCGAAAACACTACGTGGCAATCGATCGAACGCTTGCATCGAAAGCAGCGCCGCGATCGATAGAAGCCTATACATTGCAATCGGAGAGGCCCACTGAAGCCTCTGCACGTTCTGTAAACATGGCCGAGGTGCTAACGCCGCCTTGCAGAAGGACAACCGATGCGCCCGCTATCTCGGCCCGAGATACCGTGATTGCACGGCGGCCGAGTGTATCGTCAACATCAATTGTAAATGCGATTGCTTCTCCGGGGCTAAGGGCTGTGACTTCCAATCGAATACTGGACTGCCCGTCTTCTACGTCTGGTATCTTCGACAGCCGGTCTGAGCCCGCCACGATTTCAAGCGGTTGGTAAACCTCCACTCCCGCCCCTTCATTGGTGACGTCAAAGATCAAACCCGCCGAAGAGGTGGACAGATCAACCAGCACTTCGGCATCTTTAAGGATGCACGCACTTTCGTTCGCGATCTGAAAGCGATCCTTGGGGGCGCCCTCAATGAAGCTAGCGCGCAGGTCAGCATGCACCGACGTCGCCGCGAACGCCGCCACAAACACTGAGCAGAGCAAAGAAAAAGATGGTCGAAAGTGGTTAGAGTGCATGTCGCGATCCATAGCATTGGGTTCAACTTGCTTACGATTTTGCCCCAAATTCGGATCAAACCGCGGCCATTCGCGATCGGTCGGCGCTGAGTGTTGTACGCAAGTGCACAGATTTTCAGTTCTTAATCGCCCGGCTCAGGCTCGAAGCGGGCGTTCGCTGTATGTTGTACCTACGACCGCTTTGCGGACAACGCGCCACTCGATCAGCGGTCTTGGGCCGCTCGCTTGCGATACCTAGGGCAAAGCTCAAAAGCAGGAGGTGCGAATTCGGCTCAAAACAGTAGAACTGGCCAGCCAATCCTAGCCTCTCCAACCAAGTTCTCGCAGTTCTGAGATTAATGCGTCTGCGTTCGCTGGGTCCTGGAACAAGCGATACATGAGTTCTTCTAGCCTGCTTTCGGGCCAGGCCACGACATATTCGTCAAGGTACTTTTGCGCTTTTTTCCGACTGCCTGAAGCATACAAGGAGGCAATCAAGTGAGCGGTGCTGATCTCGCTAATCGGTTCTCCATTCTCGGCGGCTGCCAAGAGGAACTCGACCGCCGTTTCATAGTCACCCAGGTAAAATGATGCATTGCCGTAAACACTCCGCCAGGGAAATCTGGACCCTGACCTTTCTTGATGCTGATCGGGTGACGAGCTTGTCCGCGCTCTGTCGAAGTCTCCCGAAAAAAAGGCGACAATCGCATCAATTTCCAATGAGATTAAATCTGTGGGATCAAGCAGAACAGCGCGCTGTGACAAACGATTGGCTTCGTCAAAATTGCGTTCGAACATGTTAACCAAAGCCAAGCTTGACTGGCTCCAAGCGGACGCAGGATCCAAACTCACTGCTTTTTCAGCATAGGTTCTGGCCCTTGACAGCATTTCGTCACGTCTGTCCCCTGTGGGAGCCAAACCTCCAAACATCGCGGACGCCTGTGCCGCCCCGGCGAAGCCTCCAAAGTATGTTGGATCGAGTTCGATGGCCTCTTCGAATAGTGTCAAAGCTGCGAGAAGACGGGTGGGTTGGGTGGCGGGAAACATCATCGTTCTGGCCTCTTCGGCCAAGTTGATGGCTTGAAGCGAAGCAGGTGATACTTCGAACAAGACCTCGCGTTCTGCGCGTCTATCTAATGTTTCGTAGTTTTGAGCTTGAACGTCCCTTGCGGAGCGTTGAGGGAGCAGCGCGATGATAACAACAACAAGCGCAATCGCCGCTGCAACCGCTGTTGCGATCCAAGCGACCCTGGAGGCAGAGAATTCGCGCTCTTGTCCCTTCGTGCTCGCTAATGACTGCTCGTTTTCGCTGCTTTCCAAGTATGCAAACCGGGGGGCATACCCTCCTCTGTCGATGTGTATTCGAACAGCATCTTCCTTACCTTCTTTGCCGTAATAGAGATCAAGTCGCCGCCGCAGTCGGCCAGCGTCTACCCGGACAACGTTTGCGGTCATACTGTCCTGTGCTGCAGACCTGCCATACACATCCTGCGCTATCCTTTTGCCGAGGATTTCGCCGCCACGCCCCTCCACACTTTCTTGAACCACGTAGGTCAAGAAATCCTTCAGGCGGTCTGCTCCATCAAACTCCTCGCTTGATAGCGCCTTATTCAATGCTTCAACGATCTCTTCGGATGTAACAGCGGAGTCTGGCGTTCGTTTCATTGTTCATCTTAGGGCGTTGAAAATATGAGTAAAAATCAGACAGTCTGTGCACTCATGTAACCGTAACACGCAGTGTAATACGTCTACAGCCCACATGTCACATGATAGCGGTTCTGTCGAAACTGACAGTGAGTCAAGCAAGTGGATGTATCAGGTTCAAAGCTAGCATTGATGTTCGAAAGCGATGAAGAACTACTCTTCGAACTCGCCGGAAACGATGCCGTCTTTTCTGAGATCTGCGGTGACTACCTCAGTTTGTCGAGTGTCAAGCCTGCTGACGCGGCTTTGGCTGATCTCTTGGCCGACAGTCTTTCAAGCCTGGAAGACGAAATTCGCAACTACCTGTCGAGGATCAAGAGCGCTCGCAACTCAAAAGAGCAACCACCTACAGAAGCGCAAAAAGGCGAAGATACAAAATGAAACTCGGTCACCTGGTATTGCTACCGCTTATGTGCATTGCGCACTCCACCACGGCGCAAGAAGGCCCAATCATACACGATTCTGAATACTACATTTTGCTTTCGCAGCATTCCGATCAATGGGCTCAGGACGATGCCGCGGTCGAGGAAAGACTCTCCGAGTTTCGAGAGCAGAACGGAGGTCAGCCGCCAAACATCGTGAGTATTCTCATTGACGATCTCGGTTTTGGCGACATGGGAATTCCAGAACTAAACGCGATCCGTGGGTATCAGACCCCGAACATCAATAATTTCTCGGACGAAGCTCTGCGCATGGTGCGGATGTACACCGAGCCATCGTGCACGCCCACGCGGGTGGCCCAGATGACCGGGCGCCTACCGGTGCGGATGGGCATGGGGGACACCGCCGTGGATATCGCCGGCTTTGGCCTTCCAGGCAGCGAAGTGATTTTGCCCGAGGTGCTGAAACAAGCGGGCTATGCGACCAGCCACGTCGGCAAGTGGCATATGGGCGACGTCGCTGAAAGCTGGGCCATGAACAATGGTTTTGATTATGCGCAAATGGCGGTGCACCAGCAGGGCCAACTGACAATTTTCAACGATGATGCGATTAAAGAACAGGTGTCGGTCGCCATAGCTGACTTCGAAGACGACTATACGATTGACAACTTCTTTCGCCCGGATGCCTCGGCGATGATGACCGTCATTGAAGGTACGGCTGGCGGCCCCATCCGCGAAATCCGGATGGAGGCTGGCGAGCGCTGGAACGCAGCCAAATATGACGAGATGAACCAAGCCTTCCAAGACAAAACGATGGAGGAACTGGCGAGGCTTGCCGCTGGCGACGAGCCGTTCTTCCTGCAGTACTGGCCGATGATTCCTTTGGACAACACCCGAGCGGGTCGCTCTGGTCCAGAGTCAGTAAATGCCGGCCTCTACGTCGACAAGATGCAGTTGTTGGATCAGTGGTTGGGTGAACTCTTCGATGAAATGGAGAGCCTGGGTGTCGCAGACAATACGATTGTCGTTCTGATGGGCGACAACGGGCACTTCACCAAATACTCGCCGCAATCCGGTTTCACTCCTATGATTTTTCGGGGCGGCAAGGCTGACACCACCGAAGGAGGTGTGCGGGTAGATGCATTCATCCGCTGGCCAGGTATGATTGAAGCAGACGGCCTTCTGAACAGCATCATCCACGTCTCCGACCTCTACACTACTTTGGCGCGTTTTGCGGGTGCAGATCCGTACATACCGCGCGACCGCTTGGTCGATGGCGTAGATCAGTCCGCCGCGCTGTTGTTCAAGGACGAAAGCAAAGCCCGTCGCGACCACATCATCATCTACAGTGGCAACAAGCCCGAACAGATCGTCAAAGACCAGCTAAAGCTGAAACTTCCTCCACCCGGCGCAAATCCAATTACCGCCAAGTTCTTCAACCTCTACCGTGATACCCGGGAAGAGTATCCAGTATCGACTGAAGTCGGCGCCTGGGGTGGACAAGAGTTTGTTCGTATCCTCCTGCGCCACAAGGCGAGAAAAGAACGCTACCCGGACACGCCGCCCGCGTTTGGGACGCCCTACGAGGGTATCATCAACATTCGCCCAGAAACGCAGGCCGCCGTAGATGCATTCGTCGTGCGCCGCGACTCCCCCCAGCAGTAAAGCGACACCGGTCTCAACGAGAATCTTCGTGGAGACCGGCCGCTCTTGCCAAACTTCCTACGGCGAATGCCACCACGAAACGCCGGCCAACAGAAGGGATAGACCCAATGCCAATATTCAAGAGACCGTTGCTACTTTCGGCTGTATTTGCATCGATGTTTACTCCGGTCACTGCGCAAGAAAGCGATTGGAACTTCCGAGCATTCCTCTATCTCTGGGCACCCGAATTGGGTGGGAGAACGGTCACCGGGCAAGATATGTCCGTCAGTTTCTCTGACATTCTCGACAATCTCGACTTCGGCCTCATGGGCGCGCTCGAAGCGAACCGAGGTCCCTGGTCGTTCTTGGGGGACTTTCAGTACTTAGACTTGAGTAGCGGCAGCAATGCTGCGGTCGGTCCCGGAATCCCTGCGAGCGCAGACGCGGATGTTGAAGGCTTCGTGTTCACCGGTTCCGCTGGCTATGATCTGCGATCAGATCAAACGGGGCAACTGGTTGCCTTTGGTGGCTTTCGCTATCTTGATATGGACACCACTGCAAATTTGGCGGTCGGTGCTGGATCACAGCGATTGTCCGAAAAGATCAACAACACCGACGCAATCATCGGTTTGCGGGGCTTTCATCCTCTGAGCGAGAAATGGGCTATCTCATACTATGGTGACATCGGTGCTGGCGACAGCGACTTGACTTGGCAAGCGAGCCTGACCTTCGATTATCGCATCAACAACTGGCAACTGAGTCTCGGGTATCGCCACCTGGATTGGGACATAAGTAACTCAAATCTTCTATCGGCGCTTTCATTTTCGGGGCCGATCGTTGGAGCCAAACTGTCCTTTTGAACCAAACATAGTTGAGCGAGCGGCTGTCATCTTGAAGTTTTGAACGGGCTGCAAGGATGCTCGGTCAAACTGTGTCACAGTATGATTGCGCAAGTCAGCCCGAACAAAAAACACATCGTAGGAACACAGGATGCTCATAGTACTCGCATTATACTTCGGCGTTTCATGGTTGATCTTCTTCAAGTTCAAATTGTTGCCGTGGAACGGCGCTTCCAAATCGATCGTGTATGGTGGGGCTCTGGTGATTGCTTTGGTGGTTATCGGCGCGCTGAACCATACCACGCCCACGGGCCCTGTCTCGGTGCAAGGTTCAGTCATCAATATTGCGCCGAATGTATCCGGACCCGTTACAGAAGTGTCCGTCAGTGCCAATCAACCAGTTAACAAAGGTGATATTCTCTTCCGAATAGACGACACAAACGCAGCAGCAGAGGTTGCGCGTCTGGAAGCCTCACTTGCCTCGGCAAAGTCTGCCGCCGATCAACTCAAAACTGATCTTATCGCAGCTGAGGCTGAAATTGCATCGCTCGATGCGCAATTGGACTTTGGCATTCAACGACGTGATGACATCATCGAATTGGCCAATCGGGGCGCATCTACGGAATTCCAGCTGCAAGAAGCCGTTTCTACCATTGACCAGCTACAGGCTGGTCTGCGTGCCGCGAACGCGCGTAAGGCGGGGCTAGAGCGCCGGATAGCCGCTCAGGTCGACGGGGTTGATGTCGGGGTGGTTGAAGTTGAAGAGGCCCTGGTGCAAGCGCGCTGGACTCTGGAGCAAACAGTTGTACGCGCCCCAGCCGATGGTATTGTCACCGGCTTGTCACTCCGCGTG
Organism: Paracoccaceae bacterium; assembly: GCA_965250275.1. Taxonomy (GTDB): domain Bacteria; phylum Pseudomonadota; class Alphaproteobacteria; order Rhodobacterales; family Rhodobacteraceae. The sequence continues at coordinate 629,636 of OZ252297.1, read as the reverse complement.
GGCAACAGGGTCTCGACATTGCAAGGAGCGATCAATTTCGTTGTTCCGACAGATCGCATTCTTGTCGCCAGCTTTCCGCAAAGTAGCCTTGGCAATGTTTCCGTTGGCGATCCCGTACGGGTGGCTTTGGGGACAATGCCGGGACAGTACTTTGAGGCAACCATTGAATCGATTCCGCCAGCAACACAGGAAGGGACACTGGACGCGCGCAACGGATTGCCGAGCCTGAGGGAACTGTCTGGCGCCTCCAGCTACATCGTCACCATGGCCGTTCCGGCAGATGTGAATGACGATGCCGCAAGATTTGGATCTTCTGGCACAGCCTTGATTATCACCGAACAAGCCGGAGCGATTGCGGCTCTGGCCGAAATCCTCTTCTGGGTGTCGAGAATGCTGAACTATCTGTGAAGAAACGGCTAAGAACTCGATCCGTCATGAGTTCAATTCCTCGCGCGATTGCCAACAAATCCAACTTGGCGGCATTGCTTGGAGTTTCGGTGATTGGAGGGCTAGTGCGCCGACGCAATCAGAATGAGTTTCGCTTAGACGGGCAATCAACGGTAATTCTGAGTGTTCCGAGGGCCGAACGACCGCCTGCGTCGTTGAGCATGCGATCCGAACAACTTCGAAGGGATTTTCCGGTCTTCAGGGGCCTGGCTACTCAAACGAGAGGAAGGTCTGCGAGTTAGTTGGATATCGACCAGCCTGCGCCATGCATCGCGTCTGCGACATCGTCTGAATACTTCGGGTTAGCGAACAAGCGTGCGAACAACAGGTCAATCCGGTTGTTTGGCCAAGACGCTTCAAATCGCTGCGCAAGACGCTCGGCTTCGTTTTTCCTGCCCAATCGATGATGCGCAGCCATCAGGTAGGCCAACGAAATCGGGCCTGTCGGCCCACCGCGAACAATCGACTCCTCAAACGCGGCGATTGATCCGGCATAGTCGCCAGTGTGAAATCTGGCTGACCCAAGCGCATTTGTGAAAACGAACCCGGTCTTTGCGCCCAATGTCACCAGAATATTCTCCGTTTCTTCGATCACGCGATCAAACTCACCGCAGAACAAGCTAATCAGCGACTCGAACTCTACGATATGCGGATCAAGTGGAGAGAGTTGCATCGCACGCTCTGAGCGAGACAATGCTTCAGGGCAGGGCCCTTCTACGAATTCGATCCAAGCCACCGCTACTTGGCTCCAACCGTCCTCGGGGGCCAGCGACAGGGCGCGTTCGGCGGCCTCTTTGGCTCTTTCCAATGCCTCAGGATCTGCATCTCCTTGCAGCAGCGCGATGGTCGAAAGCACCTGAGCGGTGCCGGCGTAGCCGCCTGCATAGCTCTGGTCCGCCGCAATGGCTGCTTCAAAAACGATCAGCGCTGCACGTAGTCGTTCAGGGTCAACCGCAGGGAAGATAAGGTCTCGACCACTTTCGGCGAGATTGATTGCTTGCAAACGTGCCGGCGAGACCTCGAAGACGGCTGCGCGTTCGGCGGCATCACGATCGTCGGTACCGGTCGGTCCGGCTCGCGGCACCAACACCAAGTAAAGAGAGGCGAACCCAACAAGGAGCAAGGCCGCGATAGCGATGATCGCAGGGGTAGATCGAGATGATTGCCGCGCTTTTCCCGCACCAGAATCCGGTTCCCGAACGGCGGCCCGCCGCTCGAATTGTGGTCTGTAAGACCCTTTTGGGAGCGAAACCACCACAGGGTCGCTGGCGCCTGCTTCGCGGTAGTAATCCTTCAATTTCCGGCGCAAACGACCCGCGTCGACCCGGACGACACTTTCGCGATCAACCAATTCTTCGGCCGTGTAACCGTAGTGATCCAACGCAATCGTCTTGGCTCGAATGTCGTCGCCTCGCCCCGCGAGTGTCTCTGCCGTCAGGTACTCGAGCAAACCGCGCAATCTGTCAGAGCCTGCGAGCCCGTCCCAGGTCAAGACGCGATTGATAGCCTCGCGCCACTCGATTGGAATCGAGCGCTCTTGGTCCGCCGATTGTCCGTTTTTCAAAGGCTTACATCCCTGATGCTACCGTAGCATGCGATATGAGACGCTGAAACTCCATCGAATTGACCGCAGAAGTTGCCGAACGATGACAAGGCAACCGGCTGCAATGGAAATCGCTGACAACACCATACTCGCTGCTGCGTTTCCAGACGCGGTTCTCTCTCTGCTCAGGGATTGGGAAACAAATCCGGAGCTACGCGAGATGTGTGCGGACTTCTTAACGATGGCACGTCTGGCGGCAGAGGCCCCATCTGATGCTGCAGTCCGGGAAAACCTTGTCGCACTGAAAGCAGAAATCCTTTGCGCGCTGGCGCGCGCCAAGGGCTGCAGAACCAAATGAAAAGGAAGACTGAGATGCGACAGATCATGTTTGCGCTTGTAACCGCAACACTGGCAAGTGGCGCTGTGGCTCAGGGCGGACCGATCATCCACGATGGAGAGTTTGAGTATCTCCGTGCGCAGTTTGGTGAAGAGTGGAAGGCGCAGGACAAGGAGATTGATGCGCGCCTTGAGGCAATCCGCCGCTCCAATGGCGGGGCACACCCGAACATCCTCTACATCCTGATTGATGACGTCAGCTTCGGCCAGATGGGCAACCGAACGATGAACTACGTCACAGGCATCGACACACCCAACATTAACACGCTCGCGACAGAAGGGATGTCGCTGATGCGGATGTATACAGAGCCATCCTGTACCCCCACGCGCACCGCCGTGCTCACGGGCCGGCATCCCATCCGGGCGGGTGTCGAAGAGGTGAAAGTTGCACTTGTCGGTGAAGGGCTATCGGCCGAAGAAGTGACATTGCCCGAAATTCTGAAAGAGTCGGGCTACCGCACGTCCCATGTCGGGAAATGGCATCAGGGCGATATTGAACAGGCATATCCTCACAATCAGGGTTTTGACTATGCGGCCTTCCCGCTGCATCAACAGGTTCAACTCAGCCTCATGACTCGCGAAGCGATGAGTGCAAACAACATGTTGGGCTTTCATCCGTCGGGTCAGTCGAACCAGTTTCAGATCGATAAGCGCTTTCGACCTTATGGCCTTGTGACTGGGGTCGAAGCCGTGGCGGGTGGTCCGGCGCGCGAAGTCGACATGGCACCTGGCGAAGAGTGGACACAAGCCAAATACGAAGCGATGAACGAGCGCTACCAGCGCCAGATCCTCGAACAGCTGGAGGACTTGGCAAATCAGGATGCGCCGTTCTTCCTGCAGTACTGGCCGCTCTATCCCCTGAACTTCGTTTATCCAGACCAAGCCATCTCAAGGAATGGGGGCTTTCACGCAGACAAACTCCAACTTCTTGATGGCTGGATCGGAGATATTCTGGCCAAAGTCGACGAACTTGGTTTGCGCGAAAACACCATCGTCATGCTGATGGCCGACAACGGGCTGATGTATCATTACGAAGGGACGTCCGGCTTGAACCAACTCATCTATCGTGGCGGAAAAACCCAGCATCTTGAAGGCGGTGTAAGAACAGACGCGTTCATTCGCTGGCCCGGTGTGATCGAAGCGGGAAGCGCAGCGGGCGACATCATCCACGTCTCGGATCTGTTCACAACGTTTGCACGCATCGGTGGCGCAACGGAATTCATCCCCCGCGACCGTGTGATTGACGGCATTGATCAGACAGCGCTGTTGCTCGAAGGCGAAGGGAACTCAAGACGCGACTATGTTTATGTCTACGAAGGCCCTGTCTTGCGGTCGGTTGTCAAAGGGGAATTCAAAATGCACCTGCCGGCACCCGGCCAACCCGGTGCAGCTGCTGATGTTTTCAACATCCTGCGCGATCCGCGAGAACAGCACGCTCTGGTCGGTTACTCGCTCTGGTCCGGCGCCTCGTTTCAGGACATGATCAAACGCCACAAGATCCGCATCGGACAATACCCCCACCTTCCATTGGGCAAGGGCGTGCCTTACGAAGGGATTGAAAACCTGCGCCCGGAAAGCGCGTTGGCGCGAGAGGTTTTCTCCAGCTGGCAATAGCTACATTTACCGTGGGTGTGTCCGTACGCTGGGCACACCCTGATCGGCTGTCCTTCGTTCACCCGGAGAAAGCAAATGAAACTGCGCCAACGACTGACCGCCCTGCTCTGTGCCTTGGCAGCTACCACCGGAGCTCCGGCTATTGCATCCGACGAACGGATCATCGAACTCAATGGTGTTTTGAACACACGCGACCTCGGTGGTCTTCAAACCGACGACGGTCGCCAAGTGCGGCTTGGTCGGATCATTCGTTCTGGCGAGCTTGACGAAATCGATACCGCGGGAATGGAAATGCTCGACGATATCGGCGTTAGTACGATTATCGATCTGAGAACCACCCTTGAGACGGCAAACCCAGCTGAGTGGCCGGAAGGCGAAGGTCCGGACCGTCACAACTTCTACCTGATGGAAGAAGACGCCCAAGCAATCGAGAACATGCGCGCCGCGATAAAATCCGGAACAGCAAAGGTCGAAGACACCGAAGCGCTGTTTTATGCCGCTTTTGCGGAGGTGCCATTGGAGCACACCGAAGAGTTCCGGGGTTTGTTCGACGTTTTGCTCGCACTGCCGAAAGACGAAGCGGTACTTGTACATTGTTCCGGCGGCAAAGATCGCACGGGCATTGCGACGGCGCTTATTCTTAGCGCGCTGGGTGTCACCCAAGGCGACATCGAAGAAGACTTCCTGATGAGTAACGTGCAGAAACAAGCTGGGAAGAAGGCCGCCGAAATCGCGGCCGAGGTAAACCAGGCGAACGGCACCAGCATGACACCGGAAGCCGTTTGGCCGTCACTGGGCATACGGGCGGATCACTTGGGTACGTTCTACGACAGTGTCTCAGCTTCATATGGCTCGATAGATGGCTATCTGCGAGAGGGTCTTGGACTTACCGACGAGGACCTTGAAAGGCTGCGTGACCGCTACTTGGATTAGTCAGATCAAGAGTTGGAGTGGCATAGTATCGCTTTATCCATGGGTCTGTTTTGGGCTCGAAGCGGACGGTCTTGGCAGCCCGCACGAGTATCCGCTGTGTGCCATCTCAACCAAATGCCTGCGGAGCAAAAAAAGATGGCTAATCTCGAGCTACTGCTTCAAGTGCGTCTGCCAAGTCCTTCGGCCTGTCAATCATAACGTAGTGCCCGCACGGCTTCGACAGAACAGTCCACCCCAACTGATGCCGGTACCGCTCAGCAAATGGCTGGCCAAGCCCGGGGTCCCAACCAGTGGCATGGATGTAGGTCCGCTTCAACAGGTTGCTGCCACCGTTCAAAAGCTGCACCGGTTGAGTAAATGTCTTGAGCGGTTGCGCGACGCTTCGACGGTCAACCCATGCGCAGTCTGCCTCGTTTACCGAGAATGCCATTGCTGGTCCCGGCGGGACTTTGCCGTCAACTGCGCTGGCGCGAAGCCCCGATGCGATATCCGCAGGCAAAACGTCCAAAGCCGCTTGCCCATCGCTTGGCACCAAAGCATCGAGGTAAACAAGCGAACGAATGAGGTTGGGCGCCCTGTCAGCGACACCGGTGATAACCATGCCGCCATAGCTGTGACCGCACAGCACGATGTCCGAGAGTTCCTCGCACGCGATCACTGCAAGGACATCCTCAATATGCGTGGCCAGATCGGTTTCGTCGCTTACCAGATGAGCACGCTCGCCAAGACCTGTAAGTGTGGGAGCGAAAACGTCGTGGCCATCCGAGCGCAGAAGCGCGGCCACTCGCGCCCAGCACCAACCCCCTTGCCAAGCTCCGTGAACCAACACAAATGTTGCCATACCCTGCCCCCAAAGCTAAAGATTTAACATTGACAGTACCTGCAACCACGACAGCCCATCTAGAGCATCGTTGGGTGGTTCCGCGCTGACCCGCTTCAAAAAAGGCTTTTCCAGACAGGCTTTGCACAATTTGAACCGCCTCTAACATCGCGTTCAGCCGCTCTGCCTTGTCCTTCCGCATCGCGAAGGCGTTTTTGACTAAGTAGTCGCAATAGGCGCATACGCGGTCTTAGGCCGTCCATATTGGGTGAAATCGTTGCTTTTCATCTGTTTCCGGCTCCGTAGGCCCCCAGTATCACTCCAAACTTTCAACAGGTCTTGAGCAATCAGTAACGTGCGTTAGTCGCCGATCCGATTTTCTGGAGCACTGAAGTTTGAGCGAACGGGAGCTGTATCGTAGACGATACGTGCAGCGGAAATCTGATCAAAATTATCTGTTAAATCAAACATATCAATTGTCTCTATCGTCCCCGGCGCGTTCCCCCCAACAGTGCGAGTATACGTCATATAAAGCGCGATCCGGTTGGGATTTGAACTGCTCAAAAACACATCTCGAAGTTTCATCTTGCGATCCGAAATCACCTCAAAGACATACGAGTAAAACTCCCGCGCTGGCTTGAGACCTGAAACGGGTGTTCTGACCGTCGCAGAGTTAGAAAAGAGAGCATCAATCTCTTGGAGGTCTCCTGTTTCAATCGCCGCAATGTAGCGGCGACAAACGGCAGTGGCTTGTTCTGGGGTGAGGACGTTCGACATCGCAGTGTTCCCGAAGTTTTCGCTTTCGCTGTCTACTCTGGTCAGAAAATTTCCCAAAGGGGACATTTCGATCTAAATCGGATCAAGCAACGCCAACACCGCCCATTGCTCCGAATATGGATTGCTCGGCCTTCCGGCACATAAGCTTATGAAAATCGTTCGATACATTGGGGACTCTGGTCTGATCTTTTTAGGATCTGCCGAGGCGTGGTTGTTTTCGCGCTTGAGCGACCGCTCTCCACATTTTGCGACGGCAGCGAAAAGCTCCACCGGTGGAGAGCAGAAATTCGCGGCCATCTAGATATGACGTGCTCTTTCCCGGCGCGCTTCAAACAGGGGGGCGCATCTCATGCCAATTGGCCAGCCTTTGAAACTCTTCGGCATGCTCCAGCAACGAAGCTTCTTGGTAGTGATGACCAACCATCTGTAATCCAATCGGAAGGCCACTACGGGTCTGTCCACACGGTACGCTGATCGCAGGGTGTCCGGTTAAATTGAACCCGCACGTAAACGGGATGAGAGTCGCCAGCTCTTGTGTCGGATCAAAATCTGACAGCGGCATAGCCGGGCGCGGTGTGGTAGGCGTCAGCAAAACCTGAGCAGCGGCACCCTTCAACGCAGTACTTAATTCCTGACGCAACTGCGACCGAACGCCGACTGCATTCAACATTTGATCCTGAGGTATCGCCAGACCGGTTTCGATCATTTCCGCCACCGCTTGTGAAAAACCGTCTCGCCGTTCCTTCAACGCATCAGCGTTGGCATATGCCAGCTCTGCGGCAAAAAGTGTTACGATTGCGTCAACGGCCATTGGAAGTGTCGGAAGATCAAACCCAACAATCTCAGCCCCTGCCTGGGAGAAAACAGCGCAGGCCTCGGAAAATGCAGATGTGATTTCCCGCTCGAGCTCATAGCTTTGAGCCATCGCTTCGAGGGTCGCCTCTCCTAGAACTGCAATTCTGCTTTTTTGAAACGAAGTGTCGTCTTGCAGGGGTCGGCCTTGCAGTGTTGCTTTGTCCCAAGGATCGGGACCGGCAAGGATCGGTAGAATTTGGGCGATCTCTGCGGCAGACCTCGCAATGATACCGACGTGATCGATCGAAGGAGCCGACGCTTGGCGCATCACTCCATGTGAACTGATCAGCCCCCAAGTTGGCTTCAGGCCTGTTGTTCCGGTCATGGCTGCGGGAATGCGGACTGATCCAGCAGCATCAGTCCCCAGTGCAAAGCGCGCGGACCCGACGGCGACCGAGACTCCGCCCCCTGCGCTTGATCCACCTGGATAGCAGGAAAGGTTCCAAGGATTCCGCGTGGGCGGTTGATCAAAACCACAGGTCAATTCGTGCGCGATCTGTGTGCCGACCAACACGCCACCTGCAGAGCGCAGACGTTCAACAACAGTCGCGTCACTGCAAGGCACGCGGTCTTCATAGGCTTTTGAGCCACCGGACGTCGCAACACCAGCCACGTCGAACACCTCTTTGACCGCGAATGGCCAGCCGCTTATCTGTGATGTTTGTGGCTCTGCATTGACGATTGCTTCGCTGGCCTGGGCATCAGAGACCAAGAAGTGCCGATAGGCGTGAACCTTTTCTTCAGTACGAGCTGCGATACTTAGGGCGTTCGCAAGCTGGCTGTTGGTCGTGGTGGACATGGGTCTCCTTTGACACCCTAACAGTACTCAAAGCAGTTCTGGAACAGGCGCAAATCCAAACTCAGTAATGCTAGTCAACATCTCTCCACGGGCAAGCGACGCTGTTCAAACTCACGAGGGCTAAGTCGGCGATATCTATTGGTTGGTTTGAAAACTGAGTTCGCTACCGATGCATGCGTCTGCTTGAGCTCGAAGCAGTCGTCAGTGTCAACCCGTCGGAGTGTCCGCTACGCGGACGAAGTCGACAGTCGCGCTTCCCGTCATGCTAGCTTAGGCGTCTGTTGCTTTCTCTTCGTCTAGGCAGTGTAGACAACTCGTTTACTCACTGCCTAAGCTGTAAAATCACTGTTTTTGACCGCGGCGTCTGTTGCGTGACAATGAAGTTCCAGGATTTTGAGGACCCTATGCGATTTTTTTCATTTGTCTCATTGCTCATGGCTTTGGCGCTGCCTGGCTTCGCGCAAGACGCAATCAACCCAGAGGGATTAAGAGATCGCGCAGGCCGACCTTACTCTCCTTTTGCTGACAGGGCATTTCCGACGCAGGTCTACTTTGGAGACACTCACGTGCATACAGGTCTGAGCGCTGATGCCGGAGGTGGCGGAACACGGCTGATACCCCGAGATGCCTACCGACTAGCCCGTGGTGAGCAAGTTGTATCGAACACCGGCCAGCCGGTGAAACTGGCGAAGCCACTGGATTTTTACATGATCACCGATCATTCCGACGCAATGGGCGCCATAACCGATATCATTGGTGGCGCTCCGAACGTACTCGCGGATGAACAAGGCCGCCGCTTCCATGATGCATTTGCAGCCGGCGGAGAGGAAGCCCGCGTCGCTGCATTCGAGTTAACAGCTCTTTTCGCACAAGGCGAGGTATCGCCCGCTCTCAACTATCAACCCGGTAATCCAGCTTACGCAGCAGTTTGGGACGACATCATCGCAGCAGCAGAAGAGTTTAACGTTCCAGGTGTGTTTACAACGTTTATTGCTTACGAGTGGACGTCTCTTGTTGGCGGCAGAAACCTTCATCGCAATGTAATTCTCCGAGACAACGCGAGCCGCGCCGGTCAAGTATTACCATATACCACGACGCCCCCATTGGGGTCACCGAACCCCCGTGATCTTTGGAATTGGATGGAAAACTACGAAGCGCAGACTGGTGGGCGCGTTCTTGCTATTCCACACAATGGCAACCTTTCCAATGGCTGGATGTTTCCGTTGAGAGATGACTTCGAAGACGGCGCGCCGCTTGATGCTGCATATGCCCAAGCACGCTCAAGGTGGGAACCGCTCTACGAAGCGACGCAGATCAAAGGAGATGGAGAAGCCCATCCGGCATTGTCACCGGAAGATGAGTTCGCCGACTTCGAGACATTCGACTACGGTAACCTTGATGCTTCGGTACCAAAAACAACCGAGATGCTCCCAGGCGAGTATGTGCGTTCTGGACTGCAGCGCGGCCTGGCGTTGGAGGCTGAGCATGGCGTGAATCCGTTCAAGTTTGGTCTTGTCGGAGCGTCTGACACCCACACAGGGATGACGACAGTGGAAGAAGACAATAACTTCCACAAGTTTACTGCCTACGAGCCTGGCCCCGACCGAACGGCTCATGTCAGTAAAACGCTGCCTGATGGCACGGATGCGTTGTGGGGCTGGAGTTACGGCGCATCTGGTTTGACCGCAGTGTGGGCCGAAGAGAACTCGCGTGGCGCAATTTGGGATGGCATGTCTCGCCGTGAGACCTATGCGACGACGGGGCCACGTATGCGTGTCAGGTTCTTCGGCGGCTGGGATTTTGAAGCAAGCGACGTATTGCGGCGAGATCTTGCGCAGATTGGTTACTCAAAGGGCGTTCCAATGGGCTCAGATCTTCTGCCAGGTGATGGCTCGCCGACATTCCTTGTTTATGCGCTGCGCGACGCCATAGGCGCAAACCTGGACCGCATTCAGATCGTGAAGGGTTGGCTCGACGACGGCGGAGAACTGCAGGAGGCCGTTTATGACGTTGCCTGGTCGGACAATCGGGAACCCGATGAAAGAGGAAAAATTGCAGCAGTCGGATCAACTGTCGATCTGTCGATACCATCCTACACAAACACGATAGGTGCCCCGGAACTCGGAGCCGTTTGGACCGATCCGGACTTCGTCCCAACCCAAAGTGCCTTTTATTATGCGCGTGTTATCGAAATTCCGACCCCAAGATGGACTGCATATGACGCGGTGAAATTCGATTTGGACTTGCCGCCCGAAGTGCCTCTGATCCTTCAAGAACGTGCTTACACGTCCCCAATCTGGTATACACCCGCCCAATAATGACTGAGTTACCGCAGCATCGTAGTGACCGCTATGCGGACAAAGCTGCCGTCGGCATCGCGGAAGCGAATGTCTGCTCCGAGCTAGTATTCAATGGATCTTCGCAACACATTGGGCGAATTCTCTGCCGGTGTTTCGCATTGCAAGGTTTTCTCGGGCACTCGCGAAGCTGTGTGGCGACTGCGCTTTGTGCCGACCTTCTGTTTCCCATAGGCGGCTATTGGAGCAGCTTTCTCATCAAGACAAATGGCCCTTCCGGGTATGATTGCAACTCCACAAATTCATAGCCGAGACCCGAATAAAACTCCCGCGCAGTCAGCGAGGAATGAACCATGATTTCTGGCATCACTTTTTTTCGCGCTTCCTCTTCAATTCTTGTAACCAGCACTTTGCCAAACCCTTGCCCTTGATACGCGGGCTCCACGAACATCGAACGCAGGTAGTCATCTCTCAGCCCCACCGTTCCAACAAGGGTGGCACCTGCGAAGCACAAAAGAACAAACTCGCTTTCAATTCTTCCGGCGAGCGGCTCCGGTTCAAAAATCGCGCACAGCATGTCGATTGATTTTTGATCGTAGTCCTTGGAATTTGAAACGCTGATTGTGCGCCTGATTAGCGTGCTGAGCGGTTCCACATCGGCACTGGTTGCCTGTCGGATTTGGAGCGATTTCATCGTGGCGACCCTATCCTAAGACCTGCGACATCGACAAGCCGACCGATATCGCGAAAGCGAGTTGGGAGCGCTTGGTCGTCTCTATGTCATTCACAGAGGGAAACGGGTTCACAAGCTTCACGGTATGTCCCGCTGGAACTATCGGGTCCAATGATCCCGTCGCTATTGCCGACATCCTTACGAGGCGCAGCATCGGTCACATTGGGCTCGAAGCAGTCGTTCGCCGACCCGTTCACGAATGGCCACTTCGCGGACAAAGCCGACCGTTCCCGGGGTCGGCTTTGAGTTTGGCCAGACTATTCCACCCGAACAAACGGCTGCTGCAGTCCCACGGTTGGTCGATGTTCCGGATAGTAGAAACCCGTGCCATCAACGTTTTTCCCGCCCATGAAGAGCATATTTGGCTCGTCTTCGGGCGTCCGCTACGCGGACCCTGCGGTCACCCGGCGAAAGGCAGTGCCGACTTTAGAGACCCATTTCGGGCGATTTGGCTGAGTGTTACACTGTATCGGGCCTTTTGGGAGGGCCAAGAGGCGTTCCTGAAGCCAGCTTTCTATTGGAGCTGCGCAACCGTAGAATCAGGGTCCGGATCAGCGCCATTGCTTCAGCCGGGTCACTAGACATCAGTTCAATGACTTCCTCTGCTGTGTATGAAGCGCATGCAGTTTGTTCACGTGCAGTCGCCGAGGCCGACCGTGGTGCCGGATCGATAATGCCCATTTCGCCAAAGACTTCGTCAGGACCAACTGATGCAATGCGTCTTTCGTCGCCATCCTTGCTGCGAATAGCAATGTTGACGGATCCTGCAATCACTTTGAAGGTATGAATGCTTGCGTCACCCTCTGAAAAAATCGTCTGCCCGGCCTCAAAAACCACAACTTGCACCGCGCCCTCCATTGCAGACTAAAGCAGTGATATCGCAGTTTCCGGCTTTGGGGCACTCTCGTGTTTGCTCGCCTGGAGGTCGGCACCCCCCCCTGACTTCGTCGCGTTTTGGGCCTCGGGGAGAAGATCGGACATGGCTGTGCTCCGCAGCATCCCGTTGTTTGGGCTCCAACCGGACGTTGGCTGCGCCTGCGCGGGAGGTAGCTCAGGCTATTTCTACTGTCGGGAACCGGCATGGGTAATAGACGGGTGCAAATACATGGCAGGTTGAGGGTCTACCCAATTTGCCGGAACCAGATGCAACTCGCTTTCATCTTCTGAAAGGTTCTTGAAGTCCCATTCGTTGGGGCGATACTTCTCGATGAAGTTCTTAAGGGCCCATTTTTCGACTTGGATCAGTTGTGCGCCAGCGGGCCAATCTTCGGGCGTAATCACCATCATGTAGCACCTGACATCCTTTGTCTGGATGATCTCAAGCCATTTGCTGTTAGGTGCGTCACCCTCACGAAAACACGTTTCATTTTCAAAATACTCTTGGTACGGGCTCGCTGCCTGAAACTCAGACTCGGTGTCGAAAAACAGGTTGGAAGTGGCTGGGTTCGGGCCGCCTTCAAAAATCCAACCGGAGTGGAGCACCACGTAATGTTTTCGGTTGCTTCCGCGGCTTGCACCAGTGTGATAATGAGCCACTCCTGGATGCTCCTGGATGTAGGCGGGTGCTTCTGATTTAGACATTGCTCTGGCTTCCATCTGCTTGTTCACCGTTACGGACCAGATAGAGAGGCGCAGGACGATTTGCTTTCGTCCTCGCGCCAACCACGTGTGATTTTTTTGTGATTTTTTGTCATCAGGCTTCAGCTACAGGAACGCCAGCGATGCTCCGGCAACCTCTACCTTGTCTTTAAACCTGGTTGATCTACTGCCGATTTGAACGGTTTGTCAGTCACATCGACCCTTGGGTCTCCATGGCGCGAAGCCGCTATGGAATGCTCCGATCAAGCCTTACGTTTGCTATGAGATGTCTAGTTACACAGCGGAGACCTGAAAATGTCGGATATCAAAGTGGCCCTCATGACCGGAACCGGTCAGGGCATCGGCAGAGGATGCGCAATCGAGATGGCGAAGGCTGGCTACAATGTCTCACTGATGTCCCCTTCTGAGAGATCCAAGGATTTAGCAGAGGAACTGGGCGGCATCGGATGCCAAGGTTCTGTTCTCAACCAAACCGATCTTGAGGCGTTGGTGGAGGCGACGCTTGCGGAGTATGGCAGGATTGACGCCGTTGTTAGCAACATGGGTCACGGAGGCGGCGTGCCCGAGGCAATCAAGTCGGTGGGCTTCGACCCCGATTTTGATGGTCCGCTGCTCGAACTGCCGGACGAGCTTTGGCACGAAAGCCTCGATATGTATGTATTGAACGTCGTTAGGCTGGCGCGGATCGTAACCCCGATTATGATCGCTCAGGGCGGAGGGTCATTCGTGAACATCTCGTCTATGACCACAGTCGAACCATGGGCGCCATTCCCCATGAGCATGTTGCGGGGGGCGCTTCACAGTTTTGCGAAGTTGTTCGGAGACCGCTATGCACGTGACAACATTAACATGAACAACCTGATGCCTGGCTTTTGCGAAAATGTGAATTTGTCTGAGTTCGCGAGACGGTCTATCCCGGCACAACGCCCGGCTTCTTTAGCCGAGATAGGACAGGTTTGCGTCTTTTTGGCTTCAGACGGCGCCCGATACATAACGGGTCAAAACATCCTATCGGATGGCGGAATGAACCGCGCAGTGCGTTGAGCGTCGGCAGAGCGGCGTCAAACGCGGTTGCAGAGTCTGCTTAGGGCTCGAAGCGGTCGTTCGCTGACCCGTTCACGAATGACCGCTTCGCGGACAATCCAGTCTTTCGCTGAAAGCGCCCGAATGTCAGCTTTCGGAAAGGAAACACGGCCACCAGAGGGCAGCCGCGTTTCGATTCAGGCGTTTCGTTTACTCGGCTGGTACCGCGACTGTTTGTCGGTGCCGCATCGCGAATACGATCAGTGCCGCAGCCATCAACCTGAGCGATCCGCTCACCGTATTGGCGGGGCCAAGGGCTAGAATACCGGCGGTGTCGATCACCCTACGCCTGCATGTTTTCTTCGAGGTGTTGGATGGAAGTCGTTCCGGGGATAACGACCGTATTTGGTGAGCGATCCAGAAGCTCCCGCAGCGCGGTCTGTGCGCCTGTGCGCTTTCCCGACCCGGCCTGGGCTGCGAGAGGCGAGCCTTTCCGCATCGGATGCGCTCCGAGTGGGCCATAGGGGATGAAGGCGATGCCTTCACGCACCGTGAGGTCGATCATGGCATCCTGATCCCGTTCGAGAATGTTGTAGCGGTTCTGAACAGATGCGATGGGGGCCACCGACTGCGCTGCGCGAAGCTGTTCGACAGAGACGTTCGAAACACCGATGTTCGCGATCTTCCCTGCGTCCCGCGCCTTTGCGAGCGCCTCGATAGAAACCTCAATCGGGGTGTTTGGATCGACCCAATGGAGCTGGAACAGACCAATCTGTTCCACGCGGAGGTTCTTCAGCGCGTCATCGACCTGTGCGCTCAGAACCTCGGGGCTCGCGTCCTTCACCATCTCAGTGGGCGACAGCTTGTCGATGCCGCCTTTGGTTGCAAAGACGATGTTCGGAAGCCCTTCGAGCGCCTCACCGAGTAGTTTTTCGTTCCATTGCGGGCCGTAGGCACGTGCGGTGTCGAAGAAATTGACACCGAGTTCAGCGGCCCGGCGCAGCAGGCGTTTGCCTTCGTCCCAATCAGGATAGGGACCGAAATTCGCGGGCTGGTCGGTCAGGCGCATTGCGCCGTAGCCCATGCGGTTGACGATCAGGTCGCCGCCAAGCGCGAAGGTGTCGGGTGTGATGTTGGTTTGAGCATTCATGGGTTTTCTCCAGTTCAAAATGTGTGGCGACCGACAAAGCGCCGGACGACCGGAGCGATGAAGGTCACGCTTGGGAAGGCGAGGGAGAAAGCGAGGGCATAGGCGTGCAGCCAACGGGTCAGATACCCGTCTGAGACTCCAGTGTTCATCGCAGTGATGATCGCGGACATGACGCCACCGAGAGTGGCTGACATGATGAATGCGAACAGGACCGGCGCGTACCGTGGGGGGATCTTCAGAGGTTTGGCTGCAAGGTGCATCGTCTTCTCCCGGTTAATGAGCGGAAGATGCGGGGTCAGCCGCTAATTTAGAAGATGGGCAGTGTTGACATCACTTATCAGTCTGACTGTATAATAGATGATGATTGACCTGCGCCTCATCGAGACGTTTATTCAGGCCGCCCGCCACGAGAGCTTTTCCGCTGCGGCCAAAGCGCTCCGTGTAAGCCCCGGTGCCGTCAGCCAGAACATCAAGTCTCTGGAAAACCAGCTTCAGACGCGGCTCTTCACACGCACCACGAGGCAGGTGAAGCTAACGCCGGAGGGCCAACGGTTCCTGCAACGCTGTTCGCCGGCGGTTGAAGCACTGGAAACAGCGGCGACCGAAATTCAACAGGAACGCGAAGCCTTTCAGGGCCAGTTACGGATCACATCGACAACCGCCTTTGGCCGCGATGAAATCCTCCCGCTCATCGCGTCGTTTCAAGCGGAGCATCCAGAACTTCAGATCGAATTGTCGCTCTCAGACGGGTTTGTGGACCTCGTGGCCGAAGAGTTTGACCTTGCGATCCGAGGCGGAATCCTTCCTGACAGTGACTACATCGCCCGTCTTATCATCCCCGTCACGCCGCTGGTCTGTGCCTCTCCAGACTACCTCGACCATCATGGGTCGCCACAATCAGTTGAGGACCTGAACGGTCACCGTCTGATTGGAATGCGGTCCAATCCCTCGCAACGCGTGTTTGCGTGGGAGTTCACAGGGTCAGAGCCTGGCGAGGCGCGACGGGTTGAGATTGCACCAACCGCGATCATGAATGACCCGGCAAGCGCGGCCCGTGCCGCCGCACTTGGCATGGGCATCACACAGGTTGGCAGCAACGTGGCACTGCCCCTGATTAACTCCAGAAAACTGGAGGTTCTCTTTCCCGAGACCGCGATTCAATCTCGGGGTCTCTATGCGGTCTATCCATCCAAACGCTTCGCGCCGAAGAAACTGACTGCCTTCGTCGATCATTTGGTTGCCGCATTCGCGCATCGGGCCGACTTAGTTTTTTCCTGAAAGCGGCCGCTGGTGTGACGTGCGGCATCGGTCAAAGTGGGCTCGAAGCGAGCGTTCGCTGTACGTTGTACCTACGACTGCTTTGCTGACCAAGCGATCGCTCTGTGTGCTTTGTATGAACAAACGTTTTCGTCTAAGGGCCGTATTAGATGCAAAACAGACATAGCTGTGACGATCGAAGCAATGCACCAATCGGGCGAAGTTTGCAGGGCCCTCTCAACAACGCAGCTAGGATGAAGGGTATTGCTTTTAGCAGTTACTCGATAGCCGCTGCCTCAAGTCCGTATCCTTCGATTATCCGCTGAGCAGTGCCTTCAGAATAAAGGGCTTTCCAAGCCTCAAAAAACCGCTGAACCACTTCCGGGTTTGGGTAAGACTTGTTGATCCCCGTGTAGTAAAGGATCTCTTTGTCTGCGCCTGCGTAGCGGATTTTTCCCTGGAGCTGCTTGTCGTCGATAATGGCCCACCCGCGTTCGCGGTTGGAGTAAACCGCGTCCAGCCTGCCCGCTGCGAGTTTGCGCATTCCGGCGCTGTCATCAGGATGTCCATCGATTTCAACTGGCGCTTTGCCTTGCGCCAGAAGGTCCTCGTTCAAAGCTTCAAGTTGAACCTCGCTGTTCGAAGGCGCAATGACACCGACGCGGTAGCCGGCCACCTGCGCGCGGGCATCGTAGATGAGTGCATTCTCTGAACGCACAAAGAAGCCGTACTCTGTGCGAAACATGGGTGGTGAGAAGTTGAGCCATTCTTCGCGCCGGGCGTTGCGGCCAGCCACCATCAAACCATCAGCCTCCCCTGATTTCAAAAGTTCTTGCGCCCGTCGCCAAGGAAAAACATCAAAACTGCAGACAATCTCAGCTCGCACGCAGATCTCGGAAATCACATCACGGGCTGCGCCAGCGACCTGCTGGTTCTTGCCAGAGATGAACGGGGAAAACTCCAGCGTGACAAAGCGCAACTGACCCTGCGCAAATGCGGCCTGCAGAGATGCGATGCTCAAAACGAAGGCAACAAGGGTAGTTCTTACCACGCACAACCTCCGCGCTTTGTGACCATTAAGTGTTTTGATGATAGTGGAATAGGTTAACATCCGAAGCAATCTCAGAAGAGACTAACCGGAACGTGGGAAAAAGAAGCGGAGAGACACTTGATGGCTAGTGGAGGTGATCGCCAGCAGTCCCTCCGGACAAAGTTCTTGCGTGTGACCATTCCGCTGATTTTTCTGTCGGTGCTCGGTGTTTTTGCTTTGGTGGAGGTTCTGGCGCAACAAAACGCGCTGGCCAGACTGGAACGTAGCCTGGACAGTCAGATCAAAACGCAGGCGGCGGCCCTCGCCAATCCGCTTTGGAATCTTGACGACGAACAGATTACACTCGCGCTCGCCGCGATTGTCACGGGCCCCGAGATACTGAAGGCGCGCGTCCTTGGCGAAGACGGGCAGACTGTCAGCGCCGCCGGCGATGCACCAGACGCAGACCCGACCGGTGATCTGATTTATCTCAGTCGAGATATCGTCTTTGATTCAGGAGCCGGACCAAAGGTAATCGGCGAACTTGAGTTTGTGGCCACGAGGCAACTTCTGTGGAGCCAGACTCGCAATCGACTGATCATTGCCGGCCTGATTGCGCTGGTCACCGCAAGCATTCAGGTCGCGGCGGCCTTGTTTGCGCTCCGCACAATCATAGGGCGCCCACTCGAAGCCCTTTTGGCGTCTATCAAAACTCCGAGGCTCGAGGGCGAAGAACGTCGAGTCGAATGGGATAGTTCCGATGAGCTTGGTAGGGTGATTGCGGCCTACAACGAGATGCAAGACCAACAAGCAGCCTATGAACGCAAGCTCCGGCAGGCAAAAGACACACTTGAAGATCGCGTTTCACAACGAACAGCAGAGCTCGCCGAAGCGCGTGACGCTGCCCAGATGGCGCAAGTACGCTTGAACGATGCGATCGAGGCGGTTTCCGACGGTTTCTCACTATATGACCGGGACGATCGGCTTGTGATCGCCAACTCCAGGTACAGCGAAATACTCAATATCGCTGATGATGAGGTCATTCCCGGACAATCCTTTGATGATGTTCTCTCGTCCGCTGTGGAAAGTGGGCTTATCACCGAAGCCGAGGATGACCCTCAGAGATGGATGGCTGAGCGATTGGACCGCCATCGCAATCCGGGTTCTGAACATATACAACAATTTGCGCATGACCGTTGGGTCCGAATAAGCGAAAGCAGGACACAAGACGGCGGAACAGTCGCCGTCTACACGGATGTCACAGAGATTAAGCTGCGCGAAGCAGAACTCGCTGCCAAGTCTTCGCAGCTTGAACAGCTTTCCAAAAAGCTGGCCAAATATCTCTCTCCGCAGGTCTATGAGTCGATTTTTCACGGGCGCCAAGACGTGCAGCTTGCGGCGACACGCAAGAAACTGACGGTGTTCTTTTCGGACATTGAAGATTTCGCCGGCACCGCAGACCGATTGGAGTCCGAAGATCTGACGCGGGTGCTGAACCACTATCTGACCGAGATGTCCAAGATCGCATTGGCCCATGGCGCCACAATCGACAAGTTTGTTGGCGACGGGATTGTCATTTTCTTTGGAGACCCTGAAACGCTCGGGGTACGCGAAGACGCGCGGGCCTGTGTACGCATGGCAATGGCAATGCAAAAACGCATGCGCGAGTTGGCCGAAGAGTGGAGTGCGCAAGGCATCGCGAAGCCATTGCGGTGCAGGATGGGCATTCACACCGACTATTGCACAGTTGGAAACTTTGGCAGCGAGGATCGACTGGACTACACAATCATCGGGAGGGGCGTGAACATCGCGGCGCGTCTGGAGCATCTGGCAGAACCGGGTGAAGTACTGATTTCCTTTGAAACACAAGCGCATGTCAGCGACGAAATAGAATGCACCGCAGAGGGTGAGGTAAGTGTGAAGGGCCTGGCGTATCCCGTCGCCACCTACAAGGTAGTCGGCGTCAAGCAAAACAAACCTGAAAGTCAGACCCTTCCGCAAGCAGGTTTGGAAGAGATTCTGGAGACAGACCATTCAAAGCTAACGGAAGCGGAACGGCAGGCGATGTTGGCCAGATTGAACGGTTTGATCAGAGAGCTGGAGGCCAGCAAGAAAGCGGCGGAGTAGCGCCCAATTTCTCTTGCAATGATCGCTGGGCAAGTCAGTCAGCGAACGAACGGATGCCGGGGCGCGCCAGAGCCACTTACCTATAAATGATCGGGCAATTGCAGACCGTGGGAATGATGCGCGCCGTTTCCGAGATATCTTGCAAGACAAAGAGACCCGGCACCGTACCCACGGTATCGTTCAGGCAGCAAAGCCTGAGCCTGACTTTCGATAGGCTTCTCGCGGCGGTGCAAACACGTCCAAAACCTTCGCCCCTTCGGGACCAGCCTTGAAACCATGCACAACGCCACTGGGGGTGCGCCAAAAGTCTCCCTCACCCACCGCGACGTCCATGCCATCCTGAATGCGGGTTCCACTGCCTTCCAGCAGGATACCCCATTGCTCTTCGGGATGGGAATGGATCGATCCTTCGCTCCCCGGCTCGAAGCTCACGACGGAAAACATCGCTTGCTCGCCGGGAAAGACGCGGGTTTCGATCCCCGCAGCCAGGGTGCGCGCAATGCCGGCGCTCAGCTCTGCGAAGTTGAAGAAGTTTTCCGGTTTGGTCATGTCGTACCCTCATGTTTTCTCACGGTTCGAGATTGAAGATGTCCAGCGTAGTCTCACCTGCGTGGATGCGCGAACGGATCGCTTCTTCACGCGCAGCGACATTGATCACAGCCGCCAATACGTCTGTTGTGGCGTCTCGCGGGATCACGACCACCCCGTCATCGTCACCGACAAGGACATCACCAGGATGGACCAACACGCCCCCAACGGTCACTGGAACTTCCGTTTCATCCCGCTCTAGCTTGCTCGTGGCGACGGGATGAAATCCACGGCAAAAGACCTGAAACCCCAAAGCGGCGATGTCGGCGCTGTCCCGGATTGCGCAATCGAATACGGCCCCGACAATGCCCTTGGCGATGCATCCGTCCGCTAGCAGGTCGCCAAACGGACCGAACCTGTCTGATGCGCCCCCGTCGACCACCAGAAGATCGCCAGGTTTGGCATGATGCACGGCTCTATGTACCGCGCCGTTCTGACCCGGCGTGATCCGCACCGTCAGCGCCCGCCCAGCAACACGCTTGCCAGGGATCAATGGCTTTATGAGCGGGGAGAGCGCGCGCACCCGCTTGTCGGCATTGCACAGGTTTCCGGTCGGAAATGCAGCAAAGTTCGAAGGGGTCATCGGGTCCTGTCATGTCTTTCGAGGAAGTTGGCCATCGCGGCCCAAAGGGCCGGAGGATTGGAATACATCGGGAAATGGCCGGAATGGGCGATTTCGATCACTTCCACGCCATTTGCGGGCAAGTCACCGAGATAGGAGAGATGCCGGTTCTGTTCGCCATGGATGAAACAGCGCGGACAGCTCAGCCCGGTGAACATCTCCATCAGGGGTTCGGTGTCCGACAGGGTGACCATGGAGTTGAAAATCGGGCTGAAGGAGGTGACTTGTACCTTGGTCGGTATGGATGCAGCGAAAAGTGCCGAGCCGTATTCCGCGCGACCGCGCACGCGCTCAATGAAGCCTTTGGCAAAACCAGCCGGTGTGTCCGTCTGATGCTCGATGATCTGCCGCGACAGGAAGCAGTCTTCAGGCGCAATGTTCCCTTCGATATCAATGAAGCTCAACACCCGGCCGGGGTTTGCGTGGGCCAAATACAACGCGGTCAGCCCGCCCATCGAATGACCTGAGAGGTGAAAGCGTTCGATCCCGAAAGCGTCGCAGACTGCAAGCGTGACTTTGACAAGGAAGGGGATCGACAGCGCACCGGGATCGCTCAGTCGCGACGCCCCAAAACCCGGGGCGTCCCAAAACAACAAGGTGCGATCATTGAACTCTGGGCGCAGCGCGAGATCGGCGTAATCCTCCTTTGTCGACCCGAAACCATGTAGGCAAACAAGAGGAGCACGTGTTCCGTCCCGCCGCAGATAGGAAAGGGTCACCGCGACATTGTCGACATCGAAATTGAGCGTTTCTGGTTGCATGGGGTAGCTACCGACGATTCTCCTTCATTTGGTCAGTTTACTAGACGATTCGATGCAGATTGGATACATTTTCTGCATGATCGACGGAACAGATCGCGAAATCCTGGCGCTTCTTTTGGAAGACGCCGCAATTTCCAAGGCCGATATTGCGCGACGCGTCGGTTTGGCACCCTCGGCTATTTCCGAACGGGTGCGCAGGCTCGAAGCGGATGGGGTCATTCAAGGATATGAAGTCAGGCTGAATCCCCATGCCTTGGGCAAATCGCTCTTGGCCTTCGTCTTTGTCACCGATGCCAAGCCGAGCCAGGGTTTCGACACGGCCGCCGCGCTTTTAGGCGTGACCGGACTTGAAGAGTTGCACAAGATTGCGGGCGACGACTGCTATCTCCTCAAAATCAGAGCCGCAGGGACAGATGAACTCAATGATATCATCGAGACGCAGATCAATCCGGTCCAATCCGTCACACGGGTGCGCACGACAATCGTGCTGAACGCAGTTGCCGAACGTCCATGTCTGGCTGGCCACAAAATTTGATCGACCGATGCTACGGAGTTGCGTGGACCATACCGGCAATCACTGCGATTCGCTGCGTTACGGCTTAGTTGGCTTCTTTGGGCTCGGTGCGGACATTCGTGGTGGCCCGTCCGAGTGTCAGCTCTGCGGACAAAGCTGCCGTCGGCATCGCGGAAGCGAATGTCTGCTCCGAGCTAGTATTCAATGGATCTTCGCAACACATTGGGCGAATTCTCTGCCGGTGTTTCGCATTGCAAGGTTTTCTCGGGCACTCGCGAAGCTGTGTGGCGACTGCGCTTTGTGCCGACCTTCTGTTTCCCATAGGCGGCTATTGGAGCAGCTTTCTCATCAAGACAAATGGCCCTTCCGGGTATGATTGCAACTCCACAAATTCATAGCCGAGACCCGAGTAAAACTCCCGCGCAGTCAGCGAGGAATGAACCATGATTTCTGGCATCACTTTTTTTCGCGCTTCCTCTTCAATTCTTGTAACCAGCACTTTGCCAAACCCTTGCCCTTGATACGCGGGCTCCACGAACATCGAACGCAGGTAGTCATCTCTCAGCCCCACCGTTCCAACAAGGGTGGCACCTGCGAAGCACAAAAGAATAAACTCGCTTTCAATTCTTCCGGCGAGCGGCTCCGGTTCAAAAATCGCGCACAGCATGTCGATTGATTTTTGATCGTAGTCCTTGGAATTTGAAACGCTGATTGTGCGCCTGATTAGCGTGCTGAGCGGTTCCACATCGGCACTGGTTGCCTGTCGGATTTGGAGCGATTTCATCGTGGCGACCCTATCCTAAGACCTGCGACATCGACAAGCCGACCGATATCGCGAAAGCGAGTTGGGAGCGCTTGGTCGTCTCTATGTCATTCACAGAGGGAAACGGGTTCACAAGCTTCACGGTATGTCCCGCTGGAACTATCGGGTCCAATGATCCCGTCGCTATTGCAGACATCCTTACGAGGCGCAGCATCGGTCACATTGGGCTCGAAGCAGTCGTTCGCCGACCCGTTCACGAATGGCCACTTCGCGGACAAAGCCGACCTTAATCCAGTTCGTCCGAACTACCGGAACCGGCCCTCACTGGCTTTTCGCGGACACTAACGTCACCACAACACAGCTCCTTAAAGCGTTTCTGCTCATCGCTTAAAGACCTTTCAGCCAGCCAAGAACCATTTTGGGGTGCGAGTCGAGAAGCGCCAACAGTTTCAGAGCGGGGCCACCAGGACGGCGACGGCCCATTTCCCAGCTGTTGTAACCGACTTCACTCATGCCAATGAGCTCGGCCATTTGTGCACTGCTAAGCCCCAATTTATCCCGAACACTCCCAGGCAGGATTTCCGGCTCATTTTCAGAGGTTACATTGTCATCTGCGGGATGACTGCACGTGGCCTTCTGGAGTTCTGGATTGGTCATGATTCCTGTTCTTCCGGATTTGTTTGTGGTCAACTGTTGGACAAAGCTGCAAAGTTTCCAGTTGGTTAGAGAGCCCTCCGCAGCTGCTTCTCAATCGCGCCAAGTTTGCGCACAGATTGTGAGAGTTCTGCCTTCAATTGGCGAATGTCGTTCAGGGTCGAAGACAAATCCGTGCCTAGTTCAGGCATTTCCACAGGTTCAGGCAGTCCGTCACCTTCTCCGCTCAGTAGCCATGTCAACGAGACTCCGAGAACACCTGACATCATTTGCGCCTTGTTGGCGCGAGGCTCGGTCCGGTCATCCTCCCAGGCCTGTACGGTTTTGAGCTTGACCCCCAGCTGCCGGGCAAGATCCTTTTGTGTCATGCTCATCGCTTCTCGTGCCGCGACGACGCGGTCTCCCAAGGTGGCAGCTTCCTCGGCGTAGTAAGCGGCGTCATTATTAAGCGTCATATGGGTCAATCTGCTTTCGCTTCAGGAGGTCTATGTTTGCCGGTCGCGTGTTTTTGGACGCGCGAGAGGGAGTCAGGCGGCGTTTTGCGCTTCGCCTATAAGCTGAATCGTGACTTGGTTGTCAATTTCATGCCGACGACGTGGCTGCAGCGCCTGGGTGAAAAAGGGTGTGATTTCCAAGCGGCTGTGCTGCCATTGCGCAAAGCGGCGAAACAGGGCCCAAGTGGATTCGTCACCCGCGCTTATCGTGGTTTCCACCTGGGTGATTTCGGCACAGACTTCCCGGCGCATCAATTGCCCCAACATCAGAGAGCCAAGCCCCTTGTTTTCCTCCTTCTCATGGATCAGCACTTGCAGGATGTTCAGGGTGTTGGGGGCATAGGGTGGGATATAGGCCAAGACCGCTCCGACGACGTCCCCATCCACCTCGGCAACGATCGAAGTATTCACGAATTGCTCAAAATCTGAGAGTTCACCCAACAGCGTTCCAAAGACCTGTTTGCGATCATCTTTCGCCAGCAATGCAACACGTGCGCCGTCTTCCGGCTGTGGTGCACGCAATGTCGGGATTGGTTGCTCAAACAACTCAAGTGAATGTTTCATCTTCTCTCCTAAACTTTGATTGGCTAACTATCAGGTCTGGCGAAACAATTCAAATGGCTAAGTAAATTTTAGAAAAATGTGGCACATACAGGGCATTGGGTGCCTATTTTATTTCAGCCTCTAAAGCTTACAAGATTCAAATCGCTTGAGATTCCAATGCAAAATTGACAATCTCGGTTCACCCTTGTTTTGGAGCTTTACATGGATCGTATCGATAGCTGCCTTGTTGCATTGCGCCAGATCCTTCGTGCCACGGAAATTGCAGGGCGCGATCTGGCGCAACAGGCCGGGCTGACATCGGTACAATTCCGGGCCCTGCAAATGGTCGGAGAAACAGGTCAAACCACGGCCAAAGCCATTGCGACCCGGATGCATGTAAGCCAGGCAACCGTAACAGCATTGGTCGACAGGTTGGTAAGCCATAGGTGCGTCGTCCGTGAAAAGTCACTGGAAGATCGACGCCAGACCCATATCGTTGTTACGGAATTCGGACGGCAGACCATCGAAAATGCGCCCGACCCCCTCCAGCAACGGTTTGTTCGGCGTTTCAAAGACCTCGAAGACTGGGAGCAGGCCATGCTTGTCGCTGGGCTGGAACGAGTTGCATCCATGCTGGATGCAGAAGACTTGCCGGCAGGCGCTGTGTTGGCAACAGGGGAATTGAACAAGACCTGATCTGCCCGTTATCGTGTCGTATTTCGAATGAGACCCTTCTGGCCGTCTCCCTCATCCTGTTCACGTCTGATCGTGGAGACGCGGATCAGCGATAGATTCGAGGGTTCAGCCACCCTCAATCGGCGAAGTAGTTTGCAACATTTGGATGTAGAGACCAACGAGTTATCCGGGCCGTCTGCACTAAGGCTAAGGTCTGCTGTTGGCTGATCGCCACCGTTCATGCCATTTGCAGCATTCGAAACTTTGGGCTCATTCCCGTCATCTGACGCTTTCTGTCAGATGACAGGAAGTCAGCCGATAGCAGTCACTCGCAGCTGGTCCCTGCCGCAGCTACGTCCGCTTTTCACTTCTATGACGGCTTACGCCGAAACCGGGCACTCGGCTAGAATCGGTCTATGACCGACATGCGGACATACCCGCCTTATGCTGGCGCAGCAGATTTCGTGGCCACGTGTCGATTAAATGGCGGGCTACGTTTCGGCGGCTCAGCGCGATTTCCCGATAGCGGACATTGAGCGCGGTGAAGTTGACCGATTTCGAAACCGGACGCTCGCGTGTGGGCTTCGGATGTCTCAGTTGCGGACCTTTCAGTCATTCGATTTTGGGCCTTTGCTTACGCAGCATGCGTTTGTAGGCGCGGCGCAGCTTGTGCGGCCTTGCAGCGGATTTCTCGCTTCCAGCAGTTCAGGCGAGCGGTTAGGGCCATACTAAAAATTGCCCTTCGTTGCACGCACGATAGCTAAGCAAGGAGCTGAATGTTCCGACATTGGCTGCTCAGCCTTCGTCGAAACGGCATCTGTCCGCGATAGCGGTATTTTGGTTTGTACGAGCTGATGGCATTCCCGGAAACCAACACCACGATAGAAGCCGACTAATGGCGCGCCAACGGTCAAACCAGATCGGGCAGTCTACGTTGGTCAATCGTCTCTGGCTGACATGATCGGATTGGTGCTTTCGCGCAAGATAAGCTCGGAACGAATTACATTATCGCGCACGGGTTTTGTGGGATCTTGGATGCGTTCGAACAGGACATCAACCGCCGCTTTCCCCATATCCCGCATTGAAAACCCGGTGGTGGCCAGAGGAGGATCTGTAAGAAACAACTCATCGGGGTTCTCGTTACCTATCAGGGAGAAGTCTTTTCCTATCCTGACGCCAAGTCTTTGCAGTCCTGCCTTCAACCCAAGGGTTACAATGGCGTTATAACCGATCGCGGCGGTTGGAGTGTCCTGCAGGGCCAGCAGTTCCGAAGCCGCTTCGAAACCAGCAGCCCGTACAGGTCGGCATTCAAAAACTAGGGCTGGATCAAACTCTATCGCCGCCTCGATGCATGCGGCACGAATTCCGGCCACACGTTCCTGAAACCCGGAAATAACAGAACGGCCTCCAACTGCCGCAATGCGCTTGTGCCCGAGTGAAAGCAAGTGTTTGGCGGCGATGTAGCCCGCCTGCCGTTCATCGTGGACGACCGAATCCAACGGAAAACCTTCCACAATCCGCGAAAAATAGATTGTGGGGGGCGAAATCGCGCGAACGACTTCCAAGTCTTCGGCGCGTGTTCCAATTGCAGGCACAAGAATGATGCCGTCTGCATTGTATTCGGACATCTTGCGGATGAACTCGGTCTGTCGTTCGACGTTTTCATTTGAGTTGCACAGAAAGGTGGTCATGCCCTCTTTGGCCAGGGCCGCTTCGATCGAGGCCAGGATCAGACTGAAGAACGGATCCGTCGCGTTGTTGAGGATGATGCCGACCGTATCTGTTTTGGCCTTCCGCAGTCCGGCGGCCGAGCGTTGATAGACGTAGCCGGACCGACGCATCTCTTCGAGTACCTTTGCGCGCATTTTGTCCGAAATCCGGCTGTTCTCTTTCATCGCGAGCGAAACCGTGGCGGTAGAAACGCCCAGTTTCTTGGCGATTTCACTCAAGGTGGGTTTCGGCATAAGGCATATTTTCCAAAGGGTTATGTAGTTTCTATCTTGTTCAGAAGGCGGAGATCAACGTCCAGACTACAGCCTTCCCTGTTAAAGGTTAATGGATTAACGTTGATTGTTGTGAGTTAATCGATTAACCTACTTCCCAATATCTGGATTTCAAGAGTCGGCGCGCGGCTGCGCGCCAGATAATCAACGGGAGAAACAAATGAAGATCACGACACATCTTGCAAAGTCGATCTTTGCAGGGACCGGTGCGATGCTGATCGCTGGAAACGTTATGGCAGAGGACATGACGCTCAAGTTTGCCGGGGTCCACCCGGTCAACCACTACGGCAACACAGTGATGGAGCAGATCAAGACCGAGATCGAGGCGGCCGATGTCGGGTTGACGATACAGCTCTTTCCGGCGGGTCAATTGGGGTCGGGCGAGGAGCTGCTGGACGACGCGCTGCGCGGCAATATCGACTTGGTTCATTCCTATCTGTACCCGAACCGGGCCAGTCAGATTGAGGTCATCTCGCTGCCCTATCTGGCTGCAACAAACGCGGATATTGAAACAGTCTATCTCGATCAGGACTCTGCCTTTAACCAGATCCTCAACGAAGCCTTCACGGGACTTGGCCTGGAACTCTTCAGCACCGTACCCGAAGGATTCATCGGCGTTGTTGCCAATGAAGAGCCCGAAGACTACGCCGCAATCGGTGACAAGGGCATCAACATCCGGGTTTGGGGGTCACAGCTTGCCAAATCCACCGTCGAAACAATCGGCTTCCGGGCGACGACCATGAACTGGGGCGAGGTGTTTGCCGCCTTGCAGTCGGGCGCAGTGGACGGCGCCATCTGCTGCACGGCACAAACGGCCTACACCACCTTTGCACAGAGCGATGTCGGCAAGTACTTCATTCCCTACAACGCGGTTGTGGAAGTGACGGCTTACTACGCTAGCGGCCGGACCTGGAAAAAACTCAACGACGAACAAAAAGCAGTCATCACATCGGCATTCAAGAATGCGGCAACGGACTTTGCTGAACACGCTCTTTCACAAGAAGCGGAGTTTGCAGCGAAGCTGACCGAGGCCGGCTACTCGGTGTTGGAATTGAGTGATGAGCAGCGCGAAGCCATCGCTGCCGCGGTCCGAGAAAAGGTGTGGCCGCAAGCGGAAACGCTGGTGGGCGCAGAAAATCTACAACGCTTGCAATGAGCGCAACTCCTACGGGCACCCCAACGGTGCCCGTAGCCATTTTTGGCAGGCTCTCATGACCTATGACCTTTCTCACATTCCCCCGTCTTTGCGCGGCTTCGTCAAATGGTCGCTTAGGATCAAGTCGGTCCTGATCGCAGTCTTCACCTTGATCATGGGGCTCACATTTTTTGCTGTGGTCGTGGTCAGATACGTGTTCGAAGGCGATCTCTTCGCTTACGAAGAGTGGCTCCTAATCATCTGTTTTTGGCTTTACTTTCTGGCCAGTGCGGTGGGGACCTTTGAGAAAGTTCACATCAATGCAGATTTGTTGAGCCATGTGATCAAGAGCCCCCGATTGTTGCTTTACCGATCAATCGCCGTTCACGTGGTCGAATTCGTCATACTATGTGTACTGGTCTACTGGTCAGTGCTCATGGTTTTGGATGAGCTAAGCTTTTATCCCTTCCTGCAGGTCACGAACGCACTTCGAATTCCCTTCGTCATTCCTCGCGCGGCGATGTTTGTCGGGTTTGGATACATGGCGCTCTACACCGCCTTGTTCATCTACATCGAGATCAAGACGCAAAAGATCGTCGATCCTCCCGAATCTGAGAATCCGCCCGAAATCACCTAAAACCTGCCGTTCGGTCCAACTTCGCGAAGAAAGCTCGTTATGCTCATTTTGCTAAGCCTCATTCTATTGTGTGCGTTGCTGGTTCTGGGGGTCAGCGTACCGCTGGCATTCGGCGGCGTCCTTATCCTAATCGGGGTTCTGGGCGGACACGACACTTTGGCTTTCCTGCCCACTGGGCATTGGAAAGTGAACACCGTTGTGATCCTAGCCATCCCTCTCTTCATTCTCGCCGGCACGATCATGGAGCGCGGGAGAATTGCGCAACCACTCGTGTCCTTTGCCGAATTGATCATTGGAAACGTGCGTGGAGGGTTGACCGCGGCATCGATCTTTGCGAGCGGCGTCTTTGGGTCCATCTCAGGGTCAGCGGCGGCGACATTGACCTGTATCGGCGGTATCATGATGCCGAATCTGCGCCGTGCAAATTATCCCGAAGGTATGTCTGCGGCGCTTTTGGTGGCAGCGTGTCCATTGGGGCTACTCATTCCGCCATCCTCGACAATGATCCTGTACGCCTGGGTCACACAGCAGTCCGTGCTGCGGTGTTTCCTGTCGACAGTCATTCCAGGCCTAATCCTGATCATTCTTCTCTGCATTGTGAACTTCTTGATGTTGCGCAAGAACCATGATCTCAAGCTCGTGGGCGAGATTGAGAATTTTCCACGCGAATTTGCGACCAGATCCTTCAAGGCTGTACCAGCGCTCTTGATGCCTGTGATCATCTTGGGGGGGATCTATGGTGGCATCATGACACCAACCGAGGCTGCCGGGGTTGCCGTCGTCTATGCCATTCCGATTGGATTTTGGGTCTATCGCGGTCTCACCTGGGAAACATTCAAAGAGTGTCTGCACACGTCTGCCGTCACGATTGGTGTCGTGATGGTCATGGCGACCATGGTTCTGATCGTGAGCCGGTTCCTAATATTTGAAGACATACCAACTCTGGCGCAGTCACTCATCTTCTCCATTTCCGAAAGTCCCATCGTCGTGCTGTTGATGGTCAACCTGACAATGATCCTGATCGGCATGCTAATGGATGACATCAGTGGCATGCTGTTGTCGGCACCACTGCTTTTGCCCATCGTACAAAGCGTTGGAATGGACCCTGTCCACTTCGCAGCTGTGATTGGTGTGAACCTAGGTATGGCGAACATTACGCCACCAACTGCACCTTTGCTTTATCTCGGAGCGCGCGTGACTCAGGTTCCGGTGAACAAGATGCTGGGGCCGACATTGATTTTCATCTTCTTTGCGTGGCTCCCGACGCTCGCGCTCGTCACCTTCATTCCATCGTTTGCGTTGTGGCTCCCGAACTTGCTGCTCGGGTAGAAACTGCCGGCAAATCTCATTGCCGGCAGTCAATGCGAATTCATGGTGCCATTAAAGGTAAAGGCTGGCTGTCAGAATTCCGACGCCCACGGTGCCGAGCAGCACGAATACCGAGTACTTGGCGGCGTGAATGAGATCGTTCATGACTTGGTCTCCTGAGGTTTGCGGGGTTTTGTTCTGATGCCCACGTAGTTCCAATCCGGCGTCAAAGGAAGACCAAAGTTAGCATGTCTGGCTTGCGTTTTCTGCATGCCGGGAATAGCTTCGATCGCCTTGACAATAAGAGCGTTAATCGATTAACTAAAGTAGGGTGTGACCCGGCCTTTTGGGTGATCTTTGACGCGAAGTTCGAAGGGCGTTCCTTCCGACAAAATGAGGCACAATGCGCTACTCGGGCTTTCAGATCATCAAGCAAGCCTTGACTGGTCAAAAGGGGTGGAAGCCGGCATGGCGAGACCCCGAGCCTAAGGCGCAGTACGACATAGTCGTGGTTGGCGGTGGTGGCCATGGATTGGCCACAGCGCACTATCTGGCCACAAAGTACCGCGAACAAAGCGTAGCTGTCGTTGAAAAGGGTTGGATTGGGTCCGGTAACGTCGGACGCAATACCACCAACGTGCGCGGCGACTATACGTTGCCGCCCAACACCAAGTTCTACGATTACAGCGTCGGTTTGTGGGAGACGCTGGAGCGCGAACTCAACTTCAATGTAATGCATTCGCAGCGCGGGCTCTTGTTCCTCCATCATACGGATGCCGAACGCGACGCGCATTACCGCAGAACCAACATCATGCGTATGCAGGGCACCGATGGCGAGATCGTCGGGCAACAAGAACTGGCCCGGATGTATCCGGGGATAAGCTTTAAAGGACGTTTTCCGATCACTGGCGCCTATCTGCATCGGCGCGGTGGAACAGCGCGACACGACGCCGTGGTTTGGGGCTTTGCCCGCTCAGCGGATATGCGTGGGGTCGACATCCTTCAGAACTGTGAAGTCACCGGATTTCAAATCGAACAGGGCAAAGTCCTGGGCATTGAGACAAGCCGGGGCTTTATCGGCGCAAAGAAAGTCGGCGTGTCGGTTGCTGGCAGTACAAGCCGAGTGATGGACATGGCGGGCATTCGAACACCTATAGAGAGCCATGTTCTTCAGGCCTTCGTCAGCGAAGGGCTCAAGCCGATCATCTCCGGGCAAATCAATTACGGAGCGGGTCATTTCTACATGTCGCAATCCGACAAGGGCGGGCTTGTCTTTGGTGGAGATCTTGACCGGTACAATTCCTATGCTCAGCGTGGCAATCTGCCAGTCTTCCAATCCGTGATTGAATCGGCCGTTACCCTCTTCCCAATGCTATCGCGTGCGCGTCTGCTGAGAAGTTGGGGTGGGTTGAACGACATGACCATGGATGGCCATGCGATCATCGACAAGACCGATATCGAAGGTCTCTATCTTAACGGCGGTTGGTGCTACGGCGGCTTCAAGGCGACGCCTGCCGCGGGTGAGTGTTTTGCGCATTTGCTGAGCACCGGCCAATCCCATGATCTCGCCAAACCCTACCGGCTGGACCGATTCCGAACCGGGTATCTTTTGGACGAAAAGGGACAAGGTCCCACCCCCAATCTGCAATAGGGAGCGCGACCAGTGATCATCAACCACCCGATTTGCGGACCGCGGGACGCACAGGAGTTCACCTATCTAGGCGATGCGTGCCTTATCGACCGGCCCGACGCTTTGGCAAAAGACGCGGAAGAGCGTTTCTTCGAATATGTCTACTTGCGCGACGATCCCGCAGGTGAACATCGCGAGCTTTGGTTCCATGAACATGGCGACCGGTCCTGGCTGGTTGTGACGCGCAACACCGTTACGCACGAAATCACTCGGGTAGAACTGGCCAGCGATGTTGCCCGCAATCGAGGTCGCAGTCGATGACGCAACCCAATCGCCTGCCGGGGGGTCTCATCGACCGCTCAAATTCGGTGAACTTTACTTTTGATGGACGCCCCTATCAGGGGTTCGCGGGCGATACGCTCGCTTCGGCGCTCATGGCCAACGGTGTCCAATTCCTGGGCCGGTCGTTCAAGTACCATCGCCCGCGCGGTATTTTTTCCGCGGGGTCTGAGGAGCCAAACGCTTTGGTGGAGCTCCGCAGCGGCGCGCGGTTAGAACCCAACACCAGAGCGACTATGATCGAACTCTTTGATGGTTTGGAAGCACGGTCACAGAACTTCAAAGGCAGTTTGCGCTTCGATGTCTTAGCATTGAACGATGTGTTTTCGGAACTTCTGTCAGCAGGGTTCTACTACAAGACATTCATGTGGCCCGCGCCCTTCTGGGAAAAGGTCTATGAGCCGATCATTCGGGCGGCGGCGGGGTTGGGCCACTTGTCGGGAGAAGACGACCCCGATGAATATGATCGAGGCTACCTGCATTGCGATATACTTGTCATAGGTGCGGGTCCTGCGGGTTTGATGGCGGCATTGACCGCTGGCCGTTCAGGCGCACGGGTTGTCCTCGCTGACGAAGATTGCCAGCTCGGCGGGCGGCTCAATGCCGAGCGCGAAGAAGTCGGCGGGATGCCCGCTCAAACCTGGGTCAGGGAAACTGTTGCTGTACTTGAAGCGATGGACAATGTCCGCGTGATGCCGCGCTCAACAGTGATTGGGGCATTCGACCACGGCGTCTATGGTATGGCCGAACGGGTGCAGGACCATGTACACACGCCCGTACGGGGAAAGCCGCGCCAGACGTTCTGGCGGGTCTACACCAAACGCGCGGTGCACTGTGCCGGCGCCATTGAGCGCCCCATTGCCTTCCCCAACAACGACCGTCCCGGCGTGATGCTCGCCAGCGCGATCAGGGCCTACGCAAATCGCTGGGCCGTGACACCTGCGCAGAGCGTCGCGATCTTTACCAACAATGATGACGGACACCGCACGGCTGCCGATCTTTTGTCAAAAGGCGTCGATATTGCGGCCATTGTTGATGTGCGTACGGATGTGTCTCTGACTAGCCAGGTGCCGGTGATCCCCGGCGCTCAGGTTGTTGGCACGTCCGGACGGCGTGGTCTAAAGCGCATCACGATCCGCAAGTCAGACGGGCAGTTGGAAAATCTGGACTGCGGGGCGCTTGGTGTTTCCGGCGGATGGAACCCAAACGTTCACTTGACCTGCCATCAGAGTGGGCGGCCGGTTTGGAATCCAGACATCGCCGCGTTTGTGCCCGGCCAAAACCTGCCCAACGGCATGTCGGAAGCGGGCGCTGCCAAGGGGCTCTTTTCCACCGCTGAGGCCTTGCAGAGCGGCATGGAAAGCGCCAGAACCGCCGCCCAAGATCTCGGTCACTCAACGGGCGCTGTGGACCTTCCCGAGGCCGCACAGAACGGTTATGCCATCTCGCCGCTCTACCACGTCGAATGGCCAAAGGGACGCGCCTGGCTCGACTTACAGAACGATGTTACTGTCAAGGATGTGAAGCTGGCCCATCAGGAAAACTACCGTTCAGTCGAGCATCTCAAACGCTACACGACCCTCGGCATGGCGACCGACCAGGGCAAGACTTCAAACGTGAATGCGCTCGCCGTCATGGCAGAACTCACGGGGAAGTCGATTCCCGATACAGGCACGACGATCTTTCGGCCGCCTTACACCCCTGTGACGCTGGGTGCGATCGGTGGGCGAACGGTCGGCGAGCATTTTCACCCAACTCGCGAGACCCCCACGGACAAATGGGCGAAGGAAAACGGAGCCCCCTTTGACATCGCTGGCGATTGGATGCGCGCGCGGTGGTTCCCCAAGGAGGGGGAGACTGATTGGCGCCAGTCGGTTGAGCGCGAGGCGCGAAATGTGCGGGCCAATGTGGGCATCTGTGACGTCACGACATTGGGCAAGATCGATGTTCAGGGGGACGACGCCGCAGACTTCCTGAACCGGATCTATGCGAATGGATTTGCCAAATTGCCCGTCGGCAAGGTCCGCTATGGCATTATGCTAAGGGAAGATGGGGTTTGCTATGACGACGGCACTGCCGCACGTCTGGCCGAAGATCATTTCGTTGTCACCACCACGACGGCCAATGCAGGAGCGGTGCTCCGCAACATGGAATTTGCCCGGCAGTGCCTCTGGCCAGATTTGGATGTGCAATTGATCTCGACCACCGAAGTCTGGGCGCAGTTTGCCGTCGCCGGCCCAAAGTCCCGCGATCTGCTGCGCCGCGTGGTAGACCCAAGCTTCGACATCTCCAATAAAGCGTTCCCATTCATGGCTTGCGGAAAAGTGACCGTTTGCGGTGGACTACGGGCCCGACTGTTCCGGATTTCTTTCTCGGGTGAGCTGGCCTACGAATTGGCTGTGCCCATGCGCTACGGAGATGCTCTCTGGCGGCGACTTTTGGAGGTGGGAGAAGATCTCGGCCTTGCCCCTTATGGGGTAGAGGCGCTTGACATTCTTCGAACCGAGAAAGGCCATGTGACAGGGCGCGAACTGGACGGCAGCACAACCGCCCTCATGCTGGGCATGGGAGGTATGGTGTCACGCAAAAAAGACAGCGTCGGGAACGTCCTTGACCAACGCGAAGGGATGACCGACCCAGACGGGCGGCGCCTTGTCGGGTTGCGGCCGGTGGATGCCAGCCAAGAGCTGACCGCTGGCTCGCAACTGATCGGCGAATTGGCACCCGTCCACATTGACAGCGAACAGGGCCATGTCACATCGGCGTGTCAGTCGCCTCATCTCGGCCATTCCATCGCGCTGGCGTACCTCAAAGGCGGCGATAGACGTATGGGAGAGGTCGTTCGGGTCGTTGACCCCGTGCGGGGTACCGATGTGAAGGCCGAGGTGGTTTCAAGCCACTTCTATGATCCCGAGGGAGGACGGCTGCGTGCATGATCTCCTGCAAACGACACCCTTGTGGGGCACGGAACCGCGTGTGGATCAGTTCACCGCGGTAACCGTAACCGAGGTCACCGGCCGAGCGCTTGCCTCACTGTCACTCAGAAACGTAAACCAAGACAAAGCACGCGCCCAAGCCGAGGCCTTCCTTGGCCTGTCCCTTCCCGAGGCGAATGGCCATGCCAACACGTCTGTTTTTGAGGCCACTTGGCTCGCACCAGATCAATGGCTGATTTCAGCGGATATCGCAGAGCGTGAACACTTGTCCGATCAGTTGGCCGAGAGCTTGAGCGGGCTAGCCTCTGTCACTGAACAAACTGATGGCTGGTGTCGTTTCGACCTGAACGGCGTCTGTGCCCCTGTGCTGGAAAGGCTGGCGTCCACCGACCTGCCCGGCATGGCCTCACAGAGTGCAGCCCGCGTATTGTTGGAGCACCTATCTTGCCTGGTCATTTGCCGCGAAGCCGAGCAGAGCTACGGCATACTTGGGCAGCGTTCTACCGCGCGCGCGTTGCACCATGCTTTGGTGACAGCCGCAGGGGCGGTATCTTGACGCCCATGTCGCGGAGCGATCTAGTGTGTGGGTTCGAAGCCTTCATCTGATGCTTTGTGTCGGCTGACCGGTTTGTACGGGCTTCAAAACTCACGCAGGATTTTCACCAGGGTTTGCGTGTGCTGGATTTCACCGGTGGCTATAAGGTCCTTCGTGAACCTCTCGAGCACATCCGGGTCAAGCGACTTTAGCACCACCGCGAGATCGAACTCGCCAGATATTCCATAGCAGGCAGACACCCAGCCGGATGTGCGTATCAGCGACGAAAATCTTTCGGTCTCTCCGCGATTGATCATCTGAACCAGAATGATTGCGCCCAGCCCGTCATCCTCCTGTCCGCGCTCTGCGATCGTGTAGCGCGCAATTCTGCCGCTGGACTCGAGTCGGGCAATCCTCGCGACAACGGCGGTTCGCGACCGGCCGACTTTCCGTGAGATTTCTGCAACCGGCGTCCGCGCATCCGTTCTGAGTATGCCGAGGATCTTTTCATCTATTTGATCGACCATCTGTACCGGCCCCCTTTGCCTGCCCAAAAAATGAGGGCAATAGTCAAAATGACTAGTCTTTTGTTTGATCTAACACGCGACAACCTCGGCGAAAATCCACAATCGTTGCGACATGAACATGCTCTCCCTTGGGTCATCCATTTCCATGCGCGCCCGTGCGCTTGAGGCGTCAAAGATCCGTGCGGTTGCAGAAAGCGCGATGGGACGGAGCGATGTCATTCCTTTGTGGTTTGGCGAAGGCGCCTGGGGCACCGATCCCTTAATTGTTGAGGCCGCGGTCAAGTCCCTGCGCTCAGGAAACCACATGTATCAGCCGAACAACGGCAGCATAGCGCTCAGAGATGAGATCTGTAGGTACCAACGGGATCTGACGGGAACGGCTCTCATGCGTGACCGCATCACGGTGACGCCTTCGGGTATGCAGGGCCTAAGGCTGGTTGCGGAACTGCTTATCACACCTGGTGACCGGGTGGTTGTAATCGAGCCGAGTTGGCCGAATATTGCTGCAGCGTTCCAAAATTCAGGGGCCGACATCTGCCAACTGGCGCTAGAGCCCAAGGACGGCTCGTGGTGGTTGGACATAGATGCGCTACTGGATATGCTGACGCCGGACACAACTGCCATTGTGATCAATTCACCGAATAACCCGACGGGCTGGACCATGCCTATGGAAGACCAGCAAGTTCTTTTAGACCACTGTCGCGCGAACGAAATTTGGGTCGTCGCAGATGATGTCTATCGTCGGCTGTATCGGCATGGGACTGTCGCTCCCTCATTTCTGGATATTGCCGACGCCGAAGATCGGCTGATTTCGGTAAATTCGTTTTCCAAGGCCTGGAGCATGACGGGGTGGCGGCTGGGATGGATCGTCGCCCCCGCTGCTGTGGAGGCGAAACTCGGTCAGCTTACGGAATTCAATACGTCCTGCACCGCAGGTTTTGTGCAGGAGGCTGGCGTTGTGGCTCTGAGAGACTGCGAGGCATCGATCACCGAGCTCAGAGACCGCATTCAGACCGGGTATCAGCTTACGTCTGAATTTTTGTCTGGATTTGAACGGGTCACGTTTATCGAGCCCGACGGGGCGTTCTACAGCTTTTTTCGCGTGGACGGCATGACGGATAGCTATAAGGCAGCGACGGACATTCTTGAAGCGACCGGAGTTGGATTAGCCCCCGGAATTGCCTTTGGGGGCAGCGGTGAAGGATATCTGCGCCTTTGCTACGCGCAACCAGCCGAGACGCTGAGGACCGCATTCGAACGCCTCGAACCCGTCCTTGGGTGTCAATAAGAACCGCAGATTCCAGAGGTACAGAGATGAAAGATCAGATTGCAGTCATTACCGGTGGTGCGCAGGGCATCGGGTTTGAAGTCGCGCGCCAGTTGGTCGAACGTGGTGTACGCGTCGCGAGCTGGGATTTGGACCCGGCAAATGGAGAAGCGATGGCCACTCTCGGCGGCGATTCACTCGCCGTGTCTTGTGATGTGTCAGATTCTAGTCAGATCGAAGCTGCGTTGGACGAAACGGTTTTGCGACTGGGTGTGCCCGATATTGCAGTCAGCAGTGCCGGTATCACGGGGCCGAATGCGACCTTGGAAAACTACGATGTCAAGGCATGGAAAAAGGTGTTTGACGTCAATGTGCACGGCACGTTCATGTTCAATCGCGCCTGTGTGCCCGGCATGAAGGCTAAGGGGTATGGGCGGATCCTGAACATTGCATCTGTCGCAGGCAAAGAAGGCAATCCGAACGCGTCGGCCTATTCGGCTTCCAAGGCGGCGGTCATCGGGTTGACCAAGTCGCTCGGCAAGGAATTGGCCGGGCACAACATCGCGGTCAATTGCGTAACGCCCGCCGCAGCGAAGACCCGGATCTTCGACCAGATGAGCGACGAGCACATCAACTATATGCTTTCCAAAATACCGCGCGGGCGTTTTTTGGCCGTTGAAGAGGCAGCAAACATGATTGTTTGGGCTGTTTCGCTAGAGAACTCTTTCACGACCGGAGCAGTGTTTGACCTGTCCGGTGGACGGGCAACCTACTGACCTGAAAATCCGTTGCAGAATGCCCATATCTGCCGCTGGCTCGGGGCTTTGCAGCAACCAATAGATTGAGGAAAGACAATGAAACTCCTTCGCTACGGCCCAAGAGGCGCAGAGAAACCGGGAATGCTTGATCCTGACGGCGAGATCCGGGATCTCAGCGCCGTCGTTGCTGACATCGCGGGTGACGTGCTTTCGGATGTGAAACCGCTGCAAGATCTGGATCCGTATAGCCTTCCGAAAGTGGAAGGCGCGCCTCGCCTTGGTCCTTGCGTTGGCGGCACAGGGAAGTTCATGTGCATCGGATTGAACTACGCAGATCATGCTCAAGAAAGCGGTATGGCGGTGCCCTCCGAGCCGGTCCTGTTCATGAAGGCGACGTCCGCGATCTGTGGCCCGAACGACCCGATCGTCATCCCGCGTGGCAGCACAAAAACCGATTGGGAGGTTGAATTGGGCGTGGTGATCGGCCGGGCGGCAAAGCATGTGAGCGAAGGTGAGGCGCTTGATCATGTTGCCGGGTATTGCGTCATAAACGATGTCAGCGAACGCGCGTTCCAACTTGAACGGCAGGGACAATGGTCCAAGGGCAAGTCCTGCGACAATTTCGGGCAAACAGGCCCGTGGTTGGTGACCCGCGAAGAGATCGAGGATCCGCAAAACCTGCCGATGTGGCTCAAGGTCAATGGCACAATGATGCAAAACGGGTCCACGCGGACGATGGTCTATGGTGTGGCGCATTTGGTCAGCTATCTCAGCCAGTTTTTCACGCTGCATCCCGGCGACATTGTTTCGACCGGTACACCACCCGGCGTCGGAATGGGGCTTACGCCGCCGCGTTATCTTGAAACGGGAGACGTCGTCGAGCTCGGTATTTCAGGACTCGGTCAGCAAAGACAAGAGTGCGTTCAAGACGCTTAATCAGAAGGCGCCTTGCATTGCGGCGCAAGAGAAGAGGGACATCATGGGAAGACTGGAGGGCAAAACCTGCCTCTTGACAGCGGCTGGCCAGGGCATCGGACGGGCAACGGCGCATGCCTTTGCTTCGGAAGGTGCGCGCGTTATCGCAACCGACATCGACGAGGCGGCACTTGTAGAACTGCAGGGTGTAGAAACGCGGAAACTGGATGTGCTTGATGCAGATGCAATCACTGCAGTCGCTGCTGAATGCATGGGGGTTGACGTGCTATTCAATTGCGCCGGCGTCGTCGCGAACGGCTCACTCCTCGATTGTGACGAGGAGACTTGGGACTTTTCCTTCAATCTGAACGTGAAGGCCACCTACCGTATGACCCGCGCCTTTCTGCCCGGGATGATCGCAAACGGCGGTGGATCAATCGTCAACATCGCCTCGGTTGCCTCTTCCGTGATCGCGGCGCCCAGCCGTTGTGCCTATGGCGCGACCAAAGCCGCCGTGATCGGGTTGACCAAATCGGTGGCGGCGGATTTCATCGCGCAGGGCATTCGCTGCAATGCCATTTGTCCGGGAACCATTGAATCCCCGTCTCTCGAGGGCCGACTACGCGAGACCGGAGACTATGATGCGGCCCGCAATGCATTCATCGCACGTCAGCCCATCGGCCGTATCGGCACGGCTGAGGAAATTGCTGCGCTAGCCGTTTATCTGGCATCCGAAGAAAGCGCCTATACCACCGGCGTCGCACATGTCATCGATGGCGGCTGGGCGAATATTTGAGAGCTCGCCTGTGATCTTGGCTTGAGAATGTCAGCATCAATAGGCCGAGAAGACTATTCAGGTGAGAGCCATGCTAATCCTGTGTTGCTGCGCAGTCGAAGAATGGTCTATTTCATCGCAGCCTTGCGGCATTGGTGAAGATGCCCATGGCGGCAAAATCTGCGCTGGGAGCGCTCGCAGCATAAAGTCACAATGACAGGTTTGGGCTCAAAGCGGTCGTTCATGGCAGCCCGTCCGAGCACCCGCTTCGCGGGCGAACTTGGCATCGTTCACTGCAGTCTTAATGTTTGTTCCAGCTATCGTTAGAATAGAGCACTCCAGAGTCAGGATGTGGCGCTCAGCAAATGAAATTCGCAGTTTTTGCAGATATCCATGGCAATTCTTATGCCTTGGAGGCCGTTCTTCAAGACATGGAAGCTCTTGGGGTCGAAGATGCCGTGAACCTCGGAGATTTCTTCAGCGGACCTATTGAGGCCGCTAAGACCGCTGCTATCCTCATGGACCGTAACTTTGTGTCGGTCCGTGGCAATCATGACAGACACCTCATCGAACAGGATGCTGCCGATATGGGCCCTTCGGACCAGCTGGCCTTCGATCAATTGTCGGAACAACATCTGCAATGGATAGCGGGTCTTTCGACGACGCAGACGGTCTTTGGCGAAGTCTTCTTGTGCCATGCAACCCCAAAGAGCGATTGCACCTACTGGCTTGAACGTGTGGAAAGGAATGGAGTCGTACGCGCGGCGAGCCTAGCGGAGGTAACTGCCGAAGCCAAAGGGATCGAAGCGAGTCTAATCCTTTGTGCACACACTCACATTCCACGCTGCGTCCGTTTGCCGGATGGCCGTGTCATAGTGAACCCTGGCAGTGTTGGGTGCCCCGCCTACGATGACGACACGCCCTTCTATCATTACATGCAAACCGGAACACCCAACGCGTCCTACGCAATCGCTGAAAAGTTTGGTGAAGTATGGGACATCACGTTCCGTTCTGTCAGTTACGACACCAAAAAAGCAAGTGACTGCGCCCTGAGAAACGACCGACGCGATTGGGCACGGGCTTTGGAAACTGGCTGGTTTGAGCGGTGATCATTTAGTTGCGTCCAGTCCTGTTTCGCAGCGTACATGGCACGTGCCGCAATTCATGCTGCCCCTAGTGCTCATTGGACATGGGCTTCACACGGTTTGCACTGAAGCCCATATGCGGCATCGACTTGACCCAAGTCTTTGATAGGCATTGAGTAGAGGCGTTTGAGATCATTCAGAATGGATGCACATGGCGTTAGTCGGCTTGACCACAATAATCCTCGTGGTCGTTTCGCTTTTGACGGGACGCGTTGCACCAGTCATTGCGTTGGTATTGTTTCCTCTGGGTGGCGCGATCGTAACTGGTTTTGGTCCGG
Organism: Paracoccaceae bacterium; assembly: GCA_965250275.1. Classification (GTDB taxonomy): domain Bacteria; phylum Pseudomonadota; class Alphaproteobacteria; order Rhodobacterales; family Rhodobacteraceae. The sequence continues at coordinate 588,434 of OZ252297.1, read as the reverse complement.
CTGAGGTTTCCGAGTTTTTCAATTCTGGCCTTGCACGCGTTGCCTCCGTTGCCACTATGTTTGTGTTCGCGATTCTGTTTTTTGGAATCTTGCAGGATACGGGCCTGTTCCGTCCGATCATTAACTGGATGATTGGGATTACGAAAGGAAACCCGGTCGCAATCACCGTTGCAACCGCAATGGTTGGCGCGCTGGCCCATCTCGACGGTGCTGGGGCAACTACGTTTCTTCTCACCGTTCCAGCGCTTCTGCCTCTGTATCTTGGGGTGGGCATGAACCGCTATTTGATGTTGCTGATGCTGTGCTTAGGAGCAGGAATCGCCAACATGCTGCCTTGGGCAGGACCGCTGGGCCGTGCGTCGGTCGTCTCGGGCATCCCGGTATCTGAACTCTGGCAACCCCTGATCGCGATCCAGGTTGTAGGCCTGATCTTGCTTGCGGCCTTCGCGGTTGTCATTGGTTTGCGCCAGAAAAAACGTCTGGAGGCGATGTCGGAGACAGTTGGGAGGTCGGGCGATGTTTCGGCCTACAGAATTGAGGCTACCAGTGAACAAAGCGAGCTCGAGCGCCCAAATTTGATCCTCGCGAACGCAGGGCTTTTTGCCGCCACAGTTTTTGCATTGGTGTTCGGAATGTTGCCGCCAGCTTTCTTGTTCATGATCGCTTTGTCTCTGCTGCTGTTAATCAACTATCCAAGCATCGATGGCCAGATGGACAGGATGAAGGCACACGCAGGCTCCGCACTCACGATGGCGGCCATTATCTTTGCTGCAGGCGCTTTTCTAGGTTTGATGGACGGAACTGGGATGCTCCGCGCAATGGCTGTCGAATTGGTTGCTATATTGCCTGAGAGCTTGATCCCATATCTGCACATCCTTGTTGGGTTTGTCGGCGCTCCTTTGGAATTGGTTCTCAGCACTGACGCGTTCTATTTCGGTCTCATGCCAATCGTGCTTGAAGTCATGGAGCCGACCCAAGTACCAACCGCGAGCGTGGTTCACGCAATGCTAATTGGAAATATTATCGGCACTTTCATTAGCCCTTTCTCGCCAGCGCTTTGGCTGGCGCTAGGATTGGCCGGAGCAAATATGGGGCGTCACATTCGCTACTCCCTGCTACCGCTATGGGCATTCTCCATTGTGGTTTTTTGTGTCGGCTTACTGTTTGGGTTGTTCTAGGTCAGTTTCGAAGCGGTCATTTCCCAAGCTGGGTGCCCCTCATGAAAAGTGTTGCTAGCCTACCCTGAAAAGGCTCAAGTCCGCAGAGAACCGCAACTGAAATCAAAGGACTGTGCGCAACTGAAGGTACCCTAGCAGGCAAACTAAACAGCTCCAGTGTACTCTCCGCGCGCAGGGTAGTTTTTTGAAATCGCGAAATCCAGCGCGCCAACCAGTTCCGAAAAGTGAGGCCGTACGAAGGGCATAGTTTGCACTGATCCATAGTAGAGCGTCTGCTCAGGCGTCACCATGAAAAGGCCTGGCTCAGAGAATAGGTCGGGTTCTTCGATGCCAATTGAGGTTTTGCCGCGGGATGTGGATATGTAGAGTCCCCAACTACGCGCCTTGGAGAGCGGCAAGTCATAGGCAAAGCGCAATCTGTCATTTTCTATCTTGTCGGACATGGCGCGGGCGCGCTCTTCTCCATCGCTACTGATTGCGATTGTGCCCACACCGCGCTCTGCAAAATCAGCGACCCGTTTCTTCAACTCTGAGAGGTAAGTAGCACAAATTGGACAATGGAGCCCCCGGTAGAAACAGACTACAGTGCCTCGCTCGGAGGTCTCGGCGGAAAGATCGAACGCGCCATGATCGAGGGTCGGCAAGGTAAGATCGGGGGTCTTTTGTCGTGGCAAGAGCATGTGCTTTTCCTATGTGTCAGATGTTTGAGTGAATGCAGGCGCGAGAGAAAGCGCACGACACTTGTAAAACGTATATCCTATGGCGCCGCCCGGACAGCTAACTTGCGTTCAGAATCGAACGAATTTTCATGGAAAACGGGCATTCCTGCGAAAAAAGGCAGTGACAACGACAGTAGTCGACATCAACGCAAATACTGCGTCTGAAAACAATTGCTGCATCTCGAAGTGTCGAACACTCTGGGCCAGAAGGTTTTTGCATCACAGCACATTGGAACGGAAACTGCTCGTAGATGGAAATGGATGTTCGTATCGCTCTACTGTAGAGCTATGGACAGCCTTTCAGCGAGCAGCACGGGCTGATCCACGCTAGCCCAGTGCGAGGCGCCCTCCAAAACAACACGATCTATCGAACTGCGAGCTAGCCATTCAAGAGTAGTGCTGGGGCAATTGTCGGGATTATAGAAGTAAACCACCCTTGCAGCTGCAATAAGCACATCTCCCGGCACTTGGTCTGATGAAAACAGACGCGCATCGGTCCCAAGCTCCCAGAGCGCCAACGGATCGGCTTCGGATACAGATTGCCGGTATCGTCCGATCATCGGTGCATGAGCTGCCATTGCATCCAGGCGTTCAAGAAACGCCCTCTGGAAGGCACACGGGTCACTATGCTCGGCCGCTGTTCCAGAGAAATAGGCGTCTTCCGCGGTGATGTTGCCTTCCAGAGATAGTATTGTCTCGATTGGACTACATACGCGAGTGGCGGCAAGCGAAGCTATTATCGAAGCAACAGAATGGGCGATGATAATCTCAGCGCCGGTCTCTTCTGCCATCTCCGAAACATAGCCAGCCAAGGCTCGTAAGGTAGTTTTGGACGCGAGCGCCGGTGCCCCGAACCCCGGAAGATTAATAGGAAGTAGCCGGTAAGTGTCAGCAAGAGTTGTGTTTAGCAGTCCGTCAAACATACTTGCATTGTCACCAAAGCCCGCAATCAGGAGCACACTTACATGCTCCTCGCCGATGTGATGCGAGTTCTTTCCAGGACGAAAGTTAGCGTCGATCATGGTACGTTCTGTACTTTCCAATGCGAGCTTTGGCGCAATTCTGCAGTGTTTACCAAAGCTAGTTCAAAACTTTCATTCACGCAGCTGCGCCGGAGTTGCTCAGTCGAGGGAATGGTTCAACCTTGCAACGCGTCTCTGAGAATTTGCAGAAAATGCCTGTTTTGGGCGGGTGGCATCCATTGATGGCGACCATCGCTTCTCGCCGCAGTTTCTGATCCTGTCCGCAACATACATCATAATAGACGGTTTGTTCCTGTCGACATACGGCATAGGCGCAAGCTGGATAGTGGAACGATTCAAGGGAACAGCACGCGATTGGATGGAAAGATTGGGTGGGAGTTTCATGGTCGGTGCTGCCATCCTTCTGGGCCTGAAATCAGCAACTCAGCGCTAGATCATGCGAGGAGGCCTTTCCGCTTTCGTGCTAACAAACTGTACGTACTTGATTTAACTGGCCCGCAAACGGCAGCGGGACGGGGTGTTGGTTGCGTTCCTTCGCAACAACGCCCTTCTTGGTTAATCGCCGTAGCGCCACTGCGAGCAGTTGATCGGAAGGCGGGTTAGGGCTCACTCCCAACCTTCGCCACGCTGTTCATAGATGTTTGGTGAGTGAACCATGTGAGGTTTTGTTGCGTTTGCGCTATAGCCCGCTCGATCCTGCTCTACACATTGGTGCCTCAGCCCGGATGAACCAACCGCGCCCCATCCACATAGACCTGATTCCATTTGATGATCGCATACGACTTTCTTAGGCCAGTTGGCCAAAAAGGATCTTCATGTACTAATCTATCCACATCATCCTCTGATCTAGCGTCGACGATCCACAAACCATCGCGTCCTTTCCCTGCATCGTCTAACAGAGGGCCTGCGGCTTCAATCCTTTTCGAGTTATGCTCAAGGAAATCGAGGTGCTCTCGCATATGTGTTTTGCGAATGTCAGGATCAGCATCTGGTGCATCTTCGAACAGGATAATGAACTTCATTGTCTCGCCTCCTAAAGGTCTCCTACGTTTAGAACTGCCACACCGAAAATGAAGATTGTGGCGAAAAGACTGGAGGCTTACTCTGCAAAAATGCAGGATCACAATTGGAACGACCTCAAGTATCTTTTGGCACTCCACCGCGAAGGAAAACTCTCTCAGGCGGGTCGGGCGCATGGAGTCAGCGATACGACGGTGGCCCGTCGAATAAGAGAGCTTGAGCAGTCGTTAGAAACCAAACTGTTCGTGCGCAGTGCCAATGGACGCTATGAACCAACTGATTCGGCGCTGAAAATCCTGCCGCACGTTGAAACCATTGAGGCTGGGAACCAAGCAGTAAGAGCCGTGTCAGGAGAGAGCGCACAGCGCCTCACCGGCACAGTTCGGATTAGCTCAGTGCCGACTATTGTAAACAGGTTCCTCGTTCCTAACCTTGCTGCTTTGGAACGGCTGCATCCGAACCTCACTATCGAGCTGGCTCCGAGCGCGGGCAACCTTGATCTGTCCAAACGAGAGGCAGACCTAGCCGTACGTTTTGCGCGTCCATCTGGTGGAGGTCTTCGAACAAAAACGCAAAAGTTGGGCGTGATATCATTTGCGGCATACGCTGCAAGTTTCATCCCGCCAGATCGCCACAAAGAACTGAAGTGGATCGCTTATGACGCGGCACATTCGGACCTCCCTCAAGCACGTTGGCTGGCAAACATCGCGAAAACTACCGAACAGCGGGCCAGTTTAAGAGTTGCGGATGCAGAGACCGCCATGAAAGCGGTCGCGGAGGGGCTAGGAAAGACGCTTTTGCCTTGCGCGATTGCATCAGCAGACCCGCGATTTCGCGCACTCCAATTGGAGGGTGTTTCTAGATTCCCAACTCGGGAAGTCTGGTTGTTATCGCATGTGGATCAGGCATCACGGATGTCAATCACTGCGGCCAAAGAGTGGCTGGTAAGTCTGAACTGGAACTGAAAGGCGTCGATACCAGCTTTGCCACCTTTGACGGGGGCTGCCAGGGTAATGAGATCTTTTCTGCAAACTCCGACGTTGGGAAAGCTATGTGGACCCACATATCAGACTAACTCAAGCGCGCTGTGGTTCCGCACTTCGCTTCAAACTAGCCCGAAGCTCCGATTCTGTCTGACGTTCTGTGGCCTTCCGCCTCAAAAACTGGTCAAGTCTTCCAAGAGTGCCAGACATTTCGAAAGAGAAGGGTGGTGTTGCCCAGTTCTTGTCGCGCGAGCGACGATGGAGGTTCCTGTACTGTGCCAGTCGCCGTCGATCTCAACAAGTTCACCACGAGCAACGTAACGATCAATAAAACCACGCCAACCGAGCGCCAAACCTGCGCCTTGAGCTGCGGCTTCAAGTAGATAGACGTAGCTGTCGAATTTTTCGCCCTTCGGCCAATCGGTGTATTCGGGATGGGTTTCGTTCCAATCGGGCCAATCCATCCACCCATAGTTTGCTTTCTTTAGCCTGAGTATTGGTGGAGCAGCCGTTCCTTTTCTTAATGCATTCTTTGCAGCTTTGATTACATCATACGTGCCAACGGGTTTCACTTCCTCATGGCAGACTATGACGTAAGGCGCATTGGGCGCCGAGGTTGCGTATTCGAAAATGATGTCCGCGCCGTGGTCAACGGCGGTATCTAGAAGATTGTATTCAACGGTCAGAAGACGCAACTCCACGTGATTGCCAAGCTTGTGTCTCAGGTGCGCAAACCTGGGCATCAGCATCAGGTGGGAAACCGAGTGAGAACAGGCAAGCGTGATGTCTGTCCTGGATGTGGACAATACAGTGATCGCATCTTGAAGCGAATCCATCGAATGAACGACCGCTGCATAAAAATCACGACCTTTCTGCGTAAGCGCCACCTGCTGTCCTCGCCGATCAAAGAGCTCCACCCCAAAGCGGATTTCCAAGTTTCGGATATGCCGACTGATAGCGGGTTGGGACGTACTCAGTTCCTCGGCCGCACGCGCAAATCCCTGCAGTCGCGCCGCAGCTTCAAAGGCTACAATCGCGCTGTTTGACGGGAGGTTGTAACGGCGCCGATTCATATCATTTTTGATATGGCTGCCCCCAAGCAAAAGCAATGGCGTTTCGCACAACCCGCCATCAATACTCGGCCCCAATATGATGCCATGCAACAGTGAACACCAATATGTCCGCCTACAATAAACCGACCAAGTGGAGGAATCCGAAGGTTAAGCTCTTCCCACAACAGGTGGGGTTTACAGCACCTCCGCATGACTTCGATGCAGCACCGTCGGACTTTCTGCGCATGGCACCGCGTAGCGTTGGTGTGCATGGTCGTATGCTACACGTTCCGAACTACGCACACCGCCTGGAGCAACGCCAAAAGCATTTCGGTTTGCTCGAAGAATATGTGGAATGCATGGCCAATAATGGCGCCGATGTTTGCGGGCAGGTGGGTTCGAACTGGGTGCATGCCAGTGGTCTGGGGGTTGAAGGCATCCGGCAGCATTGCGAGATGCTCGGCGACAAGTATGAGACTCCCTTCCACATGGCAGGTTATGCCATGGTCGAGGCCTTGCGGGATCGCAATGTCGATAAGGTTGCTTTGAACGCCTGCTACCACAGGGAAACCTGGTATCAGGGCACGGTTGGCTTTCTGAAAGAGGCCGGTTTTGACGTGGTCTGGGCAGGCAACTTCTGTGATCAGGGCTGGTTTGACAGTCAGGAGTCCGTGGATGACTGCATTTGGTGCTTTGATGAAGACTTGATTTGGAAGAGCTTCGACTACACCGCCGACAAAGCTCCCAATGTGGATGCTTATCTGATCAATGGCATGAGCAACTACCGCCGCGCCTCCGACGGGATCGCGCAGCGCCCCGTGCATTATGAAGTTGAGCTGGAGGCGCGTCTCGGCGCGCCTGTAATCGGTCACGACACCGCGCTCTATTGGCGCATATTCAAGACACTCCGCCTTGCTCCGGAGACTGAGCAAGGCAGTCTGCTTTCCTCACTGAAAGACGTAAACCATGCATAAGATTGTGGCACTTTGGTGCATTCCTCGGTCCACCTCCACCGCCTTTGAATGGATGATGCGCCAGCGCGGTGATTTGGATTGCCTGCACGAACCCTTTGGCGAGGCTTGGTATCAGGGAGAGGATCCGATGTGGCCGCGATTCAAAGAGGGAGATGTGACCACGCCCGGCCTGACGCTGGAAAGCGTGTGGGTCGAAATTAAGGCCCGTGCTGAGAATGGACCAGTGTTTATCAAGGACTTCCCGCACTACATCAACCACATGTGGGATGCGGAGTTTCTTTCACACTTCACTCATGCGTTCTTGATACGGGACCCTGCAAAGACGATTTCGTCGATGTACAACAAGTGGCCGGATTTCGATGAGCTTGAAGTCGGCTTCCCCGAGCAGCGTGCGCTGTTTGATTTGCTCACTGCTTTGAATGGTAGTCCACCTACTGTGATAGACAGCGACGATTTGCTGGAAAATCCCCACGACATGACAGCAGCGTTCTGTGACGCGGTTGGCATTCCCTTTATCCCGGAGGCTCTCACTTGGGAGGCGGGTGGTGATCCGTCTGAACACAGTTGGTGGGATGGCGGATCCTTCCACACCAATCTTGCGCAATCGACTGGGCTGACACCGCAAAAGCGCCGTTATTTGGAAGTCGCTGACGCGCCAGCGCGGGTGCGCCGTGTTCATCGCCGGATGAAGCCACATTACAATCACCTCTATAAACATCGCTTTCGAGTCCTCGAAAGAGTCTGATCAAAAAGCCGGAACATGAAAAACACGGCAACCACTAGCAGCGCACACTTTACCGCCAAACTGATGCCCCACGTGGCATCTGAAATCACAAAAACGGTGGGATCGCCATTCGTGCGCCGACCGCACCTTGTGCTACAACCCTCAAGGCCGTACGCGAAGCTGTAGAAGCCTCGGGCGGCTTCGTTGAGGTTCACGTGGCCATCAGCTTCGAGGAATGCGAACGTCACGATCGCAAAGGGCGCTACAGGCTCGCCCGCGAAGGTAAGATCGAAGAGTTCATCGGGGGCTCCTTTCCTTATGAAGTGCCTGAGGGCCCAGAGCTTCGGGTGGAAACAGAGAACGTTGAGATTGATTTCGTCGCCTAACAAGTCTTGTTGAATCTTGAAACGATGGGGCTCATCAAAGGTTCAGCACCGGCAAGGAGGGGGCATGAGCGTCGCGCAATCGGTTCATGAGGTTGTGACCTCGGGGCTCTGTATCGGCTGTGGCCTCTGCGAAGCACTTGCGCCCAAGCGTTGGCAGATGCGTTACACCGACGAGGGGCGGCTGCGGCCGGCTCTAATCGGTCCAAGCTTGGGTGATGAATCTGACGCCGGCATCCTCAAAGCTTGTCCGGGCAGGATTGCAAGGCCCAATGACGAGCCGACCCCACACCTTGATTCGATTTGGGGCGGTTATCAGTGCATGACCCAGGCTTGGGCGGGGGCAGAGAACATCCGGTTTCGAGCCGCAACGGGCGGTGTTTTGACCGCGCTCGGGGTGCATTTGCTCAATTCTGGTCAAGCTAGTTTCATCTTGCATTGCGCCGCTGATCCGATCCGGCCCATGCGTACTTTTTGGTGCCTCAGCGAAACCGCTCAGCAGGTCGTCGAGAGGGCTGGTTCGCGATATGGCCCAAGTGATACCCTGGCGGGGTTGGAGCGGGCATTGGCACGGAATGAGCCGTTTGCGATCATTGCCAAACCTTGTGACGCAGGCGCGGTGCGCGAACGGGCCAAGGAGGACCCACGCCTTGCACGCAATCTAGTCGCGCTATTGGTGATGGTCTGCGGCGGGGCTTCGGATTTGGGAAAATCCGAGGCGGCCCTTGCAGAGTTTGGCTATGCCGAAGAGGACCTTCGCTTGTTTCGCTATCGCAGCAATGGCAATCCGGGACCAACGCGGGTGGAGACGAAAGACGGACGCGCCCGTGAGCTCAGCTATCAAGATATGTGGGCCGATGAGAGCGGATGGCGCATTCAAACACGCTGCAAAGTCTGCCCCGATCCCCTTGGAGAAGCCGCCGACCTTGCCGCAGCAGACATTTGGCCTGGCGGCGTGCCAGAAGGGAATGACGAAGGGTTCAACGGCGTGATCTGTCGTACTGCACAAGGTTCAGCACTTTTTGGTGCGGCTTGTGCAGTGGGTGGTTTGGTGCAAGGCCCTAGGATCGCGCCTAGAGAGTTCGACGACTACCAACCGCATCAGGTACGAAAGAAACACAACCTCGCCGCCCGCCTGCGTGGCATGCAGGACGCCGGAAGACCGCTTCTGTTCCGAGGTTTTTTGTCTTAATTCGATGTTCTGGGTCTTGTCCCAAGCTCATTGAGCCATTCGATGTTGGACCCATTGGGCAGTGTCAGACCAAAATCCCGTCAGTCGCAGGCTATATCAAATCTGACAAGTCGGTTCCCCTCGGATACGGGTTCCGACATTTCAATGGACCCGTGCACGCCGCGGAACGCGCCTGTTCCGCCGGTAACCACTGACACAACCTGATCGGGTTGCGCTTGGACGTTAACGGCATCGGGGTGGGCAATCATCCCGACACCGGCAATTGTGCCCTCCTTAAACGTCCAAGTGCGCGTGAAGTTCATTATTGTCCCGCCATCTTCCAGTACCTCAACGACGGTTCCTGCGTAGGTGTAGAGACCTAATTCCTCGCCAGATTCAGAATGCAATCGACGCGTGCCAGCCCGCTTCATGCCAATGACCGGTTCGCCTTCTGGGTGGACGCCGCGCTTCCAGCTTTTCGAGATGATTTCGAAGGGTGTGCACTTTAGGTCCGCGGCATTCGTGGCGACGGGTGTGAAACCTGCCGTCACAAGCGCAACTGCGGTGATAACGGCTTTCATGGAAAGACAATCATTAATCATATCTGGCTCCGACACCACTTCTGGATGAATTATCTCCAATCAAGTTCTATCATAAAGTGTTTGTCAACTGACAAGCTGACCCGGGCCGCACCAAATGGTCAACGCTGATTGTTTGAGATTGATCGCCACTGACAGATGAGGAATGCGTCCGAACCCAAGCGGATCATTGGCATCCTGGCACATCGTGTGACGGTAACGCGGGACAGTGTGCAAGCCAGAGTGACAAAGCTCATTCTCAACGCACGGACCACAATCGAACGCGGGACGCTCATCTGTTGGCGCTTCGAGAACACTGCCTCAATTTGGGCTTCAAATCGCCTCGTCAGCGCGCGGAAGGGCACCGACAGTTCATCACTTACGATTGTCGTCTTTGAGGAATTTCAGACATGCGCATTGAGGAAAAAACGCTTATCCGAAACGTGCTAGCAGCAGGGGTTGTCGCGCTCTGTTCATCTACAATGGTCAACGCGGCAACGCTCAACGCCTCGGGAGCTTCACGTGTAGACGTCAACGGGACTTTCTACGACGTTCGGTTTCTGGATGGTTCGTGCAGGGAACTCTACGACGGTTGCAACGAGGCATCGGATTTCACCTTCACTACTTCTTCTGAATCCTTTGCGGCGTCCCAAGCTCTTTTTGATCTGTTCAACCTGCCAGCTTACGCAGGTTTTTCCTCCAACCCCGCATCAACGAATGGCTGCAGCTTCTCCGATTTTTGTTACATTTTGACGCCCTATGGAAGAACCGGACGCTTTGGCTTTGATGTCGCCTCTACCGCTTTCCGAAACTTGAGCGGCACCGCGACTGACTCTGTGTTTGCTTGGACGAGTTATGGGCCCGACACATCCTCTTCCAGTTTCACCACAACTGTTTATGCAGCTTGGTCGGAAGCGGCCCCTATCCCGCTGCCGGCAAGCCTTTCCACACTATTGGCTGGCGTTGCAGGGCTCGGACTGATCGCGCGCCGCCGCAAGCGGCGGGTCGCATAGCAAACCCCCGTGGCCACCATCCAATCGGCGGCTCAAACTGCGTTCTTCCTCTTGACCTTTGGTGTCCCGCTAATCGCCATCGGGCTGGGTATCTACGCGAAGCCGTATTTGTTGGTTGCTGCGCTTTTTGTGCAGTTTGCGGTAATGATGGTCTATCTAATCACACTCCATCGCCTCATCGAAACTGACAGTTATCCCGGCTCCATCGGGATGGAGGGTCTTGCGCTCTTTGTCGTGCCGGCGATTTACTTGGCTTCGCTGCTTGTAAGCACAGCCTTTTACTTCGCCTCAGCTTTGATTTCGCGGCGGTTGAAGGGACTCTGATCGCCATTCGCATGAATGGTTGTGCGTGGCGTAACCGCCGCCCGGTTCCAGGCCTGTCCCAGCGCCACTTGGTCGAATATGTGTTAGCCAGTTCTTTCACAGAAGGTCAGGGTTGGTCATGGTTGGTCCGGATATCTTGGTTAACACCGCGAATGTCGTCTATCTGCTTTCCTATTCAGTTCGAGAGATATTCTGGTTGAGGGTTCTGACCGTTGTTGGTGGTCTGCTGCTCATACCCTACTTTTACATTCAGAGTTCTCCGCTTTGGGCCCCGATTGGCTGGAATGTCTTCTTCATTGGCATAAACCTTTACTGGATTGTCCGCCTTTTGGCCGAAAGGCGCCCTGCGCCGTTTACCGATGAGGAGCGGCGCCTCTATTCAATTGCTCTTAGCAACCTTTCGGAACATGAGGCCTTCAAGCTTCTCAGGATGGCGGATCGCAAATCGGTTCCTGAGAACACCGAGATGATCACACAAGGCGCCTCTGTCGATGAGTTATCTCTCATCGTCGAGGGCGAAGTGGTAGTTGCGGAGAACTCGAATGGAGTCGACCGCCTCGGCGAAGGCAGCTTTCTCGGCACAATCGCGTTCCTTAGTCAGGGCGGCAGCTTCTCCGCGCCCGTCTCGGTTCGTTCATCAGCACCGACCACAGTACTGACTTGGAGCTTCTCAAAGCTGAATTCAGAGTTCTCTCGCAGTTCCGCTTTGCAGGTGGCATTTGAAGCCTGCCTGGGTATGGAGGTTGCTCGCTGGTTACAGACGACCAGGCAAATGCTTTTGCGCGCGTGAAACAAAGCATTGGGCGGGAAGTCACTCGCCTAAGGCATGATGGGTTATACGGTGTGGCCGAGATAAACTCTGGATCGCTAGAAACAAATCGCTGAACCAAATGCAGGCCACGCTCGGGAGCGTGACCTGCTGGGGATTGACCGCTTACCGCGAGGATATGGGCAACCTACGGAGCGCAGCCATCAAAGACGTTAGGTCGCTGCCTAGCGCAGGCAAGCTACAACTTTCACATAAGGCAAATTTGCGCAGCTGAATTCGATGCAGGGTGGTCTAGAGGGTGGATATAGTGTTTTCACTTGGTTTTTTAGTAATTATTATCAGTCATTTAACTCAATTTCTGGGTGCATCTTCATGGCACCAAATCTCTCAATTAGGTCATTGAGAATAGATGTCTTCACCACGTTTGAATGACTTCAGCCCACTTTCCGTTCCCTTTTCCTTCGGGTCACCGACCAAAAAAGACCCGCGATCTTCAAGTTGCTTCTCCGAGAAAAAGCACCGCGCCGAAGAAAAGAGCGATGGCGAATACTGGAAGTAGAAGTATCGCAGCTATTGCCCGGCTGGACCACTTTTTGAAGGTTACGATACTGATAAAAGCCACGAAAACTGCGAGAAATGGGAACTCGAGCCCCGACGGCCAACTGTAGCGATCTACGAGGACTGCATTTGCGTATCCGAACGAAAACGATGCTAACACCCCAAACAACACGCTCAGCTTAGGGCCAACCGGTTTTCTGCCCGATCTAATGAACCTCATGGTTTCGTCTCTCTGCCGCCCCCTTCGGGAACAGGAGCGCAATCCCGATTATTGATCCATGCTCGTTGGTTACACTCGGGGGTTCCAAGAGATCTGGAGCACTCCTTAATCCGTTCATCAGGACCTAAGCGGCTTCCTTGACCGAAACAACATCACTAATCGGTCCGTCTTCGATCTAGTCGCCTTTGTAGTACCCAATCTGGTCGCCATCCGTGGTGCACCCCAACCCGTTGAGCAGGCGATTGGAGTAGTTGAAATAGGCACAGACCTGATTGACTTCCAATATCTCGCCATCGCCGCACCCGGCAATCTTCAGGGCCTCGAAATCCGATTTGACCATCTTGCCCACATGCACGGTGAGCTTGGCGGCATAACGCAGCAGGGCAAGTTCTTTGCCGTCGAATTCGTCTTCGGGTCGGTGGGCCTTGAGCGCAACAAAGATCCGGTCGCTGCGCGGCTGATCCTTGAGCAGGTTCCGCACGTTCATGAAATGGTGGGTAAGCGAATAGGTGCAGTCGTTGAGGATGGACGTATAGCTTGCGACCACCTCCAGAAACCAGAATGGCAGCTTGTTGTCTTCGGAGTGCAGCACCGACCGGTAAAGCGTCACATGCCCGTTCATCGTTTCCGGCCGCAGCGAATGCACGTGCATGACGGTATCCACCGTGCCATGGGGGGTCTTGGCGTGGTCAAGGAGCTCTTTGAGACGCGGGCTGGCGTCTTCGTAGGGAATCATTTCGATCCAGGCACTCATGACAATTCTCCTTCGATGGCTTTTGCGACCCGCGCACGGAACCGCATTGCGCCTGCGTCCAAAGCCAGGTTCAGGTAACTTCCATTGCGATTGGCCATGCCTTTTTGAACGTATTCCAGAACGTCCTGATCTTCCTTGAAGGCCATTTTCGCCCCATCGAACATTTTGGCAGAGATCGCGTCGTCATCTGCGTGCATGTTGCGGTGCTGAAACCAGAAGTAGCGTGATGTCACGGCATCCACGGGGGTGATGAAGTTGTAAGAGATGTTGATAAAGGCATTTTCGGACAGCGGTTTGTCTGCGCCGCCTTCACCCGCGGGCGTATAGACTGACATGTTGATAGCGGTTGAAGGCAGCCGGCACTCGTAGTGCTGCTTGCGGTCACAGGTCGGGCCAAAGGGCAGCATATCGCGGTAGTAGGGCGGCGGCTCTTCATCGAGAACCCAACGGGACACAACAACACCCTGCCCCATTTCCTCAACGTCCAGGGGACGGCTGTCCGTTCCGGCGCCGGCAAACGACGTCAGATGGACCCAGGCCACGTGGCTGGGGTCCAGAAGGTTGTCGATGATGTAGAGGTAATGACACGCCATCGACATGCCGCCCTTGGGCGTCTTTCCCCAGCTGGGATTATCGAAATTGGGGATGTCGATGATGTCACCGGGATTTGCGTCGTCGGGCGCACCCATCCAGAGCCACAAAAAGCCCCAGCGGTCCTCTGCAGGGTAGGAGTGTACTGCAGCACGGCGCGGCGGGTTGTCCAATTGCGTCGGCGCAATCACGCATTCTCCACTGCAGTCGAATGTCAGCCCATGATAGCCACAAACAACATTGTCGCCTTCAATGGTCCCGCGCGACAGCGGCAGTTTGCGATGAGGGCACGCGTCCTCCAGCGCAATCGCTTTGCCCCGGGTGTCCCGGAAGACCACTATGTCATTTCCGAGCATCCTGATCGGCGTCAGCGTGCGGCCAAAGTCTTCGGACCGGCCCGCCACATACCAGCAATTGCGGATGTAGCCGGTAGACCCTGCGAGATCCGGCCTCATGCTTTGCCCTTTTCTTCCGCGTAGAAATCATAGGCCTTGAGTGCCTTGGCACTGAAAGCATACGACGGTCCGCCGCCCATGTAGGTTGCCATGGCGAGGGCTTCACAAAACTCTTCCCGCGTGGATCCGAGCCGCACCAAAGACCGCACATGGAACCCGATGCAACTGTCGCAGCGGGTTGCAATCGCGATGCCTAGTGCGATTAACTCCTTGGTTTTCTCGCTCAGAGCACCCTCCGCCTTGGCGGCTTTGCCCATCATGCCAAAACCCTTCACCGTGTCAGGAATTTCCGGGTTCAGCTTCGCTATGTTGGCCTCTGTTTCGGCCATGAAATCGTGCCAGTCCATAGGCGTCTCCTTCAAATCCGTTCGTCCGCGCCCATTCTGCGTTCCAGCCATCGCACGCCTGCGCTGATGATCAGCACGAGCACGAGATATTCAACGATCAGCAACGTGTAGATCTCAAGCGGACGATACTCCGTCACGACCAGTTCGTTTGCGCGCCGCGTTAGCTCCTGCATTCCGATAACAGACGCAAACGCGCTCATTTTCACGATGTATATGAACTGGTTCGCCAGTGGTGGCAGGATACGACGCACCGCCTGGGGCAAGATGACGTAGCGCATCGTTTGATAGTAGTTCAGTCCAATGGTCTGAGCGGCTTCGCTCTGTCCGCGCGCAATCGACTGAATGCCGGAACGATAGATTTCTGCCGTGAACGCGCTGTCAGAGATCGCCAGAGTGATGATCGCGCCCCAAAACGGGTCGATCGGAACATCCAAACCCATCGACTTGAATACGATCGGCAACCCGTAAAACACCCAGAACAGCATCGGAAGCAATGGGATTGAGCGGACGAATTCCACATACACTCTGTTGATCAGTCGCAGCCAGCGGCTGCCGGACTGTCCGGGCAAGGCCACGATCAGACCCAGCACGATTGAAATCGAGGCGGCGATCACAGAAATCAGGATCGTCGCCCACATGCCCGAAATCAGGAATTTGATGTTGGTCCATCCACCGCTCGTCCGCGGGTCAATCACGTACCAGCCCCAATTCCCTTCTCCACTGCACCCGGACATCAAGATCAGCAACGACAGCGATAGGATCAGCTTTTTCACGTCTGGCTCCTAGTGCTGCAGAATCTGGCTGAGAAATTTTTGACAGCGCGCGGTCTGGGGATTTCCAAAAAAATCCTCTGGCGTGCCGTGTTCGACGATTTCACCTTGGTCCATGAACACCATCTGGTCGGCGACTTTGCGGGCAAAGCCCATTTCATGGGTCACCACGATCATGGTCATGCCGTCCTCGGCAAGTTCGACCATCACGTCCAGCACTTCGGAGATCATTTCCGGATCCAGCGCTGATGTGGGCTCGTCAAACAGCAGGGCTTTGGGCTCCATGCAAAGTGAACGGGCGATCGCCACCCGTTGTTGTTGCCCGCCAGACAGTTGTTTGGGCATCTTCGCGGCCTGGTCCGGGATGCGGACACGGGTCAGATAGTGTCTTGCGCGCTCCTCGGCCTCTGCCCGGCTCAGGCCGCGCGCCTTCATCGGTCCAAGCGTCAAATTGTCGAGCACACTGAGATGCGGGAACAGGTTGAACTGTTGAAACACCATCCCGATCTCGCCCTGAATCGAGGCGACGGATCGGGGATCGTTGGTCAGTTCAGTGCCATACAAGTGGATTGTGCCACTCTGATGCGCCTCCAACTTATTGATGCAGCGCACGACCGTTGACTTGCCAGAGCCAGATGGGCCGCAGACGACCACTTTTTCCCCTGCCCCAACCGTCAGGTTGATATCTTTGAGAACATGGAAATCGTCGAACCACTTGTTCACATCTCTCAGCTCTATCGCTGTCTCGACCATCCCATTCCCCATTTTCGGGCGTTCCGCAGCGGGAAAGATGCGGTCCCATTTGATTTCTGTAACGTATCAAGCAACTATGGCCCGTCAAAAAACAAGAACTGTTTCACACCAAGGGGAGACGAAACGTGCGACAACTCATCAAGGCGGCGGCCGTGGCCGCGATTGGCCTGACACTCGCAGGTGCGGCAACCGCACAATCCGCGCTGACTGAGATTCTGAATTCCGGCGTCCTGAAAGTCGGAACCACAGGTGACTGGAACCCCATGACGGTGCGTGACCCCGCCACAAATTCTTACAAGGGGTTCGACATTGATATCATGAACGAACTGGCCACGGATTTGGGCGTTGAGGTCGAGTTTGTCCCAACGGACTGGAAGACGCTCGTGAACGGTGTGGTTGCGGGCCAGTACCACATCACGGGCTCGGCCTCGATCTCTCCGCCGCGGATGAAAGCGGCAGGGTTCTCTGAGAGCTACATAGCTGTCGAAATCTTTCCTTTCACAACGAAAGAAAAGGCTGGCAACTTCTCTGGCTATGATTCAATCAATCAGCCCGAAGTAAAGGTGGCGACCACGCTTGGAACGACATTTGAAAAGCTCGTGCGGGAGTGGTTCCCGGACGCAGACATCAAAGTGGTCGAAGCGCCCGCGCGCGGATATCAGGAGGTCCTGGCCGGTCGTGCTGATGTATTCATCACATCGAACATCGAGGGTTCCACACTGGAAGAGAAGTTCGGCGTTGTACGTGTGCCCGACACCGGCCCGCGCGCACCGTCGCCCATCGCGATGCTCTTGCCGCAGGATGACCAGGTTTGGATCAACTACGTCAACAACTGGGTCAAACTGAAAAAGGCAAAAGGCTTCTTTGAAGATAACAAGGCCAAGTGGGGCCTCTAAGACCCCGCCACTTTCGACTTTCGGAGCCGCCATGCAACTCAGCCTGATGACATGGCCCGAGCTGGATGAAAGACTTGCGCAGGGTACCTGCGTCATGCTCCCGACCGGATCGATCGAGCAGCATGGACCCATGGGGTTGGTTGGCACCGACACGATCTGTGCCAATCAGATCGCGCTTGCTGCGGCTGACCTTTGCGATGGCATCGTTGCGCCGCCCCTTGCCTACACGCCCGCTCCGTTCAACACACAGTTTCCCGGCACCGTCTCGATCAGTGAAGCTCTCTTTCGCGAAACGCTGAAACAGGTTTGCGAAGGGCTGCTGGCACAGGGGTTTCGGGGCGTATTCATCGTCAACGGCCATGGCGCCAATCTGGAACCCGCGCGCGATGTGGCTGGCACACTGCCATCCGGCCGGGTGCAAATCCAAAGCTGGTGGGACCCCGCACAAGTGGCTGAGATGCGCAATGCCATGTTCGGAGACTGGGAAGGCATGCACGCCACGCCCTCAGAAATCGCAATCACCCAGGTGTTTCACGGAAGCAAACCCAAAGGGTCCGCCGCCACACCTCCGGAGAAACTCTCGGCCGAGTACATAAAGGCCCATAGCGGCGACAAACATGGCCCGCCCGACGCGCATCGTGCGCGTTTTCCGGATGGTCGCGTGGGATCGCACTCTGCCTTGGCGACACCGGAGCTCGGCGCACAATTACTTCACGCGGCCGCAGAAGGTCTCGCCCGAAGCTTTGAAGACTTCTGCGCGACCCAAAACGTCTAGTTCGTTTCGTTCAACCCCACGTTCCGGTCCGGGTTCGAAAAAACATCCGCCGCACAGGGGTAAGTCTCCAGAATTTCTTGCCCTTCCGGCAGCCGTTCCAGATGGAATTGGCCAGTCTCCCAGAGCTTCAGGCCGTCGACTTCAATGGTCGGATCGAAAACATTCCAGGAGATCTCTCCAGGTGCATAAGCCCCGCATGTATGAAAATGCATCACGCGCGGGTTTCCAAAGGCCGCCCCGCCCCAACGCTCATAGCTCTGGCGCATGTCCCAAGGAAAACCACAGCCCGGATGAATCCCGGCGTGCCAAGAGTGCACGAAGTTTCGGTCCAGTCCAAACTGCGCAGCGACGCGGTCGTAATGGGCGTTCGCTTTCCCGACATCTGCCGAAGACCCGTCAAAACCGGTCAACCGTCCGGCCTCCAGCATAGCGAATACAGGACCATCAAACTCGATTGTGTAATCGTCGTAATATTGCGAACCCGTCCCCGTCAGAAATCCGCCCAGTGAGACTCGGCCAGAAAACGCGTCAGCGGCAACCGGAGAAAAGACTGACATGGGGAACCTGAGCGAGGATGTGTCCTGCGCCTCGGTCACACCTTGCGGAACTTGTCCTGTTACGAGGGTCCCTGCTGGGCAGGTCAGAACAATCTCCCGAGCTGCGAGAACGCGTTGATCGACGGCGGTCTTGGCCCGGACGAACGCCCTATAATCAGCGGTGCCAAACGGAGAGTTCAACAAATGGCTGTTCAATGCAAAACAAACCACAAATCGGGGTCCGCTGGGCAAATCGGAAAAACGCAGTTGATCGCCCAGCCGCGACAAGAAAAGGATCACGTCAACCTCAGCGAGCTGCGACGCCACGCTGTCGGGCAAATCTGTCCGAGTTGGCTCATAGCCCACGTCAACCAAGGTGACATGCAGGCCCATCTCACGGGCACTGTTCGCTATGTCTTCTCGAATGTCGGGATCGAAGTAACCAAAAGACTCTGGCTCGTAGGCAATCAACAGGCGGTCACCGGTGCGGACCTCTGCGCAATTGACCAGAAGATTTCGGGCGCCGGCCTGCGGGGCCGTTGAAACACTTGCCTGGGACCTGAGGGAGGAGGGCATACCTGGGGTCTTCCGTTTCTTCTGTAAGCCTCGAGTCCTGGCCAACAAGGTGCTCAACTCTGATGCTTCGTTTCGTTTTCTTCTTTGATCACATTCTGCAGCAAGACGCACCCGGAACTCGGCTCAGGCTACAAAAGCAGCAGCACGATAACGGACCCCCATAGTGCCAGAAGCACGTTTCCAACGGCATAGCCAAGCCCATATCCAAGCGTCGGGACCTGACTTTCCGCCAATTCCTGAACTGCGGCCAAAGCGGGCGCGGATGTGCCCGCACCACAACAGACGCCTGCAAGCACCCCTTCGTTCATTCGAAACACGTATTTGCCAACGATCATCGCCACCCCATGTGCCATCAGCACGATCACCAGCGAACCAAAGATCAACGATGTTCCATTTTCCATCACGCCGGCGACGAAACTCGTCCCGGATGTGATTCCGACGCAAGCCACGAAAACGCAAAGCCCGACACTGTCAAAAATCCACAAGGTCGCCTCGGGCACGAACCCAAAGGTTCGGTGCAAGGATCGAAGCCACCCTGCAATCAACCCGCCGATCAGCACTCCGACCGACGTCCCCAGCCCAATCTGCAATGCGCCATACTTGAGCGCCGGTATCCCGATCAATCCGCCAAGCAGGATGAAAAACGCAACGAACACCATGTCGGTCTTTTCGGTCCTTCGGTCCAGATAGCCCAGCCAACGCGCAGCATCCTGAATATGGCTTCGGGTCCCCGAGACCGTCAAAACATCTCCTTTGTGCAGCACGACCCCCCTGAACACGGGCAGCTTGGCGCCACTTCTCATAATCCCACGCAGGAACACGGTTCGCGCCTCCGGTCGCCGTGACCAGTCGCCGATGGTCTGGTCGGTCGCCGCGCTGTTCGTCACAACGATGTCGCTCGTTTCAAGTGGCAAGTCGAGGAGCTGCTCGTCATCCACCTCTTCGCCAATCACCTCTGAATGTTCGACAAGGAAGTCTCTGACACCAGCGATCGCGACCACGTCCCCCTGCGCCAATACCAGCTCCGGATTGGACGGCAGAATTTCGTTTTCCCGCCGCACGCGATCCACAAAGGCACGGACATGGTGTGGCACGCGGGCTTCGATCTCGGCAACGGTGTGTCCGACAAACTCCTGGTTGATGCGATAGGCGCGTGCTTCGAAGTCGCGTCTTTGGGTCAGGCTGGGCTCATTGTCGGTTTCGAGCTCGCTTTCGTATTCTTCGCATGCTGCTTTGAGGCTTCGGCCGAAAATCAACGGCGTGATCTGAGTGTGAAAGACGATGGTCGCGATCACCCCCACAAAGTAAGCAACCGCAAACCCTGTGGCGATCTCCGCCTCAAAGGTTTTTCGCGCGGCTTCATCAGCTCCCGTCTTTTCGAAAGCATCAATGGCCACGCCCAGCGTGGCGCTCTCGGTCACACCACCTGCAAGGAGACCTGCAGCCTTCGCGACCGACAGACCCATCAAGGGACTCAGCAGAACCGCCGTACCCAGCGCAGTCACACAAAGCAGCACCGTCACGGCAATCTGGGGCAACGCACCAGCATTTAGTGACCTGAAAAACTGCGGTCCCGTCCGGTATCCGATGGCAAACAGAAACAGCATGAAGAACGCCTGCTTCAACTCGTCAGCCACAACCACACCCGTCTGACCAACGAGCACTCCCGCCAAAAGGCAGCCTGCAACAGAGCCTACGGTAAATGTTCCAACCGAGATTTTTCCGATCGCATATCCAATCGCAAGGCTGCAAAAGAGCGCAAGCTCGGGATGCGCGATGAATATCGAACTGATCAAACCCATGCCGACTTGCGCGTCTTCGATGCCCCCTCGCCACCCAGATCGGGAAGCTCTGCTCGCTCAGGGTAGAACTGTGTGAGAAATCACGCAACGTTGTGAGAGTGCTCGTGTTTTGCGGCAAGAGCATCGAACGCCTCCTTAGTGGCTTGCCGCTCCGGGTCTGGTTATCGGCTGCCCGAATGAGATTCAGGACTGACGCTGTACAAAGCATCCGCAGGCCCATACAGGCCTTCGAATTGCCCCAAGGTAAGGTATTCCCAACCCGATTCTCGCCGCTCTTGCCGGTGCAGTCCGGAAAACCTGACCTGACACGTTCCGTCATGCGCAACATCATGACTGCCATCACATACGCAGGTGCGTAGGAGCAGCGGCATGACTTCACTGATCGAGACCTCAAACCCGGCCTTGCTGGACCTGATCGGTGTGGCAGGTTTTGGGCTTTATGTGATCAACTACACGCTGCTGACCTTTCACAAGCTGCACAGTCACGACGCGCTCTATTTCGGAATAAATCTCGTTGCGGCGAGCTGTGTCCTCGCAGGCCTGCTCGTCAGCTTCAACCTGGCCTCTGCCATGATCCAGTTGTTCTGGGTCTTCATTTCAACGGCCGCTATTGCGGTACGATTGTTTGGCCGGCAGCGGGGAAGTGCCCATCAGTTCACAGAGGTTGGCGAGCGCGAGCGCTTTCTTGTGAGTGGAGCGGACGAAACTGCAAGGTCAACTTCGCTTGGCCCAATACCTCAGCAGCCGCGTTGACGTTTAAGATACTCCGCCTGAAAGCCGACCCTAAATGGTCGCACTGTCCAATAGCGAACACAGCCCACGATCCAAGCGCACAGGGTCAATCACCAGGAGTAGCGGTTTGGCGCGTTGCGCGTTACGCTGAAAGTGTCGCCATTGAGAGTTGGGAAGCCTTCCGATGCGAGCTGCCATCCGTTCCATTGCCACAGCAGTCGCTTTGGCCCTTCCAGTGCCCGCGCTCGCAGATGGCGACGCTTGGGCAGGTTTCTACCAAGCCATCGACCCGGAGGATGGTTCGACCAATCACATGTCCATCGTGCCCAAAGAGGGCGGAGGGTACGTTCTTCAGGTCTCCGTGACCGAACATGCGCGCTGCGATGCACCCGCAGTAATTGTCGCGGAGGGTCGGCTTGAGGACGGCCAAATGATCCGGGAAAACGCGGTGCTACGCTGCGAGGATGCGGACGAGATTGAGCATTCCGACGCGACCTATTCACTCGATGAAGAGAACGGCATCGTGTCTTTGAACGCCCCGTTTGACGGGCGGACACTGTTCTATCACCGGATCAGCAACTTCTGATCTCTGGATTGACCACGCGGAGTTGTGTGTGATGAGCAGGCGATCAGGCTCGTCGTTTGCCCTTTGCACGCTGGCAAAAAAACGCGCGCCATTGGACTTCAGTCCAACCTCAAAGCACCAGCTGCGTTTGTGTGACTAAGGCAACCTGTTTACTGTCGTCCAATGTGATTTCTGTCTGCCATACAACCCGGCACCTCAATCGATGCGATACACAAAGCTGAGCCTGCGGCTCTTTCCGCTTGGTGGAACAGGGAAAGGCGCTGCCTTCTGGACCTGGTTTTTGGCTGCGCGTTCCAGATCGATCGAACCGGTGTTATCGACAACATCCACCCAAGCCAGCGACCCATCGGGGCTGATCTCAAAAAACACCCTGGCGGACCCGCGAGCGGACACGCCCACGGTTGGAAAGCTGTTCAAATGTACAAGCACTCTGCCCGCGTAATTGGTCTCGCTGGAGTTGCCGCTGCCCCCTGACCCGGTGATGTCCAACCCTTGGCTCCGGTAACCCGTGCTGCGCCCCGCAAACAAATCGATCCCATCTCGCCGATAGAGCGCCAGTGGCGACTCGATGGTCGTTCGTTGCTCGGTCAAGTTATCCTCGAGCTGGTCAGTGGGCGTGACCGATGGCGGACGGTCGGGAAGGCGTGGACGCACCGAAGACAGAACCGCCAGTGCGGTCCCTTCCGCCGAGTCATCGTTCAAGTCCGGAACTGCCGCGACAACCGTGTCAGGGGACACATCCGCCGGCGCGATTGTCACGTCCGGGGATGGCGTGATAGACACCTCCGGAACAATCGGTGCTGTGGGCAGATCTGGCTCTGCCGGCGCGGCCAAAGCGGGGTCGACAGCGGCTGTCTCGATGGAGTCGGACTCAATTGGTTCGGGGACATCCGCATCTGCTTCAACGGGTGGAACGGCCTCTTGAGCGCCCGCGTCTTCATCTTGGCCGACAGGTTCGACAGTCTCCGGTTCCGCGGCCGTGACAACCTCGGGCTGCGGCGCATCTGCGACCCCGGCGTCCGGGGACGTGACCTGCTCTGGACTATCGGACGCGACCTGCGCGTCGCTGGTGGGGGCTTCGGTCGTTTCGGGCTCCTGAGGCACTTCGACAGGTGGTTCCGGAACCGGCGCGGCTTCAGGTGTTACGGGATCAGCCGAAGATTCTGCGATATCTTCGAAGGCGTTGCCCAACTCGACCACGTCTGTCGAACCCTCTTCGACCGGTGGATCCACCAGGTCAAGCGATGTCACGGTGAGCCCCAGCATGTGCACAAACAGCGACAAGAAGATCGCTGCCGCAGCAATCGCTGTCGACCGTCGGATCATTCGAGTGCCCGTTCAGTGACGAGAAACACGGATGGCGCTCCCAAATCGCGCAGGCTGGCGGTGATTTCGATCAGGCGTCGCCCGGACACGTCCCGATCAGGCACGATCCGAACCGGCCCGTCACCGTGACTGGCCAAATAGGTCGCAGGGTCTGTCGCCAAGCCGCGAAAACTGAGCGTGCCATCTCTGTGCAGCACCAGCGCATCCGGCGGTTCCCGCCCCTCAAGCGAATGGGTGTTCACAAGCTCCAGATCGGGGTCAAGCGGCGGTGCCACCGTGCCCGCAATCAGGAAGAAAATCAGCATCAAAAACACGATGTTGATCAGGGCGATCGTCGGATCGCGTCGGCGTTGGAGAGGGGCGGCGCGGATCATGCCAGCTACTCCAGCACCGTGACGGACAACCCTTCGCGCCCGCGCAATCGCACAAGCAGATCCACCAACCGTTGTGCCGAAGTATCCTCATCCAGGCTGACAAGAACCTGTCCAGTCTCAATTTGCTCGGACAACTCATCAAGGGTCACCGGTCCACCGTTCAACGTCAGGCGTTCTGCGCCGAGTTGCACGAATGTGCGTTGTGAAGGATCGCTTGCGGGTCCTGTTCCCGCAGCCGCCTGACTGATTTCAAGTTCTCCAAAGCTCGAGAATGTCGAGGTCAGCATAAAGAACAAAAGCAAGAGAAAGATCACATCGATGAGGGGCGTCATCGACATCCGCCGGCGGACAAATGGGGCGGTGTTACGCATGGGAGGGCGCGGCCATGCGCGCCTCTTCGATGTCCTGAAGGGGATGGCCCGGCACCAGAACGGTCCGCAAGGCCTTGTCCGCAAAAACGCGTTCTCGTGACATCCGGCTTTCGAACCAGGCAAGGACCATCGACGTGGGCATGGCCACCGCCAACCCAACGGCCGTCGTTGACAACGCGACCCAGATACCACCCGCCAATAGCGAGGGGTCGACCGAAGATCCGGCCGACTGCAGGCTCTGGAACGCCTCGATCATGCCCAGCACCGTGCCGAAGAGGCCTAGCAGTGGCGCCAGTTGCGCCACCGTGTCGAGCAGCCGGAAGCCGCGCTCCAGCCCCGCCAGGGCAACGGCCGCTTCGGAGTCCAGGCGCTCGTCAATCCCTCTTTGTTCAGGGGCATCCATCGCTGCGGCCACAATGGGCACGAGATAGCTACGACTCTCTGCCAACCGGGTCCGGCCACGCGCCCGGTCTCCGCGGTCCCATGCCTCAAGCGCTTCTGACAGAACGCGGTGCCGGCCCACGCCCGAACTGGCAAACTGCCAGACCTTGTAAAGGACAACCGCCAGTGCAAGCACGGACATGACGAGCAGGATGGCAGCAACGGGCCCGCCAAGATTCAAGATGCCGTACAACGCGTCGAGGGGGCTCATCCGAGTAACTCCACTGAAATCCGGCTGCTGAGTGACAGATCGCTGTGGCAAATGTCGCTCTTTTCCCCGCCAACCTGACAGGAACTTGCGCCATTGATCAGAACCTGTCCGACCGCCTCACAAGCCATGCCGGGCAGATCAAACTGACGAACCCTCGGGCGCGCGGCAGGCAAATCCCGGAAATCAAACAGCGAGAGGCTCACGACACCGCCGCTGACATCAAAGATCACGGTTTCAAACACGGCCTGATCAATTGTCGTCCCGGTCCCGTTCTGAGCCAGAAACGTCAGTCTACACGCGCTGTTGGTGTCTTGCAGTGCGTTTAACTGCAGAGCGAGCGCGGGCGCCGGGTCTTCATCGGATTGCGCGGCAGCCTGCATGGGCAAGACCCAAGCGAGCATTATCGAAAGTGCAAAATAGCGAACTGACATAAACTGGCCCCATGCTTTGCCTCTCGATCATCGCAGTGCGCTCGACCGCGCGTGGCCCTGCATGACCCGCTTTATCGTGTAACGTAGACCGACAAAGCGCGGAAGCACACGCTTCGGAAATGTGAACGCCCGGCTTCGAACACCATTTCCAAGTTCCCTCAAAGCGTTGGGTCGGATCATGCTCTTTGCGAATGCGCCGGAAAGAGGCAATTATGGCGTATGAAATACACATTTGGTGCCTTTGTTCTGGATGTTCACCGATTGCAACTGATGCAGGACGGCGAGGTTGTCCCGACAGAGCCGCAGGTGTTTGCACTGTTGCGACACCTTGTTGAGAACCGGGACCGTGTTGTTACCCGGGACGAAATCTTCGAAGTGATATGGCGCGATCGCATCGTTTCAGATGCCGCCCTGAGCAGCCGGATCAAAGCAGCGCGCGCGGCCATTGGCGATGACGGCGCACGACAAGCCCTCGTGCGCACCGTCCACGGTCGTGGGTTTCAGTTCGTCGGCGCCGTGAGCGAAGGCGGCACTGGTGCGGCCTTGTCACCTGCCGCCGCACAGCCCTCTGTTGCCATCGTTCCAACGACAATGATCTCGCCAAGCGAAACGCAACGGGCGTTTGGCGAGGGATTGGAGGACGATATCAGCGCCGCATTGGGGCGTGTGGGAACCATCTATGTCGCACGGCATTCCGATGGCGCGGACCCCAAATGCGTCGCCGAAGAGTTGGGGGTCCGGTACGTCCTCGGACTCAGACTGCGCTTTTCCGGTGATGCCTTTCGTCTGAATGCATCGCTGCTTTACGCAGAACGGATGGAGGAGGTTTGGGCGGACCGCTTTGAAGGAAAGCTGGACGACCCGTTTGCAGCGCAGGATCAGGTGGTGTCGGCTGTCCTTGGTCGCCTCGTCCCCAACGTGTTCATGGTCGAGGTGCAGCGCGCAGCGTCAGAGGCCAAGGTGACCGACGCATATCACGAATTCTTGCGGGCCACGCCGTTCCTGATGAGCATGGACGCACACGACAACCGTCAAGCCGAAGTGCACCTTGGGCGCGCTCTCGAGGCCGATCCCGACCATGCGCTTTCGCGCGCGATGCTGTCATGGTGCCTGGGCCAGCAGGCGCTCTCGGAATGGGCCCCGGATAAGGACGCGGCATTTGCGGCGGCCATGGAACATGGCAAGCGCGCGTTGGTTCTTGCCCCTATGGATGCGTTGGTGCTGACCTTTGTCGCGAGCGCGGAGGTTGCGGCTGGCGAACATACAGCAGCGCGTCATCATCTGGAAACCGCATTGGATCTGGACCCCAGCCTTGCGTGGGCCTGGGCCATGTTGGGCGCTCTTGAAACATACTCGGGCAACCTGTCTGAAGCGATCGCGAACTACGAACGCGCTTTGCGGCTCAGCCCGCACGATCCTATGCGCTTCAGCTACTATTTTGGTGTCGGTGCGGCACGCTATGGCACAGGCGACTATGAGCGCGCGCTGCCAATGCTGGAACAAGGCTATATCGAAGCCCCCGGCTCAACCTGGGCACCACGGCTTATCATGGCCTGCGCGGCGGAACTGGGCCTTACAGATCGGATGCAGGAGATGGCGCGCGTCGTCCGGGATTTGAAACCAGACGCCTGCGCGGATGAGCTTGTCGCCGCCGCCCCCATTCGGGACAAAGGCTACCGCGAACGTCTGGCCGCCTCCTTTCGCAAGGCGGGTTTTTGAAGCCGCGCGACTTGAAGCACTGACCGCAACGCAATCCTTCTTCGCAATTTCAGAAGTGTTGACGTTGGTCTGGCGATGTTCTGCCACGCCAACCCAGGATCAAGCCCGGTGAATGATGACCTCCGCGTACTCAGCGGGCACGATCATTGCGTAGGGATCAACGGAATGATGACGGCCCAGGGCGATCAAATCTGCGGCCAGTTGGGGGGCGCGATCGCCCACCGCTTCAAACGCCTTGTGAACCGGGCCATAGACCTCACGCCAGTGTTCAACCCAGTATTGAGGCGAGCGCATGCGGAAGGTGAATTGCCGCTTCGTCACCTCGATCTTGCTGGCCTGAGCACCAAATAGCTCGTTCAGCCGCGCTTCGGTTCCCCATTGCAAAGGGGACCGCAGCCCTGCGGGTGGTGGCACATGACTGCCAATGGTTCGAAACACTTCGCCGATGAAGCTCTCGGGCGTCCAGTTGGCCAGGCCTATCTTGCCGCCGCTCTTACACACGCGAAGCATCTCGCCTGCTGCAGCCTCCTGGTTGGCGGTGAACATCACGCCAAAGGTCGACATGACCGCGTCGAACGAACTGGATTCGAACGGAAGGTCCTCCGCGTCAGCTTCGCAAAAGGCCACGAGAAGATGCTCCGCATCCGCGCGCGCAGCACCACCGCGCAGAAGACTGGGAACATAGTCGGTCGAGGTCACGTTGCAATACCGCCGGGCCGCCGCGAGTGTCGCGTTGCCATTGCCGGCAGCCACATCAAGGACGCTTGTGTCCGGGCGCAGATCCAGCGCTTCGGCCAGGTTTTCCCCAACGATTTGAAGTGTCGTGCCGACGGCGGCATAGTCACCGGACGACCAGGTCGCCCGTTGTTTGGATTTGAGCGCCGCCAAATCAGGCGTGGGGGTTTGCTGCTGTGCGGCCATATTCATAACTGTCTCCATTCGAAACGAGGTTTATGACCCGATGGATGCCGCATCCTCGGGGTGCATGCTTGGAGACAATCTGAAGAACCTATCGAGAAACCTGAAGATTTGGCGGAATCTGACCAAAGACGTGCCGCGGGCAAGCAAGTCCGCGGGCAAATCCGACAAAGCGCTTGATTTGACGAAATGCAATTTGGGCGATCAGGCGGTCGCCAACGCTTCTTCGCCTTCGATCGGTGGGAACCAGGTCAGAGACGAGTGGTGCAGCGAGATCAGAACACGCCCATCGAGCTTATGATATGCAAAGGTGTAGTCCGCACGGGTCGCGTTGCCTTCGCCGTCAACGAATGTGTAGTGCCCCATGTCTTTGTACCCAAGCCCGCCTGCCTTGAGGATCGGACCAACAGCGCTCTGGAATTCAACTTTCTTCCATCCCCGCTTCAAAAACCCATCGTCCAACGGGTAATCCGGGTTGCCCCCGACGAAGTAAGCGCGCGCGCCCTCACGGTCGAGGCGAATGACATCTGCAAGCGTCGGTTTGAAAAGCAAGGGCTCGTCCGGGTTGCCAAAGTCGTAGAGATCGAGAAGGGCATCCACATCCTGCTCGGTCACGCATTTCGCCCAAGCGCGCTGTGCCGCGATGACTTCTGCTTTGGTCATGGGTTCAAAGTGTCGCTCGGACATGTCCTGGGTCCTCTTCAGTTGACGCGCCATCGATTGCAAACGAAGGCAACCCGATTGATTGGGGCTGGGTAGAACAAGAGAGCTCGCGAAACAAGGCTCATGGAGGCAAGTGGGCTCTAACTGGGGGCTCTGACCAACAAATGCACCATCGCATGTGGAGCTGAATGTTTCAGGACAGTAGATCGGTGAGCTTGCCGGATAGTCTTTTTGGAATGCCAGGCAGCACCCATGCCCGAGGTGTCATGGCGCATGCGTTGGCCGCGTTGTGCATCCTTGCTGCGTTCAATGCGCTGCGACTTAAGGCACCCTTTCCAGCCTAGTCTTTTAAAACGAGTGGTTTGACCTTCAGAGCGATGATGGACCTTGCATTGTACTACAACGCGTGGATGTCCACCGGATCTGTAAATCCCTTGATCTGGGTCCCGCAAAAGGTCTGCTGAACGTCAGGAGCTTCCAGCAAATCCAAAGTTGCCTGATCGACCAGAATCCGGCTCCCGGTGGTCTTGGTCTCGGATTCCAGCCGCGCGGCGAGATTCACCGTCGATCCGATACATGTGTAGGTCGCACGGCTATCGGTCCCGGCGTATCCCGCGACGACCTCTCCTGTGGCAATCCCGATGCCGATGCCAAGCCCTTCGCTGCCTTCAGCATGACGATCTTGGTTCAGCATCTCGATCATGCTCTGCATTTCCTGTGCCGCGGCGACAGCACTGCGCCCAGTGTTGTCCAGCGGTTGCGGGACCCCAAAAAGAGCCATCAAGCCGTCTCCCAACATCAGGCTGACAATCCCGCCGTTGCTGGTCACGGCTTCGAACATCAGAGTGTAAAAGGTGTTGAGCAGATCGATGGTTGCCTCTGGCGCCAGGTGCTCAGACAGGGTCGTGAAGGCACGGATGTCGCAGAATAGGACCGAGGCGTTTGCGCGGTTGCCCCCAATGGCAAAGCCCGATTCCTGCAGATCCTGTGCCACTTCGGTGGTCGCAAAGCGCTCGAGCAGGCGTCTTTGCTCATCCCGCAAGCGTTTCTTTTCAAGGCAGCTGGAAACCCGGGCACCGAGAAGCGTTTTATTGACAGGCTTTGGCAGGTAATCTTCGGCGCCCAGCTCGATGCAGCGCACAACGTTGTCGAGCCCTTCCACCGAAGACGTTACGATCACAGGCAAGTCCCGAAGCTCAGGGTCGGCTTTGAGCGCCTCCAGAACCTGAAATCCGTCCATTTCCGGCATTTCGATGTCCAGCAAGAGCAGGTCGTATTCGGGATCAAGGAGCATCTCCATGGCGACGCGGCCGTTCTCCGCGACAGAGGCCTTGTGCCCGAGCAATTCAACATTGCGCGACAAAAGCAGCCGATTGACCTTGTTGTCATCGACGATCAGCACATGGCCAGGGGCCTCAGTCATGGATAAGATCCTGCAAAGCCGCAGTGGCGGCGTTGATACCGGACTCCAATGCTTCGGCATCCGCCAGATTGCCGGGCGCAGGAAGTTCCCCCAGTTCAACAGCTTTGGCCAGTTCGGCAAGTGTCATCGCGCCAAATGTACTGGCGTTGGATTTGATGGAGTGCGCGGCACGCCGGTAACCATCTGCATCAGACGCGTCGGCGGCAGCCTTCAGCTCTGCGATCATCCCGGGTGCCTCGTCGATGAATGTGGCCACCAGTTCGGCAGCAAATTCGTCGCCGGTGGCTTCTTTGAGTTCGGAAAAGATGGCTAAATCAATCGGGCCGTCGGTCATGGGTCATTTCCCTTGGCTGGGGACGTTTAAAAGGGCTTCGACAAGAACAGGGACGCGGATCGGTTTGGCGATATAGTCGTCCATTCCGGCATCCATGCACATTTCCCGGTCGCCCTGCATGGCGTTGGCGGTCATGGCGATGATGCTGGGACGGTTGTCCCCTGGGAAAGCCGCATTGATGCGACGCGACGCTTCGAGCCCGTCCATCTCGGGCATCTGCACATCCATCAGCACCACATCATAAGTCTGGCGCGCAACGCTCTCGACCGCCTCAGCCCCATTGCTGGCAAGATCGGCGCGATACCCCATCTGTTCCAGCAAACGAAGAGCGAGTTTTTGATTCACCAGATTGTCTTCGGCCAGCAAAATGCGCAGCGGGTGGCGTTTGGCCATATCCGGGTCGGTTTGAGGTTTGCCTTCACTCTTGGTCGCTTTGGCCGGCGCTTTTTTGGTGGCGAACAGGGTGACCAGCGTATCGAAGAGATGTGACTGGCGCAGCGGCTTGGCAAGGTTTGCTGCAAACAGACCCTCTTCAAGGTCGATATCGCGTGGACCAAGCGAGCTGAAAAGGATGAGCGGCAAATTTGGATGTTTGGCGCGAATTCGTTTGGCAAGCTCAACACCGTCCATCTCGGGCATGTGCATATCAAGCACCGCCAGATCAAATCCATCGTTTTTTGCGAGAGCGTTCAGCGCCTCGGACGGCGTTTCGCAGGTGGTGGTGTTTGTGCCCCATTTCTCGGTTTGCAGTGAGAGGATCTTTCGGTTCGTCGCGTTGTCATCGACCATCAGGACACGCTTACCGTCGAGCTCAGATTGCACACCCACCAGGTCGCGCGATGCCGTCTTGACTGGTTTGGCTGACTTGGCCTGGATGGTGAATGTAAAGGTCGAGCCCTGGCCAGCCCCATCGCTTTCGGCCCACATTTCGCCGCCCATCAACTCTGCCAGGCGCTTTGAGATGGCCAGGCCAAGTCCCGTGCCGCCATACTTCCGGGTTGTCGAACTGTCGGCTTGGCTAAAGGACTGAAACAGGCGGCTCTTGCCTTGTTCGGTCAGTCCGATGCCGGTGTCGCGCACCGAGAAGGTCAGGTCCAATTTGCCCCT
Organism: Paracoccaceae bacterium; assembly: GCA_965250275.1. GTDB lineage: Bacteria > Pseudomonadota > Alphaproteobacteria > Rhodobacterales > Rhodobacteraceae. The sequence continues at coordinate 556,894 of OZ252297.1, read as the reverse complement.
TTGTGTCGCCGTCTTTGAGACCGACAGAACCACTTCACCGGTGTCCGTGAACTTCACCGCATTTGACAGCAGGTTCAGCAAAATCTGGCGCAACCGGGTCAAATCTGTGCTGATGGCCGGCGGCAGCGCATCGTCGAATTCATAGGCCAGGTCCAGCTGCTTCTCCGCAGCTTTTCCGCTGACAAGGTCCAGCGCACTTTCGATGCATTCGCGCAGATCAAAGGGATGGTTCTCGATATCCATCTGACCGGCCTCGATCTTCGAAAAATCGAGGATTTCGTTGATGATCCCCAAGAGCGCGTCGCCGCTGTCCCGGATCGTGCCGGCATAGTCGCTCTGCTCGGCGTCCAGGTCTGTGTCCATCAAGAGCCCGCTCATCCCGATCACCGCGTTCATCGGTGTGCGAATTTCGTGGCTCATCGTGGCAAGGAATGCGGACTTGGCCTCGTTGGCGGCCTCCGCCGCGGTGCGCGCGTCCTGCGCATCGCGGAAAAGGCGCACATTTTCGATCGCGATCACGGCCTGATCGCAGAATGAGTTGGCCAACTCGACCTCGTCATCGTTGAATGGCTGCGGTCTTTCGGTGCGGGAGAAGATCAGCACACCGACACAATCCCCGCCTTGTAAGAGGGGCAGATAAAGTGCCGACTGGATGCCAAACCGCTCGGCAACCTCAACTTCGTGTTCGGGAAGGTTCGCCTGGCTGAAGTCCGGAATATGAACAGGCTTTTTCGTTGTCAGAACCTGCGACGGGTAATTCTTTGCCGGATCAATCAGGACCGGGTTCGAACGCAGGTCTTCCATGCGCTGCCCGCGCCGAACACCAGCGTTTGGTGTGAAGTAATCGCCCTCACGCAGGGCGATCGCCCCACCGCCACACTGCAGGAGTTTGCAACCGGCGGTCACAATCGCTTCAAAGACCGGTGTCGCATCCATATGCGCCCCACTGATCACACGCAAAATGTCCGAACTGGCGGTCTGGCGCACAAGCGCGGTTTCGGTTTCGTGGAACAGGCGCACGTTTTCGATCGCGATCACCGCCTGATCCGCAAAGGACTCAGCCATGGCAACATCTTCGTCGGAGTAAGGCGTTTTTGCTTTCCTGATAAAAGAAAGCGCGCCCAGGCAGGTGTCGCCGCGCATCATCGGCACGCCCAGGAAGCTGTGAAACCCGCTTTCTTCCATGAGTTTTCTGGCCAGGCGCGGAAGGTCAGAGGCCGTCGACAAATCGCTGATGTGCCGTGTTTCGCCGGTCAAAAGGACGTTTGACAAGAAGTTGTCTTTTGGATCAAGCGGGTGAAGGCTGCTTCCGGACTCCTTGATAAACCCCTCCGGCGACGCCAGCGCCACCTGCCACCAGTGGTTGTCGTCCACAAGAGCAGCACTGGCAAGATCGCAGGACACCAGCCGGGTCGCGGATGTAACCATCGCTTCGAACACCGGACCAGTGTCACCGGGGGACTGACTGATGACCCTGAGAATGTCGGCGCTGGCGGTCTGCCGTGCCAATGCGCTTTGCGTGTCCCGGAACAGCCGGGAATTCTGGATCGCTATGACGGCCTGGTCTGCAAAGCCTTTCAGAACACGCAATTCCTTGGCCTGGAACGGATTGTCGCGTCGCGCAACCCCAACCGCACCGATGCCTTTGCGTTCCCACATCATAGGTGCGAACGCGACCGAGTGGTAACCGGCGATGCGCGCTATTCTTTGAAGCACCGGCGGCGTGTCAGGGTTGTTCGCACAATCGGGGTAGTTCGCCACTTCACCGGTCCGCAAAGCATCCGCGACTGGCGTTTTCTCCCAAGGCGCGGGAAAGGTCTTTTCCACTTCTTCCCGAAAATCGCCGATGTAAGCTTCGACCTGAAGAAGTCCCTCGTCATCAACGAGCAAGACGTCAAGTTCTTCGCCGCCAAACAGTACTTTGCAGCTTTCAAGAATCTTTGCGAACACCGGCCGCGTGTCTTCGACGGACTGGCTGATTACACTGAGTATTTCTGCGCTGGCCTTCTGTTGTTCCAGTGCCTCTTCGACCTCCGCGGTGCGAGCCTGCACCTCGTCAAAGAGCCGCGCGTTATTGATGGCGATGACAGCCTGAGACGCAAATGTCTCCATCTGCTTGATCTGCTTGTCCTCAAAGGCCGCGGTGGCCCGGCTGCCCATACTGATGGCGCCAATCACCTCGTCGTCTCTGATCAGCGGCACGGACAGAACTGAACGGTAACTGTCGGGGTTGATACTGAACAAAGGATCGTAGGCTTCATCGGCTTGTACGTCTTCCACATAGTCGGCGTGGCCTCTCAGCAAGGCACGGGAAGTTGCCGTGCCTTCGCCCGGCTCAAAAGGATGCGCTTTAATGAAATCAACAAAACGATCGGCCAAATTGTGCCCGGCAAAAAAATGGTACTTTCCGTCCTCGGGCTTTCTGAGAACGACAAATGCATCCTGGAGGCGGCAGATGCGAGATGACACGGCCAGCAGCGACTCCAAAACCGGCTCCAACGCGTCCGGCGAGCGAGAGATCACTTCCAAAACCTCGGAAGAGGCGGTTTGGTACTCCAGCGCCACTTCAACTTCGGCCGTGCGGGCCTGAACCTCTTTGAAGAGCCGGGTGTTGTTGATTGCAATCACGGCTTGGGCGGCGAAAGTCTCCAGCAAATTCACTTGTCTGTCGCTGAACGCCGCCGCCTGTCGGTGCGCCATCACGATGACCCCAACCGTCTTGCCGTCGCTGACCAGGGGCACGCCCAGTGTCGTCAGGTAGTCCCCGATCTCGGCTGCTTCTTTCCACGTGTAGGTCGGGTCGTTGCGCGTGTCCTTTATGTAAACCGTCTTGGCGTGCAGCGCCGTGCGTCCAATGCAGGATCCTTCCTCAGGCGCAATTGGGTTATCAGACAAGAACTGCAGGAATGCGTCGCTGACACCGCGAGACATGGCCACGCGATAAAGGCCGTCCTCTGGATCCAGCATGGCAAAAAAGGCGTACTCGGGACGGCAGATGCGCGAGGCGACCTGCAATATCGCGTCGAGTACGGGCGGCAGGTCGTTCGGAGATCGGGAAATGACGTCCAGCACCTCGGAAGTCGCGGTCTGGTACTCCAATGCTTCGACGACCTCAACCGTGCGTTCCTGGGTTTCTCGGAACAGTCGTGCGTTCTCGATGGCGATGCTGGCCTGATTGGCAAAGCCCTGAACCACCTCGACGCTGCTTTGCTGCGGCGGTCCGGGTTCGCCCCACCCGACAATCACAACGCCCCAGATGCGTCCCTCGGCACGGATCGGAACGCCCATCATCCGCCGGAACCCGGCTGATCTGGCCAATTCGGGGCTAAAGTACTCGGAGGAAAATGCATCCGCCAGGTGCTGAACCTCTCCGCTTTCCACGACCCTGGGGGCCAGATGGCCCTTGGAAGGTAGGAGCGGATAGTCATCTGTGAGCATCCCCACCGATTCAGCGGGGAACCCATGTTGCGCGCAGAAGTGGTAGTGCGTTCCATCAAAACGCTCTAGCACGCAGAACTCGGCACCGCTGAGTTCGGCTGCTTTCTTCACGACAACATCAAAGACCGGTTGCGCATCCGAAGAGGCATCATTGATGACCTGCAGGATCTCTGCGCCGGCCTGCTCGCGCACCAGGGCCTCTTCGATCTCGGCAGTGCGGGCCTGCACTTCTTCGAACAGGCGGGTGTTGTTGATGGCAATAAGCGCCTGGGCCGCAAAGGTTTCGAGCAGAGTGATCTGTTTGTCGGAGAACGGCCCGATCTCCTGTGAGGTCAGAACCAGCACACCGACCGTCACATCATCCTTAATGAGTGGAATGCCAAGGATCGATTTGTATTCAACGGTCGAGGAGGCCTCGGACCAGGTGTAGCTCTCATCGGTCACAACGTCCGGGACATAGACCGTCTCCCCGAGCAGAGCGGTGCGACCAATACAGGTGCCATGCCCGGCTTCAACCGGGTTGGCATTGAAGAATTCCACGACATGGGCGGGAACATCGGTCCGGGCGGTGATGTGGTAGCGCCCATCTTCCGGGTTGAGCATGGCCGCAAAGGCGTATTGGGGCTTGCAGATGCGTGTGGCGACCTGAAGAATTTGCTCAAGCACCGGGTCGAGCTGATGCGGAGAGCGCGAGATGACGGACAGCACGTCCGACGTCGCGGTCTGATACTCCAGCGCCTGCGTGACCTCGGCAGTGCGGGCCTGTACCTCGCTGAACTGCCGAACGTTTTCCATTGCAATGACGGCTTGGGCGGCAAATGTTTTGACCAGCGCCACATCGTCATCTGAGAAGGGCAACACCTCGCGACGATAAAGGACAATCACCCCGAGCCCTTTGCCGTCTTTCATCAAGGGCACTGCAAGCACCGAGCGCGCGCCCTCAACGTCAACCATCTGAACGCGTTTGGGGTCGCGATCCCGGTGATACAGCGGGTCGTCGGCAATGTCGTCCTGGCGAATGATCTGACCGTCGATCATGGGACGAATGGCCACCAGTTCGGTCCGCGTCAAAGGCTCCAGAAAGCCCTTTAGCGCCTCGTCAAAGTCCGTGCGTGCGCCGATGTTGGCAGGGATCGTGGCCACGCCGCGCGCATGATCAGCGATGGAGAGAAACGCCAGCGGCGCTTTGCACAACCTGCTCGCATTCTCGAGGATACTCCGGAAAACCGGGGCTTCGTCATCCCGGCTCTGGCTGATGACTTCAAGGATTTCGCGGGACGCCGCTTCCCGTTCAAGCCGTTCCTGAACCTCGCGAAACTGGCGCGTGTTCTCGATCGCAATCACTGCATGTTTCGCAAACTCTTCGATCAATTCCACGTCGGTGTCCGAAAACGGCCGAACCTCGCGGCGACTGACTGCGATGGCACCAATGGCCTGTCCTCCTTGCATCAGGGGAACAGCGACGCGCGACCGAATACCTTCGACCTCTACCAACATAAGCGCGGTCGGATTGCCTGAGCGATAGAACTCCGTGTCCACGACATCATCAATGCGAACAACTTCGCCCGTCCGTATCGCGGTGGCCGCAGTGACCGACCCGTCGAGCGGCCACTCTTCGCCAATCTCAAACTCGGTTTTTTGATGCCCCCAATTTGCCATCAACCGCCCGTGGGTTCGCGCGTTGTTCACAAGCAGAAGGGCAGCCTGATCCGCATGGCAGATCTGGGTGGCCTGTCTGAGCACCGAGTCAAAAACACGCGCGTCATCGTCGCGGCTTTGGCTGATGACAGTCAGAATTTCCTGTGTCGCAGCCTGACGCTCCAACTGCGCACGCAATTCCGTCAGCTGCCGGGTGTTGTCGAGTGCAACGACGGCTTGAGCGGCAAATCCTTCGACCAGCGAAATCTCGTCCTCGGTGAAAGCGCGCACTTCGCGGCGATAGATACCGATAACCCCCACCGGGGCGCCGTCTGCAGACATCAGCGGCACGGTCAGAAAGGATCGGACCCCTTCTTCGTCGACGAGTTGGCGGCGCCAAGAGTCGCCGTTCAGGTAATGATCGGTGAGCCGCAGATCGACGTTATGAACAATCCGCGCATCGCGGACGGATTCCGCGATCTGAAGTGTCGAGTCAAGCGACCAGCGATCGACACCGACCTCGTAGGTCGCCAACTGTTCCCCGAAATGAGCCGCATACTCCAGATGCGTGCCCGCCTCGTTCAACAGGCACAGTGTTGCGACATCCGTTTCGCAAAGGCGTGCGGTGTTCTCGAGTATCGTCCGAAAGACGGGTGCCTCGTCATCCCGCGAACGACTGATTGTCTCAAGAACCTCACGTGTCGCGCCCTCGCGCGCCAATCGGGTTTGCAACTCGCGAAACTGACGCACGTTCTCGATGGCGATGACAGCTTGAGCTGCGAAGGTTTGAACCAGCTCGACCTCATCGTCGGAGTAGGCGCGTACTTCATCTCGTGCCAGCATTAGGCAGCCGATGGCCTCACTGCTCTGCAGCAGCGGGACCAAGAGATTGCTGCGGCATCCATGCTTGTCGACGATCAATTTGAAACGTTCATCGCCCGCTTTGTGGAAATGGGTCGCTCCCATATCCAAGACCCGCAGGGTTTCGCCGCTCAGAATTGTGTCGGTCACAAGCGAATTGCCGGGCTCCATTGTGTATTTGCCGTCCAGCCACAACTGCTGAATGTCCGGGTGAAGATTGTCGCTGGCCACCAGCCGCTGAACCGCGTCCCCTTTCTGCCCGAGTACCAGCCCGGCAAAAACGGCGCCGCAGAGTTCCTTGGCAAGCTTGACAATCAGATCGCAGACCGGCTGAACATCGTCTCTTGTTTCCGAAATTGCGCGAAGAACCTGCGCGGTTGCTTCGAACCGCGCTTGTTGATCTGCCGCGCTCAGTTCCTCGCTCAGCGCAGAAAACGGTTCGGAGCCTATCTTTCCCCCTGATGACAAACTGTCATCCGTCAATGTCTATGCTCTCATATCAGTTCAATAAATCTACAAGGCAGAAGCTTAGAGAACACGGTATGGAAGTCACTTGGTTTTTTCAGGACTCATGGTTGGCTGTGCCAAAAGGGAAGGCTGGGCGGCACCCCCAATTGCTATCGAGCGCGTAACCCCAACCCCGCACAATGGCTCCAATTCGGAGCGTTGGAACTGGCGCGACCAGAAATCTTCTGCGAAGACGTTATGCAATGACTTGAGAATACCCGAACCCAATGATCCGCGACCTGTCGATCCCGGCCGTCTATATGGGCCTGCTTGCCGCATTTGTCGGCTATGCCGCTTCCTTCGCAATTGTGCTGGCCGGGCTAAAGGCAATGGGCGCCACGGATGCCCAGGCGGCGACCGGATTGTTTTTTGCAACACTCGGAATGGGGATCTGCAGCATCTGGCTGCCCGCTGTGACGCGGATCCCGGCGGCTGTCGCCTGGTCCACGCCGGGCGCCGCCTTTCTTGCCGCTACGGCGACGCTGCCGGGCGGATTTGCCGAGGCAACTGGTGCAATGATCATTTGCGCCTGCATGATCATTCTAACGGGGTTTGTCCCGGCCCTTGGCCGTCTGGTTGCAGCCATCCCCAAACCGATTGCCAACGGGTTGTTGGCCGGTGTGCTGCTGAAACTGTGCCTGGCTCCGGCGTTGGCTCTCGGAACGATCCCCCTGTTGGTCTTGCCGGTGCTGTGTGCTTGGCTCGTCGGTCTGATGTGGAACAGACTGGCCGCGATGCCGCTCGCGGTCATCGCGTTCCTGGTGGTTTTGGTCCTCGCGGTCGAAGGCTCTGCCCCTGCAACGCAGAACACCGCGGCCTGGTTGCCCGCTCTCAACCCGGTCGGCCCGACCTTTACAGTACAGTCCGTCATCTCGATTGCTCTCCCGCTTTACCTTGTGACGATGGCAGGTCAGAACATCCCGGGTTTCGCTGTTCTTGAACTGAACAAATACCCTGTGAACCGTCAGCCGCTGCTTCGGAACACCGGGTTTGTCAGCCTCGCCATCGCCCCCTTCGGTTCGGTTCCGGTGAACATGTCGGCGATCACCGCCGCAATGATGGCGGGCGAGGATGCCGGGCGCGACCCGGCAACACGCTACTGGGCAGCCATTACATCAGGTGTCGCCTATTCCGCTCTTGCTTTCGCCGCGGGGTTTGTCACGTCAGTGGCCAGCCGCGCGCCCGCGGAACTGATCACGGCTGTCGCGGGGCTTGCGCTCATCCCTGCTTTGGTCAGCGCGACCACGGCCGCCTTTGAAAACAAAGCTCAGTTGGAAGCCCCGGCTCTGACCTTCCTTGTTGCGGCAAGCGGCATGACGCTGTTTGGGGTGAGCGGCGCATTTTGGGGGGTGTGCGTCGGCGCGATCATCTGGATGGCGAAAGCAATGGCACGCTAGTGTCGCGTTGTGAGTGGAACGTTGGCATTGCGATCGCTTTTCGACTCGACGATGCGATCGAAGGTGACGCCACGCAAGGACGCGTTTCCTGGCAAAGCAGTATCGAAGCAGGCAACGAGCGAGTAGGCTGTGTCCAATGATCCAAGGCACTCGAGGCAAGGCACTGTGAAGGAATGGTCAAACTGGTCTGGCAGTGCTGTAGCGCGCCCAAACCGACAAGTCGCGGTGACGACCGAAGATGAACTGTGTGAGGTCGTAAAAGGCGCCCGAGGCGCAATACGCATGGTCGGATCAGGTCATTCCTTCACACCGATTGCCGCCGTCGATGGCGGAACGCTCGTGTCTCTGAACGGGTTCGATCAGGTGGACCACCTCGCCCCTGGTCAGGTGCGGATCGGTGCCGGCGGTCGTCTGGAAACCGTGTCAGCAGAGCTGCACGCGCTGGGGCATGCCTTTACCAACATGGGCGACATCAACGACCAGACTCTCGGTGGAGCGTTGGCAACCGCGACGCACGGAACCGGGTTGAGGTTTGGGTGTTACTCTTCGATGCTCGCTGGGCTTACTCTCATCGACGGACGCGGAGAGAAACGCGTTATCCCGCGAGAGACTGAACCGGACCTTTTCCGGGCTATGGCGGTCGGGATCGGAACCGGCGGCATAGTGACCGAAGCCGTGGTCAACACCACGCCACCCTACCGCCTGGACCGTACGCGCTATGCCATCGCGCTCGAAGACATGCTGGACAGCTTTTCCGAACGGATGACCGCCTGCCGAAATGTCGAATTCTACTACATCACAGGGTCCGGACAGGCGCTTGTGATGCAGAGCGAAGCCAGCCAGGCACCGACGATTGCCAGACCAGAGGACCGTGATCAGGAAGGTCTGTCTCAATTGCGCCTCGCCGGCAAATTGTTGGGCTGGGCGCCAGCGCTGCGTCGGCTGGCGTTAGGAATGGCCATAAAGTCCCACAGCACCGAGCATTTTATCGAGGATTGGCACCGCGCGTTCCCAACGGACCGCGAGGGGATCCGCTTCAATGAAACCGAGTACCACCTGCCGCTGGAACTGGGGCCCGCGGCCTTGCGTGAGGTTGTTGCGCTGGTGGAGCGTAGCTTTCCTGAGGTGTACTTCCCGATGGAAGTGCGGACTGTCGGTGCGGACGATTTGAGCCTCAGCCCCTTTTTCCAGCGGGACAGCATGTCGATTGCCGTCCACCATGAAGCCGGAAAACCGTTTGATGGGTTGCTGCGCGCCGTGGAGGCCATCTTTCGCCAACACGAAGGGCGACCCCACTGGGGCAAACTCCATTCGCTGACGGCCCCGGACCTGCGCGCGCTCTATCCCGAGTTCGATATGGCCATCGAAGCACGGCGCGAGTTGGACCCCGACAATCGCTTCGTCACGCCGTACATCGCAAGGTTGTTGGGCCTGTGAACGACTACTTCGACACGCTGATCCGTGCCACCGACTCCGCGGGACTGCATCGCCCAGCGCTGGTGCTGGATGTTCAACGGCTCAAAGAAAACCTTGCCGTCCTGCGAAGGCGCCTGACAACAAGCATCAGGTTGCGATTGGCCGATAAATCCTTGCCGGTTCCGGACCTTTTGCAACTTGGGTTTGACGCTTTCGGCACCGATCAGGTCATGTCGTTTCACCTGCCCCTGACGGCACGCGTCCTTGCAACGTTCCCCAAAGCCAGTGCCCTTATGGGCAAACCGATGCCTGTAGCTGCAGCGGCAGAGTTCCTGACGACCAACCCCGACGCGGAGCGCGTCACATGGCTGATCGATGGTGCCGAAACATTCGCCGATTATCGCCAACTGGCTGTTGAAACAGGTCGATCCCTGCGCATCGCATTTGAAGTGAACATCGGTCTGGGGCGTGGTGGTTTTGACTCTCCGAGAGCGTTGAGAGATAGCCTCGACAGAACAATAGACGGAGGACTGAACCCGGTCGGGCTGATGGGGTATGAGGCGCATGTAAACGCCCTTCCCAGATTCTTAGGTGGGGGCGCACCCGCCCAAAAACGCGCGACGGAGCGCCTTCAAGCCTTTGTCGACGGCCTCACACCCGAGCAGTGTCAGATCATCAATACCGGCGGCAGCAGCACGGTGCTCGGCCTGCCAGAGGATGGACCGGCGAATGACTTCACCGTTGGGTCCTTACTGGTGAAACCCTCCGATTTTGATCAGGCGTTGAACGTTGAGATACAGCCTGCCTTGTTCATCGTGACCCCGGTTTTGAAGACCTGCCCCCACGGCTTACCCGGCCATCCACGCCTGTCACAGCTTTTGCGCAGCACGCGTGTGATCCGCGACCGCATTGCCTTCTGCTATGGCGGGAAGTGGATGGCGCACCCGGTACACCCCCCCGAACTCCGCCCAAGTCCTTTCTTCGATCCGTCGTCAAACCAGCACGGGCTGTGCCCGCCGCGTCATGCAAGCGCCCCGACTCACATGGTGTTTCGCCCCACGCAATCAGAGGCGGTCTTGCAGCAGTTCGCTTCCGTGCACCTGCTCGAAGCGGAAGAAATCACGGGGGAAATGACCCCTTTTCCGATCTGTTGAACTTACAAACCCACCGTTGACGCAAAGAGCCAGACAATGATCCGCCACATCGTGCTCACAAAATTCAAGCCACGAACCGAAGAGCGCAGGATCGCAGGAATCTATTCTGGGCTCGCGGCGTTGACCGAGGCCCTGCCCGGTGCACGCAGTTTCACAGGCGGACGCTCCGAGAGTCCCGAACAGATCGAACGTGGCTACATGCACGGCTTCGTCATTGATTTCGACAGTTGGGCGGCGCTGAAGCATTACGCGGATCACCCTGAACACAAAGCGTTAGGCGCGCAGATCATCGAACACGCTGAGGGTGGGATGGACGGCGTTCTTGTCCTTGATCTGGAGGTCGATGACTGATCGGCGCTGTGCGTGATCAGAAAATCGCAATTGAGAAGAACGTTGATTTGTCGCTCATCTTCAGAGATCCTCATCTTCGATACTCGATGCCCGGTCAACAAAGTCAGGAGCCGTCATGCGTTTTGTCACAGCCCTATCAGCCGCTCTTTTCCTTTTGCCCGCAGCCGTACCGGCACAAGTCACCACCGATGGCGGCACCATCGATCCTGCACGTGTCGAACGTTTCTTCAATCAACCAAGTTATTCCCCCTATGCTGGCCGAGCCTACCCGGCGGCGCCGCTCTGGGGAGAGCAACACCTGCACACCTCGTGGTCGCCTGACGCAATCGCGGCAGGCACGCGGGTCGATCCGGATCAGGCGCTACGCTACGCCAAGGGCGAGGAGATCACCTCCAGCACGGGCCTTCCGGTGCGGTTGTCGCGCCCCTATGACTGGATTGTGGTCACGGATCACTCGGACGCGCTTGGCATCATGGCAGGTGTGCTCGCCGGAGACCCAAATCTGCTTGCAGATCCGAAGTTGAAAGAGTGGAACGTCGGCATGAACGCCGGTGGCGAGGCCGCAACTGCGGTGGTGATGGAGATGATCACGCTACAAGGGCTGGGGCAACTGCCTGACGCCGTGACGGACCAGGACACCCAGTTCGACATGTGGCGGATGATGACGGACATCGTCGAAGGTCACGATGACCCGGGAACGTTCTCCGCCATGATCGGCTATGAATGGACGTCGAACTACGGCGGCGGGAACAATCTGCATCGGAACGTGATTTACCGCGACGGAAAGTCGTTGGCGGACCGGGTGCGTCCCTTGACGACATTCGACACTGAGATCCCAAACGAGCTTTGGGATTGGATGGCTGCTTATGAGAAAGAAACCGGCGGTCGGGTTCTGGCTATTCCTCACAATGGCAACCTGTCCAATGGCCTGATGTTCTCGACCGAAACCCCGGATGGCAAGCCCATTGATGCCGAATGGGCCATGCAGCGAAACCGGTGGGAGCCTCTGTACGAGATCACCCAAAGCAAAGGCACATCCGAACAGCATCCGAGCCTTGCGCCTTCTGATGAGTTTGCGGATTTCGAGATCTGGGACAAAGGGAACCTCAATGTCGTTCCAAAAGAACCGGGTATGATCGAACGCGAATACGCGCGCGAAGCGCTGAAAAACGGTTTAGCACTCAAGACCGAGTTCGGCGTGAACCCGTTCAAGTTTGGCCTTGTCGGGTCGACGGACGACCACACCGGTGTCTCCTCTGCTGAGGAGAACAACTTCTTCGGCAAGTTTCCGGCCAGCGAGCCTTCGCCTGAGCGGTCCACCGGGAACGCGTTTGACTTTGAAGGGCGCACCGTAAAGGACTGGCAACTTGGTGCGTCCGGCCTGACAGCGGTCTGGGCCACCGAAAACACCCGTGCCGCGATCTGGGATGCGATGAAGCGAAAGGAGGTCTATGGGACCACCGGCCCCAGGATCGGCGTTCGCTTATTTGGCGGCTGGGACTTTGGCGATCAGGACGCGCAAAGCCGCAATCCAGCTGCCCGCGGATATGGGAAGGGCGTTCCGATGGGCGGGGATCTTGCACCAAGCGATGACCCGAACGCCGCGCCGCGGTTCCTTGTGGCTGCGATCAAGGATCCATTCTCCGGCAATCTGGACCGTATTCAGATCGTAAAGGGCTGGCTGGATGCCGCCGGCATGCCACAAGAGAAAATCTATGACGTCGTCTGGGCCGGCGACCGTGTCCCAGACGCAGACGGCAAGCTCCCACCTGTCGGCGATACAGTCGATGTCGCAAACGCCACTTGGACAAACACAATCGGTGCCCCGGAGTTGATCACCGTTTGGGAGGATCCCGATTTCGACCCTTCGGCGAGCGCATTCTACTATGCACGGGTTCTTGAAATTCCAACGCCCCGCTGGACCGCCTATGACGCCGCCTATTTCGAAGACGCAGCATTCGGACCTGAAGTGCCTATGAAGCTTGTTGAACGGGCCTACACTTCGCCGATCTGGTACACGCCCAGCAACTGAGACGACACCGCCAAACGGGCCAACCAACGGAAACGTCCGGCTCAGAGTCCCTGACGGTTCGGTTCCTGTGGTTCAAAGCAGCGCAGGGTGGTCATTCCGCCCTGAGAAACCGCGACAAGGTGCATCCAATTTGCAACTTGCCAGTCGGTGATTTCGGGTGTCGGGTGGCCGCATGAAGCTGAATGGCCCCTATCTCTTCATTCTCGCGACATTGATGATCGACGCGATTGGTATCGGGATCGTGTTCCCGATCATGCCCGACCTTATGAACCGGGTCGGTGCAGACAGCACGGCGGAGGGTGCCTTTTGGGGCGGGATCATGATGTCGGCCTACGCAGCCGCAATGTTCCTCTTTGGCCCGATCGTTGGCAGCCTGTCGGACGCCTATGGACGACGACCGATCCTGATACTCGCATTGGCAACGCTGACCATCGATTACGTCATCATGGCACTGGCTCAGACCTACTGGGTCTTGCTGGTCGGGCGCATTGTCGCCGGTATGGCGGGGGCGACCTACATCACGGCAACCGCGTACATCGCTGATATCTCTGAACCGGAAGAACGCGCCGCGCGCTTTGGTATGATCGGCGCCGCCTTTGGCATTGGCTTTGTGCTGGGCCCGGCACTTGGTGGCCTTGCATCGGGCTGGCATATCACCGCTCCGTTCTGGATCGCCGCCGCTTTGTCCGCGCTCAACGTGGCATTTGGTTTTTTTGTGTTGCCGGAGTCACTTAAGAAAGAAAGCCGCAGGCCCTTTGGCAAACGCGACCTGAACCCGTTCGCCAGCATTGCGCAGGCTTTCGCGATCCCCGGCCTTGCCATCCCGCTCATCTGCATCTTTGTCTTTGAGTTCGCAAACATGGTTTACCCCACGCTTTGGGCCTTTTGGGGACGTGAAGTGTTTGGCTGGGATGGGTTCACAATTGGTCTCACCCTGTCTGCCTATGGGGTCCTGATTGCGGCCGTGCAGGCAGGTGTTTTGCCACGAATGACTCGGCATCTGGGCGATTACCGAACCTTGTTGATCGCACTGGTGGCATCTGTCGTCGGAATGGTGGGTTTTGGAGCGGCAGGAGCGGTCTGGGCCGTTGTTGTCTTCTTGCCCATCGCGGCGCTCTCCGACATGGCGCCACCTGTTATGACAGCGTTTGCCGCAAACCGCGTGGGTGAGGACCAACAAGGGCTGGTGCAGGGTGTGATTGCATCACTGTCATCGGTCGCTGCCGTGGCGGCACCACTGGTTCTGACCGGCGTATTCGAGCGGTTTGTGAACGGTGAAGGTATCTACCTGCCCGGCGCACCTTTCTTCATCGCAGCCCTGCTTGTCCTGGCGATCTTCCCTTTGATCACGCGACTGAAAAGCTAACCTGACCCGCCCTGATCAGAGAGGGCTGCGCACCAGTCTCTCAGTCTGTGTTAACCCCCGTTTGGTTAGACGCCAAAGCCTTAGTACGTGCGTCTATCAATCCTCAAATGCCGCAATCAGAGCCTGCGCCAGGGGCAGCGAAGAGTAGCCAAGACGCGAAGGCGTCAGTCCCAGCCTCACAACGACCATGTCATGTGATGGGAAGATGCCAATGGACTGCCCATCATGGCCTTGCAGCCAAACAGCGTCTTCGAACGCGGGCAGATCGCCCGGCGCTTCGATCCAGAGATGGCCATTGGCATAGAGATCGTTCGATACCGCCACAGGTTCAAACATCCAGTCGGTGTAGCCCGCCGGCAGCAATCGCGTTCCGTCCCAGACCCCGTCTTGCAGCAAAAACAGCCCGTATCGCGCCCAGTCGCGGGCCGTAGCGTACATGTAGCTGGACCCGATGAAGGTATCCATCGCGTCAGTTTCGATCAGTGCGGTGGTCATCCCCAGCGGTTCGAACAAAGCATCGCGTGGATAGCTGAGCCCGTCATCAGACAGTTTGTCCTGCCAGGCGCGCGACAGCATCGTGGACGTGCCGGAGGAATAGTTGAACTCCGATCCAACCTCAGCGGCGGCGGTTCGATCAGAGGCAAAGCCCGCCATATCATCCCTGAGATAGAGCATCTTGGTGACGTCCGAGACATCGCCGTAGTCCTCGTTCCATTCCAGCCCGCTGGACATGGCGAGCATGTCCTCGATCGTGACGTCCTTACGCGTGTCTTGCTCCCAATCCGGATAGCTCTCGATCAGGGCATCATCCAAGGACATCTGCCCCGCTTCGATCAGGGTTCCAATCAAACCGGTGACAACTGTTTTTGTCATCGACCAACCCAGTAGCGGGGTGTCGGCATCGAAGCCTGGCGCATAACGTTCGCCGACGATACGGCCATTCCGCACAACCACCACCGCGCGATACCCTTCGCCCAGAAGAGTGTCATCAGACAGCACCTCAAGTACCTTTGGGTCTTGTGACGTGTTGACTTGATTGCCCTCGGGCCACAGCGCCTCTGGCAAGGGCGCCAATGCGGAAAGTGTCGCAGTGCTCAATTCAGCATTGTGGATATTGGTGCAGCCCAGCCCCTCGCGAAACTGGGACTTGGCGGGCGCAAAGAACCTGAAAATCCGTGCTTCTACGCTCTGCGCCTCTTCGTCCACATCAACCGAGATTTGTTTCAGCAACGGATGACCCGGTGCCTGGACGTCGATCGCCAGGACCTCCTCCGCGTCGCGACCCGCTACGAACACGTTGGAGCAAACGATTTTAGCGGAGTAATTGGTCCCAACCCTCAGCAGATCGGGCGGCGCGATCAGCAGATAGCCTGTGACGCCGATAACCGCGCAGACCAAAACAGCGACGACGATCTTGACGACTTTCCAAAGCATGGCATCTCCAGACTGGCTTGATCGACTGAACAGATCTTAATGATATCAGTTGAGTTAGTCGGTGCGCCCCAGCCTTTGCCACCCTTCCGTTGCGTTTTTTGGATCCGCAGTCGCGTCAACCAGAGCAATTTTCAGGTGCGAAACGGCGGCCCCGCCCTCAGCAAAACCACCTTGCCGCCTGCAACACGGACCATCGACCAGACTCCGCCGCTTGGGGGGCAAGCGCTCACTATCCTCCTACAACATCCAAGGACACTAGGCTAAAACGCGCGGCATGGGATCCGTGACATCGCTCTTTGTCAGGAAAATGGTCGGTGCTGCCGGAGACGACGTTGAGTCCGAGGCGCTTCTGGCATCGGTGGGGATCGAAGCGTCAGCAAAGCCGGATCCGAAGCTGATGATCGCGGACAATAGTTACTACGATCTGCTGGAACAAATTGCAGAAGTGACCGATGTGACTGCGCTCCCCCTCAGAGCTGGCGCGTCTATGCGATGCGATGACTATGGGGCACTTGGGCTGGCGTTCAAAGCAGCGGTGACCCTCTCGGGCTCGTTTTCCCGCGTGGCCCGATACGCGCGCCTTTGGACGAGCGTCGTTGAATATGAGCTTATACCCGAAGGGGACAGGACATGGTTTCTCTTGCATCGCTCCGGGCCGCCGCGTCTCGGCCTCAGGCTGTCGAACGAAGCCACCCTGGCCAGCGCGGTCGCTATTGCGCGAGAGGTTTCTCCGGATGGTCAATTCACACCGCTTGAGGTGCATGTGCGACATCCCCCACCGGACAATCAAAATGCCCACGAGGCGTATTTCGGCTGCCCGGTTGTGTTTGGCTCTGACAGAAATGGATTGCTGATTTCAGAAGCTGCACTGCAGGCCCCCAACAGGCTCGGAGATCAGGGCATCACACAGTTCCTGATCGGGCATCTGGAACAGGAACTATCGAAACTCGGTCCGCAAGCTGGCTTGCGAGATCGGCTTCGTGACGTCATCGCCCGCTCGCTCAGCGACGGGCTTCCCAAGATGGAAGACGTTGCACGCCGGTTGGGCATGAGCGTGCGATCGCTTCACCGGCGTCTTGCAGATGTCGGGTTGAGCTTTCAGATGCTCAGCGAGGAAACGCGACGCGATCTGGCCGAGGGGTTGCTCCGCGATGAGCGCTACGCGTTGTCCGAGATAGCTTTTCTGACCGGGTTTTCCGAGCAGAGTTCCTTTACCCGCGCCTTCAAACGCTGGAACGGGGTCACGCCCGCCAGCTACCGCAAGCGCGCGCACGCCTGACCGTATCGGTCAACGCCTTGGCCGCTGCCGTCAAGACCACCCAACGCTCAGAACGTACACCCTGATGTACCGCCATTCGATACCGGGCGCCGGCGATCACGTGATCATCGCGATGACCAAAGCTCCGTCACCGATTGGTTCATCAATTGTCACACTCTGTGGGAGCATCCCTATGACCGATCAAGTTAAACTCATAATTGGCGCCACCGGAAAAACCGGATCTCGCGTTGCCGCCAGACTGAATGCCAAGGGCACGCCTTTCCGAAGTGCCTCGCGCAACGCGGATACCCCCTTTGACTGGGAGCATCCCGAAGGTTGGTCCGCGGTGCTTGAAGGCATCCACGCTGCCTATGTCACTTACTTTCCAGATTTGGCTTTCCCCGGTGCGGTCGACAAAGTCGCCGCGCTGGCATCCGCTGCAAAGTCGGCCGGGGTGAGCCGTCTGGTTCTGCTGTCCGGGCGCGGCGAACACCACGCCCGGCTGGGAGAAGAGGCCGTCCGGGCATCCGGCATCGACTACACGTTGGTGCGCTCTGCGTGGTTCGCGCAGAACTTTTCGGAAGGGTATCTGCGGGACCCCATCCTTGCTGGCGTGTTGCCCATGCCCGGCGGAAACGTCGCCGAACCGATCATCGACATCGAGGACATCGCGGATGTTGCGACCGCGGCCCTCACCGAGGACCACCACGCTGGAAAACTCTATGAGGTGACGGGGCCGGATCTGTTGACCTTCGCAGACATGGCCGAGGTTCTTTCGGCCGCCATGGGCCGCACCATCCAGCACAGGCCCATCAGTTTTGAGGAGTTTCACGCCGCAGTCGCGCAATCGGGTGGCTCATTCGTTGCCGATGTTTTCACCGAGATCGCCCGCGAGACGCTGGACGGGCGGAACGCTCATCTCGTCAACGGTGTCGAAGAGGCTTTGGGGCGTCCGGCACGCAGCTTTGCTGACTTCGCGCATCGCGCCGCACAGTCCGGCGCGTGGTCTACAGCGGCCTGACCCGGCAAAAAGGAGGTGAAAACAATGTCACTATGGATGATCGTTCTGCTGCAGATCGCGCTGCTCGCCTATGCGCTTGTGGGAGGCGTCTTCCTCGCCTTTTCCGATTTTATCATGCGCGCACTGGCAGGGGCCAGCCGCGCGGGCGGCGTGCAGGCAATGCAGTCAATCAATCGCGAAGTCTATCGGCGGGTTTTCATGACCCTGTTTCTGGGTCTTGCCCCGGTGTCACTGGTGATCGTCATTTATGGCGTGACCGTCCTGCCAATACCCGCGGGCGCATTGATTGCAGGCGCGGGGGTGACCTACCTTCTGGGCTGTTTCGGCGTCACAGTCCTGGTGAACGTGCCCATGAACAATGCACTCGCAAACATGGCCTACGAAAGCGAGGAAGCGCGCGTGTACTGGGAAGGACACTATGTTCCGCGCTGGTCGTTCTGGAACAGCCTGCGCGCGGCGGCTTGCATCATTGCATCTGTGTTTCTGCTTGTCGGTCTGCACTGGGTTGCACCACGTTGAGCAAGACAAAGAACGAAACGGCCCACCCCAATCTGGGTGGGCCGATCTCAGACCAGTGCGTGGAACCGCCAAGAAACCGCGAGGCTTTGGGTAACGTGCCCAAAGGCTCAGCCAAGAGCGAATGGCGCCGCGCGCCGTTATTGGCATTGAATCTCTTCCAGATTGCCTGTCACATGCTGATGGCTGCTGTCAGGGAGGAACGACATGTCAGACTGCTGTGGGCCGGGCTATGCCTCGCCGGCGGAGGCAATCAAGGCTGCGCCCGAGAACCTGCTCTATACAATTGCAATCTATACCGGCACCGGGATCCAAAAGCCTGACTACCTTGCGACGGTCGATGCCGATCCTCAAAGCCCGACCTATAGTCAAGTCATCCATCGGCTTGAAATGCCGGGCATAGGCGACGAGTTACATCACATGGGTTGGAACGCATGTTCCTCCTGTCATGACGATTCCTCTATGTCGCGCCGCTTTCTGCTGGTGCCCGGAGTCCGGTCCAACAACATTCACATCATCGACACCGCAACCGATCCGCGTGCACCGCGCCTGCACAAGGTCATCGATGGCGCAGAGATCAAAGCAAAAACCAACCTTTCGGGGCCTCATACGGTGCATTGCCTCGGCTCTGAAATTATCATTTCCATGCTCGGAGATGCCAAGGGTGAGGCACCGGGAGGCTACCTGCACCTCAACAAGGATTTCGAGATTGTGGGGCGCTGGGAAAACTCGATGGGCGACATCCCATTCGGATATGACTTCTGGTATCAGCCCCGGCACAACGTGATGGTCTCTTCCGAATGGGCCGCACCCAACACCTTTATGCCCGGCTTCGATCTCGAGGAGGTCGGCCATCTTAAGTACGGTCGCAGGCTTCACTTCTGGGACTTCGAAAAGCGGGTTCCGACCGAAACGATGTATCTGGGCGAAGATGGGCTGATCCCGCTCGAAGTGAAGTTTCTGCACGACCCCGACAGCAGCCACGGATTTTGCGGTGCCGCGCTCGCCGCCAATGTCATCCATTTCTGGAAAGACGACGCTGGAAAGTGGCAATGGGAGAAGATCATTGATGTGGAAAACGAACCGCATCCCGCGTGGCCAATCCCCGTGCCCGGTGTGATGTCCGCCATTCTGGTGTCGATGGACGACAAATACCTCTATCTCAACAATTGGCTGCACGGCGACATGCGCCAATACGATATCTCGGACCCCCATAATCCCAAGCTGACAGGGCAGGTCTGGATGGGCGGGCTTCTTGGTCGCGCGCCAGAAGTGAACGGCGTGAAGATGGCCGGCGGTCCCCAGATGTTCCAGCTTTCACTGGACGGTCGGAGACTTTATGTCACCACATCTTTGTTCTCGACCTGGGACAACCAGTTCTATCCCGAGATACGCGAACAAGGGGGTGTCATGGTCATGATCGACTGCGATCCGGAAAATGGCGGGATGTCCATCAACCCTGATTTCATCGTGGATTTCGGCAATGAGCCCAATGGGCCATCACGCTGCCATGAAACCCGGTATCCCGGCGGGGACTGCACATCGGACATCTGGTTGTGACCGACCTGCGACTGCAAATACCACTAGAGCGGCTTTGGCCGGACAGGAACGCGCCGTCATGACGGATTTCACTGTCACACTCGCAAATCGCTCGGGCGCGACGTACACGGTAGACCCCCGTCGCCCGCTGCTCGACAGCTTGCGCGAGCAGGGCGTCGATCTGCCCTATGGCTGCAAGTATGGCGGGTGCATTACCTGTGCCGCGAAACTCATCGACGGAGAGGTCAACCAGCGCCGGCAGGTTGCCCTGAACAACCGTCAGATTGCAGAAGGATATGTGATCTTGTGTGTGGCGCGACCGGTCTCGGACATTACGCTGGAAATCGGGGTCGAGAGCCACGACCGCCTTTATCGAAATCCATTTCTTGATCCGCTTGAGCCCCACGAGCTTAAGGCGGACATCGCTATCCCCAAAGAGGTCTGAGAAATGTCCACCGCAGATATCGACTATATCTACGATTACGCGCCTGACTACATTGCGGAAATCCTCAAAGAGACCAAGACCATCGCAATGGTTGGTGCGAGCGCGGACAAAACCAAGTTCAGCTATGGCGTGCTGCGCGTCCTGCACGAAACGGGCTACGAAATGCTGCCCGTGAACCCGAATCCTACGCTGAAAGAGATCCGGGGCATCCCGGTTTATCACTCCCTCGAAGAGATTGATCGCCCGGTGGACATGGTCGAAGTGTTTCGCCCGAAAGAAGAGCTGTATGGGATCGCGGAAAAGGCCATTGCCATCGGGGCCAAGGTGCTTTGGGGACAGATTGGCGTGTATGACGACGCGGCCGCAAAACTGGCAGAGGATGCCGGATTGAAAGTGGTCATGAACCGGTGCCCAAAAATCGAGCTGTTCCGGCCCTTCTGGAAGCCTCGGCTTGACCTGAAGATTTGATACCGCGGCGCTGAACAGACGAAAGCCATGCACGTCCTGACGGTCCTTGATCATCCAGATCCAACGTCTTTCAGCGCCGCTGTTGCTCACAGGTTTTTGGCAGGAGCCGAAGCTGCCGGGCACACAAGCGAACTTGCCGACCTGCATTCCGAGGGATTTGATCCCCGCTGGTCGCTCAGCGATGTGGAAGGAGACAAGACAGGCGAAGTCCCCATCGACGTCTTGAAAGAACAGGCTCGGATTGGTCGGGCGGATGCGGTCTGCTTTGTGTTCCCGCTTTTCTGGTGGGGTATGCCTGCGATGACAAAGGGCTGGGTCGATCGCGTCTGGTCCTGGGGCTGGGCCTACGATCAACTGGATGATCCCGAACAGTCTCTTCAGCGTCCACGCACGGGGGTACTTCTCATTCCCGCCGGCGCTTCATCCGATGAAATGGACCAGAGCGGATATCTGAATGCGATTGAGACCGCATGGATTGACGGCACCTTCGGCTATTTCGGGTTCACGAGCCGAAAGCTGGAGGTTCTCAACGGATCGAAAGGCTCTGCGGAGCGACGGGATGCGCTGCTGCAGCGGGCCTTTCAATCTGGCCTGCAGCTCAAACCGCCCGTCTAGGCGGCAAGCGCAAAAAGAAACTCTTTGTCAAAACGCCAGGGATCAAAAATACTGGCATACGCCCCATCTGCTGGAGCCAACGTGAACCTGACCGACGAAGAAGCCGATCTGATCTTCTCGATCATGCGCGACCTGAGTGGTGAGTTTGACCATTCGGAAGTGCGTCGGCGCGTCGGTCAAAAAATGCTCGAACTCCTGAAGGCCGACTACTTCGCCTCATATGTCTGGGACGACAAGACGCAGAAATATGTTTCTTGCGTGCAGATCAACATGACGGACGAGAATCTGCAGCAGTACGAAAGCTATTTCCAGTTCCACGACCCGATCACACCCACCTTGCAAAAGCGGCGCAAGGCCACGCCGGTCAGCGAAGTCATGCGGCACGACAAGCTGGTCAAAACGGAATTCTTCAACGACTTTCTGAAGCAGGACGGGCTCTGTTACGGGCTCAACTTTTTTGCCTATGACCGGGGCGACAACATAGGCGATCTTCGGATATGGCGCGGGGTCAATCGCGAAGACTTCACCCCCCGGGACGCCAAAATCGTCGATGCCGTCGGGCCAAGCCTTGTCAACGCCCTGATCCGCGCGCGCAGTGCTGCTGAACAGCTCCCGTCGCTTCGGTATTCGCAGATTTCAAGCGATCTGGGGTTTACGGTCCGCGAGGCCGAGGTTGCGGACATGCTTGTGACTGGACTGACGGATGCCGAAATTTGCGGCAAGCTGGGCTTTTCAAAACCCACGTTGCGATCCCATATTGCAGCGATTTTCAGAAAGTCCGGCCTGAACAGGCGGACGCAGCTTGCGCAGTTCCTGGCCGAGAAAAATCATTATTAGTGATGATAGGCGTCTGATCCTCTCGCTTTCTATTCTGTCTCCCATCAATTCGGGAGGCCTGCGTGACACAAGATTTCGCCAAAATGGACGCAACCGACGTGGTGTCCGGGTTCCAAACCGGCGCGCTTTCACCAGCGGCCTATGCCGAAGCGCTTGCCGATCGCGCGCACAAGGCCGCCGATCTCAACGCCCTTCAATCCTTTGACCCAGACTATGTCGTGCGTGCCGCGACGGACGCTTTCGACACCTTTCCGAGCGGCGCGCTGTCCGGGCTGCCCGTCATCGCCAAGGACAACATCAACACCACAACATACCCGACGTCCGGCGGAACTGGCGCCCTCCTCCACCACACGCCCGCGCGCGATGCCGGTGTTGTGCAACAGATCATCCAGGCTGGCGGCTTCATTGGCGCCAAGGCGGGAATGCATGAGCTGGCCTTTGGGATCACATCTAACAATGCGGTTACGGGTGCTGTTCGGAACCCTGTTGACGCGGAGCTCATTGCCGGTGGTTCATCTGGAGGAACAGCCGCGGCAATCGCCAGCGGCATCTTCCCTGCCGGGCTGGGCACTGACACTGGCGGGTCCTGCCGAATACCCGCAGCCTTGTGCGGTGTCATCGGGTTCCGGCCCACGACGGGCAGATACGCCGCGGACGGGGTTGTTCCCATCTCTGACACCCGCGACACCGTTGGCCCACTCGCGCGAAGTGTGCGGGACATCGCGCTTTTTGACACTGTTCTGTCAGGTGAAGTGACATCGCCCCAGCCCGCGGACTTGTCGGCTTTCACGATCGGCGTACCGCGGCAGATGTACTTTGAGAACCTCGAACCCCACGTCGCGCAAACTGTCGAAGCACAGCTGTCCGTTTTGTCGGCATCCGGCGCGCGACTGATTGATGTCAGCCTGGAGCCAATCTGGCCACATAACGAAGCCTTTAGTTTTCCTGTCGTGTTCTACGAAGTCATGCGCGACCTGCCCGCTTATCTGGCAGAGCATGCGCCCGAGATTTCCTTTGCCGATTTGATCTCTGGCATCGGGTCGCCCGATGTGGCGGGCGCGATCGGCAGCCAGCTGGGTGATGAAGCTATGCCTGAGGCCGCCTACCGCGCGGCCATGGACAAACATCGCCCCGCAATGCGCGAAATCTATGGGAGTGTCTTCGAAGACCATCGCCTCGACGCGATCGCCTTTCCCACAACCCCGCTCACCGCACGCCCCATTGGTGAAGACGAAACGGTGTCGCTGAATGGCGAACAGGTTCCGACCTTTCCCACATACATCCGCAACACCGATCTGGGATCGAACATTGGGGCACCAGGCATCTCACTTCCGTGTCCGGTCACGTCCGGCCTTCCGGTCGGAATCGAGTTTGACGGATTGCCGGGACAAGACACATTGCTGCTCGCGCTTGCCGCAGCGGTGGAAAGATCAATGGCGAAGTAATCGCCACAACATCAGGGAGAACCATCATGTTGAAAAGATACATAACGTTCGCATCCTGCGCCGCGCTGGCTGCTGTGGTCGGTGCATCTTCTGTTGCAGCAGAGATCAAAATCGGGGTTCTTGTCCCCGATTCCGGGCCGGCTGGCCTCTTTGGTCCATCGACGCGAAATGCCGCAAAACT
Source organism: Paracoccaceae bacterium (assembly GCA_965250275.1). Taxonomy (GTDB): domain Bacteria; phylum Pseudomonadota; class Alphaproteobacteria; order Rhodobacterales; family Rhodobacteraceae. The sequence continues at coordinate 532,975 of OZ252297.1, read as the reverse complement.
GGCCGCAGACAAGATCAACGCCGAGGGCGGCATAAACGGGGAACAGATTGAACTGGTGTTCGCGGATGTCGGCGTCCCGCCCGCCGAGGCCGCGCAGGCCGCTTTGAGACTTTGGAAAGGTGAAGGGGTTCAGGCCTTTGTAGGCATGCACGATTCAGCCGTGCGGGAGGCCTTGATCGGGCGGTTCAACGGACAGGTCCCTTATGTATACACCCCAGTCTACGAGGGCAAATCCTGCGCGGATGGCCTTTACATCACGGGCGAAACACCCAGCCAGCAGCTGGCCCCTGTGATCCCACACCTGGCTGAAACTGAGGGCGTTTCAAAGTGGTATCTGATTGGCCACGATTACAATTGGCCGCGCGATACCAATGCTCTGGCCAAGAACTACATCAGCGACTCCGGCGGCGAGGTCGTGGGTGAGGAGTATGTCCCCTTCACCGTCACAGAGTTTGACAGCTCGTTGCAGCGCATTGTCGACAGCGGCGCAGACGCCGTTCTGATCACATTGGTCGGTGGCGGATCGGTCGGCTTTAACGTCAGTTTCGCGGGCTTCGGATTGGATGATCAGGCGATCCGGCTGGGGACCTTGATCGAGGAGAATACGCTTGCCGGCATTGGCGCGGACAACGCCAACAGGCTCTTTTCTTCATCGGGTTACTTTTCGGCCATCGACACCGACGCGGCCGCGCGCTTCGCCGACGATTACACTGCGGCGTTCGGAGCAGATGCGCCTCCGCTGAATGGTCTTGGCCAATCCGCCTATGAGGGCCTGATGCTGCTGGACGCGCTGGCTGAAAAAGCTGGCAGTCTCGACGTGGCAGCGATGGATTCCGCCGCCGAAGGCACGACGTGGAGCACGCCTCGGGGCGACAACACTATGACAGGCCGGCATGTGGCCCAAACGATTTACCTTGCCGATGGGACGGGCGGCACATTTGAAATCGTTGCTTCCTTCGATGACGTCCCCTCGTCCGAGGCCTGCGCGAACTGATTCCGGCATGTCGTTCGTTCTTGTTCTGAACCTGATCTGGCAAATCAGTACGCTTGCGCTGATCGCGCTTGGACTGGCGATTGTCTTTGGCAAGCTCAGGATCATGAACATGGCCCACGGCGAATTCGTGATGATCGGTGCCTATGCTCCGATCATCACATCCAGCATGGGCCTGCCCGCCTGGCTTCAACTTCCCGTCTGCCTGCTGACAGTAGGGCTGATTGCCTTCGTAATCGAGAGGACCATCATCCGGCACCTCTATGGACGCATGTTTGACAGCCTGCTTGCCACCTGGGGGATCGCCATTTTGCTGCGCGAGATCGTCGAACTGGTGTTTGGCCGCGGGTACCAGTCTGTGAGTGCGCCAATCTCCGGCACTGTCAGCGTTTTCGGCGCGGATTACCCGGCCTACCGTTTGGCCGTCATCGCCGCGATCGCGCTCGGGTTTGCGCTGCTGGTCTGGTGGAACGCCCGCTCCATGGTCGCGACCCGCATCAAGGCCATGGTTGGTAACCCTGATCTGGCCGAAGCGGTTGGGATCAACACCGCGCGGCTATCCTCTGCAGCGTTTGTCTTTGGCTGTTGCACCGCAGGATTGGCCGGCATGATCCTCGCTCCGACGATCAGGATCGAACCCATGATGGGTCTCGACTACCTGATCAGATCGTTCTTTGCGCTTGTTGTTGGCGGCCTCGGCAGCCTCGGCGGCCTTGGACTCGGATCAGGCATCATCGCCGGTGTGCAATCGCTGATTGGCGCTTTGTTCAGCCAAACTTACGGGTATCTTGCGGTCCTCTCCCTCTCCATTCTCTTTTTGTGGCTGAAGCCTGATGGCATCCGTTCTTCTGCCCGCTAGCCTGCTTTTGGCCCTGCTACTGGTGATCCCGGAAATCTTCGGGGATTTCGCCGCCTACCAGCTGGGGCTCTACCTGATATACGGCATCGCCGCGCAGGGCATCGGATACCTTTGGGGCAAGGCCGGCGTATTGCCTTTGGGCCAAGCGCTCTTTTTCGGTGTCGCGGCCTATGCCACGGCGATGACCCTCCGCGCCGATGTCTCGCTCGTAGGTCAACTGTGTTTGGCCATCGGGGTCCTGGCGATGTTGGCCGGCGCGGCATTTCTGCTGGCGACGCTGATTTTTCGGGGTCGCCGTGAAAGTGGCCCATACTTCTCCCTGATCACCCTGGCTTTGGTGATGATTGCAGAACAGGTCGCTGGAACGGCAACCAGCCTGACCGGCGGGTTCAACGGGTTGAGTGGGTTCAGCAGTCTTGGACATCTCGATCCATTCGGCGGATTCTACTATGTGATCGTTGCGGTGACCGTGGGCGTGACCATCCTGCTGCTCGTCCTGAACCGGCTGCCCGTCGACCTTGTGGTCCGGGCAGTGGCCGACAATGAGCCACGCCTGCAAATGCTCGGGTTTCCGACACATGTCGTCAAAGGCGCGGCCTTTGCGTTTTCCGCTTGTCTTGCGGCGCTGGCGGGTGGGCTGTTTGCGTCGCATCAGGGAATCGTCACACCAACCGCCACGGGATTTGCCCTGTCCGCTGAACTGGTGATCCTTGCGGCTGTCGGGGGCAGGTTCCACGCTTTGGGTCCGTTGCTTGGCGCTGTGGTTGTCGGCTGGGCGTCTGCGGAACTGAGAAACAGCTTCCCATATTGGGAATTGCTGATGGCCGGAGCCTTCATTCTGGTGGTGCTCAAGGCACCCGGCGGGATCGCGCAAATGTTGCAAACCGGGTTTGGCAAACTGCGACCGCTCAAGCTTGCGCAAATGCCAGAAACGACAACGCCGCCTTCCACCCGCGCCCAGAAGACCCGTGCACCGCTGCGCTTCAGCGACGTCAAATCGCAGCATGGCGTCGTCCGCATACTGGACGGTGTTACGTTCGAAACGCCCGACACCGGAATTGTCGGCATCATCGGACCAAACGGAGCCGGAAAAACCAGCGCATTGAATGCGATCACCGGCAATCTGCCCGTCTCTGAGGGCTCAATCCGTCTGGGATCCGAGCGGATCGAAAACAGGCCCCCACACAAAGCGTTGCAGAGCGGGATTGGCCGGAAGATGCAGGTGCCTTCGGTCTTTTTCTCGCTGACGGTATTCGAGAACCTGACCTTGGCCATGATGGCCAATCGAGCAGGCATTGTGGACCTGTTCCGACAATCTACCGCGTATTGGCAGTCCGGCTCACTGACCTCCCTTCTCGCTCACCCATTGGTCCCGCTGCAGGAGGGTTTGACCAATCCGGCAAGAGCTCTGCCGCAGGGGCACAGGCAGTTCCTCGAACTTGCCATGACCATCGCGGCCGAACCGCGCGTCTTGCTTCTGGACGAACCATGCGCAGGTCTCTCGCCAGATGAAACCCGTTTGATGACCGATCTGATACAGCATTTTCAGGTCAGGACCGGCGGCCTCGTGATCGTGATCGAACATGACATGAGTATCGTCGAATCTATCTCTAACAAGGTGCTGGTGCTGCATCAGGGCAAGGTGTTGGCCTCCGGCCCGTTCAACGAAGTCCGCAGCGATCCGAACGTTCGGGCAGTCTATGTCGGGGGCACGAAATGAACGCGCTGCTCGCACTCGATAACCTGACTGGCGGGTATGGGGACACCTACGTCGTGTTTGACGTGACGGTTCAGATCGAGACCGGATCCGTGCTGGGTGTGTTTGGCAGAAATGGGGTTGGCAAAACGACTCTGGCGAGACTTGTGCAAGGGGGACTGCGACCCGCAAGCGGACAAGTTCGGCTGAATGGACAGGACCTCTCCAACCTGCCTGCGAGCGCGAGGCGGCGCCTTGGCGTCGGTTACATGCCCCAAATCGGGATGGTGTTCGACGATCTGACGGTGCGGGAAAACCTGGCGCTGGGCACTACGCGAGAAATGCCGGACCGCTACTTTGCCAGGTTTCCAAGGCTTGCGGAGCGTCTGGACCAACCCGCCGGCACGATGTCGGGAGGCGAACGCAAGATCCTCGCCTTTGTGCGCACAATGATCGAGGACACCCGTATGTTGGTTCTGGACGAACCGTCCGAAGGCGTTCAACCGGAAAACATAGACCACATGGCAGAGTGCATCATGTCGCGCGCGCGCGAAGGAGCGGGCATACTGCTCTGCGAGCAGAACCTGAGTTTCCTGAATCGTGTATCGGACCACTATCTGGGCCTGGAGTCCGGCCGAGTGGTCTTTCATCAGGACGCAGGCTCAACGGACCCAGAGGTCATCAGAGGAATCCTGGCGCCATAAGGTGACAGTTGGAGCCCACTGAACACCTCTACGTCTTTTCACTGCCCTTTCTGTGAGCGCGGCCCCGAAGGGTGACACAGCTTCACCTCTTGACTTGCTGACAACCCTGAGTAAGCCTAATGTTTAAATCGTTCGACTTACATCTGGCAGACGACGTTACATCCGGGTTCGCGCGGCCGCGGGCTTCCAGCCAAAAGGTTAGATTTGCCCGCATCAGCTGACAGTCTGCCAGCCCAGTGATCCGGTGCCTGCCGCAGCATCGGGTTTCACTTTTGCGGCGCATGATTGGGAGGATTACTTCAATGACAGATGCACCACAGGGTCAGGTCATGCTGACCGCCACAGAAGGGGTCGTTTTTGGCACGCCAGCGGCGCAAGCGATCAAAGCAGCAGCAGCACAGGCAGGTGCCGAGCGCGTCATGCTCATAGTGAGTCAGTCGCTGCGCGATACCACTGACGAAATCGCCCAGATCGAAAAGGAGCTCGGCGACAGCCACGCGGCGACGTTCTCAGGCGTGGCCCCGCATGTGCCGCGCGAAAACGTCATTGAAGCTGCCGAAATGGCCCGCAAGGTTGACGCAGATCTGATTGTGTCCGTCGGCGGTGGATCTGTCACCGATTGCGCCAAGATCACACCGATCTGCCTCGCCCACAACATCACAACCGTTGAAGAGATGGGAAACTACCATGTCACGGTGAACGACAAAGGCGAGATGGTATTTCCCAGCTTCACCTCGCAAAACGTTCGGACCATCTGTGTGCCCACCACATTGTCGGGTGGAGAGTTTAACCCACTATCCGGAGCGACCGACGCCAAAACAAAAGCCAAACAGGCCTATACCGAGCGCTTGATGGCCCCTGTCAGCATTATCCTTGATCCATCGCTGACGCGGCATACTCCAGAATGGCTTTGGAATTCGACCGGGGTGCGCGCGCTCGATCACGCGATCGAAACGCTCCAGAGCTTTCTGTCCAACGATTATTGCGACGGATTGGCCGACAGCGCGCTGCGTCTTTTGATCGAAGGTCTGCCACGCGTCAAAAACGACCCGACCGACATGGAAGCGCGCCTGAAATGTCAGATTGGTGTCTGGCAATCCATGCTGCCGATCATCGGCGGCGTTCCCATGGGGGCAAGCCATGCCATCGGCCATGTTCTGGGCGGGCTTTGCGATGTGCCGCATGGGTACACCTCCTGCGTGATGTCCCCCTTCGTCCTGAAATGGAACGCGGACGTGAATGGCGAACGACAGAGACGCATTTCTGCGGCATTCGGCGAACCGGACGCATTGGCGAGCGACCTGGCCGATGCGTTCATCTCGTCGCTTGGCATGCCGCGCAGCCTGTCTGCTGTGGACGTCGCCGAGGACCGTTTCCAGACCATCGCAGAGTACACGATGAATGACATCTGGGGCCGCACAAACCCCAAGACCGTGTCAGGACCCGATGACATCATGCAAATCCTGAAACTCGCCGCCTGAGGTCAGCGCCGAGCAACATCAAACGCTCCGAGGTCGCGCTCGGAGCGTTTCTTTTGGACCGAACGCTTTGAAGAACCCATTGCGTCGCGTAGGCTGATCACCAATCAAGCCCTAACCGTCCTCTGGACCCCGCGGGACATCAAACCGTTTGCCGATGGATGGGATCGCCGACTTTGTTCGTCAGGGCAGGAACTGAGAACCTGTAGCGCTCGGCGCGGGCTCTCGTTTTGGATCACTTTGCATCAGGTAGGAGCCGCCCCTTTGAAGATCGTGACAGGCGGACAAACAGGTGTCGACCTCGCGGCCTTCGAGTTCGCATTGAGGAACGGTCTTTCCTATGGCGGATGGGTTCCGAAGGGACGCACCAACGAGGCTGGGCGCATTCCAGACCAATTCGCCGGCCTGATCGAGACCGAGTCCGAGGATGTCAGTGTCCGTACCAGGCTGAACGTCGAGGAAAGCGACGCACTCTTGGTGTTTCAAACACGGTCGCCAAGCCCCGGCACACAACTGACGATTGAGATTGCCGACAGGATCAACCGACCACATCTGGTCGTGGATGTGAGATTGGGATCCGCTGCTTGCGCCGAGCAGGTGCGAACCTGGCTTTTGTCTCATGCGCCGAAAGTGCTGAACATTTCGGGGCCAAGGGACTCCGAAGCGCCCGGAATTGGGGCAAAGGTGCAGGACATCCTGGACCTGTCGGGCATTGCGAACAGCGGAAACGGATAAGGTGGCGCAGGCGATCTCGCGGACCATCTCCTCACGGGAACGCCCATGAACGTTGGCAAAACTGGTTGAACGCTGATGGCATTTAGAATTGCCACATAGTTGGCCTCAGGGTCAGTGAAGCCCGGATCAATTGGCGACCCCGGCAGGATTCGAACCTGCAACCTGCCCCTTAGGAGGGGGCTGCTCTATCCAGTTGAGCCACGGGGCCAGCGCTTGTTTTATGAGGTATTCGGCGATCTAGCTGCAAGGTCCAATCGGCTGGGAAGCAGGGCCGGAAGCAAAATTTGCCTCTACAACTCCGAAATATCCTTCAAAATTAGTCCGTTGAGTGAGCACTTTGAAACGATTCCCTTGTACTCCTTGAGAGCCTTAGGAGCTGACACCAACTCTAGCCCTTCTTTCATGCAAAGCGCGACGCAATCGAAGCGTTCAGAAGGCGGAAAAGAACCGAAAATACTAGACCCATGTTGCTCCGACAGCATCTGTGCAAGGGACTGGTGAGCCGCCAATATCTTCATGTACTTCTTGGGCTTAATCGTCTGGAAGTCGGTATAAAGGTCCTCGTCAATCGCCTTCAATTCTTCACTGACGCCCTTCACGAGCTGTATGTCACCAGATTGAATTCCGTCGATGACGGCGGACTTAACTTGGTTGTTCGTTGTGCTCAGCGCGGCTCTAATGCCGTGCAAGTCCATCACTTTCGTGGGACCAATATTTTTCTGGGCCATTTATCACGCGCCCCCCAAGAGGTCGCGCTGATACCTTGGCTTGATCCCAGCCAGCCTGAAAATATCAATATCGTCGAGAAATCCGCCTTTTTTGGCTTCCGCGAGCTTCTTGAGAAACGAAGCCCCGTACTGCGTTCGCTTGTTTTGTAGAGCATCGCCTTGCCCGCCTCTGGGGTCGCTTTCGTCACCTGTGGGCGTTTTCCCTTTGAAACGACTGATCCATTTTCCATAATCGTTTGAAGTCAAATGCCTCGTATCAACAAGGCGAAGAACGGCGCACTGTTGGCTAATACCGAGATTTGACGCAAAGAGCCTTACAAAATCTCCACTGATCGAAGGGTTGTATCCGTATCTTGTGAGAGCCGCCCGAATAACCGAGCGGGGTGCTAGTAAGTACGCCGCGAATTGATTGCAAAAACGTTCCACGTCATTCTTTGCGTATGATACGTTTGATGCTCCCTCTTTCCGAATAAGAACATGACAGAACTCATGGGCCAGGGTGAACAGCTTTCTCGCCTTACTGGAACAGGTGGTATTGATCAGAATAGTGTGTGGCCCATTCTGGGACTTTGAATACAAGCCAGACACTTCATCGCTCCCGAAGGAGTAATGCAGCACAAAAATTCCCAGCGATTCAACAAACCCCCGCAAGCTGGAATACATTTTATGGGAGCTTTTCCAATCAAGCTGTTTGGTGTCCGTTATTCCCCAACGCTCTCGCCATTTTGCTGCAAGTTCCTTGGCCGTAGACTTCTTCAGATCTCCTATTTTTTCTTGAGCGGATTGTTCGAGTCCAAGATCAAGCGGTAATGATGAAAGAGAGCCCGAGATTTTTTCAATGAACCCAATGGCTGCAATTGTGCCTTTGTCATACTGCCCCGCTCCGACTCTCTTGCGTCGAAAATCAGGTACATTCGAAAGTGGAAGTTTGGAATTGGCGTACAGTGCCCGGACGGGCACACCCAGTTCATCCGCTATCCGTCGGACCTGCTCATCCTTGAGTTCCTTGTTCCCCGCTTGCGCATCCCTTAGTTCTGGTTCCGAAATGTCTGCGCGCTTAGCCAGTTCGCGGAGTTTCAAACTTCGCGTCGTTAGAATGTCGTCAAATGCACTACCGAAAGTCATAAATGTTTAGCCCTAAAGATTTTTTCTGTTTCTGCGGCGTGGAGGAGCTGACTCTTTCATCGTTCTCAAGTGCCCTTGAGGTTGGTGTTGGTTTATATCTTGGCTTAGCCATTCTTCAACTGATCGGTTCAGGGGGCATTGCCGATCTTTCTCGCAGGTCCCTCACGCTGCAATCGACCATTAATTCAAACCGTCTCGACGGGCTACGTGAGGAGTCTAACAGGATAAAGGCTGATTTGGCAAAGCTTGAAATTGCCCTGCAAGGTTTCAGTCGACAAGTGTTCTCTATCGTCCTTCTGTTGTTGTCGGGCTGTCTTGCGGTGCTTGCGCTCTCAACTCTGCAGCCAGACTATCCCACAGCCTGTTGGAAATCGTATTCAATATTGGGCTATTTTCTGTTACTGCCTGTTTTGGTCTTTGTCGGTCTGACGATTTGGATTCGGTCCCGTTGCGCCGCAGTCCGGTCTGCGATCAAATCGTGCGAGCAAAAAGTTAACCAACGCCTTCTAGAGAAGAACTGAGAAATCGGGTTGGATGCGGCTGGATACTCCGTACCCGACCCTAAACGACGCACATGGAGTCCGGCGCGCCGTCATCCTTTGTGAAATTGGTTCAGCGCCTCAGAGGCGTACAGTTCGCCTTCGATCGTGCTGCTTTGTGACATGTCGGGTGCGCGTTTTCAGCATTGCCAAGACACGAAGCGGTTGGCTCTGAATGGTCGGTGCTCAGAGCAGTTTCCAAACAAGCGCTGAGCGGGACAGTCTTTGAGCAATACATAGCGCCATGTCACGTTCGACTCCCCGCCGTTTCACTCGCCCGCCACACCAATCACTGCAGTTGTATCTCTGCGAAGGCGTGCGATAAGATCCAAACTGTCCCGAACTGGAAAGGTGCGCCTTGACGCTCGATCAGAAACGCCCGCTCACGTTACGCGATGTCTCCGAGGCCTCGGGCGTGTCCGAAATGACCGTCAGCCGGGTCTTGCGCAACCGGGGCGATGTCTCCGACGGAACGCGGGCCCGGGTCCTGGCGGCAGCCAAGGAACTGGGATACGTGCCCAACAAGATCGCGGGCGCACTGGCCTCCAGCCGGGTGAACCTTGTTGCCGTCATCATCCCCTCCCTGTCGAACATGGTGTTCCCCGAAGTTCTGACCGGGATCAATCAGGTTCTGGAAGACACCGAGTTGCAGCCGGTTGTCGGCGTGACCGACTACCTGCCTGAAAAAGAAGAGAAGGTTCTCTACGAAATGCTCTCATGGCGTCCGTCGGGTGTCATCATTGCAGGCCTGGAGCATTCCGACCCGGCGCGCGCGATGATGAAGGCCGCAGGCATTCCCGTGGTCGAAATCATGGACACGGACGGGACGCCGGTCGATGCGATGGTGGGGATTTCCCACCGGCGGGCCGGGCGGGAAATGGCCAAGGCAATCATCAAGGCGGGCTATCGCAACATCGGGTTCATGGGCACAAAAATGCCGCTGGATCATCGTGCGCGAAAACGGTTCGAAGGCTTCACCGAAGTACTGGCCAAGGACGGGATCGAAATCGAGGACAGGGCTTTCTATTCCGGAGGTTCCGCACTCGCCAAGGGGCGCGAGATGACCGCCGAGATGCTGGAGCGATCCCCGGACCTCGATTTTCTCTACTATTCCAATGATATGATTGGCGCAGGCGGGCTGCTCTACCTTCTGGATCAGGGCATCGATGTACCGGGTCAGATCGGATTGGCAGGGTTCAACGGGGTCGAACTGCTGGCTGGCCTGCCCAGACAACTGGCCACAATGGACGCCTGCCGGCTGGAAATCGGCCAGAAGGCCGCAGAAATCATTGCGTCACGGTTGTCTGAACCGGAACAGGATGTCGCTGACCAGATCACGTTGTCGCCGAAGATCTCCTATGGCGACACGCTGAAGCGTCGCTGATCCTTGGTAACGCCCTTTCTGGACAACCGCGCCGCGCGCCGCCTGTTTCTGGATCATCATGCCCTTGCCGAACAGCCTGTGGGCCCGGCACGAGGCGAAGCCCTTGCCGCGTTGATCGAAAGGCTTGGATTCGTCCAGCTCGACAGCATCTGCACCGTTGCCCGCGCCCACGACATGATCCTGTTTGCCCGTCGGCCCAGCTATCGGCCAAAGCATCTCAAGAGGCTTTACGAAAAGGATCGCGCCCTGTTCGAGCACTGGACGCATGACGCGGCAGTGATCCCGATGGCGTTTTACAATCATTGGCATCTGCGTTTTGAGCGCGATACCGAGACGCTGCAAAAACAGTGGCGAAACTGGCGGCGCGACGGGTTTGAGGAACGTTTTCAATCCGTGCTGACGCAGATCCGCGAACACGGTCCCGTCAGTTCATCGGACGTCGGCACAGACGAAAAGAAGACCTCTGGTGGTTGGTGGGACTGGCATCCTTCCAAAACCGCACTTGAGTATCTGTGGCGCTCTGGTGCTTTGAGCGTGGTCGGGCGGGATGGCTTCCAGAAGCGGTATGACCTCACAGAGCGGGTGATCGACACCAACATATCGGCTCGGCCTGATCCCGAAACGACGATCGACTGGTGCTGCAACGCTGCGCTCGACCGGCTTGGGTTTGCGACCTCGGGCGAGTTGGCTGCGTTCTGGGCCACAGTCACCCCTGCGGAAGCAAAGGATTGGTGTGCGCGCCAGCTTGCCTCCGGTGAGATCGAGCCGCTTGATATCGCTTGCGCGGGCGGCAATCTGCGCCGCGTCTTTGCACGCCCCGGTGTGGTCGAGCGGGCCGCGGATGTGCCCAACCCACCGGGACGGATCCGGGTTCTGAGCCCATTCGATCCTGCGCTGCGTGATCGCAAGCGTGCCGAGCGTCTCTTTGGGTTCCACTATCGCATTGAGGTTTTTGTACCGGAGCCCAAACGGCGCTACGGATATTATGTGTTTCCCCTGCTGGAGGGGGATCGCCTGATCGGACGCATCGATATGAAGACCGAGCGGGACGCTGACCGGTTGCATGTCAAAGCGGTCTGGCCGGAACCTGCCATACGTTGGTCCGCCGCCCGCACGGCGCGCCTGGAAAGCGAATTGGCGCGTGTCGCGCGCTTTGTGGAGGTCGGATCGGTCAGCTTTGCTGATGGTTGGCTGCGCGAGGCGCAGTAGGTTCCACATCAGACAATTCTCGCCCGGCTGCGTCGCAGGCCGACAACAGCTCGGGTGTCGGCCATTCCGAAGGCTCCTCCTTTTCCAGTGCTTCGAAGCGCCGTCGAACGTCTGCCAGCCCCAGTTCGTCGCAGAGTGCAATCGGCCCTCCTTTGGCGCTCGGGAATCCCAGCCCTTCGACAGCCAGAAGGTCGATATCGGACGCCGCCGACACCGCACCATCGGCAAGCATATTCAGCCCCTCATCGACAAGGCACAGATGCAACCGGATCTGGATCGCCCGCGCGTCGAATGAACGCTGTGCCACGCTCTCGAAGCGCGCTTCTTCCCGGATCAGATCTTCGACAATCGGGTCAATCACGGCTCCGCCGCCACCGGGATACCGGTACCAGCCAACGCCGAACATCCGGCCCAATCGACCCTCAGCAACCATGCGATCTGCGATCGGGACTTCGTAAAATGGCTGCAATAGATCATCGCGCCTGCGACGTCGTTCGGCATGTGCAGCGGACAAGCCAGCCCAATCCTGGGCCCGGTAAAGCCCCAGATCATACCCGAACGCCACCATGGCATCGTCAATTTCGTCGGGAACCGACCCGCGCAGCAACATCATGTCGGCCGTGTCGAGACACCGCATCAACAAACGCGTCGCTGGCGATGGGTGCCCGACGCTGCTGACAAACGGGTGCCGCTTCATGGCTCGGATCAGGGCGACCGCAGCTTCGATTGCATCGGGGCGCGAATCCACCACCGGTGTCACTTCGACCAGACGGCGCAGATGAACCGGTTGCGCCAAGGACATGTTCACCACTTGGCCAGGGTCCGGGCATTTGCCTTGAACCTCTGTGCCCAGCCCGGGCGTTGTGAGGATGACAGTTACCTCCGGCCGCAGTGACGCTGCGAAACGGGGCACCAGTTCTGGTGCATCGTCCAGAGCTTCGATCAGGAGGTCTGCCGCCTCCATTGCTGCCCAGTCGCCGGTCACCACTGGTAACGCCCCAACACTGTTAGCGCGCCTGAGCAATGCTTCTACCCGCTCCGCGGCATTGGGATCAGGCTCCAGCACAGAGACCTTCTTACCGGCATCACACAGCGCCATCGCCACCGCCAAGCCCGTGGCGCTGCTACCAACGACCAAGGTGCCAAGGGGACTATTCAATGAACTTGCGGTCACCAATCAGCTTCAGCAGGTATCGAATGGAAAGATCGACGGACTGTCCGGACGTGTCCACCTGCTCCAGGGCCCGCTCATAAAGTGCCTCACGGGTCTTCAGGATTGATTTCAGCTCTTCCATAGCCTCAGGATTGCCCGCCATCGGGCGTTCATCCCCCTGCGCGCGCACCCGGGACATGTGCTCGTCGGGCGACGTCTTGATCCAGATGGTGTGAAAATGGGCAAGCAGGGTATTGTAGGTGTCCGGCTCAGCCACGATGCCGCCTCCAACCGCCAACACAACTCGGTCGTAGGTGGTGATGATCTGGCTGACCGCCTGCGCCTCAAGCTTGCGGTACCCTTCCTGACCATAGAGCGCCATGACTTCGCCGACGGGCATCCCGCTTTGGTCTTCGATTTCACGATTCAGCTCGACAAACGGAACATCCAGAGTGGCGCCAGCCAATGCACCCAGCGTCGACTTTCCGGCGCCGCGTAAGCCAATGAGGCAAACCCTTTGGGCGCGCGCATTGGCCATGGTTTCCGGGTTTAGCGCATCCATCACAACGCGCCGCGCCTCTGGGCCTGCCGAGCGGTATAGCTCCGCCACGCGCAACGCCTCGGAGCTCCAGGGATCGTCTTCTCCGATCAGCCAATCAATTCTGTACTCCAATGCCACCGCAACGCGTTGCAACAATCCAATTGAGATGTTTCCTTCGCCAGCCTCGAGCTGGGCCAGGTAACGCGGCGATACGCCGGAGACCTCGGACAGCACACGGCGCGGAATACCCTTTGCCTCGCGGGCCCTGCGAACGCGTTCGCCAACCCTTGAGATCAGATCAGTAACACTGTCGTCACCCGCTCCGCCGTGGGCGAATGACGTGTCGGTTGCCGATGTTCCGTCAATCTGTGGCATGTTGCAGTCGCATTTGTGTGAAATACTGCAACTGGGTACCGGCCAAATACGGGTTTTTCAAACCCTTTCCCGACCAAATTGCATTATTGTGCGGCCTTCGGTCGGACATGAGGCTCGACAACAGAGCGAATGTCCGCCGGAGCCGGCTGTGAGCGGAAAGCGTCAGCGACCGTAAAGACGCAGACAAAGGTTCCCTCGAAGCAGAGCACATCGTTCTGAAATCCATGAACGCAAAACTCGATGGACGACTTGCCAAGCCGCGATGGCCAGGTTTGACACATCAGCTTGTGGCGCGGCGTGATCGGAGAACGAAAGTCCAGGCTCATATGAACAAAGGGCGTGCCAACGTTGCGGTCCAGCTCCAGTTGGTACCAGCCGTCCCCGTCCAGATGCGCTTCCCACCAGGCATTGATCGCGTCCAGCGCCCAATTGGGAATGCGCCCCGTATAGGCAATCCGCGCGGGGTCACAGTCGCCCCATGTCACGTTGATCGGGTGCACAAAGCTGCCACTCATCGCACAAGGATCCTGAGGCCTAAGTCGCTCAGTCCAGCGCTGCGAGGACCTTCAATAGGTTTCAACGTGATAGCGCCCATCTTCACGCATACGATCCCGCAGAGCGATCCATTGCTCCCCCTGGCTTTCTGCGATGTTCGTCAGAGCACGTTCGATGCCCTCTTCCATGCCGCGCAATCCGCAAATGTAGATATGGGTATGCGGGTCCAACAACAGGTCAGCCACTTCGTTCTGTTCCTCAATAATGCGATCCTGAACATATTCCTTGGGCTGCCCCGGCAATCGGCTGAACACCAGATGTTTCTTGAGCAAGTGGTCGGGCACCTTTTTGAGGGGTCCGAAATAGGGGAGACTTTCCGGTGTCCGTGCGCCGAAAAACATGACCATCGGCCCGCCCGACCCGCTGCGCTGACGCTGCATCGTAAAGGCCCGCATCGGGGCAGAACCGGTTCCGGTGCAAATCATCAGCAACCGTGCCTCGGGATCACCGGGCATCAGGAACGTGGCCCCAAATGGCCCGGTCACCTGAACCTCTGCCCCTTGCTCAAGATCGCACAGGTAGTTGGAGGCTAGACCCTCCGGCTCGCGTTTCACTGTCAGCGAGATGTTGTGATACCCTGCACGTTCGCCATCGCGCGGGCTGGACACTGAATACAGCCGGGGAAGGTGATCTTTGCCTTCAGCATCCTTGCCGGGGGGAATGATTCCGACGCTTTGACCCTCCAGAACCGGGAATGGCAATGCACCCGGGTCAAGGATGATGTGGCGCACATCGTGATCCGGATCATCTGTCAGACGGAAATTGCCCTGCACGGTCATCACAGCAGGTTTTGCCATGGTGTAGAGGTTGATCGTGGGCTTGGCAGCGGATTTTGGTGCTGTGGCCTTGCCACCGGCGCCTTTGTGCGCTTCGGCAAGCAGGGCGGCGACCGCATCATCCAGATTGTCCCCCTCTTCGCTGCTTCCGGTCTCGATCTCTTGCTGATCCGGCAACTCCATCCACTCGTATTGCTCGTCCAGCGAATAGACTGCGTCCCGCGATGGGACCACGCGCCATTCATCAATGGAGCCGGTGGGACACACCGGGATGCAGTCCATGCAGAAATTGCACAGATCCGCATTCACAACGACGTTATTGTCGTCATGCTCGATTGCCTGAACCGGGCAAGTCATCTCGCAGGTGTAACAACGGATGCAGATCTCCGGATCGATCAGATGCTGCTTGAATGGCCCGCCGGCCTCTTCAGCGCGGGTTTCAACAGGTGCGGGCTGAGACATCAAAGAGACCTTTCACGGTTCAGAACAGTGTCGGGTAAGGCCATCAATTCTCGATAGTGCCAGCATACGCCTTCACATGTCCGGCAGTTCAGGCATGACGACTTGAAGCTGGACATCGGCACAACGTTGTCCGTTGCCACTGCCACACGTTCGACCTTCATGGAGCTTCTCCACAACGATTACATTGAGCATCTGCCGGGATCATAACAGGATATCGCGGGGCACCTAAGCGCCCCGACAGATCACGCCATGTGCAACTTCACATACTCGAAATCACCAGGCTTGTTGTCGATGCCAACCTTTGGCGGCGCAATCCAACTGGCAAAAACACCGGGCTCGAAGCAGGGCTGCATCAGGGACTGGATAAAGTCGCCATCGGCCTTGGTCGGCAACCAGTCCTTGGACTTGGCGTCCCATTCCTCTTTGGAGATGATGTTACCGTCCGGGTCCACATTTACTGACGCAAACACACCGATTTGCCGGTGGAAGCCTTCATGCGGCAGCTTCATTTCGAACTCGATCCCGGCCTTTTCGATGATCTTATTCCAGCGACCGACGCCACCAGCGGCATCGCGCACATAGTCGTCGCGCAACCGCATATTGATCGCGGTCAGGGCAGGCACCTCTTCTGCGACAATCGCGCCATCTTTGATCGTGCGCACCACGTAGGTGTCATTTGTCAGCTTATGGTCGTCTTTGATGCGCAACTCCATATAACGACCTTTGATGCCCGAATTGAACGCATTGGCGGCGTTGGTTGAAACCTCCTGACCGAAGAGGTCAAGCGACAGGGTGTAGTGCAGGTTTAGTTTTTTCTGAATCGTCGGCAGATCGATAACGCCCAGGTCGCGGACCTTGTTGATGTCGTAGGGATCGGTGATCCCCGCCTTGTTCATTGCCGCAACCGTCGCCTGAATGGTGCGCCCAACACCCGTTTCCCCCACAAACATATGGTGGGCTTCTTCGGTCAGCATGAACCGGCAGGTGCGAGACAACGGATCAAAACCGGACTGTGCAAGGCTCTCCAGCTGCATCTTTCCGTCGCGGTCGGTGAAATACGTGAACATGAAGAACGACAGCCAATCCGGGGTCTCTTCGTTGAACGCACCCAGCATGCGCGGCGCCTCTTCGGAGCCCGAAGACCGGATCAGCAGTTCGTTGGCTTCTTCGCGCCCGTCGCGGCCGAAGTATTTCTGCAGAAGATAGACCATCGCCCAGAGGTGGCGCCCTTCTTCGACATTGACCTGAAACAGGTTCCGCATGTCGTAAAGCGAAGGAGCGGTCAGGCCCAGGAACCTTTGCTGCTCCACCGACCCCGGTTCTGTGTCACCCTGAATGACGATCAGCCGTTTGAGCATGTTGCGATACTCGCCCGGCACCTCCTGCCAGGCAGGGTCGCCGTAGTGCTCGCCACAGGGGATTGTGCGGTCTTCAACCTGCGGTGCCAGCAAAACGCCCCAGCGATACTCCGGCATTTTCACGTAGTCGAATTTCGCCCAGCCTTTGGGATCAACACTCACCGCCGTACGCAGATAGACCATGCTTTCCTGAAAGTTCTGGGGGATCAGGTCGTTCCACCAGTTGATGTAACCCGGGTGCCATTTTTCCAGGGCTTTCAGCACCTTCTTGTCCGAGGACAAGCCGACATTGTTGGGTATCTGGGTATCGTAGCTGACATTGATCAGGTCGAGCATGAGAAATCTCCTGTCTGTAGGGCGGGCCTTTACACACGTTCCATATTGTAGTTGCCGCGCGCGCCACTTCCGTAGCGCTGAAGCGCACCGTCTTCACCGACTGCATTGGGTCTCTGGAAGATCCAGTTCTGCCAGGCTGTCAGTCGGCCAAAAATGCGGGTTTCCATCGTTTCCGGTCCGGCAAACCGCAGGTTTGCCTCCATCCCGGTCATGGCATCGGGGCTGAAGCTTGCGCGTTCTTCAAAGAAGATGCGCACTTCGTCCTCCCAATCGATGTCGTCGAACGCATAAGTTACCACACCCAAGGCGTCGGCTTCCGCCGCCTCGATGGGTTCGTGAACCTTTGCATTCAGTTGCATAACAGCATCCGGTTCGCCCAGAAACCGCGTTTCCAGCCGCGTCAGATCATTGCTCATCGGGAACACACCGAAATTGCTTTCGGACAGCGTGACCGCCGCGATGTGACGATTATCGCCTTCGAATTCTTCGAGCATCATATAGCTGCGGTCCACAGCCCAAAGCAGTTCTGCGAACAGGCCTGCAAAGCAAGAGCCATGCTCCACAAGGGCCACCAGCGAACGGGAGGTCATATCGACCCGCTTGAGCACGCGTTTCCAATACTTGAGCACCTCGTTGGCCAGCCAGTGATCTGCGTTGTCCAGAAGCAGTCTTTCGTGCGCCAATACCGCTGCAGGATCACCTTGGGTGCAAAACACGAGCGTTCCGATGTCACGCTCATTCAGCCGAAGATGAAGCAAGGCATCGTCCAGTTCACGGGCCGTGCGGAGCAGATAGGCATCCGAGCCCTGCTCCTGAAACGCATCCATGTTTGCCGGGGCCGGATCCTTGGGACCCAGTATCGTGATCGTCGCGCGACGTGCGGCGCGGTCGATGGCCACCTCAACAGAGGAATATGTGACCGATCCATCGTCAGCAAAGGTCCGGTTGAGCGGTTCCAGCGTGATACCGGATGGCACATCGGCCTTGCCCGAGGCTGCCGCAAACTCCCGCGCGCGTTCGGCAACAGTGTCATCAAACGTCGAGTTGGGGACCACTTCATCGACAAGACGCCAATCTTTGGCGCGCTGCCCCTTCACACCCTCTTCGGTCGAGCAGAATACATCAGCCCGATCACGACGCACTTTGCGCTTGTCGGTTACGCGGGTCAGCCCGCCGGTGCCGGGAAGCACGGCGAGCAAGGGCACCTCGGGCAGCGCGACCGATGATGTGCTGTCGTTGGTCAGCATGATGTAGTTGCAGGCAAGTGCCAGTTCGTACCCGCCGCCAGCGCATGCCCCTTTCACGGCGCAAATGTATTTCTGACCGGAATCTGCCTCTGCCGCTTCAAAGGTATTGCGTGTCTCGTTCGTGAACTTGCAGAAATTCACCTTGTGGGCGTGTGTGGCGCCCCCAAGCATCCGGATGTTCGCACCGGCGCAAAACACCTTGTCTTTGGCCGACTGCATCACCACGACCTTCACCTCGGGATGCTCGAACCGCATACGCTGAACGACGTCGGCAAGTTCGATATCAACACCCAGGTCGTAGGAGTTAAGCTTCAACTCGTACCCGTCGAACAGGCCGCCTTTTTCATCCACATCCATAAACAGATTGGCCACAGCCCCATCATACTCGACACGCCAATGCCGGTACTTCGAGGGGTCGGTTTGGAAATCGATGGCCTTGGACATCGGAGCCTCCGGAAACGATGAATCTAATTTGCACTTTAGTGCGCTGCGCCGCGTAGGTAAACCGCATTGTGCATAATAATGCCATTTTGATTTCCCTTTAATTTCAGGCATCTATCGCAATCTCACATCGTGATGGCGTGCCGATAAATGCATTATAATGCAAATCTAGGGAATCAGTGCCAAGCGAAGCCGGGAGATCTCCTCTGCCAGATCGTCAAACCTTAACCCCATTAAGGCCTCCGCGTCAGACCTGCGTGCCTCGGTCAAATGATCCTCCGCAATGTCACAAAGTCGACGCACCGCGTTTGGACGATTCATCTGCAGCTTCAAGGCGGCATTTGCAGTTTGGATCAGGCTTTGCACCAAGTGGCGTTCCGGCGACCCATCTGGTGTCTGCATCCACACCGGTTCCAGCACCTCGTGGGCCTCCCAGAAATAGCCCGCGCGAAAGTAATGCCACCCCGCCGCCCAGGCCGCCGTCTGCGACAGCTGCGAGGTCGTCATGCCAGGGCGAACAGAATCGTGGAACACCTCGAAGACAGCTTCGTCATGCCGAGGCGTAGAACCGGGTATATAGGCGTAGGGCGGGAACCGGTCAGGCCGTTTCAACTTCTGCGGCCTCAATCCTCGCCAGACGCTCCGCGAATTCCACGATCTCGGGCAAGACCACATCAGGCCGCTCTATGTGCGGCGCATGTCCGCAGTTGTCGACAATCAGTGTATCGACCGGAGAGTAAGTCCGGCTTTCGATTTCATGGATCTGAGCAAGCGTTCCGTACTCGTCTTCGCGGCCCTGAATTGCCAGCGTTGGAATGCGCCAGTAGTCGATGACTTCGGAGACATTCCAGCTTTTGAATCCCGGCTCCAGCCACGTACCGGACCAGCTTCGGAAGGCGTTTTCCGGATTTCGGTGGTACTTGGCCATCCGGGTGGAAAGATCGCCGGCCTCGAACTCCTCGGCCGTAGCTTGGATAGCGGCAAGGCCCATGTCCTCGGTGAAAAAATGTGGCGCCATCAAAACCAGCCCGCGCACGCGATGATCCAAGACGCTCCCCGCGTAAATCGCCGCGATGGTCGCTCCGTCACTGTGTCCCAACAGGATGCCCTGCTGGAACCCGATCTGCGCCAACACTTCTGGCAGGACCTCGACCGCCTCTTCCGTCATGAAATCCAGAGATCGCGGCAAATCTGCCGGGTCCGACTGGCCATAGCCCTGGCGGGAATAGACAAACACGCCTATGCCGGTTTGCTGAGCCAGTTTCTGCGGAACGTCGCGCCACAGGGCGACGCACCCCAATCCTTCGTGCAACATTACAACCGTCGGCGCCTGATCAGGCGGCGGGCCAAAGCAGCTGTACTCGAGCCGTTTGCCACCAACGATCAAAGGCGTTTGCGGCGCTTGCGCCCAATCCAGAGCCATCACACGTCCTCTCGCAGTTTAAATCGCTGAATCTTGCCCGTCGCCGTCTTTGGAAGGTCGTCAACAAACTCGATCCAGCGCGGATACTTCCACTTGCCCACCTTGTCCTTCACATAGTCCTTTAGTTCCTGGTCGAGACCCGGGGAGGGATTTTTTTCTTTCAGAATGATGATCGCCCTGGGCTTCTCCAGGCCCTCTTGGTCGCGCATGGGGACCACGGCCGCCTCCAGTACGGACGGATGCGACACCAGCGCCTGCTCAACCTCGAACGGCGAGACCCAAATGCCTGAAACCTTGAACATGTCGTCCGTTCGCCCGCAGTAGACAAACCGCCCGTCTTGGGTTCGTTCGTATTTATCGCCAGTTCGGGTCCACTCGCCCTCGAAGGTCGCTCGGCTTTTGTCGCGCTTGTTCCAGTACCCGTCGGCGGCCGAAGCGCCTCTGACCAGCAACTCCCCGATCTGACCCGTGTCCACTTCGGTCCCCGTTTCGTCGACAAGGCGCAGATCATATCCCGGAACGGCATGCCCTGACGTGCCATAGACAACATCGTCCGGCGCATTCGACAAAAAGATGTGCAGCATCTCGGTTGATCCAACACCATCCAGAATGTCGACGCCCCACATGGCCTTCCATGATCTTCCGATCTCTTCCGGCAAAGCCTCGCCGGCGGAGATACATCGCCTCAACCCTGTATCAGGTCGTCCAGTCTGTTCGAGGTGAGCCAACAGCGCAGCGTACAGGGTGGGCACACCACAAAACACCGAAGGCTGTTCATCCCGCAGGATGTCGACGGTAGCGTCGGGTGTCGGGCGCCCGTTGAACAGGATAGCCGTTGCACCAACAGACATCGGGAACGTCATCGCGTTTCCCAAACCGTAGGCGAAGAACAGTTTTGCCGCCGAATACACGACATCGTCTGCCGCAATCTGCAAAACCTGTTGACCGTACGTCTCTGCCGTCGCGCCAAGACTACCGTGCACATGCTGCACGCCCTTTGGCGCTCCGGTGGACCCCGAAGAGTAGAGCCAGAATGCGGTTTCATCCTTGGTGGCCTCAACGGCGTCGGAAGGGGCGCAGTCCCGCACGAAATCCTCGTAGCTGATGGTGCCTTCGGGCTGGTTCTGACTAATGATGACAATCTCACGGATCGATGACGCCGCTTTCGCCGCCGCCTCGACTTCCGGCCAAAGTTCTTCAGACACAAACAGGCAACTGGCGCGGCTGTCTTTGAGGATCGTTTCGTAGACTGCGCCACTCAGCAATGTGTTGACCGGGATCGGAATGACACCCGCCTTGAGGGAACCCCAGAAAATCGCCGGAAACTCTATCTGATCCAGGACCAACATCACCGCGCGTTCTTCGCGCCGAATTCCGGCGCGGGCAAATGCTGACGCAACCCGAGCCGATTGATCGGCAAGCTCCCCGTAGCTCAAGGTGCGCTTTGCGCCCGCCGCTTCCCTGAATGCGATTTTGTCGCCGCGCCCTTCGGTGACATGGCGATCCACGAAAGAGATGGCAGCGTTTTCGTTGGCGGTCATATTCGTTTCCTCCCCCCGCACGTGATCTTGGTTGTCACGCTGCGGGCCTGTTGCGGTGGCTTACTCCTGCCAGTCCGTGCGGGGCATAATGCACTCCTGAAACGATGGTGCAACATAATGCTAAACACGTGCATTATATTGCATCAACATCCACCTCGCACCCCGTGGCGGTCAACACGGTGCTTGCTCAATCAGCCAATTCCACAGTCTTTGGGTCTGATCCCGTGCCAACTCGCGTTCGGTCGTTTGCAGCACATACGGCGCCCCCACAGCAAGAATGGTGGTTCCATGGGTCTTTAACCGCCCCGATTGGAGCAAAGGCGCGGCAAGCAGCATAGACCCCAGGGCAAACCCCATCCCACGCGCGGCGGCATCCAGGATCATCGCGCTGTCGGAGAAGTTTGGCCCTGAACTAAATTCTGCACGGCTGAGACCAGACCGTTCATACCAGAGCTGCCAGTCTTCTGGCCGCTCATCGTGTAACAGCGGCGCATTTGACATGTCGCCCTCCCACTGCTCGATGATCTCTGGCGATGCCATGGCCATAAACTGGTCACCGGCCCAAGGTCTTGAGCACAGGTCCGGTCCTGTTTCGGCCTGGCGATTGATCGAGATACTGACCTCATCTTCGCCGGGCCGCTTCGCCTCCTCACTGGTGTAAACCCAGGGATCAATATCGGGATGTCGGGCTCGGAATTGCGCTAATCTTGGCAGCAACCACATGCGCGCCAGGTCGGGCGGCAAATGCAAGACCACCGATTGAGGTTTGGAGTAGGCTTCCAACCGGCGCACACCGCGACGCGTTGTCTCCAGGGCTTCGGTCGCCGTCTGGTATAGATCACGCCCGGCATCAGTAAGATCAACCCGCCGATGAATCCTACGAAACAAGGGCTGTCCCAACTGTTCCTCGAGTGTCTTGATCTGGTGCGACACGGCCGACTGGGTCATGTTCAGTTCTGCTGCGGCCTTTGAGAATGATCCCAGCCGCGCAGCCGCCTCGAACCCGGCCAGTGCTGCCAGAGACGGAAGCTTGCGATACGGATTGCTCATTCGCCAAACATGAAGAAACTTCATGGATACCGCAAGAAATCTGCGTTTTTAATGAATTCTCCTGATGCTTATAGTGCCCACCAAAGCCTTCTTGAATCACTTCGGAGACCCCCATGCCTACCCCACGCCAGGACGGTTACTTCATGCCCCCCGAGTGGGCGCCGCATCAACGCACTTGGATGATGTGGCCCAGCAGGCCAGAGGTGTGGGACGACATGGCGGCGACCTGCAAAAACTACGCCGACGTTGCCCACGCCATCCGGAGATTTGAGCCTCTGACCATGGTGGTGCGGCCCGAAGACAAAAGGCATGCCGCCAACCTCCTCGGATCCGACATCGACCTGTTTGAGGCCCCCATCGACGACAGTTGGTGTCGCGATGCCGGGCCTTGTTTCCTGCTCAACGCGAAAGGCGCCAAGGCAGGAACCACTTTCGAGTTCAACGCTTGGGGAGGGAAGTACGCCCCATTTGATGGGGACAACGCCGTCGCTGGAGAGATCCTTTCATCCGCAAAGGTGCCCGCATATCATTCGTCGCTGATCGCCGAAGGTGGTGGCATAACTGTGGACGGCGAAGGTACTTTGCTCACCACACTCAGTTGCTTCCCCAATGCCAATCGAAACCCGAACTGGAGCTTGGAGCAAATCGAGGCTGAGTTGAAAGAGATGCTGGGGGCCGAGAAGGTGATCTGGCTGCCCGGAAATGAAGACGAGATCGAAACAGACGGGCATGTTGATGGGATCGCGGCGTTCGTCTCTCCCGGCGTTGTTATCATGGAAGATCCCGGATCGCCGGATCACCCGTATTACGCGGCCAACAAGGCAAATGTCGACGCGATGCAAGGCCAGACTGACGCCAAAGGGCGCCCGATTTCGATTCACACGGTGCCTTATGCGGATTGCGGACCTGAAGACAGCGAGATTTTCTGTGAGTCCTACGTCAATTCGTACATTGTAAACGGCGGTGTGATCATGCCGTCCTATGGCGTGCGAGAGGACGACATCGCGCGGGAGGTCTTTCAGAGCGTTTTACCCGACCGAGAGATGGTGATGGTCGATATCAGCCAGATTGCGATAGGCGGTGGCGGAATCCATTGCATCACGCAACAGGAGCCAATGTAGCTGCCGCCACCCCGTGGCATCATGCCTCTGCAAAATGGCCCATGGGCGAATTGAATTTCCGAACAGGCTGGATTAAACGGGCCGGGATTTTGACGGCGCGATGGTCCGGCCTTTGCCACGACACGCGAACCGGTTTCAATGTTCTCCCAACCGCGGAAAGGGCGTGGAAAAATGGCAGACGATCAGAGCCCAGACATATTGTATACCATTGTAGACGAAGCGCCGGAACTGGCCAGCGCATCACTGCTTCCGATCATCCGGTTCTTTGCAGATGCGGCCGGCGTCAGCGTGGCAACACGCGACATTTCCGTCGCAGGCCGAATTCTGGCAACATTCCCCGACCACCTGACCGAAGCACAGCGCCAGTCCGACGATTTGGCCGAGTTGGGCAAGATCGTGAAGACGCCGCACGCCAACGTTATCAAACTACCGAACATTTCAGCCTCGGTGCCTCAGCTCACGGCTGCAATAGCGGAACTGCAGGGCAAAGGTTTTGCCGTGCCCGACTATCCCGAGACGCCTGGGACAGATGTGGAAAAGGATGTACGCGCGCGCTATGACGCCATCAAAGGCAGCGCGGTGAACCCGGTTCTGCGCGAAGGCAACTCCGACCGGCGCGCCGCGCGCGCGGTGAAAAGCTATGCAATGAAGAACCCCCATTCGATGGGCGTTTGGTCGCCGGACTCCAAGACGCATGTGTCTTCCATGAACGGGCACGATTTCTATTCAAACGAAACATCGGTCACCTTGACCGCCGAACAGGCCGGTGCCGCGCGTATCGAGCTGCAGGCCGAGGACGGCACCGTGTCAGTTCTGAAGGACGGCCTCGCGTTGGAAGCTGGCACCGTCGTGGATGCGACCTTCATGTCCGCGAAATCGCTGCGAGACTTCCTGCGATCCGAAATCGCGGATGCCAAGGCACGCGGCGTTCTCTTTTCCCTGCACATGAAGGCCACCATGATGAAGGTGTCCGATCCAATCATCTTTGGGCATGCAGTATCGGTCTTTCTTGCAGATGTATTTGAGAAGCACGCCGACACCTTTGCTGAACTTGGCGTGAATCCAAACTCTGGCATCGGCGATCTTGAAGCGCGGGTTCAAACGCTGCCCGACGCAAAACGAGCCGAAATAGAGGCTGATATCGAAGCCGCTCTGGCCAGTCAGCCGCCGATGTACATGGTCAACTCCGACCGTGGCATCACCAACCTGCACGTCCCGTCGGATGTGATCATCGACGCCTCCATGCCTGCAGTGATCCGCGCCGGGGGCAAGGGTTGGGGGCCTGACGGCAAGGAAGCGGACACCAAATGCGTCATCCCCGACAATTCCTACGCACCAGTCTATGACGAGACGATCACGTACTTCAAGGAAACCGGCGCGCTGGACCCTACAACCTCCGGGGCGGTCCAGAACGTTGGCCTGATGGCGCAGAAGGCCGAGGAATACGGCAGCCATCCGACCACTTTCGAAATCCCGCATGACGGCACCGTTCGGATGATTGCCGCAAATGGCGACATCCTGCACGAGCACAAAGTTGAAGCCGGCGACATCTGGCGCTCTTCAACGGCCAAGAAAGCTCCGATTGAAGACTGGGTGAAACTGGCAATAGCTCGTCAGAATGCGACCGGCGCAGAGGCAATTTTCTGGTTGGACGAGAAGCGCGCGCATGACGCCCAACTGATCGCATATGTGAAACCGCTTCTGGCTGCGGCCGGCGTGTCCGAAAAGTTTCAGATCCTCGCGCCACGCGAAGCAACGCGTCAGACCCTCGAGACCATTCGTGCGGGCAAGGATTCGATCGCCATCACCGGCAATGTTTTACGGGACTATCTGACCGACCTGTTTCCTATCCTGGAACTGGGAACCAGTGCCAAGATGCTGTCTATCGTGAAACTCATGCAGGGCGGCGGTCTCTTCGAAACCGGTGCAGGCGGTTCTGCGCCCAAGCATGTTCAGCAATTGGTTGAAGAAGGGCACTTGCGGTGGGACTCGCTCGGCGAATTCTGCGCCCTGGGTGAGTCATTGAATTTCCTCGCAGACAACAAAGGCAATGCAAAGGCTGCAGTTTTGGGGCGCGCTGTCGAAGATGCGACGGAAAAGTTGCTGGAAACGGGCAAGTCTCCCGGCAGAAAAGTTGGGCAGACCGACAATCGCGACAGCCATTACTTCTTTGCGCTGTACTGGGCCCAAGCGCTTGCCGCGCAGACGGAGGATGCGGCACTTGCCGCGCATTTCGCCCCTGTTTCCGATGCGTTGGAAAGCAAGCAGGATCAGATCCTTGCAGAGCTCGCCGCGGGTCAAGGCACCCCATCGGACCTTGGCGGATACTACAGAACTGACCCGGACAAGACCGTTGCGGTCATGCGGCCCAGTGCGACCTTGAATGGTATCATTGGTTAGATACCGGCCACGTCCGTTCAGACCACGCACCGGTGAACGGTGAGTATGCAAGGGGGCGCCGCGGGCGTCCCCTTTTTGCGTTCGTCTTCGGATTCCGCCGGCGGCGCTCAATGGACCTTTTCGCCTCGAGCGGTCAGGATTGACGTATCCCAGACCCCGAGCGCGACCGTTTGTAACGAAAAGGACCAGAAAATGACGACTGTGGTGACACAGCTTTGCAGCTATCCCATCAAAGGACTGTCCGCCCAGGAACACAGGTCCGTCAGCCTGACCGAAGGTCAAGGGTTTCCGGGCGACAGGATGTTTGGATTTGCCCGTGCCGATTCCGGATTTGACCCGGAGAACCCGGCACCACTGCCCAAGGACCGATTTCTCGTCCTTGCGCGCGACCCCGGCCTGGCAGCGCTGAACACCGAGTTTGACGGCGGCACACAGCAACTGAGGATCACCGATCCGGGCGGGCAGGTTCGCGCCTTTGACCTTACTTCATCCGAAGGTCAGGCGGCTGCGGTTGAACTGTTGATGGCACACCTGGAGATGGACCCTGCCAAACGCGCGTTTCTGGCGCATGCATTTCCGCACCGCTTTACCGACGTATCGGTCGTATCACCGCAGATGATGAATGCGGTTTCCGTCCTGAATCTCAACTCGGTTCAGACCTTCGGCGAGGACATCGGAGTTGAACTTCACCCCGCGCGTTTCAGGGCGAACATCACGCTGAAAGGCTGGCCCGCGTTTTCTGAACTGGATGCCGTCGGAAGAGAATTCCAAATCGGCGCGGCGCGATTCCGGGTCCTAAAGCGCACGCAACGGTGCGCCGCGACAGAGGTGAACCCGCTCAGTGCGACAAGAGATGCCGCCATCCCGCGGCTCCTACGACAGACCTACGGGCATATGGATATGGGGATCTACGCAGAGGTTTTGACACAGGGCGAGATTCAAGTTGGAGATGCGGTCAGTGCGCTCGGTAATTGATTTTATTTGAGTGCTCAAACAAATTTTGGTAGAGTGTCTAGAGACATCAAAACGAGTCCTTTCATGACACTTGATAGCACCGCCTCCGCGGCAAACCCGGATTGGGATCGGTCTGGCCTGCCCGCATGGAGCTACACTAATCCCGAACTGCTTGAAGCCGAAAAGGACCTGCTGTTCCGGCGACACTGGCAACTTGCGTGTCATATCAACGACATTCCGAACGCCGGCGACTACATCGCCACCGACATTTGTGGCGAGCGCGGTCTGGTGATCCGGGGGCGCGACGGCGAAGTTCGGGCGTTTCACAATCTTTGCCGCCATAGAGGGTCTCGTGTCGTCGCCGATCAGAAAGGGACCTGCAAATCCGCGATCATCTGCCCCTTTCACGGCTGGGCCTATAATCTGGATGGCACGTTGCGGGGCGCGGCCCAGCCCAGATCGCTGCCCGATCTGGACAGGGTGACATACGGTCTCAAACCCATCGAAATGGACATCTGGAACGGATTTGTCTTCATCCGTTTCAAACCCGGCCCGCAGCCGCTGATCAGCGAGGTGCTTGCCCGTTTCGACGCTGAGGTCGCGCAATACAACCTTTCTGCGCTTCAGCCCGATGGGGCGGGCTTCTGGTCGGAAAAGGTCGATGCAAACTGGAAATGCGTGCGCGATGTCGACAACGAGGGCTACCACGTTCCGATGGCCCACCCCGGCCTGGATGACCTGTTCGGCAGCAACTACTATGACGAACCGTTCCTGGACGGTACGGCACGATCCTTTTCAAGCTTTAGGGAAGGCGAAGGGTCCTTGTGGAGCGTGAAGATGTACAAGGCGCTCTTGCCCCAACTGCCAACGCTGGATGCAGAACACCAAAATGCTTGGCTCTACATTGGCATTTTCCCCAATACGGTATTGGGCATCTACCCGGACTCGGTGATTTACTACAACGAAGTGCCCGACAGCATCGGAACGTGTTTTCAGACCGGGGCAACCTACCGCAGGGCCGACGAAGACAGACAGATGAAGGCCGCCAGATACCTGAGCGGACGCATCGACCGCATCACCTCAAAAGAAGACGAACAGTTGATTGAGTGGTGTTGGGAGTCAGCGTTCTCAAGCGGGTTTGACGGCGTGATCCTGTCAGATCTCGAAATCGGCGTGCGCAGTTATCATGACATGTTGCGCAATCTGTTCCCGATCCTCAACGAAGCAGAACCACCGGTCGGCGAACTGGCGGCGCGAAACTCAGAGCTATTGGCAGCAGCACAATGACAACACACATTTCCGAACTGATATCCGGACACAAAGACGGCTATGCTTTGGCACAGGATTTCTATCGCTCCGCCGAAGTCTTCGAGAGGGATCTGAACGACGTCTTCTACACCGAATGGCAACTGGTTGGGCATGCCGGTGAGGTCCCGAACACCGGTGATTACATTCTGTTCGATCTGATGGAGGAATCGATCATCATCACGCGGCGTGAAGACGGGTCCATCCATGCCATGGCCAATGTCTGCCGGCACCGTGGATCCAGGGTGTGCGAAGAGGTGCGCGGCAACACCAAGCGCTTTACCTGCCCCTACCACGCGTGGAGCTACAATTTGGATGGCAGCCTCTTTCATGCGCGACAGCTCGATGCCAATCAAGACAAATCAAAACTGGGGCTCAAGCCCGTCGCCATCGAAGTCTTCCATGGGCTGATCTTCGTGTCTCTGGCGGAGAATCCGGCCAGTTTCGCTCGTGTTAGAGACGATTTGGACGCCATTCTGGAGCCTTTTCGGCTGGACAAACTGAAGGTCGCGCATCGCGCCAGCTACCCGGTCGATGCCAACTGGAAGCTTTTGGTTGAGAACTACAATGAGTGCTATCACTGCACCGCGGCCCACCCGGAATTCTCGCGGTCGCATTCGATCCATTTGGTGCCGGAGCGCGTGGCACCCCTGAACGACGAGATGCGCAAGCGGGCAGAGGAATGTGGTGTGCCCTCCGACTTCGTCGATTGCATCGCGCACAACCGGCATCCTGATGCCCCCGACTATGCCTACAATCGGTACGCACTGTTTGAGGGCTATCTGACTGGCAGCGAGGATGGCAAAGCGCTCGCACCGCTTCTCGGCGATCTCCAGGGTCACGACGGCGGTGCATCGGATCTTTACATCGGCATTTTGAATCCAATGCTGATTTACTGTGACCACATGGTCATCTACCGCTTCATTCCGGTGGACAAAGACACTTCGGTTCAGGAGATCATCTGGCTGGTACGGGAAGATGCACAGGAAGGGGTCGACTATGACCTCGACCGTCTGACCTGGCTTTGGGATGTGACCACTGTTGCGGACAAACATATCATCGAAAAAAACCAGCAGGGCGTGAACTCCCGCTACTATGAACCCGGTCCGTTCGTTGACATGGAAGTCTACACCCAGCGTTTCATCTCTGCGTATTTGCAGACCTTGAAACAGGGTCTAACAAGGGCAAATGGAATAACTTGAGCCCTCCACCGGCTGTGAATTGAGGCGCTAGAGATCAGCTGCAGCGGTACAGATCGTTTTCAGATGGCGGACGAGCCGACCCATGTATTCGTCGTCATACCCGGCGTCGTTTTCCAACACGCTGAGAAGTGCCGCGACGACTCCTGTCTCCAGATTGGCCATCAGAAACTGACCGCCATAACCGGCATGCCCGACAAATGCACCGTCCGTCATCAAGTGATTGGAGTATCGCACCCAATCACGCGGTGGCGCGAGCTTCGGCGCAGTTCGTCCAAGAGAGCCCTGCAGGAATCCGGCATCGCCAAAGGCTGGAGAGGCACCCTGATTCAGGCGGCACAGCATCAACCCGAACCGTGCGAGGTCGCGCGCGCTCAGGCACCCCCCACCTGAGAACGCCGGCATCTGATCGGAACTGTGACTGATGTGAAATCCACCCGCATAGCCGGCGGCTTCGGCGATTTCTTCGACTAAACTCATCAGGGCGCGCGGAGAGACGCGCGCGCAGATCAGCGTCAGGACATCCGTGTTCGCGGACTTGTACTGCGCTTCATCTGAGGAGTTCTCTAGAGCCTCTGCTGTGATGCCGCACACAAAATCAAGCAAAGCAGGCGCGGCCTCTCCCGCTGGTGGCAACCGCCAACCCAGCGCTGCTTCCTCGGCATAGCAATCGGAGAGCGGATCTTCGTAGTCCTCCGAGAAATCGTTAACCAAATCCATATCGAGCAGCTGCTGAATCGTCGCCCCGGCGTATCCCGTACCGATCCCTGGAAGGTACTGATCGACAGTCTTGTCCAGATCCAGCAAGCCTTGTGAAACAAGCAGGCCAACAATCAAATGAATGTGCATCTTCGTCACAGATTGGATGGAATGCGGTTGATCGGTGCCGAAATCCTGTGCCGACACATCCAACAACAACCTGTTGTCCCGCGCGCAGACAAGTGCCGAAAACGCTGAATGTCCCACCAGTTCCTGAACCTCGGGCATATCAGAGAGTGGAGTAGGCGCGCCGTCGTCGAGGGACCAAATGTCCGATGCACGCACCATCGCTGTACGTTTGAAAATGGTGTGGGCGTTGTGAAATCCATGCCGACGGTAAGCCGGTGCGTTCCATCGTTGTTTGTTGTCAGACCCCACCGTCAGGTCAGGGTTGGGATAGGTATCTGTCATGAACTGCGTTCCCGGTGCAAAAGGGCGTCGACCGCCAGGATATCGTTTTCATAGACAAAAAGCGGATTGATCTCGATCTCTGCAACATCTTCATCCTGGCCAAGCAGAGTGTTGGCAAACGCCTCCAACCGACCCGCAAGGGCGTCCAGATCAGCGGGCGGTGCCCCTCTGTAGCCTTGCAACAAACGCGCGACGCGCAGACCTTCGAGCGCTTCGCGAAACTGAGCGCGGCTTGCAGGCAAAAGGATCGTCTGACTGTCCCCGACCAGTTCAACCAGAACGCCACCGCTGCCGATGGTCATGGCCAACCCAAACTGCGGATCACGCCGCAAGCTGACGATCAATTCCGCCAAGGGCGGTGGCGCCATTTCTTCCAACAGAAACTGATCGGTCCGGGCCGCCGGGTCGTAGCGCTCGACATCCGCACCGATCGTCAACACGGCCTCGGCGACAGTATCGCCGTTGGGCAGATTGAGGGCCAACGCCCCAGCCTCTGTTTTGTGTTGCAATCGCTCGCCGATCATTTTCAGGGCGAATGGTCCTGACATCTCCGCCGCAGCGTTCCGGGCTTCTGGCCCGGCGACAACCTGGCTTTTTGGGATGGGCATCCCTTTCGCGCGCAACCATGACTTTGATGTTGCTTCGGTTTCTGCCAACAAGCCATCTGCGCCACGCCACGGCCGCAATGATGCGGGTGGGTCATCCAAGATGCGCTGGCGATCACGCGACCAGACCCCGGCAGCCTGAATGGCATTTGCAGCTTCGTGCAGACCCTGCAGCGGTGCGATGCCTTCGTCGATCAGCAACGCACGCGTCTCTGGGTCGATGTTTTCGGGCAGCGTGGAACAGATTGCAGCGGGCACACCGCGTGCCTTGGCCGCCGCGCCGAAAGCCAGGGCATCGTTCCGGTAGAAA
The DNA here is from genome assembly GCA_965250275.1 of Paracoccaceae bacterium. Lineage (GTDB taxonomy): Bacteria > Pseudomonadota > Alphaproteobacteria > Rhodobacterales > Rhodobacteraceae. The sequence goes on along the minus strand of OZ252297.1, from coordinate 501,205 downwards.
CCCAGAGATTCATCCAGACCGGGCGCGGGGTAGTCCTGAACCATCAACGCAGCCTCGATGTCCACGCGATCCAGCGCGCAGTCAAACACGGGTCGCGTTCGCTCGGGCTGGCCCCAGATCGGCGTTGTGTAGTCCAGCGGGTTCGAGACGGTTGCGATCATCGGCAACAGCTTTGTCAGGTCCGCAGAAGACGCCTCCGCAAACGGAGGGAAGACCAGCCCGATGGTTTCAGCGTGATCGGCGAGCATCGTTGCGCCACCGCCCGAACAGGTAAAGCCCGCAACGCGGGTTCCACGCGGCGCCCCTGCCACGCACAGGAATTTCAGAGTTTCCAGCAGTTGAGCGGGAGAGGTTACAGAAATCACACCAACGCGCTTGAACAGAGCCTCATAAAGCTCATTTGTGCCTGACAGCGATCCTGTGTGGCTGACTGTCAGCGCGGATCCAATCTCGGAGCGCCCCGTTTTCAGCGCGACAATCGGCTTACCCGCGTCCAAAGCGCGCAACGCGGCTTGTTCAAACTTGGGAATGTCGAGCAAACCCTCGATATGCAGACCAATCGCCCGGACTTCGGGTTTATCACAAAAGGCTTCGACAAAATCCTCAAGCGCCAGAACAGTCTGATTGCCTGCCGAAATCATGTGGGTCAGCGGCAGGGACCGCTGGCTCATCGTGATGTCAGATGAAAACATGCCGGACTGCGTCACAATCGCCGCGCCATACCCCGGGCAAGAGCCACCATGGGCAAAGGGCCAAAGTGCGACCTGGTCCACATAACTGATCAACCCGTAGCAATTGGGCCCGATCAACGCCATGTCACCGGCAGCGGCCCGCAGCGCGTCTTCCGCAGCTTGATCTCCGGCCTCTTTGAACCCCGCCGCATAACATACGATTCCGCCTGTCCCCATCTCTGCCAGCATTCGCACCGTGTCGACGACATACGAAGCTGGTATGGCCAAAAAGACGGCGTCGGGAGCCTCGGGCAGCGCATCAATCGATGCGAAACATGGAACGCCTGCCAGGTCCTTGCGGCGTGGATTTACGGGCCAGTACTCCCCAGCGAAACCTCGGCGCTTTGCTTCTTTCACAGCCGTCGCCGCATCCTCCCCGCCGATGAACGCGATATGTCGCGGCTGAAGCAGCCGCTCAAAATTCGCGGCCTGTGCTGGCGTCATGCCCCGAGCGGTCGCAGGATCGACCGCGTGATAATGTGTCTCTGAATCTCGCTGGTACCATCCCAGATGCGCTCTAGACGGCTGTCCCGCCACAGCCGCTGAATGGGTAATTCTTCCATAAGACCCATACCGCCGAAAATCTGGACGGCGTCGTCGGCCGTCTTGTTCAACATCTCTGAGCAGTAAACTTTGACCATCGCCGCATCCTGATCCGCCATTGTGCCGGCCTCAGCCCGGGCAACGGCATCGGAAACCAGCAGGTCTGCCGTGCGCAGGCCGATCGCCATGTCTGCCAAACGGAACCCGGTTGCCTGAAAGGCGCCAATTGGTTTCCCAAACTGCTTTCGGTTCGCGGCCCAATCGCACGCCATTTCCATAATGCGCTCTGCTTTGCCGCAGCAGGTCGCACCGACCCAGATCCGCCCCATGCCCAGCCACTTTCCGGACAATTCCAGGCCACGCCCTTCCTCTCCAAGGATTTGGTTGGGCCCAAGCCGCACATTGTCAAAGCTGAGCTGAAAGGTTTTGTAACCGCGGTAGCTCACGCATTTGTTGCCTTCACGGCATTGGAAACCGGGCATCCCCACATCGACCAGAAAGGCCGTCACACGTTTGCGGGGACCGCGTGGCGTGTCATCGACGCCGGTTGCCGCGAACACGATGGCAAAATCCGGCATACAAGGCCCGGAAATGAAGTGTTTTGAGCCATTGAGGATCCAGTCCTCGCCATCCCTCACGGCGTTGGACTTCATGTTCATCACGTCGGACCCTGCTTCAGGTTCTGTCAGCGCGAACAATTCGCGCTTCTCCCCCGAAACACAGGGCAGCAAGTACCGCTCGACCTGATCCCCCTCGCAGGCCAGCAGCAGTTCGGTGGGACGCCCGATCCAGCTATGGAGCGCGTGCGTGGTTTTTCCGTATTCGCGCTCGACCACCGCCATATCCGCGTACCCCAGCCCGCCGCCGCCGACACTTTCGGGCAGGTTGGACGCGTAAAGCCCGACCTCCTTGGCCCGTGCCTCGATTTGCCGTCCAAGATCCTCGGGCACTTCGCCAAGGCGATCGACAAGCTCTTCGTGCGGATAGATTTCGGCCTCAAGAAAGCTGCGTACCGTGTTCAGCAGCAACTCGGTTTCATGTGCGGTCTGGACGTTCAAGGCTACTCTCCCAAATCGGTTCGGCTGACGGCATCACGCTTGCGCGCAAGGATTGCCGAGACCACAAAAGCCAGAACGGTCAGCGCGATCAGGACAACCGCAGCTGCCGCAACGGTCGGATCTGTGTTTTCGCGGATGCCGTTCCACATGCGTCGAGGCAATGTGTAGACACTGAATTTCGAGATAAAGAGGGTCACTACAATCTCGTCCCAGCTGAGAATGAAGGCAAACAACGCTCCTGCCAGGACACCAGGGCGGATAGACGGCAGGATCACGCGCCGCATGGTGGTCCAGTTGGATGCGCCCAGATTTCGAGACGCCTGCTCGAGCCTGGGGTCGAATGCGGCGAGACTGGCGCTGACTGTGATCAGGACCAGCGGTGCGGCCAGGATCGTGTGTGCGAGGATCAGCCCCGGATAACTGTCCAGCAAACCCAAAGGAATCCACAAACGATAAAAGGCCATCGCGGAAATGATCTGGGGAATGATCAGCGGCAGCAACAGAAAGGCGCGCACAAGTTCGCTGTAGCGCGATGAGATGCGCCAGAGCCCAATGGCACATAGCGTTCCGAGCAGAGTTGCCAGCAGAGCGGTGGACGTCGCGATAATCGCCGACTGCGCGAAGCTCGACAGCCAGTCCGGACTCGTGAAGAGCTTGTGGAAATGGCGCAGCGACAGCTCCCCGCTCGGCATCGAAAGAAAGCGCTTGGGTGTGAGCGAAACCGGGATCGCGATCAGTGCTGGCGTCACCAGAAAGAGCAGCAGGACCCAAGCGCCAATCTTGTTCAGCTGCGCAAACAGGCCCGGTTTCATCGCGTTGCCCCGCCGAAGACAGCGCTCAGCTTCATGAACCGGGACATGATCCACAGCATCGCCAGCACACCGAACAACATCAGACCCGCCAGCATAGCGGCCGTGCCCCATTTCAGGGTGACGAGCAGTTGCACGGAAATGTACTCGGCAATCATCAGGACCTTGCCGCCGCCCAGGATAGCCGGAGTGACATAGAACCCAAGGCTCAGGATGAAGACCAACAGCGACGCCGCGACGATCCCCGGCAATGTCAGCGGCAGATAGATGCGCCAGAAGGTTTGTGTACCTGTGGCCCCAAGATTGCGCGAGGCCGCCATGACCCGGGTATCAAGGGATTGCATCGACACCAGGAGCGGCAGCACCGCGTAAGGGATCATGTAATGGACCATGCCAATCAGAACGCCGAGCTCGTTCCGCATGAAGGCAATCGGTTCCGTAATCAGACCAATGTTCTCGAGCGTTCCGTTGACCAGCCCGCGATTGCCCAGAAGCATCAGCCAGGAAAATGTGCGGACCAGGATTGAGATCCAAAACGACACCAGCAGCAGCGTCATCATGCGCTTTCGCCCGGCGTTGTGAGCCTGCACCATCGCATAGGCAATCGAGTAGCCCAGCACGACACTGAAAACGGTGGTGATCACGCAAATTCGGAACGTGGTCCAGATAATGCGGGTGAGCGTGTCGCCTTCGAACAAACGCGCGTAGTTCCCCATCCCCGGCTCGGGGTCGGTTACGCTCAGCCAAAGAATGTTGAGGATTGGCCCAAGATAAAGCGCCATCACCACCAGCGCGAATGGAGCGACGAGCCACCATCCCGGGTTGATATGACTGCGTATAGCCTGGGCCACGTGTTGCGTCCTTGTTGAAAGGGTTGACCCGGCCACCGCAACGGCCGGGCCACGGTGCATCAGCTGATGGCGTCGAGGAAGGCGTTGACCGCCTCGCCGGAGTTTTGTCCCCACCAGACAGGATCATTGAACGCGACTTTGTCGATGTTCATGGCCGAGGTGATGGCATAGGGTTGTTGCCCTTCCGGAATCTGGGCAAAGGCCGCCGGGTTGGACGGCGTCATCCCCAGGCAATCGAGCAGCTCCAGTTGTGCGGCCGGTTCCTGCGCGGTGGCGATGAACTTCATGATCGCTTCGCGGCCGGCGGGGTTGCCCTTGGGCACGATGTAGGCACCGGGCATGGCCAACGCTTGGTTCATCATCAGCTTGTAACGACCGTCGGTGTCGGCTTCGATGTTTTTCCCGCGGTTCTGCCAGACCATGCCCATGCTGACTTCACCATTCACGACCATCGAGTGCGCCTCGGATCCGGATCCCCAATACAGGCTGTCATCCTTGATCGATTTGATCTTGGCCAGCGCCCGGTCCATGTCGATCGGATAAAGGGCATCCTTTGCCACGCCATCGGCCATCAACGCCGCTTCGAGGGAGCCGTTGGCCCATTTGTAGAGCGAACGCTTGCCCGGGAATTTGGCGGTATCAAAGAAGTCCGCCCAGGACGAGGGCGGCGTATCATAGGCTTCGGTATCATAGACGAACGCGTAGCCATAAAGAATGATCGACACTCCATATTCCAGCGCATAGTCAGGCAAGGTTTTGTCCTTGCTGACGACGTTGTAGTCGATCGCCTCGAGGTGACCTGTGGGCCCAAGCGCGATGGCGTCAAACAAGTCCGCGTCGCACACGTCTGCCGTGACATTCCCGCTATCGACCATTTCCCGAACCTTGCCCTGGAGTGGTCCCGAAGTGTCGAACCGGAGAGGAAGGCCGCTGGTCGCCTCAAATGGTTTGCCGATGGCGTTGCCGTGGCATTCTTCAGACTGGCCACCCCAGTTCCACATCACGATATAGTCGGCGGCCGCCTCTGCGTCGCCTGCGATGACCGAGGCAGATACAAAGCCACTTGCCGCGCAAAGCGAGAGGAACGTTCTGCGCCCCATGCGGCCTTCCTTGAAGGCCTGTGCCCCCTCAATCAGGGTCTCGCGAACAAAAGTCTTGTCTTGCATTAGTTTTCTCCTTGCTGGTTGCCGGGACGCTTCGGTCCCCTTTCTTGCGCGCCCTTTGCACCGACGCGTTGAAGTCTGGTTCAGCTTTCTCGCAATCGCACCATCGCCTCGTCCGACCAATGCAGGTCGACCTCTTGCCCCGTGGACAGCGGCAACCGGGTGCGCCATGTATCTATGTCGACTTCGATCGGATCGTTGCCCGGGACATTCACGATGATCCGCTGCATTGAACCGAAGTAGGTGAGCGTTTGGACCGTGCCGCTCAGGCGCACCGGGGCGTTCCCGGATCCGGTGGCTGAGATGTCAATCTTCTCCGGACGCAACGCGTAGAGGCCATCAGGCTGCTGCAGGAAGTTGCTTTTGCCCAGAAAGCTTGCGGCGAAACGCGTGGCCGGGCGTTCATAGAGATCGACTGGGGACCCCGTCTGTTCAATGCGGCCATCACGCATGATGACGATCCGATCAGACATCGACAGGGCTTCTTCCTGATCGTGCGTGACATAGATGAATGTCGTTCCAACGCGGCGATGGATGTCTTTCAGTTGTTCCTGAACCTCGACCCGCAATTTTTTGTCCAGCGCCCCCAAGGGCTCGTCCAGCAGAAGTACCGGCGGCGCAAAACATAAGGCGCGAGCCAGTGCAACACGCTGCTGTTGCCCACCCGACAGCTCCGCCGGCTTGCGGTGTCCAAAGTTCGAGAGTTGCACCAAATCAAGCATCTCGTCGACGCGCTCTGTGATCTCTGCGCGCGGCCGCTTTCGCACGTCCAATGCGTATCCGATGTTGTCGCGTACCGTCATATGCGGAAACAGGGCATAGCCCTGAAACACCATGCCAAAGTTGCGCTTTTCGGCTGGGACGCCCGCGATGGAAACACCGTCCAAAGCAATGTCGCCGCTGGTAATGTCCAGAAATCCGGCGATCATCATCAGGAGCGTCGTTTTCCCGGAACCTGACGGACCCAAAAGGGTGAGGAACTCCCCCTTCTGGATGTCGAGATTGACCGTATCCACCGCACGAACGCTGCCAAATTCCTTGGTCAGGTTCTGCAGCTGAAGACTGCCGGTGGTGACGGCGGATTGATCCATTCAGTCCGCTCCACGCAGCCGGAGTTTGTTGCGCGCTTCCTGTGGCGTGACAGCACGCCCCCCCATGCGTTCGATGATCTCGACGACCCGGGTGACCAGTTGGGCATTTGTCGCAAGAACCCCGCGATCGAGGAACAGGTTGTCCTCAAGTCCAACTCGAACATTCCCGCCCATCGCAACCGCCGCTGCGGCCATCGGCATCTGCATGCGGCTGATCCCAAACCCCGCCCAGCTTGCATCGTGAGGCAGGTGATCCTTCATGACCTTCATGGTGTCGACGCTCTGATCGGCACCCCAGGGAATCCCCAAGCAAATCTGGAACATCGGAGGGTCGGCGATCAGGCCTTCTTCGATCATTTGACGCGCGAAGCGGATATGTCCCAGCTCGAAGACCTCCAGCTCGGGCTTCACGCCCCATTCGCGCGTCAGTTCCGCCATCCGCCGGAGCGTTGGTGGCGTGGAAATATAGATATTGTCGCCATCCCCGAAATTCAGAGTCCCACAATCGAGGCTGCAAATGTCGGGCTGACACTCGGCAACATGCAGCAGGCGCTCCTCTGCCCCGATCATATCGGTTCCGGGGCCCGGCATCGCTGGGTTTTCGGCAGACGGGATCCAGTCGCCACCCATCCCTGCGGTCAGGTTGATGACTACATCTGTGTCGCTGTCGCGCACCCGGTCGACCACTTCTTTGAAGAGCTTAGGGTCGCGGGATCCCTGACCAGTTTCGGGATCGCGGACGTGAATGTGGGCTACCGCGGCGCCGGCTTTCGCGGCTTCAATGGCCGCATTGGCGATCTGCTCCGGCGTCACCGGGACGTGAGGGCTGCGCGCTGTGGTGTCGCCGGCGCCAGTCACAGCGCAAGTTACGATGACGTCGTGATTCACCCCGATCTCCTCCCCATCTGGTGCGACAAGTGTGAAACGCCTGTGTTGTGTCTGTGTCGATTTTTCGCCAAACTGTCAGCCAACAAGGCGGAAATTCGCACCGATCCGCACCAAGTGGGGAGATTCCCTGTGCAGATGCAAACCCTGGACCCGACAGCGAGTCGCTTGCGCTGTGTTCTGATCCCGCGTTTCAATCTGATGACGCTCACCGGCCTGCTGGAACCGGTGCGCGTGGCCAATTATCTTTCGAACACGCCGTTGTATGATGTCGAACTTCATTCATTTGATGGCGCGCAAATCACCTCTAGCAGCGGCGTCACTGTTGATTGCACGCCGCCACCCGAGCGTCTGGATCGCAATGACACGGTGTTTCTGTTCGGCAGTTGGGGTGCTGAACATTATCAGAACCCGCGCCTGATCTCCTGGCTGCGATTGCAGGCGCGGCTCGGCGTACAGCTCTGCGCCGTTGAAATCGGGGCCTATGTCATGGCCAGAGCGGGATTGCTCAGCGGCAAATCCGCCACCACCCACTGGTCCTACCTGCCGGGGTTTCAGGAGCAATTCCCGGATGTGAAAGCGGTGGAGCAATTGTATACGCAGGACGGCAACGTGCTGACCTGCGCCGGAGGGACGGCTGGCATCGACCTTATGTTTCACCTGATCGAAGGCACCCACGGCAACCGTCTGGTGGGGGAGGTCTCGGATCAGATCATGCACCATCCAGTGCGCGCCGATGTCGCGCCGCAACGCGTGACCCTTGGGCGCGGAAAAGAAACGCTGCCGCTGGCCGTGCGCAGTGCCGTTGACCTCATGCAAAGTAACATAAGTGAACCTTTGACCGTACCCGAGATCGCAGACTCGGTTGGGCTGTCACAGCGGCAGCTGGAACGCCAATTCTCAAAAGAGATGGGCTGCAGCGTCGTCCAGTTCGGACTGCTGATGCGATTGCAGCATGCACGAGTTTTGCTGATTTCGACGGCCATGGGTGTGCGCGAAATCTCGACCGCATCCGGGTTCAATTCGCTGTCCCATTTTGCCTATGCCTTCAAGAAGTGCTTTGGCAAACGCCCCAGTGACTATCGCCAGGCCTGGCCCGAGCAAGAGGATGAGCCGCATTGGCCCGGAACGCTGTCCCGGTTTCTCGACACGATTGAGGTGCGACGCCGGGCCTCCGGCCAGAGTTCAGGCGGTATCCCGTAGCGCCCGCAACACGGCCACGATCTGACGATCTCTTTTCGCCGCCATGTCTTCGAAATGCTGGTCACCCGCAATATCATTGCACCCGTCGACCATTCGGTCGCGCAGCTCCTGCGTCAACGGCGGCGCTTCCAAACGGGTCCAGGGCAGCTTTAACGCGGGACCGAACTGATCCAGATTTGTGGCCATTCCGCCTGCACCACAGGCAACATGGAACGCCATACACTGCCCCTGTGCCACCATGCGTGGTGCCGGGCCGTTCATCAGAGCCACATCGATATCGGCCGGCGTCGCCTCGCCATTTGCCACCATATGCAGCGCTTCGCGCCACAGGGCCTCTTGTAGTCGCGTCGCCACAAAGCCGGGGATTTCCTTTTTCATCAAAAGCGGTGCCTTGCCCGCTACCGTGTAAAACTCCCCTGCCCAGGTCACGGCGTTCGTTTCGGTGCGTTCGCCTCCGACAATCTCGACCAGCGGAAGCAGATAAGGCGGGTTAAAAGGATGCCCGATCACGGTCCGCTCCGGCGTGGCGCATTCCTTCTGGATCTCGGTCATTGTCAGACCGGACGTCGATGAGGCGATGACCACGCTTGGCGGAGCAATATCGCCCAGCACCTTGTACAGAGCCTGTTTCATGGCCAGATTCTCGGGTGCGCTTTCCTGAATGAACTCTGCACCTGCCACGGCCTCGGGCAAATCATGTACGACCGTCAGTCTGTCCATCGAGGCGTCGGGGGCCAATCCGAGATCGGTGAGGCTTTTCCAGCCTGTTTGCAGGATCACGTCAAAAGCATCGCGCTCACCGGGATCATGAAGGTAGGCAGTGACGTCGTACCCTCGGGCCAGAAAGTGGGCAGCCCACCCGCCACCAATCGGGCCGCCACCGATGCTCGCGACACGGCGCACCTGCTCTGGATCAGGATACATCGCTATTCGCCTTTGAAGTTCGGTTCACGTTTTTCGACGAATGCCGCCACGCCTTCCGCAGCATCGCTCGATTTCAGCATTTTGCGATAGGTCGGCATGGGGTCCGTGCGCATCTTGTGAAACGCCTTTTCGAGTGGCACGCACTCGATTTCGCGCTGCACTTCCTTGACAGATTGCATTGCAAGGGGCGCAGACCAAGCGATCGAAGCCGCCCAGTCCCGCGCAGCGGTCATCAATTCTTCCTTCGGCACGACCTTGTTGACCAACCCGTACCGGGCCGCCTCTTCTGCTGGCATCCGGCGGCCCAGCAGAAACATCTCCATCGCGATGTTGTGTGGAATACGCCGGGGCAAGCGTTGCAGCGCGCCCGCATCCGGCACGATCCCCAAGGGCATTTCTGGCAAGCCGAACTCGACATGATCTGCAGCAATCAGAAGATCGCAGGCCAAAGCCATCTCGAACCCACCACCAATCGCCAATCCATTGATTGCGGCGATCACCGGCTTGTTCAGAGACCAGTTTTCGGTCAGGCCCGTGAACCCTCCTTCGCCGTAGTCGTCGGTCTCCCACCAGTTGTCCAACTGCATCTCGCCGTCGTTCAACGCCTTGAGATCCCAACCGGCCGAAAAGATCCGATCCCCTGCCCCGGTCAGGATGGCACAGCGCAGGTCCTTGTCTTCGCGGAGCTCGGTGAACGCAGCCGCCAAGGCCTGTGATGTTGCCACATCGATTGCATTGACCTTTGGCCGGTCGAGCGTGACCTCCAGAACCTGTCCGTTGCGATGTGTTGTGACGCCCCCGCTCATGCTGCGCGGCGCTCCGCAAAGGCGGGCATGACCTCGTCACAGAAGAGTTTCAGCGAGCGTTTCTGCTCTGCGTGACCCAGACCCATCGAGGCATAGTAGATGAATTCGTTCACGCCCAGGGCCTGATAACGATTCAGTTTGGCTATCACCGTCTCCGGAGACCCAAACATCAGGTTTTCCTCGAGCATCGCGGGGTCGTATTGCTCACGGCCTTCCAATTGATCTAAAGGGATCTGAGCCGGAAACCCGTTTTCCACGTCACCGGCGTTGCGGAACAGGTTCTCAAACTGGCCCAGCACCGTCCGGATCGAATTCATCGCTGCCTGACGGTCGGATTCATTGTCATAGACACAAGAATGACGCATCAAAGCAAACCGCGGGATCCAATCGTTGTCGGCTTTGGCAATCGCTTCATCCAGTCTCTGTTTATAGAGTTCTGCCTCGTCAAAGCCGCGCGTTAAGGGCCAGCAGTTGATGTTGCACTTCTCGCGAATGGCATAGTCAAACGTGATCGGGGCCCGCGCCGAGACCCACACCGGCACCTCGGACTGAACAGGCTTCGGGACCGCAGTTGAGGTCGGGAACTGCCAGTACTCGCCATCGTGCGCATAGTCCCCCTGCCACAGCGCGCGGACCGCTGGCAGCATCTCCTGCATGTACCGCCACGCATCACTTTGCTTCAGGCCTGGATGCATCCGGTCGAATTCGCGCTGATAGGCCCCCGACCCGATCCCGAATTCGAGCCGACCGCCGCTGATGAGATCGAAGAAGGCCGCTTCACCAGCCAATTTGATCGGGTGCCAGTAGGCCGCCGTGGCCACGGCCGTTCCCAGGCGGATCCGATCCGTCTCGCCGGCCCACCACGCGAGTGTCTGGAAAGGGTTCGGGGCAATGGTCATCTCCAACGCATGGTGCTCGGCGGCCCACGCAATGTCGAAACCGCCCTCATCCGCAATTTGCAACATCTCCAGCGTGTGCCGCGCGACATCCTTCATGTCGGTGCCGTCGTTCAGCCGTTCCAGGTTGATTGCCAGTTGAAACTTCATGGTCCTGTTCCTTTCTCAACGCATCACGAACGGATTGGCCATTGGCTCATCCGACGTGTTCATCCAGATGGTTTTGGGTCGGGTGTAATCGTACATTGCCTGGAACCCGCTTTCGCGACCGTAGCCAGAGCCTTTGACACCGCCGAATTCTGCAATCGGCGACACGACGCGATAGGTGTTGACCCAGATGATCCCGGCCCGCACCGCGCTGGCCATGCGCATCGATCGGGCCGCGTTTTGTGTAAAGATCCCGGCTGCCAGCCCGTGTTCGGTGTCATTGGCCAGCGCAATGACTTCGTCTTCGGTGCGGAACCTCTGCACCGCAAGTACGGGGCCAAACAGTTCGGTATCGACAATCTGCATATCCTGCCGCGGGCAGGCGATGATCGTGGGCTCAAAGAACAACCCTGCGTGCCCTTCCGGACGCTTGCCCCCAGTCAGGATCTCACCACCTTCTTCGACGGCATGAGCCACCTCGCGCTCGATCAGGTCGCGCTGCCCTGTGGTACAAAGCGGACCCATCTGGGTTTCTTCCGCAAGCGGATCCCCGATTTTGATCTGCCGGGTGAGCGCCACCATCTGATCCAGAAACGCATCGGCAATGTCTTCGTGCAGGTAGAGGCGTGACCCGGCCACGCAGCTTTGGCCGGTCGCCCCGAAAATCCCTGCAATCGAAGCGTTCACCGCGCTTTCGATGTTGGCGTCTTCGAATACGATGAACGGGGACTTGCCACCCAATTCCAAAGAGACCTCGGCGAAATTGTTCTTGGTGTTTTCCAGAACGTGACGCGCTGCATTTGGGCCGCCGGTAAAAGACACCCGCGCGACCAGGGGGTGGCCCGTCAACACCCGTCCGCACGGCTCCCCATGCCCGGTCACGATATTAACTACGCCTGGGGGGAAGCCTGCCGCCTCGATCAGTTCGCCAAACTCCAGCATCGCGGCTGATGCGTGCTCCGAGGCCTTCAAGACGACAGTGTTGCCTGCGGCGAGAGCCGGACCGATCTTGACCGCCACGAGGAACAGTTGAGAGTTCCACGGCACAACCGCCGCCACCACCCCGAGTGGCTCACGTTTGGTGAAGACAAACATGTCTGGTTTGTCGATGGGCAGGGTCTCACCGCTGATCTTGTCGGCGCAGCCCGCATAGAAGTGGAAAAACTCTGCGATGTACTTGGCCTGCCAACGCGTTTCCTTGAGCATTTTTCCGGTATCGACGGTTTCGGTCCGACCGAGCTCTTCGGACTGGTCGGCCAGCAATTCCGCCAGTCGGCGCAGACACCGACCCCGGTCTGTCGGAGTCATTTTGGACCAAGGGCCCTCGTAACACGCGCGATGCGCCGCCCTGACAGCGCGGTCAACGTCCTGTTCGGTCGCCTCGGGGACACGCGACCAAACTTCACCAGTGGTCGGGTTGACGCTCTCGAATTCCTTTCCGTCCGATGCTGCGGTCCAGTCCCCGTCGATCAACATCTGATAGCTCTTTGGCTCGGCCATCGAAGCGCCTCCCTCGGTCAAGTGATTCCCAGTGTTGGCAGAATGGCCCCAGAAGTGTGCGAATATTCGACACCTTGTGGCGAAAATTAATAATTGCAGGGGCGAAGTTTGCGACAGTCTGCGTCAAACGGAGGGACACATGGCGCAAAGAAAAGAAGTGATCGGCGGTCCGCTCGAAATCGGGGGGCGAATTTTATCATTGTCGCGCGCCATCCGCGCTGGCGATTTTGTATTTCTGACCGGGCAGATCCCAATGCACGAAGGCACCCCGATGACCCACGGGTCGATCGAAGATCAGACTCACGCCATTCTGACGGACATTAGAGAGACACTGAAAGAGGCCGGTTGTGAAATGTCGGACGTCGTTAAGGCGATGGTCTGGCTGCGGGATCGCGCGGATTTCCCCGGATTTAACACAGTCTATGGCGCGTACTTTCCAACCGAGCCCCCAACCCGCTCTGCTGTTGTCAGCGATTTGTTGGTGGATGTCCGCGTGGAGGTCGAAGTGGTGGCCTACCGCCCGTTGGACAATAGCGCCTGATGCCGACGCTGCCAGATGGAACATCCTATCAGCGCCTCGGAGTGGCGGGGGCAAACACTGTGGTGCTGATACACGGTCTTGGGTTGAATCAGGACGTGTGGCAATGGCAGCTACCGGCGTTGGAGCAGACCTATGATGTCATCCTGTACGACATCTACGGTCACGGGCGCAGCAATCCGCCGGCGGAGACACCGTCCCTAAAGATGTTTTCTAATCAGCTGCTTGGATTGCTGGATCATTGCCACGTGAACCGTGCAGCAATCGTCGGGTTTTCGCTGGGCGGTATGATTGCCCGCCGCTTCGCGCAGGACCATCCCACGCGCGTCTCCGCGCTAGCCATTCTGCACTCTCCGCATCGCCGGAGCGCCGACGCACAAGCCGCCATCCTGAAACGTGTCGAGCAGGCGCGAGACAGCGGGCCTTCGGCAACCGTCGAAGCTGCGCTCGAGCGTTGGTTTACGGACGCCTATCGCAAAGAGTCCCCGGATGTCATGGACATGGTCCGCGGCTGGGTGACGGCCAACGATCCGTCAATCTATCATACCATTTACCGCGTGCTCGCAGATGGCATCGAAGAAATCACGGCGCCCACCCCCCCCATCACAGCGCCTGCATTGGTGGTGACGGGGGATGAAGACTACGGAAATGGTCCCGACATGGCCCGGGCCATCGCGCACGAGATACCTGGAGCGGAAGCGGTGATCCTGCCCGGTCTGCGCCACATGGCACTTGCAGAAGATCCGGGCGCGACGAACGAGGTTCTGGGAACCTTCCTTGGACGGGTGCTGCCATGAGCCGGGGGATCCTGCACGGGTTGCGCGTTCTCGATATGAGCAACACCGATGCCGGACGCTGCAGCGCGTTGATTCTGGCAGATCACGGCGCCGAAGTGGTCCGCATTGAGCCAGAAATAGACTCTGATCCGGAGCAAACCGAGAGTTCCAGCAGAAACAAGAAAAGCGTCTTGCTCAATGTCGCCGAGCAAGACTCCCAGTCCGCTCTCCGTGCGCTGATCGCGTCGTGCGATGTTTTGCTTTGCGAAACTGACCCGTGCGGAATGACGTTCAGCGAGATGTGCGAGATCAATCCGGAACTGGTGTTTGGCAAGCTGCCTTTGTCGGACGCCGAGCCTTCCGCCGGCCCCGCCATGGCATTCGGCGTGTTGGCTGCTTTAAGGACGGTGGACTCTACGGGCACTGGTCAGATCGTCGATATGACCGATGTGTCCATTCATCCCAAAGGAGGATTGGGCGTACGCTTTTCAGCGTTCCCCACACCCGAGCTCGCACCCGCACCGCGCGCTGGCCAAGATACCGACCGCTACCTGTCAGAAATGCCCCCGGCGCCAATCTCGGAGACCGATCGCCGCGCGTTGCGGGATGTCTTCGGGGCCTTCGCAACCGGCGTCACCGTCATAACCACCCTGCAGGACGACGGAACCCCGAGGGGATTCACCGCGAACTCCTTCACGTCAGTCTCTTTGGATCCGCCAATCGTGCTGGTCTGCATCGCGAAAACGGCGCACAGCTGCACGACCTTCACTGATGCATCGCACTTTGCCATCAACGTCCTTCATGAAGATCAGAAAGGCGCTTCCGGTCTTTTCGCATCGCGCGATCCTGACAAGTTCGACCAGGTCTCATGGCACGGTGGAGCCGCCGCGATGCCACTGTTGGATGGCGCGCTTGCGACGATTGTCTGCGCGCAGGAAAAAGTCGTGAACGCCGGTGACCACGTCATCCTCCTGGGCCGCGTCATTGACCACACCGCCACCAGTGGCAGCCCCTTGGGATACTTCCGCGGCAACTACTTTTCGGTTGGGCTGGAGGATGATCTGGTTCTGGCCGCCGCGAAATCCGGGGCCGTTGAAATCGGTGCTTTGCTCGCGCGTGGACCGCAAGTACTGCTGCGCGTCGACAGTGAGGGCCACCTCACCGTCCCACGGTCTGACGCGAAACCGCAGACTCTGCCTGCCTTGCGGACCTATCTCAAGAAACTGGGGCTGCAGGCCAAGCTCGATTTTCTCTATGCGGTGTATCAGGACAGCGTCACAGGGCGGCACGGCATATACTACCACGGGGCGGTCATCGGGCGCGCGCCTGCAGGGTTCAAGTTTTTCAACCTTGTCGACATTCCTTTTGCGCGGGTCTCCAACCCGGCCGAGCGCAGCATGCTCAAACGCTACGCCGAAGAGTTCCGGCATGGCACATTTGGAATTTATCAAGGCGATGAAACGCACGGCACAGTGCACAAGATCATGCCGCCCGCCCATCATAAAACCTGAAAGAAGGACCGCAGAGATGCTTCCCGAACTGCGCAAAGTTGTGACCTATGACGAGGACATTCACCGTGAGGGTGAAAAACAGGCTGATCCGGTCCTACGGATGATTGGAGTGGCTGCGGTGCTGCGCAATCCTTGGGCCAAGTGCGGATATGTCGAAGACCTCGCCCCAGAGATACAACGGCTGGCGCCCCCTTTGGGCCAGATGCTGACCCACAGGCTGATTGCGCTGGCGGGATCCGGCGACGCCATCGAAGCTTATGGAAAGGCTTGTATCGCGGGCACAGATTGCGAGTTGGAGCATGCCTCGGCCTTGATCCATACCCTGCAATTCGGGAACTTCTACCGCGAGGCCGTCGGTGCCAAAAGCTATCTGGGGTTCACCAATACCCGCGGGCCAGCAAACACCCAGATCCAGGTGCCGCTGATGGACAAACATGACACAGGGCGTCGATCCCACTATCTGACCGTGCAGTTCTCGATCTATGACGCCCCTGCCGCGGACGAAGTGGTTGTTGCGCTGGCGGCCGCAACGGGCGGGCGGCCGCATCATAGGATCGGCGATCGGTACTCTGATCTGGCCGCATTGGGTCGGGACGTGGAGAATCCGGCAGGCGTTTAAGCCGATGCCGTCACGAACTCAACACTGTTCTCTTTGATCACAGCAGCGGTCAAACGGCCGGTCGCGTAGGCACCCGTATCGATCGGAATGCGGGACTTCGTGATATGGGGCGCATCTACGATTGTGTGGCCGTGTACGACCCATACGCCGTCCCGGCGCCGGGACGACAAAAACGCAGGGTGGCCCCACAACAGATGCCTGGCTGATTGATGCTCCACAGCGGCGTTCGGATCGGCCGCAGCATGCACGACCGCGACATTTCCGGAGACATAACTGAACGGTAAACGTTGTATCCACTCAATCAGCGGATCGCCCATGGCAAAGCGCAATGCAACCGCGGCCGCTTGCACAGGCTCTCCCTTGGTTGTTTCGGTGAGGCCCGAAACCCCAAAACTGGCCAACGTCTGTAGACCACCATTGCGCAGCCAGACCGATCCATTGTTATTGGGGTCAGCAAGGAAATCCAGCATCATCGCTTCGTGGTTCCCCATCAAACAGATGATGTCGGACCGGTCGCGCAGCCGATGCAGAACCTCGGCGCTGCCTTCTCCCCGGTCCACATAATCGCCAACACAGACAATCGGCAAACTCGGGTCGAGAACTTCGAGCAACTTGTCCAACAGGTCGATGCGCCCGTGAATGTCCCCAATCACTTGAATGGGCCGCTCTGGTACAATTGTGCTCTCGGGCCGCAGAAATCCAAGTTTTTCAGTAACCCAGCGGGCAATCATGCAAGTTTGGTCCGTGGTCTGGCCGGCCTGTGGCATTTCAGGCTCAGTTGCTGATGAAGTGTTACTTCGCCTGCCGCCAACTGTGAAGCGGATGCTGCCATCTGCTAAAATCAAAACAAAAAAATAAGAGCGATTGAGGACAGATTTCTATGGGCTTTGCCAATAGGCTTGCCGGCATTGCGCTCAGCTTGGGCTGCGCGGGGTCGGGCCTATGGGCGCAGCATTTGTCCTCTTTCGGCACCCCTGGCTTGATGGACATGCCCACTGCGGAGGTCTTGGGCGACGGAGAGATTGCGCTGACGGCCAATGGATTCGGCCCGACTATCAGGAACACATTGACCTTTCAGATGCTGCCTTGGGTCTATGGCTCCTTCCGCTATGCCTATATCGAGGGTTTCGACCGCGGCCGCAGTCGGTATGACCGCAGTTTCGACATTCATTTCCAACTGACCGACGAAACCTCGCGCCGCCCTGCAGTGGCGTTGGGACTGCGCGACTTTGGCGGCACCGGTATCTATGCGGGCGAATATCTGGTCGCGACCAAGACCTTTGCCGAGGACATCAAAGTCACCGCCGGGGTTGGCTGGGGCCGGTTGGCAACCCGGGGCGCTTTTGAGAGCCCGCTCTGTTGGATCGCCAACAGATTTTGCACACGACCGGCGTCAGGTGCTGGAGGAATCGATACCACTGGACAGGTTGATTTCGGCAACTGGTTCCGGGGCGATATCGCTCTGTTCGGGGGGGTCAAATGGGATGTGAACGATCAATTGTCGCTACTCGCCGAGTATTCTTCGGACGCGTATGTCCCAGAAACATCCAGAGGGGTTTATGAACAGAACATCCCGTTCAATTTTGGCCTGACCTACCGTTTCGACAACGGCACCCGGCTGAGCGGCTATTACATGTACGGCACGGATCTGGGCGTACAGATCACCTATGTGTTCGACCCGACCAAGCCTTCCGTCGGGGCAGGGTTTGGCACAGCACCACCATCGACTCTTCCGGTAGACCGGGTAGCGCTGGCAAGTTGGAATCTGCCGAAACGGCGGCCAGATCAGCCGGATGCACGTGCTGTCCTTGCCCAACGACTGGCCAGCCAAGGATTGCAATTGGAGGGGTTCGCCATGCGCGGCTCCACCGTGACCGTCCGGATCGAAAACTTTCGTTACGGCGCATCTGCCCAAGCGGTTGGGCGCGCCAACCGCATTCTGGCCAACACCATGCCGCCCGAGATCACGCAGTTCGAAGTGATCCTGTTGCGCAACGGTCTGCCGATCACCCGGATCACGACCGAACGCAGCGATTTCTACGAGTTGGAAACGGATCTGGACGGGGCCTGGCGCAGCCTTGCGCGCGCCAGAATTTCCGACGCACACAGGTCTGGCATTGAAATTCTGGACGATGCGTATCCCCGTTTCGGGTATCGTATTGGCCCTTACACGGCCTTTTCGTTTTTTGACCCGGATGACCCGTTGCGGTTCGATCTTGGGGTCCAGTTGGATGCCGATCTTGTGGTTGCACCGGGGTTTGTGTTGTCCGGTCAACTTCGCCAACCCATCATCGGCAACATCGATGACGCAACGCGACAATCTGACTCCGAATTGCCAAGGGTACGATCCGACTGGGTCTTGTACGCACAAGAGTCGAACCTGGAACTGACACATCTCACGACCGAGTATTTCTGGCGGCCTCGCGAAAATGTCTTTGCCCGCGTCACTGCCGGATATCTCGAACCGATGTTCGGCGGGTTCTCGTCCGAAGTTCTCTGGTACCCGGTCGATAGCCGGCTCGCCTTGGGTGCCGAGGTCAACTATGCCCGACAACGCGATTTCGACATGCTGTTCGGTTTTCAGGATTATGACGTCATCACAGGTCACGCCTCGGTGTATTACGATGTGGGGAACGACTATCAGGTCCAGGTCGACGCGGGACGCTATTTGGCGGGAGACTGGGGCGCCACCTTCTCGCTGGATCGGGAATTCAACAACGGGTTCAAGGTCGGTGGTTTCTTTACGCTGACGGATGTGCCGTTCGAAGAGTTTGGAGAAGGGTCATTTGACAAAGGCATCCGCTTCGAGATGCCCCTGTCCTGGTTCACAGGGCGGCCCTCACGATCAACCGTCAAGCAGGTGATCCGGCCCGTGCTCCGGGATGGCGGGGCGCGTCTGATCGTCCGCAACAGGCTCTACGAATACACGCGCGAGGAACGCGCTAATCGTCTCTCCGGACGCTGGGCGAGGTATTTCAGATGACGCGTTTGTATCCACTTTTCCTGTTCCTCGCCGCCTGTACCAACACCAGCGATGACTTTGATCAGGTGCGAGGCGCGCTCTTTCCGGAACAAGCGGGATTTGCACCGCAGTTCGTCGCGTTGCTGCAGCAAAACCCGCCGCTTCTTCAAGTGGCGCTTTTGGATCGGGAGGTTGCCAGTAACGTGATCCTGGAATCCCGCCGCGGTGATCTTGAAACCTGGCTGACGCCAGATGGTGCGTCGCTTATCTTTCAAGACGGGTTTCTGGTTGGCACCCGCGGCTTCGGACAGGGTCTTATGGCGGCTGATGTTTCGGAACCCTTGTCCGCAGTGAAGCAGGGGAGAACCGGTCTTACCGAGCGGTTTCACACTTATCTGACGGGCGATGATACCACCCTCATTCGCGCTTATCGGTGCCTGATCGAAAATCGCGGTGCGCGCGAGGTAACGCTCAGTACTGGGTCCGTGCAGACACGCCTGATGGCGGAAGACTGCCGCAGTGTGGATCAGTCGTTTCTGAACCTGTATTGGATTAGGAATTCGGATAACCGTATCGTCCAATCCCGGCAGTGGCCGGGCGAAGAGGTTGGGGTTCTGACAACCCGAGTGGTGCCGCAATGACACAAAGGCCCTTTTGTCCCGACGGAGGATCCAAAACATGCGTGTCTTAACGATTGGACTGGTGTGTCTGGCAGTTGCCGGTTGCTCGAGCATCTATCGCAGTTCGTCCGTGACGCCGGGTGTAGATGATGGCAGTCAGGTGCGGGTCATCGACATGAACCCCGAGACGGTCTCACTGGCCAACAGATCGCCGTACAACCCCAGAACACTACCTGCCATTTTCTCCGTCACCGCAGGTGACGGGAGCAATCGTGCGCCGCGCGGCCTTGGTGATCTTCCAGACGCGCCATCGACACAAGACGCAGAGCGCGGCCAACTGGACTTGCGACCGCCACCCCGGGTCGACCCAGGGCCATACACCATCGGTGTGGGCGACGTGGTGGTTCTGGCGACGCCAGCGACCCGAAACACGGTCGAAGAACTCTCAGGTTTGCTGGCAGCGCAGAACAGCCGTCAGGGCTACACGGTTCAGGATGACGGGTCCGTCAATATTCCCGATGTCGGTCGGGTACGGATCGCCGGGATGACCGTCGACGAAGCCGAGGCCGAGCTCTTTCAGAGGCTTGTGGAAAACCAGATCGATCCGACTTTCAGTCTCGAGATTTCTGATTTCAATTCCCGCCGGGTTTCGATCGGGGGTGCGGTCGGAAACCCCACTGTCGTTCCGATCACGCTAACCCCGCTCTATCTTGACGAAGCGCTGGCTGCAGCCGGATCAGTCTCGGTTGCTGACATCGATCTTGGATCCGTCCGGATCTACCGCGATGGCACGCTTTATCAGATCCCTCTGACGTCACTGTACGCCAGCGCTGATCTGCAGCGCACGCGCCTTATTGAAGGTGACTCCGTGTTTGTCGACACCGACTATCAACTGGACCGCGCCGAGAACTATTTCGAGCAGCAGATCCGCCTGACCCAAACACGTCTGGATGGTCGTGCGCGCGCATTGGACGAGCTCGAAACTGCGGTGAACCTCCAGCGAAACAACCTCAACGAAGCGCGTGCGAATTTCGACACACGGTTCGATCTGGGGGCTGTGGATCAGGACTACGTTTACCTGACCGGAGAGTTGCAGAAGCAAACCCGCTACGAACTTCCTTTCGAACGTCAGGCGAGCCTTGCTGACGCACTGTTCGAAGAGGCCGAAGGGATTGACCGGCGCACAGGCGACATCTCGGAAGTTTATGTCCTGCGGGCGTCAACCGATCCGCGCGAGTTCGGAGCCGTCACCGCGTGGCATCTGGACGCGCGGAACGCGGCAAACTTCGTGCTTGCCACACGGTTTCAATTGCGCCCCAACGATGTGATCTTCATTGCCGAGCAACCCGTGACGCGGTGGAACCGTGTGATCACGCAGATCACACCATCTTTGGTCAATTCCAGCATAGCAGCCGCGACAAACTAGATGTCAGGCCGGTGCAGCCACCTGTGCATCAGTTGTTGTAGTACTTTGCACCATAGCCGGCATAGGCGCCGTACTGGCCCCCGTAGCCATAGGCTTTCATGCGGCTCGAATTGATCTGGGACAGCACCAGGCCGGTGATACGCTGGTTGGAGTTGTGGAAGGTCCGCAAGGATTCATCAATTTGCTGCTTGGATGTACGATCCCAATGCACTGTGAAGAGCACAGCATCTGCGACCTGGGCGATGATCCGGGCATCCGGGACGACGAGAACCGGTGGCGTGTCGATGATCACGGCGTCATAGCGCTCGCGAACATCTGCAATCAGCGCTTTGAACCGATCCGAGGCAAAGAGGTCAGCGGCGTTTGTGGAGGCCTTCTCCCCGACAAGAATATCGGCCCCGAAACCCTCGGGCTGGAAGATTGCATCCTCGAGTTTGATGTCGCCGCCAAGAACGGCGACGAGGCCCCGTTGCGGAAGCCGCTCGAAATACTGCGAAAAGGTTCTGCGCCGGATGTCGCCTTCGATCAGAAGGACAGATTTTCCAAGCCCGATCAGGTTCTGCGCCAACGCCAGAGAATTTGTGGTCTTCCCCTCACCAGGGACCGAAGATGTCGAAACGATGACCTTCGGAGGATTGTCGACATTCGATAAAAGCACAGAGGTGCGAAGGTTGCGGACCGCCTCCACGGCGGCGGAAGTCGGTTTGTCGGCCAGGTATTTCAGGACATTTTTGCGGCTGCGCGCGGGGATTTGCGGCACCTGCCCGAGCACTGTGTACCCGGTATGTGCTTCCAGATCGCGCGCTGTGCGGAACCCTTTGTGCCGAGCCTCCCGCAACAGAACCAGACCGATCCCGAACATCACACCCAGGATCCCAGACAGGCCGAGGATCAGAGTTTTTCTGGGAGAGGCCGGTGCGGCGGGAACCACCGAATTGGACAGTATGCGACTGTCGGCCTGCTGGATGCCTTGTTGTGCTGCGGTCTCTTTCAAGCGGGTCAGAAAGTACTCGTAGAGCAGCCGGATCGCTTCTGCCTCGCGCGTAAACTGCTGTAATGTAATCAGGTCCTCGCCTTGCCTGGAGATTTGGTCTGTCAGTTCGACCTCGGAGTTCTTCAGCGCCGCGACTTGCTGCTGCGTCCGACTCAAATCCAGTTCTGCGCGAGCCAGGACCTGTTCGAAACGCGTATCGAACGCATCGGCCATCTGATTGTCTGTCTCAGCACGTGTCAGGAAACGGCGCAGTTGCGGATCGTTCGACAAAGCGGCGCGATCAGCTCGTGTTCCGGCCGCTCGCAGCGATTCCAGCTGTGCCTGCATCGCAATCTCTGATTCCTCTGCGGTGGAAATGCGATCTCGCAAGTCCTTCAGCTGTACTTCTTGCGCCTGAAGAGACTCCACCGAAACCAATTCGGTGGAGGTGCTGAAATCCGCAAGTTTGGCTTCTGCTTCTTCCAGCTGCACCTGAAGCTCAGAAACCCGGGCTGCAAGCCAACTTGTGGCCTGCTCAGTTGCCTCGAACTTCACCTCCAGCTGGTTCAGAACGTAAAGCTCAACGATTGTGTCCGCGATCAGGGCCGACTTCTCGGCCTGTTCCGATTCCACGGTGACCTGAAAAACAAGGCTCAGTGGAACATTACGCACAACCACCTGCTCTAAGAGTTCGGTCACAACCGCATCGCGCTCGCGGCGGGCTTGTTCTTCAGGTGCGAGTGACAACTCCGGCTCGGTCGCGCCAATCAGCGTTTTGATGGTGTCCTTCAAGCTATCAATCGGCGATGGTGGTCTGAGCGTGCCATTGAACTCCGGGTCCGCCACCAGGTTCAGCCTATCCACGACCTTTCCCATAAGCCCACGTGAACGCAGAACCTCCACCTCTGAGTTAACTTCTGACGTGTCGCCTGTCAGGCCCCCAACCACCCCCTGCAGATCGACGATGCTTTGCTGCTCGGTTTCCAAGATCACAACCGCTGTGGATTTGTACAGCGGGGTTGCGGCCACAAAGGCGTAGTAACCGCCAGCCAGAACGGCGAGAATCGCAATAACACAGATGATCCATTTCCCGCGCCAGATCGCTGAAAATAGCGCAGACAGATCCAAAACATCGTCGTCCGCAGGTTGCTCGGGTGCTGGCGCAGGCGACGGCTTCTGAAACTGTTGATTTGAAGGGAAATTGGTCATTTCTTGATCCCGCACCAGCGCAACTCACGGCACAACACACATTCATCGCAAGTGCACATATGAATGGCCTCTCTTACTCTGGAATGGTCCTTGAAGCCAAGGCTAAGAGGAACAGAGTCGCTGGTGATTCACCGGCAAAGATCAGCCACCGGGACACTGGCCGATGCTAAGGCGTTATAAAACAAACGTTATTATCAAGTGTGCGCGTGCAGCATGGGCTTCTCATTGGCCCTGTATCATGTTACAACACTCTCAAGTGTTATGGAGTTGTAATGATGACCATACGGAAATTCTTGGTAGCGGCGGTTGCTGTCAGCATGGCTTTCCCGGCATTCGCGCAGAGCGTGGACTGCGATGATCCTGCCAACGCGGAGCTCGAAGAGTGCCTGCCCCCAGCCTTGCTGGACGCGCAGAACTTCGCACCGATCGCGGCCGGGGTACTGGGCATAGGGGCGATCGCCGCGCTCACGGGTGGCGGCTCGACGACATCCACCTCGACCACGAGCACTGGCGGAAACTAAACCCGCTTCCAAAAAGCGATACGCGACCACTGAGGCCCTCGCACCTGCGGGGGCTTTCTCATTTCAAGTTGAGGAAAACGCGCGCGATCAACAGCGCGTTCCGCAACATTTCATTAACTCAAGACCGACATGCTGACTCCCATCTGAAGAGGCGCTTGCAGTCCGATGCTTCGGGTTGCCGCCAAACGATGGGACGACTGAATGCGGATTTTTCCTTACGCTTCGCGCCGCACGCTTCTTGGGCGTGCCTCCTGTGCCATAGTGCTCTCGGCATTGCTGATTGTGTTGGCAACCTTGCCTCAGGGCGCGGTGGCGAACGGTGCAAATCCACCTCTCATTGTCGGCAATGACAGAGGTGGCATGGTTCTTGACCGGCTCCGCCAGCTGCGCGAGCTGCGCTCCTCGGGGCGGCCGGTCGAAATTCGGGGGCGCGTGTGTTTCTCGACCTGTACGATGCTGTTGGGTCTGCCACAGGTCTGCATTTCCCCAAAAACAACCTTTGGATTTCACGGGCCAACACGTGCTGGCAAGCGCATGCCCCCAGAAGACTTTGACTATGTTTCAAGGGTTATTGCACATTACTACCCGGCAGAGTTGAAATCCTGGTACATCGCGGAAGGACGCCACCGCCTGATGCCTCTGCATCGGATAAAAGGGGCCGAAATCATTCGAATGGGCATTCGTGCCTGTTGATGACGAACGGAAGGAACGCGGGTCCCACTCTCTAGGCTATGGATGCAGAATTGCGCCGCTCAACTGCAAATCTGGCCAACACACTGGAAATTCTGGTCGATTTAGAGCAATAGGATGCAGTGTTCGGGCACTGCATTTTAGTTCGGACATCTGGTTCGAATGGAGATGTTACGATTGACCAAGACAGCACTGATCACCGGCATAACCGGACAAGACGGCTCGTACCTGGCCGAGTTCCTTTTGGAGAAAGGGTACGAGGTTCATGGCATCAAGCGGCGCGCCTCTCTTTTTAACACCGCGCGTGTCGATCACATTTATGAAGACCC
Source organism: Paracoccaceae bacterium (assembly GCA_965250275.1). Lineage (GTDB taxonomy): Bacteria > Pseudomonadota > Alphaproteobacteria > Rhodobacterales > Rhodobacteraceae. Next base: position 476,424 of record OZ252297.1, on the reverse strand, counting down.
GCATTCAAACAACGGCAATTTCAAGCTCCACTATGGTGATCTCACCGACACATCCAATCTGACCCGCATTCTGCAAGAGGTCAGACCGGATGAGGTCTACAACCTGGGCGCTCAGTCCCATGTCGCCGTGAGTTTTGAGTCTCCGGAATACACTGCGGATGTGGATGCGAATGGCGCGCTGCGTCTGCTGGAGGCCATCCGGTTTCTGGGTATGGAAGACACCTGCCGCTTCTACCAGGCTTCGACGTCAGAGCTCTATGGGCTGGTTCAGGAGATACCGCAGACGGAGACTACACCGTTCCATCCCCGGTCGCCCTACGCGGTGGCCAAGCTCTACGCCTATTGGATCACCGTGAACTATCGCGAAGCCTACGGGATGTATGCCTGCAACGGCATCCTCTTCAATCATGAAAGCCCCCGCCGCGGCGAAACTTTTGTAACCCGCAAGATCACCCGCGGGCTCGCGAACATCGCACTTGGCCTCGAGGACTGCCTCTACATGGGCAATATCGACTCTCTGCGCGATTGGGGGCACGCCAAGGACTACGTGCGCATGCAGTGGATGATGCTCCAACAGGACGAGCCAGACGACTTCGTCATCGCGACGGGCAAGCAGTACTCGGTTCGGGAATTCATCAGCTGGGCGGCTTCTGATCTTGGCGTCACGATCGAGTTCAGCGGAGAAGGCGTGGAAGAGATCGGCACGGTCACCGCCGTAACCGGAAACCACGCTCAGGCGGTGAAAGTCGGGGATATCATCGTGCGGATCGACCCGCGCTATTTCCGGCCCGCAGAAGTGGATACACTTTTGGGTAACCCTGCCAAAGCAAAGGCCAAGCTGGGCTGGGAGCCTCAGATCACGGCGCGGGAAATGTGTACCGAAATGGTGGTTGAGGATCTGCGCTCGGCGCAACGCCACGCACTTCTGAAAACGCATGGTCTGGAACTGCCGGTGAGTTTGGAGAACTGAAACGTTCAAGGTGGGCGCTCAGAGAACGTCCACCACCACCACCGTAATGTTGTCCGCCCCACCGCCTGCAAGAGCGATTTGAATCAAACGGTCAACCACTGTTTCAATCGGCGCTTCCCTGAGCACTTTCTCAAGCATCCCGAACGTGGCGTATTTGGTCAGCCCGTCGGAGCAGAGCAGAAAGCGATCACCGCGCTGAACGTCGCCGCGGACCTTGTCGAGCTCGAGCACGTCCCCGACGCCGACGGCGCGTGTGATCGCATTCGACTGCGGATGGTGCTCGGCTTCATCCCAAGTCATCTGGCCGGCTTCGACCAGTCCGGCGACAAAGGAATGGTCGGTCGTGAGCATCTGAATCGCATTGTCCCGCAAACGGTACAACCGGCTGTCACCGGCCCAGATCCCGGCAAAATGGCCATTGGCGAGCATCAGGCTGACAACGGTTGCCCCGATCACGGAGACGCCGCGCGCATCAGCCTCCTTTCGGATCAGATCGTGGGCATGCTGGATGGCTCTGCGCAGCGCCTGCATTCGTTCCGAGGGCTCTAGCCCCTCTGGAATCGTTGCGATCAGATCCGTGATAAGCCGGCTGGCATAGTCACCGGCCTCATGCCCCCCCATGCCATCGGAGACCACCCAGATGTCCTGCTCAGGCAAAGCGAGAACGGAATCTTCATTGACCTTGCGTTTCAGACCAACGTGGCTGGAGGCGCTGTAGCGTACCTGATGGCTGGAAGTCATAAGGGCCGGGCCTCGGTCCATGTTGCGGCGTTAAGGTCAAACAAACCTTGCATGTCCGGGCCTGCCGGTAAACCTTCGCAAATCATAAGGCGGGGAACGCTATCAATTTCCGTGCTCCACACGCTCGGATGGCGAAATTGACCGTTCAGCAAACCCGCCGCCAGATCTGGAACCGCGCTGACCGAAGGCGGGTTCGGTGTCAGAACAACCGTCGTGCCAAAGCCACGCAACGCACTGGCGGCGCCATTGCCCGGTGCGGGCAAGCCGGCCAGTTCTTCGGCGAGACGTTCACGTGTCATGTCGTCTTCAAGCGCTGAGAGCGCCAGGTCCTCGGCCTGCGCGAACAAACGCTCTTCGCGGAAATGGGTCAGGAGCGCGGAACCTTGGGTTTCCAGTGGCGACATAAGGGTCAGCGGAAACCGCCGCCCCACACGGTCCACCGAAGGCATCAGGACCCCAATCATTGTTTGGGGTCCTGCCAAACCCGGAGACAGACAAAATCGCCAGATCGGCGCTGACATGAAATGCGCGTCCCAGGCTTGGCCCAGTGTTTGAGCCCCCGAGACCAGACACTTCTGGACCCAGTCGTCCCAGACCTGAACAAACCCGGACGGCGCATTCAACCGAAAGAAATCCCCCACCGAGGGCATCTTTCCAAACGCGCCGAATCCGGTCGTCATCAGAACGATTTGGGGCAGCTGAATTTTGCCAGCGCGGGCAGCGCGAAGGGGTTGATCACCGAACCTGACTGCAACTGGAAAATGGCGATCCGCCCGCCAACGTTGAAAATGACCTTCTTCCGGTCGGAAACATTTGTGCGCCGAACCTCTGCCGCGTCCAGCAGCCGGAACCAGGCCCAAGGGCCGTCCCGCTGCATGATGCTTTCGATGTTCTTGCGATCCGGTTCAAAACTCACCCGCGCAAGACCCACACCACCCGGCCACGTTACGGCCACCGGATTGGGCTGCCCGCCACGATGGGCGAACTGCACATCCTGACCGTCGATCTGCAGGACAACCGATTTTGCCTTGGGATCGAGCGCCTCGGGCATGATCTGGAACTGGATCGCGGGCGCGCTGCCGCCACCAAAGAAGGCTTCCTTGATCTCAGCGGCGTATTGCATCTGCACCAGCACCGACGGCGAGATCCCCAAATCGACATCGTTCACCTTTTTCCACGACCAAGGCCGCGTGCGGGTGTCCACATACTTGATGAGGTTTTCGTTGAAGAAGGAGTCGATCAATCCACCCGGCGCAAAGAGCTTCTGGAAATCGGCCATCGCCACATCGGCCTTGGCCCGGCGGTTGAACGGGTATCGGTTCTCCAAGGCCTGCTCGCAGAATGGCAGAACGTTTGCCTGCCATTTGGCATTGATCGACGCGCGAGTGCCATCTGCGGTGATACCCGAAGACCCGGTTGTGATCTGCGTGGACCAGCGCTCCAGTGGGCCGGGGATACGCGCGGCCTGTTCCTGGAATCTCTGGATCGCAAAGCCGCCGTCCGAACCCGTGGCCACACCACTGAACGACATCTTGTTCAGCTCCTGGTACACCTCGGTCAGCGTCGCCATCAGATCATCCAGCTGAGAAGGCTGACCTTCGGGGCGCTCCACCAATTGATGCAACCAGTCAAACCGCTCTTCGACATAGCTGCCCGGAGGCTTTGGTGGCGGGCCACCCGTCGCGGTTGCCGTGCGCGCCAGCGCCTCCAGTAACATCTGCGCCTGAACGCTCACCGTGGACTGCAGTTCCAGACTGGCCGCCTGTCCCAGGCTTTCATTCAGCTCCCCACTGGCCAGAACCGTACGGTCTTCGGTGAGTTTGGTTTCCTTGGAGATCTCTTCCAGGATGTTCACGATCGGGGAGGTCGGACCCGACAGAACATTTGTCACTTCGACGGCGTGGCTCAGGCTCTCCATCGGAATGATGTCGATGTCACCCAGAATACCGTCATAGCGCGCAATGAAGTCGTTGTAGTAGAGGTCCAGAACGTCCCGGCTCAATGCCGCAAGCGCACCTTCGCTCTGCTCTGCCTCACCACGCGGTCCCAGCACCCAGCTGTCGCGCTGAATGCGTTTGGCAACACCTAGCGCCTCACCCAGAAACACCGTGTTGAAGCCATTGTAGGTAAAGATCCCCTCGACACCTTCGTTCAAGGGTTTGCCCGACGACCGCACAAGCACCCGCGTAACAGCAGGACCGCCCGCTTCTGTGATGCGCCACTTCGGAAGGGCCGTTGCGGCGGGACTGGCGATGATGCCGTTATAGACCCGCTGCGCCAAAGGCATTTCGGACAGCAGCCCCTGCACCTGATCCACCAATGGCCCGTTTAGCGCAATCTTCTGCATGGGCTGGCTGAGCATCGCCTCAAGGTGATCCTGCAGATCGTTGCGGAGCGGTTCGCGCGATGGACCCGGATAGGACACCGACCAATCGAGCGTCATCCACTCCTTGACCAGATCGGCATTCATTGGTCCCTCGAGCCCCAGCATCAGGTAGATCTTCAGAGCTTCGTAGAGCACATCGGGATTGTTCATGTTGGCGCTGATCTGCTCTTCGAGGCGCAACAGGAGACGAGGCAGAAACCGCTGGTTCAGCGCAGCACGATAGGTTTGCTCAGCCTGAGTGCCAATCACCTCACCCTGATACAGGCCATAGCGCAAGCGGCGCTCAGGCTCGGGGTCGGTCAGGGCCGGATTGGCGGGCATGTCGCGCAGATTGTTCAGCGCTTCCACAACCGGCGGCAGGTCAGTGTCACCCACGGGGCTTGGCGGCAGTGTCGCGGCGGCAGCTTGGTAAGCACCGACATGCTCTTGCGCCTCTGCAATCATGTCGCTGTTGCCCAGAAAGCTGCGCACCAACAGCGCGCCGCTCCCAATAGCGACAAGAACGGTTGCGGCTACAGAGGCCCATTTGGTGATCCGGTATCGGCGCTCGACCTTGTCATCGGCACTCACCAGACCCGCCTCTGGGAACATCACTTCCTCGAAAAGACGGGTCAGGAAGAACGACCGCCCACTGCCTTGACCGGTCCCGATGGCCTGACGCCCAATCCCGAACGTACGGGCCATGCCCAACATGAGCCGGTCAATCGGGGTGCCTTCCTGCGTACCGGATGTCAGGTAGACACCCCGCAACATATGGCGATGCTGATAGCGATTGTCCTGGAACACCTCAGTCAGGAAATCGCGGGCGACCCGGCGCATCGAAGCGACCTGCAGCGGAAAACCGGCAATCATCGACCGACGCTGCGGATCCGTTTCGGTCTGCATCCGTTCCAGGGATTGCGCATTCAGCTGACCCAGAAGCGCGGCAAACTCTTCGTCAAACGCAGCAACGGGCGACTGTTCCGACTTGGATTTGTCCAGAGGCAGCGTGAAACCCCAGACCTGCTCGCGGTCTTCCTTGCCGAGGTTGTCATAGAATTCTGTGAACCCCGCGATGAGATCGGCTTTGGTGAAGAGCACATAAACCGGGAACCGCACACCCAGCTTTTCGCGCAACTCTTCCAGTCTGCGGCGCACTGCCTTGGCATGTTCTTTCTGAGTAAGCTCGTCCTGCAAAAGCAGATCGCTGAGGCTGATGGCAACGATCGCGCCATTGATCGGCTGGCGCTTGCGATACTTTTTCAGCAGACCAAGGAATCCAAGCCATGCGGCATTGTCCACTTCGGCATCGCTCTCTTGCGTGGTGTAGCGTCCAGCAGTGTCGATCAGCACCGCGTTGTTGGTGAACCACCAGTCGCAATTGCGCGTGCCGCCGACCCCGCCAATGGCGGATTTGCCCAACTCGTCGGCGAGCGGGAACTGAAGCCCGGAGTTGACGATGGCCGTGGTTTTACCCGCACCAGGCGGGCCGATCATCACATACCATGGCAGTTCGTTCAGATGCTTGCGCCCGTTCTTGGACTTGCGAAGCTCCGACATCGCCTTTTTCAGTTTTCCGCGCAGCTCGGCCACTTCGGTGCCGACCATTTCATCGCTGGGATCAACGGCCTCGGCGATCTCTTCGGTCATGTCGCGGTTACGGCGGCGGCGGACAAAGAAGATCGTCATCGCAATCGCGAAGAAGAACAGATAGATCGCGCCGCCGATCCACAACCGGCGCGCCAAACTGCCAAACGGGCGCCAGTCGTCGTTGCCGATCAGTGGCCCGAAATAGAACAGGCAGGCGGCCAGAACGGTCGCCACAAAGAAAAGCGTGAAATAGATGGAGCGAAACCATCTCAGGAATCTGCTGACAATCATGTCTCTTGCTCCTGTACCAGCAGCACTTCGATCCGGCGGTTCTCGGCCCGGCCTTCGCGAGTGGCGTTGTCGGCAATAGGTTCGTGATCCGCGCGACCCTCAGCACTCAAGCGACTGGGGTCTTCCAACGTTTCGGCAATCTTCGCCATCACGGATTTTGCACGCGCCAAAGACAAGTGCATGTTCGACGGAAACCGCGAAGATCGGATGGGAACATTGTCTGAATGCCCCGCAATAATCAGTTTTCCGGGTTCATCGTTCAAAGACCGCGCGACGCGCTCAATTGGTGCGACAAACGCCTCTTCCAACTGGTCGGATCCCGATCCGAACATTCCCGAGCCTGCAATTCGGATGATCAGCGTATTGCCTTCCTGAAAGACCTTAACCAGTCCCTCATCGATCTCGGGTTGGAGAAACTCGACAACCTTTTCCAACTGCGGGCGCTCAACCACCGTCGGGGGTGGTGGTGGCGCACGGCGCTGCAGCTCAGCCACGGGTCCCGCATCGATCACCGACATCTGTCCCAGCAGGTTTTCTGTCCGGTTCGATAGGGCATAGGACAGACCGGCAAACTCCATCACCAGCAACAAGCCGGTCACGCCAAGCGCGATCCACACAAGCCGCCATGCGCTAAGCGCGCGAAAAGGCTTGCTGATGCCTTCCCAATGGGGTGACAAATCGCGCTCGACCGGGCCGCGTTGTGCCCGGATGATGCGGGCAAGCCCCAACCTGATCTGCAGATGCTTGTCCGATCCACCTTGCTCGACTCGCAACCGCCCCTCGAAACCGAGCGACAGGCACATGTAGATAAACTCAAGAAGATCGAGATTGTTGGCCGGTTCTTTTTCGAGACGCGCCAGCAGGTCATAGAACCGGTCACCACCAACCGTCTCACGATGAAACGTACCGACCATGGATTGCAGACCCCAGCTGGACTGCCCGCCCCATGGCGTGTTCAGGACAACGTCATCTAATGTGGCACACAAAGCATAACGCGCGATCTTGACAGTCTGTGCCGGTATGCCCGCCTGAAGCGCGCGGTTCTCGAACGCGCGGACCTCGGACACCACGCTTTCGCGCAGCTTGTCAGGGTCCATGTGCTGGGCCCGGTTCCGGATCCGTGAAATCAAAGAGAACAGCGGTGCCGCACAGGCGTTGAGCTGGTTCATGCCCGTGAGCACGAGCGCCTCGGCATCAGCCGATTGACGCTTCCCGCCCGGCGCGGAAGCGGCAGACGATGCAGTTGTCGGCACGCCAAATGCATCCGCTCCGCCTGCCGGAGCAGGCTCGGGGACGTCGGCGGGTGCGGGCGCAGCAGCAGGAGGTGCAACAGGGGGCGTAGACGTGCGGCGTCCACCCGGATTGGGTTTGATCACCGTTTTGTCGGTGTCATCGGGCTCTGCAAACGGATCATTGTCAGCCATCGACTAACGCCCTCTTCCCTAGCTGTTGCGGATCGCCCAGAGTTCCATCTTCAGGCCGGGATATTGTCCGGACACGTGCACGGCGATGCCGCCGGATGTGGTCATCTTACCCCAATACGGGCTGTCCGCATCCAACTCAAAGTACACAACTCCGGCATGATAGGGGATTTGACGTGGCGCCACCGGCAAGGGGCGCAACGTGATCCCGGGCAGCGCAGAGTTCACCAACTGGCGAATCTCTTCCACTGGCCCGATCTTAGCCTGCCCCGCAAAGTGGCGCCGCACATCTTCGGCCGGGATATCCGCGTTCACGGCCAGCACGAAGCCTGCGTTGCCCAGCAGTTTGCGGTCGGCAATCACACCAACGCTGATTCCATACTTCCGTTCTTCCAACGGGATCGAGATCGCCGTCTGTTCCAGAACCGAGCTGAGATACTGCCGCAAGGTGCGGATCACCGGCGTGTAGCACCCGGCCAGATCATCATGGGTGTAAGGCGGAAACTCAGGCGGCTGCTTCTCATCGCTCATGAAGGTCGCCAGCTCACCCGCCAGGGATACGCAGGCACGATAGGCCGCCTCGGGATGCAGGTTCTCAACATTGGCAAAGTGCCGGAACAGCGGAATGGCCCGGTTCACCAGCATCAGCAGCAAGAAGTCGGAGATTTCGCCCGCGGCTTTGACGCCCGCGCCATCCGACAGCCGGCCTGACAGCGCCTGCATGCGATGTGCCAGCAGACCTTCCAGTTCGCTCAGAAACCCTGTGAGCGGAGGGGCCGCGCGCACGTCCAGACAGCTGGGCATGAAGCCGCGATCCAGAACGATCTCTTTGTCCGGGCGTACCTCGATGATCCGGGCGACCGGGATCATCAGCTTGTCGGCCATGTCGTCGACGGCCAACGCGAACTGCAACCGGGTCTTGCCGACACCCAGCGTCACCGGCTTTTTTTGCTGGCTCATCGTATCGGTGACTTCGAGTTCCGCAGGGCGCAACCGGCTGGCAGACTGTTCCGCCCCGGACAAGTCCACTTCGGACGCGCCCTGGCGCCTCTGCGGCACGGTCAGGTAGACCACGCAGTCTTTGATGGTTTCGGGCACTTCGAGCGCAGGGGGGTGATCGTCCGCCTGCGGCACTCTGAACACCGTGCCGTCCTGCGTCAGACCCGAACAGGACTTCAGGGCGAATTGCCCGACTTTGAGAACTTCGTCGTCAATCTCCAATGCGCTGACGCCCCAGGCATAGGGCAACACCCGGCGCGCCAAACCCGCCAGCAATGCTTCGGTGTAGCGTTCAGACTGCTGGAAATGATGAGGCTGCAAAAACAACCCCTCGGTCCAAAGCACTTTGCTGTCCCAGGACACGCGCGCCCTCCTTCTACCCTGCTCGTTTCCGCCTGAGCGGACCTTACTTCAGCTTATCGAGCTGCTCCTTGTAGGCCCGCGCGAATTCACGGCTGAACAAGTCGTGAAAATCGTTCTCGGCCTGATCCGAAATCTCGGCGTACATCTTCTCGTAAACTTCCCAATATCGCGCCTTGCGCCCCTTCAAGAGGCTGCCCAGCGCACCTGAGGTCTCGATCTGACCGGCAAGAACCTCGGGGTTCAGTTTGGCCAGCACTCCTTTGAGAGCGGCCTCCATGCCAGTGACCATAGCCACTTCATGCGCTTTGATGTCTTCCAGCGCCTGCTCGGTCGCCGTTTCGGCGCCCAAGTATCCTTTGGTCGCGGGCCTGACCAACGCCTCAATCGCCTGTTCCGGGCTGATCGAGAATTTCAGCGGGTTGTTCCCCCCTGCACTGATCATGGTCTGATCGATCCGAAACTCGGATTTGATCGACGTCCGGGTCATCAGGATTTCGCGCAAGCCCACGATCATTGTACGCAGGACCCGCCCCATGCGCGCCATGGTGTTCCGCAAATCGGCATCGTCGATCTTCAGGTCTTCGGCCTGCAGCGCGTCCAGAAATGCGCGTGCCGCCGCCTGATCGCCAACCATCGCGGGCACCTCTTCTGTAGCCTGCGGCGGGGCCGGCGTCGCGGGCTCTGACACTACAGATTCAGCCGGTGGCGCCTGCGGTGCGGGGTCAGCCGGGGGTGCCGGGGGCGGAGCAGACGCCGCCGGGGGCGCCGGGGCTGGTGTTGGCGTGGGGTCTGGCGCAGGCGCATTTGGGTTCAGAAAGTCATCGTCCCAGTCGTCCGGGATAACCGCAGCGCCGCCGCCCGGTTGCGGTGTGGTGAAAGCATCCTGCACCGACGGGTTGTGCATGGGCATGCTTGCCCCTTCACCCTCGCGCCCGTCCTTGGGCTTGGCGAAGAACGGATCCTCTTCTTCGCCCAGCGGTGGGAGCAATTGATCGATGGGATCGGGAATTTCGATCTGTCCCGGCCCCTTTGGCCCCTCTTCCGATCCAAGAAGATCATCCAGAAAATCTCCGCCCGGGCCCGCATCGTCCAGGAGCGCCAAAGGGTCAGGGGCATTTTGAGCCTGACCGTGTGAAACGTTTGCCTGCGCAGCCGGCGGCGCAATCAGATCGTCCAAGTCAGCTGCGTCCGCACCAAACTCGACCACCAACTCGTAGCCACCAGCGGACAGAACATCGCCACTGTTGAGTGGCGTAGGCGTTCGGCCCAGCGGAATCTTGGAGTAGTTCAGAAATGTGCCATTGGTGCTGAGATCAACGATGACAACACTGCCGTTGTGGTCCTCGATGACGAAATGGCTTTTTGACAGCATGCGGTCGGGATCCGGCAGCACCAAATCATTCGATGGTCCGCGACCTACGGTCAGACTACCACCCTTCATCACAGCAGGGCGCCCATCACCCGGCACCATACCCGAGGACTGGAATTTCAGCGTGACCGTCATGGGTGCATTCAGCCTCCAACCAGAACGGTGAACTCGCCTTTGATAATTGCACCACCGCACGCAGCCAGATCCCCTATTCTGGCCGAGGGGAGCTTGCCAATCAAAACCGTCATGGAGCCTTTCACAATCGGGTGCGGTGGAGCAGAGGAGTGCATATCCGTCACCCGTGCTGCAGGCAGCATGCCAACCAGAACAGTGGGCTCGCCCTTGGCCACAATCGGCAAGGGCGCGGGTGGTGCAGGCGGGACTACGACAACCGGGACATTGCACATTTGCATATCCGTCAGCCTGGCTTGCGGCATTGTCATGTTCAGCCCTCCTCCACGGCGTGTTCAGGTTCGACCTGCCCGTTTCCGCCGCGTGCAATGTTCACGCCGCGATCGATCAGCATCTGGCCATACTCCTCGAACTTATCAGAGTGTTCGCCCAGCGCCACGACATTCATCGCAAAGGCCGCAACCTCGGCTGCGCCGGCAGGGGCCGGATGATTGGCCAAATCCCCAGGACCAAGGGTCCCATCAGCATAAAGCACCGAGACCGCGCAGTTTACGGTTTCGTCATCCACATACGCATGGTCCAGCGTCGCGCGCGCTTCGTCACGGTTCTCGGGCGTTGGTTTGAAAACCCACGCCTCCGCCGCTGCAAGGGACGGGGTTGCATTGTCCGGGCCCGGTCCCACAAGATCGCGCGCCGCGAGGCAGGCCCACCAGACCCGTTCACGTGGCGGCAATATGATGGCCATGACACGCAGCATGTCCACGATGGCATTTTTGCGATCCAGCTCTTCCATAACCACTTCCGGAAGGGCACTCGCAGGGCTTTCGAGGTTGGTTTTCAAGCGCGTGTTGGTGTGCGCCAGCATCTTTGCCGCTGGTTCCTTGGGCACTTTCACCATGTCTTTGAAACGATCTGTCATGTCATCGCTCCTAGTTGACCATGGTCAGACCGCCCTTGAGGACGAGCATGGCGTCCCCCTTGACATTGGTCATCACGCTTTTGACTTCCACCATGGCATCGCCCTGAATGTTCACTATCGGAGACTTCAGGGTTATCTTGGCGGGCTCCAGGGTCAGTGTACTGGCGCCGACTTTCAACTCGATCTTTTGCATGGCTTCCATGGTGATCTTGCCAAGCTTGACCTTGGTTTCATGGTTGCCCGTTTTTACTTCTGTTGTGTGGTTCCCGGCCTTTACCGTGGTCTCATGATTGCCGCTGTCCACGCTGGTGATGCGGTCACCAGTCTTGATGGTCTCAGTCTTGTCCCCTTCTATTGTGATTTCCTGGGTTCCCGTTGAGACATCGAATGTATGGTTCCCCTCTTCGATCGTCTCGATGACGTTCCCCATCTCGACCGTGTAGGTGTGGCTGCCCTCCTTGATCGTCTCGGTGACGTCATTGTGGACCGTCACCGTCAGGTTGCCTTCCTCTTTGGTTTCGGTGCCGATTGTGATCTCAGCATCGTTTTTGACGATCTGTTGGTAGTCCCGCTGGGCCTGGAAGCGGACCAGCTCAGCACCTTTTTTGTCCTCGAACATCAATTCGTTAAATCCACCACCGCCTTTTGATGAATTGGTCTTGATGCCCGATTGTGTCGCATCGTCTGGGTATTTGTAGGGCGGCATCGTGTCAGCATTGTACAACATGCCGGTACAGATTGGTCGGTCCGGATCGCCCTCCTCAAACTGGATCACCACCTCCTGACCGATCCGCGGCACCGCGACCATGCCCCAGTTCTTGCCGGACCATGGCGTCATAACGCGCACCCAGCAGGAGGACTTGTCGTCCTTCTTGCCCTCTCGGTCCCAGTGGAACTGAACCTTGATGCGGCCATGTTTGTCTGTGTGGATTTCTTCTCCCGACGGACCCACCACAATTGCGGTGTGCATGCCCGGTATCTCGGGCCACGGGGTACTCAGCGGCGCACGGTACTGAACGGTCAGCGGGATGGTTCCGAACTGAATCTGGTAGATGTCGTCCAAACCCTCCGGGAATTCGAGAACCTCGGTGTCTCCACTGACCTGCTCTGTCGTGAATTCGAACCCTGATGTCGATTGCAAATAGTAGACAGCATCGGTGACCAGGAGATCCGTCTTGTTGTCATTGATGTCCTTGGCGCTGAAAATCCCGTCAACGAACTCCTGCGCTTTCAGCTTGAACGTGCAGCCCGTAGCGAGGGTCATGGCGTTGGCTTTTCCTGTCGCGCGCTTATAGCGGACTTCTTCGGATTGCAGGATCACATCTGCACGCTTTTCGCCGAGAGTCCGGTCCTTTCGATAATGGCGCGGGTAGTCGTACAGTTCGTAACTCTTGTACTTGTGCTTGGGGCTGATGTTCGCGTTCCTGAGCACGGTGAGGTCTGTCGCGGGTGTCAAAAAGTCAAAATCCCGCAGGGAGACCTTTCCTGGCACAACGTTCTCACCCACCAGGAACTCTGAAACGAATTCGCCCGGCGCACCGCGTGATCTGGCGTCGGCTACATATTCCAGTTCATCGTTTTCGGGTGCCTTGGAATGGGCACCCTTTCCGTCCCCGATGACCAGCGTCACACCGTCGTCACTGCCCTGCGCGTGATCGAAGAAGTAGTACATCCCTTCTTCTTCCATCAGGCGCGAGATGAAATCGAAATCGCTCTCTCGGTACTGAACGCAGTACTCACGCGAAACCAGCGATTCGCTGAGAAAGAACTCAAAGCTGCTGAAACCGCGATCGCTGAAGATCTGCTCGATAATCTCGCGCGTGGTCTTGTTCTGAAAGATGCGGCTCTCGAGGGTCTGAGTGAGCATCCAGAACCAGGGGCGAACTTCGGCGATCAGCTGATTGTAGCCATCGCGCCAGCCTTTGCTCTCGATGGTCACAATGGTCCCACTGAACAGCCGTTCGTTCTCTTCCTCGGTCTTCAGATGGAGTGTCAGCTTCTTTCCGAGGAGCTCTTCGAGCTTCAGATCGTTCTTCTGGGTCAGGAATTCGACTTTGGTTTCGGTCAGTGTGCTTATCTTTTCACGGACTATGGCCCGTCGGATCAGCACGTCGTCGGTCTTGTCATCGACCGACACCCATAATGGTGCTTCATCGTGTTGCTTCGCCATTGCTTATCCTTTCGGTCCGGCTGACCCGAAATTGGTCTCGCGCGGATTGAATCAGTCTTTACAAATCATCCAAAAGCGCAGCTAATTCTGCGTCCATATCATCGTCATCCCCGCCGCCATCGCTGGCTGCGTCATCAAATCCGGCCAGAAGATCGTCGAGATCGTCCAACCCGCCGTCATCCGCCCCAATGTCGGGCGCGTCGGCCTCCGGTTCCGGTGCCGGTGCCGCCGGTCTGGGTGGCGATGGCTCCGGCGCCGGCAATCCGGTCCACGGGCCAAGCAATTCCTGCCCCGCTACCGAATTGAAACTGCCCAGCCTGATTTCGTCCCGACCCTTTGCAGACAGGACCGGCATGTATCCACGCTGCACGGAAAATTCGTGCTTGGCCAGCGAGAGGTTACGCTCTGTGCAGGGCAATGCAACCTGATCCCCGTGCCGATCCACGACATAGTGGTATGGCATTTCGCCCAGCGACATCACGCTGCCCAGCTGCAGTGATGGTCCATTCTGTTTGAATGACCGCGCAAGCAAGATGGTCACCAAGACGGCCGGATTGGCCCAGAGCATCCCGCTCAGCCCTTCGGACATCGTGAATTCTTCGAAATCAAACTCGTAGATCGGCTCGCTCTTGGCGCCGTAGGGGCGTCGCAAAAGAAACCGGGGGGACGCCAACGCCAAATGCCCGGCCTCTGGCATGGCCCGCAGCGTATCCCAGGCCTCGGCCACCAAAGGATGGCGATCCTTCTTTTCGACCTCCAGATATCCGGGTGTGATAGCGCTGATGAAAGGCGCATCGACATGGGCTGCGACACGGGCGATCCGCCCCAGCAGTTCCGCATGTGGCGGGGTTTCTTCAAACGTGTAGAGCCCGATCAAAGCGGAGTATCCGCCCCGGCCGTTCTCTTCATCGAGCGGCTCCTCGGTGAGAAGGCGCACAAACCCCGATGATGACAGATCATCCGCGCTGGCCAGATCAGCCGCGATTTCTTCGGCCGAGACATCGTAAAGGATCACCTCGAGCGTGTCGTCCACTTCGACACTACGGGCAATCAGATCGAGACTGCGCCACTGCGCTTCGATCGACTGAAACTCGGGGTGGTGCAGAACCAATCGCATCGCATCTGACAACGACTCATCCACCGCTTCCGCCATTGCAGTGGCATCCGGATCGGGCAATGCACGGATGTGCGGCCCTACAACCCGTGCCAACATGTCGTCAATCGGCGAAGCCTGGGCCAAGGCCCCGGAGGTATCTCCGATCAATTTCTGAAAATCGCTCAGCTTGAGATCGGCGCGCACGGCATTGCCACTCGACTTCCGGCGTGGAGGTGCTGCCTTTTGCCCATAGGTCTCAGCCCAGGCTGTCAACTGTGATGCGGCGGAGTCCGCGGTCGCCCCGGCCCCCAGCTGGCTCTTCAGTCCTGCAAGGGCTGAAAACAGCTCCACCTTTTCGTAAAGCTCATCAGGATGCAGGTCATCCAACTCGCTCAGGCGCACCTCGATGCCAGCGCCATCTTTGCCAATTGGCAGCACAAGGGTAGTTCCGAATCCAGAAATGACATCTTCAACCGTATCGGGGTCCAGAACGATGGCTCTCCGAACGGCCAGGTCGTCCCCAACCTCCAGGGCCCCTCGGGCGGCGCGACCGGAAAAGTCCCCAAAGATCGCAATCCGGAACCTCTTGCGCACCAACGCTTCGGGGCGTGGCGCTCCCATCGTACCAAATGCAAACTCCGGATCGTCCGACATCTCCGCCTCCTCGACCGCCTCACTTGCTGCGGGGGACTCGTCAGCCAGGTCCCCCAGAAGCGCATCCAGATCATCCTCTTCCGCGCTGTCATCCACGTCTGCCAGTAGCGCATCCAACTCGTCCATCTCGGCTGGCGCGTCACTTTCCAGACCCGCAAGAAGCGCGTCCAAGTCACTGTCGTCTTCTACCACATCTGTGGTGACCGGTGTTTCGCCGGTCTCTTCGAAGGTCTCGTCCGGATCGTCGGCGGCGAGGTCCGCGAGCAGGCTGTCAAGATCATCAAGTCCGGCGTCAGCGTCGTCCTCGCCCACCTCATCCAATTCTGACAGAAGATCGTCTAACCCGTCTGGTTCATCCTCTTCAAGAGTGTTCAGAAGAGCCTCGAGATCGTCGCCGCCATCTTCTTCTGGCGCGTCTTCGGCAGCTTCTACCGCATCACCAATGGCCCCGAGATCCGCGAGCAAGTCGTCCAGATCGTTCGCTGCGTCCATCGCCGCGGCAGGTTCCTCCTCTTCCACCTCATCCGCGGCGAGCAGGTCGTCGAGATCGTCGGCTTCTGAACTCCCTTCACTCTCGGCATCGGGTACATCAGCGGACTCATCCGTTTCAAGATCCCCCAACAGATCGTCCAGCGCGTCCGCCTCATTTGCGTCAGGACCAGATGGTTCGTCCGCGATATCTCCCAGCAAGTCGTCCAATCCGTCGGAATCGGAGAGCTCCGCCTGATCATCAGCTGGATCCTCAACGCCAAGATCCCCCAGCAAATCATCCAACTCGCCGGTGGGAGCCGTGTCGTTGTCATCGGTACCGGCAACCAGATCGTCCGGACTTTCGGAGTCGGACGGCTCCACCGTGTCTGCGCTGGGCGTTTCCGAAGGCTCGTTCGTTTCGAGATCGCCCAGCAAATCGTCCAAGGCTTCGGCTTCGGGGGTCTCTGCGTCTTCGGCGCCGGACGTGAGAGCAGGTTCATCCGCATCCAGATCACCTAACAGATCGTCTAAGTCTTCCGTCGCATCGAGGGCGTTGTCCGCGAGAGTTGCCTCGCTCTCTCCAGGTGCTGACGACATGTCGCCGAGCAAGTCGTCGAAGTCACTGGTCAACTCCTCCGCCGAAGCCGATTGTACGTCTTCAACAGGAACTTCCGGCTCGGCCTCCTCTGGCTCGTCGTCCGCAAGGTCACCCAACAGATCATCCAAGGACGTGCCCGGCGCAGCATCTGCGGGTTCAATGTCCGCGAGATCATTTAGAATATCCGCGCTTGCGTCGGTCTCGACATCGATCTCTGTGTCAGGGATGCTCGACAGGGCTTCCTCAACAGATGTGTCCGGTGCCGAGTCCTCCGGCGCTGCTTCGGCCAGCTCGCCCAGCAAATCGTCCACTGATGTGTCTGGCTCAGATGGCTCCGGGGCGACGTCCGCAAGATCACTCAGGACATCTGCGCTTGCATCAACGTCCTCGGTGGTTTCGGCCTCGGGAATGCTCGACAATGCCTCATCAACCGATGTGTCCGGTTCGACCTCCTCCGGAACAACGTCCGCCAGGTCTCCCAGCAAATCGTCAACCGATGTGTCTGGCGCAGCCTCTTCCGGCGCTGCGTCTACGAGGTCACCCAGAACATCCGCGCTCGTATCGGCCTCTTCGAAAGCTTGCGCCTCTGGGACGCTCGACAAAGCGTCGTCGACGGACGTGTCGGGCGCAGCTTCCTCCGGGGCAGGGTCTGCGAGGTCACCCAGAACGTCAGCGCTCGTATCAACCTCTTCGGGAACTTCCGCCTCGGGGATGCTCGACAGGGCGTCGTCGAGAGAGGTGTCGGGCGCAGCTTCCTCTGGCGCTGCGTCTGCGAGGTCACCCAGAACGTCTGCGCTTGTATCGACCTCTTCGGCAACTTCCACCTCGGGGATACTCGACAGGGCGTTGTCGACGGAGGTGTCAGGCGCAGCCTCTTCCGGCGCGGCATCCGCAAGTTCACTCAGAACGTCTGCACTGGTATCGACCTCTTTGGCAACCTCGGCCTCGGGGATGCTCGACAATGCGTCGTCGACGGAGGTGTCGGGCGCAGCTTCCTCCGGCGCGGCCTCCGCCAGATCGCTCAGAACATCCGCACTGGTATCGACCTCTTCGGCAACTTCCGCCTCGAGGATGCTCGACAGGGCGTCGTCAACCAACGTGTCGGGCGCAGCGTCTTCCGGGGCGGCATCCGCGAGGTCACCCAGAACGTCTGCGCTTGTATCGACCTCTTCGGCAACTTTCGCCTCGGGGATGCTCGACAGGGCGTCGTCGACGGAGGTGTCCGGAGCCACTTCGGGGATGTCCTGCGCCCGCAGGGCATCCAGAACCTGAGCCGCCTGATCCGGCGCTTCGTCTTCGGAGGGCGCAGCCGCGCGCAGGCTGTCCAGTGCCGCCGTGCTATCCAGTTCTTCTGCATTTCCCTGAGACACAGCGGCAAGCAGCGCCGGGTTGTTCAAGATGGTTTCGATCAGTGTCTCTGCACCGGCCTTGCCATCCATGTATGCCATCAGGTTCGACAGCTGTGTGCGGGCCTCAAGCAACGGTTTGAGCGCATCAACCTTCCCTGCAATTGCCTCAGGGCTGAAATCCGACATCTTCTCGAACGTCAGATCGACTTCCAGATTGCCCTCTCCCGTCAGGGTGTTCGGGACCGCAAACGCGGCGCGCGGCGCCATCGCTTTCATCCGATCGTCAAAATTGTCTGCGTCGATCTCAAGGAATTTCCGGTCATCGATCGCGGGTTGCTCGACCAGCGACTTGCCGGACAGATCACTCATCACACCCATCACAAAGGGCAGTTGAACCTTCTTTTCGGCACCATAAAGCTCGACATCGTATTCGATCTGGACCCGCGGGGCACGGTTCCGCGCAATGAATTTCTGCGAGCTATCCGCCATCGCGGGCCTCACGTTCGGCGGCGAGTTCGGCACGCAATTGCCGGACTTCGTCGTGCAACTCCTTCACGTGCGCATCGACGATGTCCGTTTCACTGCGCACCAATTCCCTCAACTTTTCAAACTCGGCTTCGGCATCAGCCTCCACTGCGGACTGCATGGTGTTGACCAGAAGACCGATGAACAGGTTCAGCACCGAGAACGCAGTGATCACGATGAAGGGCACAAAGAAGGCCCACGCTGTCGGGTATTCCTCCATCACGGGTCGGACGATACCCATCGACCAAGACTCCAGGGTCATGATCTGGAACAGGGAATAGAGTGACCGGCCCAGCGTTCCGAACCATTCGTCGAAACTCGGCCCGTACATCAGTGTGGCCATCACGCCGAACACGTAGAAAACGATCGAGATCATGATGATCACGGCGCCCATGCCCGGCAAGGCATCCAACAGCGCCTGCACAACCGCCCGCATCTGCGGAATGACCGAAAGCAAACGCATGGCGCGGATCACACGCAGACCGCGCAAGGCTGACAATCCATCGCGATCCGGCAAGAGGCCCAGCGTCACGACAACCAGATCGAAGATGTTCCAGGCGTTCCGGAAAAAATCCAGCCGATAGGCAAAGAACTTCAGCAGAAGCTCCGTCACGAAGATGCCAAGCACGATGCGGTCAATTACTTTGAGAATGGAACCGATCTGGGCGTTGATCACGTCGGACGTGGACAAACCCAAAGTAATGGCATTGAAAATAATCACAGCGAGAATGGTGTTCGTCACCATCGGGCGCTCGACAAACTCTCTTACCCTATCCCGCAAGGACTGTGGTTTTTCCGCCATCGCGTCTGCCAAGTCTCTTTTCCCTTCACGCTCACCGGCCTGGATCTGCGACCCGCGCCGGTTATTCTTTCGATGCCATTAGTTTACCCCAACAACGGGGCATTCCCTTCAAATTTCGTTCCGACCCCAACTCGTGCACCGCATGTTGTGCATGACGCCTGGGCCAGCGAACACCCCCCAAGTTTGCGACGCTTTGCCCTTGCCGAAGCTGTTGCAAACAATTCGCGCAATCCCAACGTCGTCAGCGCGGTCAAAATCGCTTTAGCCACAGGTTCGCGTGATCGCGTCCAGGGGTGCCCGGACACTGCTTGGGTTCATCCTTCTTCAATCAAAACCGTATGTGAACTCTCCGTCAGTGACGTCGATCACAACGCGCGTAATCTCTTTGCCTTCCATCATGCGCCTCAGGAATTCGGCGGATATGTCCGGCAGCATGGTGTTTGTGACAATTGCGTCGATCATGCGCCCGCCGCTCTCGAGTTCCTGGCACCGCTCGACGATCGTATCGACAACGGCATCCGTATACTCGAATGGCACGCCATGCGTCTCCTGCACCCTTTTTTTGATGCGGTTTAGCTGCAGCTTTGTGATTTCGGCAATCATGTGCGGGCTGAGCGGGTAATAGGGGATCGTCACCAGACGTCCCAGCAACGCGGCCGGGAAGATTTTGAGCAACGGATCCCGCAGCGCTTTGGCGATTCCCTCGGGCTCGGGCAGCAATTCGGGATCGCTGCACATGTCCATGATCATGTCCGAGCCTGCATTCGAGGTCAGAAGGATCAGAGTGTTCTTGAAATCGATTGTGCGGCCTTCGCCGTCCTCCATGACACCCTTGTCGAAGACCTGAAAGAAGATCTCGTGCACGTCGGGATGCGCCTTTTCCACCTCGTCCAGCAGCACCACGGAATAGGGTTTGCGCCGAACCGCTTCGGTGAGAACACCACCTTCGCCATACCCCACGTAACCCGGCGGCGCTCCTTTCAGACTGCTGACGGTATGCGCCTCCTGATACTCGGACATGTTGATTGTAATGACGTTTTGTTCGCCGCCGTACAAAACCTCTGCCAGCGCAAGCGCCGTTTCCGTTTTGCCGACGCCGCTGGTTCCGGCCAGCAGGAACACACCGATCGGTTTCGAAGGATTGTCGAGACCGGCGCG
Organism: Paracoccaceae bacterium; assembly: GCA_965250275.1. Taxonomy (GTDB): domain Bacteria; phylum Pseudomonadota; class Alphaproteobacteria; order Rhodobacterales; family Rhodobacteraceae. The sequence continues at coordinate 456,441 of OZ252297.1, read as the reverse complement.
GGAGGTCTGGATGCGCTTGGCAATCATCTGCATGGCGTGATCCTGCCCGATCACACGCTTCGCCAGGTGCTCCTCCAGGCTCAGGACGGTTTCCAGTTCGTCCTTGACCATGCGCCCGACCGGAATTCCGGTCCAGTCGCCAACCACGCTGGCCACCGCCTGATGATCCACGATGGGCAGGATCAGCGGGCTGTCGCCTTGTACGTCTTCCAGTTCAGCATTTTTGGCCTGCAGTTCCTCAAAGAGCTTCTCGCGCTCTTCCAGCGAAAGCCCTTCATCACCCGAGTCTGGTCCGGAATTGCTTTCCCCGTCATCCAGAATAGCCGGATCAACATCCACCGCGTGCGCGCCTTCACGCAGTTTCGCCCGCAGATCAAGGATGCTCTCGACCACGGCCTTTTCGCGATCCCAACGCTGGGTCAATTCCGCCAACCGCGTTTCCTCGGCTTCTTTTGCAGCATCAACGGCCTCTCTGCGCGCCGCCACGTCGTAGCCCGCGGTTTCGTCCCGACCGATGATCTCCAGTTCTGTCGTCAAGGCCTCGATCCGGCGCCGGCTGTCGTCAACTTCTGCCGGAACTGCGTGCTGACTGACAGCGACACGCGCGCAGGCCGTATCGAGCAGGCTGACGGATTTGTCCGGCAACTGGCGTGCCGGAATGTAGCGCGCCGAGAGCGTCACCGCGGCCTCAATGCCTTCGTCGAGGACCTGAACGCGGTGGTGCTTTTCCAGCATCGACGCGATCCCGCGCATCATCAGCACCGCTTTGGGAATGTCCGGTTCATCCACCTGAACCACCTGGAACCGCCGGGTCAGGGCCGGGTCCTTTTCGATGTATTTCTTGTATTCGGCCCAAGTGGTTGCGCCGATTGTGCGCAACGTGCCGCGCGCCAGTGCGGGTTTCAGCAGATTGGCCGCATCACCTGTGCCAGCAGCACCGCCTGCGCCGACCAAGGTGTGGGTTTCGTCGACGAACATCACAATGGGGGTTGGGCTGGCCTGCACTTCGTCGATGACCTGCCGCAACCGGTTTTCAAACTCGCCTTTCATTGACGCACCCGCCTGCAACAGGCCAACATCCAGAACCAGCAGGCGCACATCCTTAAGCGCTGGTGGGACATCCCCCCGCGCGATGCGAAGCGCAAACCCTTCTACAACTGCGGTTTTGCCCACCCCCGCCTCGCCGGTCAGGATCGGGTTGTTCTGCCGCCGCCGCATCAAGACATCGACGATCTGGCGGATCTCTTCATCCCGGCCGACGATCGGGTCGATCTCGCCGTTCCGGGCCTGTTCGGTCAGGTCTGTGCAGAACTGCTCGAGCGCTTCGCTTCCGCCAAGCTGTGCGGCACGCGCGCCCGACGCCTCGCCAGGCTCGACACCGCCACCCGTCGTGGAGCCATCCTGGGCGCCAAGTGTTTCTTCTGGCGAACCGTCGGTGATGGACACAAAATTGTCGGCCAGATCGTCGGCGCCAATCTTGGCAAGTTCCGGCGACATACTGGCGAGGATATTGCGCAAGGCCGGCGTTTTCAGCATGCCCAGCAACAGATGGCCCGTCCGAACCTGACTCGAAGAATAGAGCAAAGATCCCCAGACCCACCCGCGTTCCATCGCGTCCATCAGATGATCGGAAAGGTCAGAAATCGTAGAGGCACCGCGCGGCAACATGTCCAGCGCACGGGTCATCTCCGAAGCGATTTTTCCAGGATCCAGATCATAGTGCTGAATGATCCGGTGCAAGTCGCTGTCCTGACCATTCAAAATCTGGTGCAGCCAATGCACGATCTCGACGTAAGGATTGCCCCGCATCTTGCAGAATACGGTTGCACCTTCGACGGCCTGATATCCCATCTTATTCAGTTTACCGAAGAGGGCCACACGGCTGATCTCAGTCATTGTCTGTCTCCATCCCTATTGGGCCGTTTCAATTCAAATTCTTTCCGCGGCTAAGCCGCTCCAAGCGTTGGATAAACATAAAGATCGTCTGCGTCGGGGCGCGCCTCATCTTCCGGAGGGCGCGATCGGGACCAGCTTGTATGACCAAGCCGCGTTGTCCCTCCAAGAGAGGCACGCGGAACATCGTCACCTGCCAGGATCAGGTTCACATCCCAATCCAGCGTATCGCCGACATAGCTGCGCACAATGGACTTTAGTCTTTCCAATGCAGGACCGCCCGGCAAAAGACGCTCGTAGTCTTCAAGCTTCAGGGGCCCGATGGTGATCCGAAACTTCGAAGATCGGGACCAAACCCTGTTCCCAATGCTCGTAGACTGTCCCAACCCTGCGGGCTTACCCAGTTGCCACGTGTCATCCGGTTCCAAATCCAGCCAGGCGCCCACGAACTGCTGAACCGATACGGGCACGCCAAAAAACCCGGACAGCACCGAAACCAATCCTTCGGGGGTCTTGGGGCCCAGCGCCAAATGTCCTGCAAAGTGCCTGCGCGCCAGATCGGGCATCTCATCGCGCCGGCGCATATCCTCGCCATAGTAGCCGGCCAGGGCAGCGATTTTGTCGGCGACGGGGTCCTTGCCCCGGTCGAAACTGGCAGTCGGGCGCCCGGAAGCCCAGGCCCGGTACAGCAGGCTCATCAGCCGATGCGTCAGCATGTTGGCGAAGGCGACGAATGTCGGATCTCGATGGTTACGCTGCCGATCGCGCGCGAATTCGGTCAGATGCAGGGGTAACGGCCCCTGCGGTCCAAAAAACCCGAAGAACCGGTTTGTCAGCCTTGCCGGACGGGATGCGCTTGCAGGCTCAAATGCCGCGATGGTCGATGGCGGAAAAGCCAGTTCAGCTTCCTGACCCAGACGAACCTTGTCTTCGCGGGGGCGGCGCGACTCGCCAAGTCGCGGCGCATCAGAGTAATGCGCCTCAATCACACGCAGCGCCTGAAAAACGTGATGCTCTTCAGGTTTCTGCTCAAGCCTCTCAATGAGGCTCAGATGATCCGACCCAGGCCGGCCGCTGGTCGCCATCGGGCTATCTCTCCACGACGTTCAGTTCTCAAAACTGTTTCGGTAAAGCTGTTGATGGTTGTGTATTTTCGAAAGAACCGTTCCAGCACGGCGCCCAGAACATAGACGCTGGTGCCTTCGAAAAAGCTCTCGTCAAACGTGATCGTAATCTCCAGCCCCCGCACGGCGGTGCTCAGCACCTCGTCACTCATCCGGCGCACGATGGGGCGGCTGGACACACTGACGATGCCTTCCAATTGCTTGTCCGTGACGCGGTTGCCAACCGGGGTGTAGATACCCACCAGCTCCCGCAGCGCCCCGGCCGCAGTGCCTTTATCGGTGTCGGCAATGGAAAGGTAATTCAGGCTCAGATGGCTGATCAGACGCCACGCTGTGTCACCCTGCGCAAGCGTCGGGTGTGGCCGGGTGGGCGAAACCGGTGTGCGCACGGCCTTGACGGGTCCACCCTCGGGCAGCTGAAAGACATCCGCGTCCCCGGTTGTGAGCAAGAGCGGCAGGTCGCGATTTGAGCAGAGCGCCTGTACCGCAAGCTGGTCCAGCGCGGCGCTGTAGGGGGCCTGCTGCCCATCAACGAGTGACAAGTACACTTCGGACCCCAAGTAAGAGGTACGCACGCCCCGCAGCCGCTCTTTTTCGCTGCGCTGGCGCATCTTTCGGCTGATGGCGTAGTAGGCAGGGTGGCGATCGCCGGCAGCGGTCAGATCGGTGGCGGAGTAAAAGGGGCGAAAAACGACGTCTTCCTCGGCTTCGCCACTGATGCCGATGACACTCTCGATCTCGTAAACCTCGAAGTCCAGACCCGCCGATCGGCTTGGGACCAGATGCATTTCGGTGTCCTGCTGGGTCACGTGGACCCGGTCGCACCGCTTTGAAAAAAGATTGACCGCCGGCACGGCATTCAAACGAAACGCATCAGGCGTCACGCCGGGCGCGATGTCGCGCTGCCCGTCACGCAACAGGATATAGATGTCAACATCCTGACCCTTCGCCTGGGCCAAACCCTCCTGCAGACCTTGCAGTTCCACAAACAGGAACCGCTCGGGCATCGCGAAGTATTCCTGCAGCAACCTGTATCCGTCAAAGCTCTGCCGCGGGGTGGGCAGCAGCGCCTCATCGCGACCAAAGCCACGCGGCACAATCTGTCCCGCCGACAGCATCCGGGTCCAGTCGTCACGCCGGTCGGTCGATCGGGCGGTCAATCCTTGCGTCTCGGTGCACAACAGCTCATGCAACTGCCATGCGTCGCCCCCGCGAGCGTCCATGTAAAGCGTAAGCTTGTCCAGCCCGAGCTCCGAAATCGCCTCACCGTCAGTCCGGTGCAGCCGCAGACGGATGCCCGCGCGCGCTTCGAGATCGCGCCCGACACCGGCAGCAACAAGATCGCCACGCCCGTCGATGTACTCCGCTTCGGAAATCTCAATCGGCCACAGGGTCAGGTCAGCAGCCGTTCTGAATTCGCAAGGCGTCTGTTCACCTTCAAGCAATCGGCTGCGCAGTTGCGAGCCGCGTGGCAGAACATAACCGTCTTTGAGCCCCGCGTTCTCGATATCCGGCTCAAACGCCGCGATCATCATCGATGGCGTTGGGGCCAGATAGTGCGGGTAAACCAACTCCAGCAAATTGGAAGTGAAATTCGGAAACTGCAACTCCAGTTCCAATTGAACCCGTGCCGAGAGGAATGCCGTTCCTTCCAACAGACGTTCGACATAGGGGTCCAGAACTTCGATGCCTTCCATGCCCAGACGGCTGGCAATCTTGGGATAGGCTTCGGCGAATTCCGCCCCCATCTCGCGAAGGTACGCAAGCTCGCGTTCGTAATGTTTGAGAAGCCGGGTATCCATGGCGCGTTAGGTGCTCCGCTCCATCTGGACCTCGCCCGTCGTCAGATCGACATGGCTTCGCAGGTACAATTCCAGCGGCATGGGTTGAGCCCACATGTCAGCGCGGATGTCGAATTCGACATGCATTTCCCCGCCCTTCTGCTCTTCGCGCAGTTCGACAAGGATCGAACCGGGAATGATCCGCGGCTCAAAGTTCCGGATCGCAGATTCAATCGCCCGTCTGATGAGCTCCGCACGCCCAAGCGACGAAAATTCGCCCGAAGAGTCCCGAATGCCATAGTTCAGGACTGACCGCACCACGTTCGGATACTTCTTGGGTTCGATCAGGCTTTCGATGTTGTTGGTGTTCAGGAGCGAAGCCAGGTCGCGCTGGATGATCTCGCGGAGGCGTCCAACATCAATGACACGCTCATTGCGTGTTTCCTTCGGATTTCCCGGTTCATGATCTGTCAGTCGATCCAGAAGCGATGGCTGTAGGCGTTCGGCGAGGGTCTTGTCAGCCATCCGCGGCCGTTTCTCCGGCATCCGGTGCTGACCCCAGCGTCAGCTCGCGCACATCCAACAGCGCGATGTCGGTTTTGTCGGTGGTCAGCAGCCGCTGCCCGGTGCCAACAAACGTCTCCGCACCAGCGTCATCCCAGCCCGTCGCACGTGCCAGTTTCGCAGCGTTATCCCCGTGCTCCGTTGTTCCGGCGTAGCGGGTTGGAATCAGGGCTGCGACCTCTCCACCGTTGTGAAGCGTCAGCGTGCAGGCGGTCCATACCGCGTCGCGCAGGTCCAAGGGCTCTTCCATCTCCAGCTTGTGGATCCGGGAAAACGGCAACCAGAAATACCGGCCATTCACCACCGCTTCGAGCACTGGTCCCAGGCGCATATCCGCGTCCGCAATCCACTCAAACGCTTCGCCGTTCACCGTCCCGCTTGTGGTCGGTGCGGCATCAAAAGCACGCGCCCTCAGCGCAGCAGCTTCATCGGTTTTTCCCGTTGCAAGGAGTTTCTGGGCTTCGATCAGCAGGGCCAGCCATTCTTCGGGTTCGCCAAAGATCAGCGGATCCTTCTCTCCCTTGAATACCTTGTCCCGATAGACTTCGCAGATGATCGCCTCGCGGTAAGTTTTGGCCATCATCGTGGCCAGCTCATCCATCTCGGCGCTGAGTTTCAGCTGCGTGATCGCACGTTTCCAATCGCCCAACACGCAGAGAAGCTGAAACAGAAAGATCCGCAATTTGGGATCCGCAGGGTTGGCGCGCACCTTGTCTTGCAGCGCCGACAATGCAGCATCAAGATCGCCAGATTTAAGGTGTTCTTCCGGCGTCATCGCACATACTCCATGCGGTCTTCATCGTGATTGCATTCCGGGCAGCTGCGCGCTGCCCGGCCGTTCTGTCGTTCAGGTTCAGGCTTAGCTGACGTCGCCGGACGCCAGGTTCCACTTGAAGCTTTCCTGCGGCTTGCCTACGCCCGGAGGGGCCACTTTGCCCAGTTCGCCGGTTTCCAGATGAGCGCGCTTGTAAAGAAGCTCGATGCCGCGATAGGCCAGCGTCCAGCTTTCTTCAGGGATCGATTCCTCGCCACCGGAGACCGAATAGCTATCGATGATGCAGTGGCGCAGTTTGAAGGTCAGGTAGGCCTCCATGCCGGCCTGATCGTCACTGCCGGCCCGGCACATTTCGATCGTGACTTCGGGAGTGACGAAGCCTGTGGCGACATAGCGCATGATGACTGGCGAGACGACGCTGAGTTCGGAGGTGACGCTGACCTTGCCGAAATTGGCGTTGGCATAGCCACGCTGAGTGGTCCCAAGGTCGGTCATATCCAATGTACGTTCAACGTTCCATTCGATCGACTTGGCAGCGATCCAGCCGATGTGGGCTTTCTCGATAACCTCGCCTTCCATCGGGTCAATTTTTAAAAAGGTATTTTCCATTTTGGGTTCCTTTGGGGTCTATGCGCCCAATACGGCGCGTTTGCGTTATTGATCAGAGCTCAAAAAAGCTGCGTCACAGGGGCATCACCCTTTCTCCGAAGGCAATTTGGAGACCAAGCGCAGCGAAACAGACAATCCTTCCAGTTGGTAATGTGGGCGAAGAAAGAACTTGGACGTGTAATATCCGGGGTTTCCTTCAACTTCTTCGACGACCACTTCGGCGGCCGCCAACGGTTTGCGGGCCTTCTCGGCTTCGGCCGAGACATCCGCGTTCAGATCGACATATTGGTCGATCCAATTCTGAAGCCATTTCTGCATATCGTTGCGGCTCTTGAAGGAGCCGACTTTGTCGCGAACCATGCACTTCAGATAGTGGGCAAAGCGGCAGGTCGCGAAGAGATATGGCAGGCGCGCCGCAAGATTGGCGTTTGCGGTCGCATCAGCATCGTCATACTCGGCGGGCTTGTGCAGTGATTGCGCGCCGATAAAGGCCGCCGTATCCGAGTTTTTGCGGTGGATCAGAGGCATCATGCCATTCTTGGCCAGTTCTGCCTCGCGACGGTCCGAAATGGCGATTTCGGTCGGGCATTTCTGATCGACACCGCCATCGTCCGTCGGGAAAGTATGCGACGGCAGGTTCTGAACCGCCCCGCCGCTTTCAACACCACGGATGCGGCTGCACCAGCCGTATTCCTTGAAAGACCGGTTGATGTTCACGGCCATCCCATAGGCCGCGTTGACCCAACCATACTTGCTGCTGTCTGCGCCATCGGTGTCTTCTTCAAAGGCGAAGGCTTCGACCGGGTCGGTTTTCGATCCGTAGGGCAAGCGGCCCAGGAACCGCGGCATTGCAAGGCCCACATATTTGCTGTCCTCGCTTTCGCGCAATGATCTCCAAGCGGCATATTCCGGCGTCTGGAAGATCTTGGTCAGATCACGCGGGTTGGCCAGTTCCGACCAGCTGTCCATCTGGAACAGCGTCGGCTTGGCACCCGTAATCAGAGGAGCGTGCGCTGCGGCCGCGATCTTGCTCATCTCGCCCAACAGTTCGATGTCCGGCGGCGAGTGGTCGAAGTGGTAGTCGGCAACGAGCGTACCATAGGGTTCGCCCCCGAACTGACCGAATTCCTCTTCGTAGAGCTTTTTGAAGATCGGCGACTGATCCCATGCCGTTCCTTTGAACTTGCGCAGGGTCTTGTGCATGTCTTTCTTCGAGATGTTCATGACGCGGATTTTCAGCGTCTCGTCCGTCTCGGTGTTATTCACCAGATAGTGCAATCCGCGCCACGCACTCTCCATCTGCTGAAACTCTTCGTGGTGCAGGATCAGGTTCACCTGCTCGGTCAGCTTCTGGTCAATCTCTGCAATGATGCTTTCGATCGAGCGCAGTGCGTCGTCGGAAATCAGCCCGGTGTTGGCAAGCGCCTGCTCGGCCAGAGTCTTGACCGCTGACTCAACTGCCGTCTTGGCCTGATCAGATTTCGGGCGGAATTCCTTTTGGAGGAGGCTTTCGAACTCCGAAGAGCCAAATGCGGTTGCGCCTTCGGCGGCTTCGACCTGTGTTTCTTCTTCAGCCATCTCTTATCCCTCCTCGGCGTCTTCTGCGCCCGGTTTCGGCTGCGCGGCGAGAGTCTTAAGCAAGGACGGATCCTGCATGATCTTGTTGATCAGGCTCTCGGCGCCGGACTTACCATCCATGTATGTCATAAGGTTGCTGAGTTGCGTGCGCGCATCCAGCAGCTCACGAAGCGGCTCAACCTTCGCCGCAATGGCGGCGGGGCTGAAATCGTCCATGCTTTCAAATGTGATGTCGACCGCAAGGTTGCCTTCCCCGGTCAGAGTGTTGGGCACGGTAAACGCCGCCCGAGGGGCCATCGCTTTCATACGATCGTCGAAGTTGTCGACGTCGATTTCAAGGAACTTGCGGTCCGCAACCGCCGGCTGTTCAACTTCGGATTTGCCCGACAGATCGCTCATCACGCCCATGACGAACGGCAACTGCACTTTCTTTTCAGCCCCATAAAGTTCCACATCGTATTCGATCTGGACACGGGGGGCGCGGTTGCGCGCTATGAACTTCTGTGAACTATCGGCCATGTCGTGCTCCTTGGCTTCTCATCTGTCTTTTACGTCAATGATTGAGGCAAAACTGTGTCACTGTTCACAGTTACCATCCATCATCGCTTTTGATTCCACCGATGCGTTTGACTTCGTCCAACCCATCCTTGGCCATATCTTCGATAATTGCCAGAAAATCGGCATTCACCAGCCGCTTGGCGCGATCCAGAAGGATGGGCACCGGGCTGGAGGGCTCGGCGCGCTGGTAGTAATCGATGATCCGATCCAGGGCGTCCGTGACATCTGCCGGTGAGTTGATTGCGCCGCCACCCGACGGACCCGGCGCCACGCCTCCCGCTGCAGCCGGCGCTGCCGCTTCGGCCATTGGGTCGACGACCTCTACGCCGAGTTCGGCGCCGCCATGTTGCGCCAGCGCATTCTGAATCTTCTTGAGCGCATCGCTCAAGGGATCGAGCTGAGGCCCCTCTCCGGGTGTATGCTCGGAAAAAATCGCGTCAATTGCGGCAATTTCATCAAGAGACGCGCTCACTGCCTCCGCCACACCGGACACAAACGCTTCGTCGGTATCCCGGAACGCGGCTTTCAGTGCGGCCGCGTCAGGGGGGCTTTCCATGTCTGCGGTTGGATTGGCGATTCCCTCGGCAACTTCCACGTGGCGCAGGCTCATGCGCCCGAACATGCGGCTGTCTGTCAATGCAGCGCGGCGGAGGTTCCGCAAGGTCCGGCCGCTGTCGGCCAAGCCCTGAACGGCGTTGATACGCATCGTTGCATCGCCGTCGTCTTCGTCAAGTTGCGGATGGCAGGTGTCCCAGTGGTCCGCGAGACAGCCACGGATGTACGAGACTGTTTGCGCGAATTCTTCCAATCCCTTGGACTGAAGCACGGCCTCGGCCCGGAAAACGGCGGCGCGGATATCATGGCTGCGCCCCAGAATGGCGTCCGCCAGTTTGACAACCTCGCCATAGTCGGGGTCTTCGGCCGCCTGAAACTGATCGCCGACCTGACGTTCTTCACCGGGCTGGGCAGCCAGCTCCATCTCGGTGAACCCCTCGTCATATTCGAGATTATCCCCGCTCGGAGCGTCGTCACTAATCGGGGCCAACAAGGCCGTTACATCCATGATCCCCCCTGCGGACTATTGGTGCACACCACCATACCTGACCTTACCATCAAGCCGAGCACTTTTTTCGGTGAAGTACAGGCGTACTGCGGCTTACCGCGCCAAAACTATGCTGCAACTAAGAAAGACACTCAATCAACTTCGAAATCAAACAATTCTTTCAATGCAAGGTATGAGCGCTTATCGTTTCGATCAAGCCCATAGCATCCCCAGAGGAGCCGGACCAAGACATGGCGATGGAACGACTGTCGGCGAAAGACTTGCGCGCACTGATCCACAAGGCCGCGAACACACCCATGAACTTCGCCTACTGCCCGGACCCCAAGGGCGACGATGTCTTGCTGCTGAACCTAAAGAAGAGCGCGGACGTCCTGTTCAAAGAGGCGCGGAAACTCTCGGGCGGCCAGAAGGCTTCGAGCGGGACATTGGAACTGGTCGGTGGAGCGCTGGAACTGTCCTGCGACAATCCGATGCCAGGCCTGTCCAAGCAGCTCCAGAAGTTTCTCAAATCCGAGAAGATCAATCACAAGGTGATGCTCAAAGGTGCAGACGAAGCAATCGCCGACAGCCAAGCGGCGCAAGAGGCACCGGCTGAGGCCAGCCCGGACGCCGCTTTGCCGGATGATGATGCGTCGCCTGAAGCAGCCATTCCACCAGAGCTTGCGGAGCGTTTGAAATCCCTCATGGCAACGGGGAACGCTGCGGGACCAAAAGCTGCGGCGCTGGTGAAAAATGGCGCCGGAATCGTCGCCAAACAGATCAAGGCGGGCCAGGCGGACGTTGCGGCGCGGACACTCGGCCAGATCGAGGCCAAGCTGGATCAGCTTGTGGCCGAGACGCAGAACACCGCACCCGAACCGACGCAGGACCCGGCACCCGATGCGAAACCCGACCTCAAGCGCGCGCAACAAAGCTGGGCGAAGGCGCGTAAAGCGGTGTCCGCTGATCTAAAGTCCCTGGCGAAAAGCATCTCGGATGCCACGCAGGGGGCCGAGGGCTACGAACAGATCACCTCTCAGATCGGACAAATGGCCCAGCATTTCAAACCCCTCGACAACCGGCTCGGAACAGCCTTGTCCGAAATGGATGCCGCCGCTCCGGGCCCCAAGCGCGACAAGCTGGAGAAAGTTGTAAGGCGTCTGGTCAGGGATCACGTCTCGCAGATGGACAGTCCGTTTTTCCGGGCGGTCGATGACAATGGCTTTGCCAACACACAGATCCGCGCGACCGTTTTGCGATCGCTGCAACAGGTCAACGCAGCGCTCAAGGCCTGAGCGGCTGCGTTCAGAATTTCAACGGAGGACAATTGATGAGATTAATCGCATGGGTCGCTGCCGCGATGATGCTTGCCCCAATGGCATCGGCGCAGGATGGGTCTTTGTCCGTTGAACTCAACAAATTCGAAGCCGGAGAAAACGGCGGATGCCGCGCCTTTTTCCTGTTCCGGAACGGGACTGATCAGAGCTTCGATGGATTTGAGATGTCGTTGGCGATCCTCGACAAATCAGGTGTCATCGATCGCCTGCTCTCCATCGACGCGTCCCCATTGCCCGTGCAGCGCACAACGCTGAAGCTCTTCGAAATTCCCTCGATCGCGTGCGAGGATATCTCGGAAATTCTGTTGCATGATCTCACGTCTTGCAAACCGCAGAATGCCGAGGAGATGGATTGCTTTCCCATCCTGACTCTCGGCAGCAAAGCCAACGCCGCTTTGGTGAAGTAGCGTCATGCCGGGGCTGGAAAACCTGGGAACCGGCGGTCCGATCATCGCCGTCTTGTTGGCGCTATCGTTGCTGTCTTGGGCGCTGATCGTTGTGAAAACGTTGCAACTCTGGCCTGTCCGTAGCGGGGTGGCCGCACGCGACGCCGCGTTTGAGAAATGGGCTGATGGAGACAAAACAACCGCCCAAGCGGCAGTTGCGTCCGGAAAATCCCCGGCGGACCGCGTTGCAGCCTATGCGATGCAAGCGCTGGTCGACGGGTACAAGGGCGCGGCGTTGATGACGGAACTCACGCGACGCGGAAATGCTGAGTTCGCCAGAATGAACAGCTTGATCCGCATTCTGGAACTGATCGCGATGATCTCGCCGCTTCTTGGCCTTCTGGGAACGGTTCTTGGGATGATCCAGTCTTTTCAGGAACTGGAGCTTGCTGAGGGTGCCGCCAATGCGTCGGTCCTTGCAGGCGGAATCTGGCAAGCACTTTTGACGACAGCGGCCGGGCTTTTGGTTGCTATTCCTGCGGCGGTCGGGGCATCGCTTTTGGCCGGACGTGCCGAAACCGGTGCCCAGATGATAGAAAGCGCTGTGGGCCAACTCATGCTAATCGAGTCTCATCGGGCGCCCCCACAGGCGGCGGAATGACGGCACTGGTCCTCAAAAGGCCAAGGCCGCCCAAAGCGTTGATCTCTCTGGTGCCGATGATCGATGTGCTTTTGATTCTGCTGGTCTTTTTCATGGTCACATCGACCTACCTGAATCTCGACATGATCCCGGCCGTCACGCGGGCAGGCGAACCAAGCGGTGGTGCGACCCAAGAAGAGCCAGCGCCAACGCTGCTGATCCGATTGGGAGCCGATGGTACGCCGGCCATTCAGGGTCGGGCTGTAAGCCCGGCGGAACTGGATGAACTGCTACGAACCAGATTGTCTGCCGATCCCCTGACCCAGGTGGTGGTCTTGCCGTCGGGTGGCGCATCCATGCAGGCGCTGGTTTCGGTGATGGATACCGCAACCCGGGCGGGCGCAACCCGCCTGCGTGTGATCCGGTTGGAAGCGCGGCCATGAGAATTGCCCGCCCACCCCCGAGACAGCCCCCTGAAACCATTGTGGCGCTCATCGACGTTGTGTTCTTTCTGCTGGTCTTTTTCATGTTGATCGGCCGCATGGACGCAACCGCACCTTTTGAAGTGACACCACCAACAGCGTTGACGGGCGCGGATATGCCGGCGGGCGGCGCCACATTGTCGGTCAGCGCGGACGGCGATTTGGCCCTGGACGGGGTCGAGGTAACGGATATCGAAACCAGTCTCGCCAGCCGTCTTGAGGAAAACCCGGCCCTTCTGGTGCGTGTCAACGCTCATCGCGAGGCAGAGCTGAGGTTTGTTTTACCACTGATGGCGCGGATCGAAGCAATGGGGGCACAAGAGGTGGTTCTGGTTGTCACACCGGCGCCCGCCGAACCATGATCGGGCGTTGGATCGCAGGCGTTGGCGTCTCAGGTCTGGCCCATGTGGTCGCGGCGACCGCCATCATCTGGACAGTGGCGCCGCAAACCATGCGCGACCAACCTGTCCCCGAGACCCAGATGCAACTGGACGCCTGGGCCGTGGAACGATCTCAGGCGGCCGAAACCGCACCCGACAGCACCCAGGCAGAGGCTGGCGACGCCAGCGGGGCAAGCCTGTCACAAGGCGCGATCCCGCAAACCCGCGCCGCGGCCACCGCAGTCTCAGCGACCACATTAGCCGCAGTGGCGTCGCCCGGTGAGCGCGCCGCGCTGGTCGACAATGCCGCCGCATCAGTGCCGTCTGTCGCTGCGCAACCCGAGCCAATTCCCGAAACTGTAACGCCCAGGGTTGAGGCGGCAGCCGTTCAGGTTGCAACCCTCTCGGTTGTACCTGCCTCTGCTGCCATACCGCTTGAAACAATGACCTCCTCTCGCCCCGAACTGGTGGAGGTTGCCCAGCGCGAAGCACCCACCGAACCCCTGGCTCAAAGCGAACCGATGTCCGAGCCGATCGCCGAAGCCACCGATCAGGCGCGTCCAGCAGCGACGGCGGAACCAGAGGTGACCCGTGCCAAGGCATCGCTTGCCTTCGCGGCCGCCGGCGACGGACCCGTTGATCCGGTATCACTGGCTGCATTTCAGAGTTTCATGCAGCCGGGTGATCTGGAAGGTGCGGCGGCGGACGTGCGCGATGGCATTGCGGGCCTACTCTCGCAAGTCCCGTGTTCACGCATGCAGGTGCAGTTTCAGCCCGAAACCAACACCCTGCAGCTGACCGGTCACGTGCCAGAGGACGGTTTGCGCGCGCCCGTTCTGGCCGCATTGCAGTCCCAGATGGGCGCAAACATTGCCGTGGCCGACAATCTGCTGATTTTGCCGCGTCCCCAGTGCGGGGCGTTGGCCGGAATCTCCGCCGTGGGGCTGCCGCAGTCGACCGATCAGATCACCAACTCTCTGTTGGTCGGAGAAGACACCCATGCCCGCGCATTCAGCTATTCCGAAGGTGAGGCTCTGGTGCTGGACCTCGCCGGTGCGGACTACGACTCCTATGTATATGTCGATTTTTTTGACGCCGCAGGAAACGTCGTTCACCTCAGCCCGAACGAATTCACGCCGCTAGAGCTTGTTCAAGCAGAGGCGCCTTTGAAGATTGGTGCAGACGCACCTTTGGAAGCGGGCACTCCGGGACTTTTTATCGAAATTGGTCCGCCATTTGGGCAAGAGATCGCTGTCGCATTTGCGTCTTCGGTCCCGCTTTACGATGGCATACGCCCACTCGTGGAACCGGCTGGACCCTATCTTGAATGGCTCACCGAAAGGGTGGCGGCTGCCCGAGAAGCCAACACCGATTTCAAAGGTGAATGGGTGTACTTCTTTGTGACCACCGGGCCGAAGTAAGGCTTCTCTGGTTCAACACCTTGATCCGACGCTGACAATCCGATTGCCGGATCAGACCACGATCAATCTTTCGATCTGTTCGAACAACGGCGCGATGCGATTGAGATTGCGCGCCTCGAAAGCCGCACTGATTTGGTCAAATAGGGTGCGCAGCTCCTTGGTCTCGGCATCGTCGTCCTCGGTCGCCAAACGCTGAAGTTTCAATGCAATCGATTTGCGTCCATCGCGAACAAGCTCCGCATAGATCTGCCCTGCTGCATTGGCGTCACGCAGATGCGTTTCTGCGGCATCCAGATCAGAAAGAGCCGGTTTGAACGCTTTGGACTTTGCATGATCAGCGGCAGATTTGATGGCCGCGGCGGCGGCGCGCAGCTCTGCGTCGATACAGCCATCCTCATTCAGACCCGCCATGGCTTGCCTCTGGGCCATCACGTCTTTCATCTTGGCCTGATACTGGGCTTGAAGAACAAGCGGGCGCACCAAATCGTTGCAAGCCCGCAGCGCTTGTTCCAGCAATTCCCGCGCGCGCGCAACATCGGGCATAGCGGCGCGCGCTTCGTCAGCCAGAGCATTCGCTTGTCTCAACTCAGCGGCAAAACTCGCAATGCCCTTGGTCTTGCTCAACCCCTTGAACAGGGTCAGAAAGCCGCGATAGGCGGTGTCGAAATCCTCGCCCTTCCCGGCACCAGAGAGCTTCTGCGCAAGTTCCAAACCAGAAGTCCCGACACGCAGCTCGGTTCGCGCGTTGCGCATCACCATGACCGCACCGACCCAGTTTCCCCCTTGGGCGAAACCCTCGGCGCTGTCCATCATGTCCCGCACCTCGGCGATGACGTCTTTGGCGTCTCCGCCTCCTGGCGCAAGGTGTTCAAGCCGCGTGAACTCCGCCTTGATCTCATTTGTCAGCGCTACGAATTCCGCGCCCCGGTCCGCATCCTGCATTTTCGCGTCATGTAAATGATCGCGCGCTTCGCAGGCCACCAACGCCATGCGAATGTCACCGCGACCTTCAGCCGCTTGCCGGCGTTGGTCGTCTTCTTTCAGTCGGTTGATGTAGTCGGTGATGGCAATACCACCTTGCCCGCCGACACGCGCCTGCGCCTGTTGCAGGCGCATCTGAAACTTCTTAGCCTCATCGACATAAGTCTGCACCAAGGGGATGCTGGTCGACAACGTGCGCATTTCGGGCCGCATGCGAGTGAGCGCTTTCTCGGCGCCTACTTTGTCTCCCTCGCCCGCCGCTTTCCGGGCCGCTTCGAGCGCCTCCTTCACCATCCGCGTGCCCTCGGCCATCAGAGCTTTGCCCTTGGGTGAAAGAGATTCCAATCGGGACTTGAGGTCCTCGGCCTGCGTCAGAAGCCTGCCATAGGTCTTGCTTTCGGCGGCCGGCGCGTCAGTCACGGGCTGCGGTTTTGCGACGAACTTCTCCAGAAAAGACTGCTGCGCGGGCGTAAGCGCTGCCATCGCCTCTATCCCGCCAACCGCGACAGGTCTGCGCTTAACGCTTTGGCTTCCGCAATGGTGCGCTGCAACGACGCCAGTTGCGATTCCGGCGTGCTGCCCTGCGCCTGTGCATTCAGCACCCTATCAATCCGCGCCGCAGTGGCGGGGTCGGTGCTGCCAAGCGCATCGCGCTGCTGGAGAATGGTGAGTTTCAGGCCCGAGAGTTCAGATTTGCTGGCGTTGATTTGCCGCGCCAGCGCCTGTTGTTCGGCGGTCAGGGCCGCGTTCCGGGCCTGCGCTTCTTCGACACTCGCTTCGCGTTCCGCGATCCGGTCATCATAAGTGCCGCTGCTGAGGGCCGAAACACCGTTGAAGAATCCGCCGTCCGCCGGATCCGTGCTTGTCTGGCAGGCCGCCACTCCAAGAACAATGGGCAACAGGAAGCGCGGTTTCATAGGTTCATCTCCGTCAGATGGAGGTCGCCAGATCGTTGGCGATCGACTTCATGGAAGCAATCTGATTGGACAACGCGGAGAGGTCTCCGTCAATGGGGGAGGTCGAAGAGCCGCTGACAAGGGTCAAACCGCGCGCCGCACCAAACTCTGATTGACGTTTCGTGGCACCATCGATTGCGATCTGCATTTGCTGAAGATTGGCGTTGGCGCGCGACACCTCTGCCGAAAGCTGCGCCTGCGTTGCGGTCCCGTTGCTGACCTGCGAACGCAAACTGCTCAGTTCGCGCTGCTGGCTGGCCAGAACTTCGCGCATCACGTTGATGGTCGTTTGAATTTCAATCGCGTTCTGATCAAGGTCGGATTTGACCTGTTCGAGCCTTTGTTCCTCGTTGGCATATCTCTTCTGCAGGAACGCGACATAGGTTCCCGCAGCCGCACCCGCAGCCGCCCCCGACGCCAGACCCGTCAGCAGCGCAGACCGGGTTCCGCCAAAGCCGATGCCGATGCCAGCTCCGAGGGCCGCACCTGCCGCCGCACCCTCCAGAATGGTGCGCTGCATCGCTGCGGCTTGCTGGCGCAAACGTTCATCCGACTGGCCCGCTGGAACCGTCGATGCGGAACTGGCGCCTGAGGCGGAGGTTGCCGACGAAGAGGTCGTCGACTCGTCGCACGCGGCCAGAACCAGCGTGGCGGCCATCGCCGTTGCCACTACTGCTCGGGCAGAACGTCTGTTAGCCATTGATAGCTTCCTTCTTTTGCTTTGTCGGCATTGCCGACATGTTTGATGAACAATTGAGCGTCCTGGATCATCTGCCCCCCCGACTGCCCCAAATCACGGGACCTCTCCTCTGATCCGATCAGAGAGGTCGAGGCTTCTTCGGGGAAGAACGCGACAGCGCGTTGCAGAACCTCGTCGTAATAGCTGCGGCTCTCGTCCAACCGGCTGAGGACCACGGCGCGTGAGGTTTCGATATCGGCAATGTCATTGCGGGCTGTCTGCAGGATCGGCAAAGCGTCTACGTTGGTCTCCGCAATCTGTTCGATTTGCCCAAGCGCGGTGCGGGCAACGTTCAGCGTGCGGTCCACGCTGCGCAGTGCGACGATATCTGTTCGGATGCGTTGCAAAGTCGTTGCGGCGAGGAACATCGCAACCCGCGCGGCATCGGTATAGAGCTGCTCCTCGTCGAGATCGGTGGGGTCCCCAATCTGGCTCTGGTAGCCCTGAAGCGCCGGGCGTAACTGTTCGGGAACCGCGCGCGTGCGGGTTGGTGTCATCAGACCCAGCGTTGTCAGAGCCGCGGACAATTGTGTGGGGTCCGCGGACGCCAGAAGGGTTTCGACGGTCTCGTTGCCAGCGCGTTCCATCCGCGAGGCCGTGCGCAGCATTTCGACCCTGTTTTGAGCGAAGTCGCTGAACAAGCCTTTGGGATACTCCTCCAGATAGGCCTCAAACCGCTGCGGATCGACGCTGCCCGAAATGGCGCGCCAACGGGCCAGTTCCTTAACGGTTTCGTCCGAAGGCAACGCACCGGGATCACCCGGCGCAAACACATGCTCGCCCAGAACCGCTTCTTCGACCCATGGGATTTGCTGCCCGCCGGTTTGCATCACCACTTGCTGCCGAACGCGGCCCAACATCAATCGGGCATCAAGACCCGGTGTTCCGATGTGATCCAGAAGGGCCGCGGTGAAGACGCTGTTTTCGCCATCACCGTCATAGGCGACGTTTCCGGGATCGGTGGCGTAAGCGACCAGAATGCCGGCGCCTCCGCTGGACCGCACAAGCCCCTCGGCCACCAGCCCGCTGTCGGTGAACGGATTGTTTCGGCACGCATCAAGCATCAGAATACCGATATCGGGGTCGGCCTTGTCCAGCACGTCGCGTACGCGGCTCATCTGCAGGGATGCGCGTCGCAACGAGTCAACATCGGCGCCGCCGAACTCACTCCCAACCAGATAGTTTTCGCCTGCAATCTGCACGCCGTGCCCCGCAAAGAAAAAGAGCGCTATCTCAGCGCCTTGGGCGCTGACAGCGAAGGTGTCGAGCGCATCTTGCATCTGCGAATTGGTCTGGTCTGTGATCTCGGTCACAGCGAAGCCCAAACTGCGCAGCGCTTCCCCCAATCGCTCCACGTCATTGACGGGGTTGATAAGGTCCATTTCGGGCGTGCCGTAGTTGGAGTTGCCAATCAGGAGTGCCACGCGACCATCTGCGCGCAGGACACCGGGTACAAGAAACAAGACCAGACACAGGCTCAGCAGCGTGATCCGGACAGGAGACAGAACAAAAGATTGGGTCATGACCGTATGTTTAACTCAGAATTGCACAAGCGGGAACTTTTCCTCCGCTACTTGTACCCGATCCTAGAGACGATTCGCGGTGTGCTAAGTCACAATTCTTTGCAGGCCACACTAGAGAGGCTCGGGTGCGCACGGTGAAGGCCGAGACACGACAAAAGATCAGCGCTCGGCCCATGCGAACAGCGAAACAGCTTTTGTGTGCTTTGTTGTTCACCCCGCAGACAGCGCATGCCGCCTGCCGGGGGCATTGTTGGTGACCCGCGTCAGAAGTCGGCGGGCTGCATCACGACTTCGTCGCCAACGCGCACATTGATCCTGTCGAGCCTGTAGCCGACATCCGTGCAGATGCCGCGCCATTCGACGATCTCATCAAGCATCGTTTTAATGACATCCTTATGGGCATCGTCGATGCTCGGGTCGGTGTAGCTTTTGTTGAGCTTGTCCTGCACCGCATCCAGATTTTTCATCATCTGTTGCACTTCTCCGACCAGCTTCTTCTTCTTGGCGTCGACCTTGATCCCAAGCTTCTTTTTCGCTTTTTGCTTTTTGGTCAGATCATCCTTGATCGAGATCATGTCTGCGATGTCACCCATCAAGTCGTGCAAGTCGGGCGCGTTCTCGATCGCGTCGTAGATCTTCTTGTACTGATCCTTGACAGCCTGCGGGATATCCTTGGCCGTTTCTCCGTGACGCGCCAGCGCGTTCGGTTCCTTCTTGCCGGTTATGTAGTTCGTTGCATGGCCGACAAAATCCCCGATGTCCGAAGCCCGGAACGAGCGTTGGTCAATCTGATCGTCGTGCTTGACCCGCCCTTTGGTGGTCAGTTCTTCGGCCTCAAAGAAAGACCCCTCGGTTTCCAGTTTGATGTAGAGACGTTTGTCGTTGTCGCGCTCGAACGCCTGATAGAGCAGCGTGTTCATCCCATAAGGCAGCTCTGAATCTTGCTGCGCCTTACCATCCTTCCGTCCGGCGTAGAAATCCATGCCGCGCGGCGCATTGCCCTGGGCGAGTTGGTCGTTGGCCCGACCGGTTTTCCGGTTGTCTTCTTTCAAATGCGAGCTGTCCCGAATGTAGACCTCGCCGCATTTATCCAGCCAATCGCGCAGCTTTCCATCAGGATCCGGTACTGTCATCGCACCTTTTTTGAATGACCCTTCAGAAAGGTCTTCTGCCTTCATGCGCAGGTACCACATCACCTCGCCGACTTCTTTCAAACCGGGGTTTGGGGGCGCGGCGGCACCTCCTTTGCCAAAGATGCCATCAACGGCAGCCTTTCCGGCATCCATGCGCGCTTCGAGCTCCTGAAGCGCCTGGTTTCTCTCATTGTCGTCCATGTCGGCATAGCCACGGATCATCTGGTTGTTGATGACATAGCCTTTGGCGGTCACCACGTTTTCCAGCTGGTGCGCTTCCCGGAGGAGCGTCTTCATCTCCTTGAGAGGACCTTTCATATCTTTGACGCCTTGGTTCACGTCTGCTGGGACGCCATTTCGAAGTGGACCAGCATTCTCAAGATTGCCCAGCTTCGCTTCCAGCCCCTTGAGCAATTTGGTGTCCGAGCGCCCTTTCGTCGGGTGGTTTGCGATGTTGCCCCCCGGACGGATCAGGTCTTCCGCTTCCTGGTACATGTTCCAGAACTCGGCACGCTGGTCCTTGTACTTCTGGTCGTTGGATTTCTTTCCGAAAGCCTTCTTGAAACTTGTCCACTTACCCATCTCAGTTTCCTCCCGCTTTCGCCACTTTCCCCATCGTCTTGATCAACCGCTCCAGCGCTGGGCCCATCGTACCGCGCACATTCACGGACACGTCGGACGGGTTCATATCGACGGCTTCCACCCTTTCGTCGCTGGTCAGGAAATCGAGGTAATCATCGGCCAGGTCGGCAAGCTTTCCGGCTGCCGCATGCTGACCGTCTCCCCCGCGATTGAAGTCCATGATTGCGGCCTGCACCTTGGTCTTGAAGCCCGACGTGATGGCGTTCAGCCCTTTGTCCGCAATCTCCAACAGCTCTGGGTCTTCGGCGTTGCGCAACTCAACCTGCAGCCCGGAAATCTGCTTGTCGACCTGCTCCACTGCTGTTGCGTAGGTTTTGACCGACGCTTCTGCGCTGCGGATCAAGGGGGCGATGCCCTCTTCTGACGTCCCGCCTTCATCGGCTGCTTCGCTCGGCATTGCCGGTTCGGCTGCCGGAGCCCCGGCCACCTTTTGCAGAGCCGCCTGAATGGTCTTGATCGCGGTCAGGCTCTTTTCGACTTCCTGCGCTTCGATGAATCCATCGAGCTGTCCGGCGGCTGTCATGAGCTTGCCGCGCGCCGTTTCGTCCGACACCGCACCGATGCTGTTTTTGAGCTTTTCGCTTGCCTCGCGCAGTTTTGACAACCGTCCGTCATCAGGTGGCGCTGATGCATCACTGGCCGCGCCTTTGACCGCCTGTTCAATTTTGGTGAGCGCCTCGGACGCAGGATCGAAATTCCCGGATTTGATCGCTTCACCGACCTTCTGAATGGCGGCGACGAGTTTGCCCTTCAGTGCCTCTTCGGTCTGCATGATCAAGGGCTGCACTGCCTTGATCCGCGTCAGCAGTTCGGCTTTGGGGTCCGGTTCGGCCTCACCCGGTTCGGCGGGCTCTGCCGCGGGTGCTGCGTCATCTTCATCTTCGCCATCGTCTTCCACTAGGGTTCCGGTCGCATCGAGGACCCGGACCTTGAGGGTCAGATCATTGGCCTTGAAGAACGCTTTCATCTTCTTGGCCATGCCTGGCAAAACTTCGGTGCAGGTCACGCTGGCAACATTGCCGGCAACTTCCAAAGCGCCAAAGGCGACCTTACCACTGGGCCCGTTCTTCTTGACGGAGCGCGCAACAATTTCTGCGTCCTTCCTGCGATCAAGACCCAGCATATGATCTTTCGGCGACTTGCCCGGATTGAAAGCGAAATTGAGCGGTTTCTTCCGCGCCACACCGACCATTTTCTTTAGGTCGGTGCCAGTAACTGAATAATCTGACATTAAAGTTCTCCTATCCCCGAAAATTAAAAAACTCACACCAAAACGCCCGCATATCAAGCGGCACAAGCGCGCGGTTTGGCAAAAATTATAAAAGGCCTTGTTCGATCCACTCCATGAGTTGTTTGCGGCTCACTTCAAAATGCATGCTGTCCTCGCGCCCCCAGGCGGCCCCCCAGACCCACCCTTCGTCCTTGAAAAAGTCTGCGAGAATGGTCAGGCCAAGCTGCGTTTTGCCATCCCCCAGTGTGTCGAGCACCCCATCAATATTGAGGTCCACGGCCAAACCAAAGGCATGGGTGGAGGCACGGTTGTTGGTGCCGCGAATCTGGCGCACACACAATGAACCGGCCGTGTTGATACGATCATAGAGATCAGGGTCGGTGACGCGGACATTCTCGAACACGCGCCGCAGTGAATCCACAGCCGGCTGCAACATGCGGACCCGAATGGGACCAACCTCTTCCAGGACAAGTTTGTCAGCCAAGCGCTCGTTCGTCATGCTTTCGCACTGGTCGCTGAGGTTTTCGCGTGGCGGACCAAAAGTCTCGCTCAGGAATCGCGGGCCGGCAACTTCGAGCCCGTCGTTCACGTTCGCACGGTCAGCAATGAGAACCACCTGCGCATAGGCGTCGATAATGTCGTTGGGCCCGTTTTGCCGGAAGACATCCTCATCTGAACCCGACTGCCCGCCAACCGATGGCAATCCCGTCCCGGATCCGACCCGCGCAAGTTCATTGGTCATCGCCTCTACACGGTTGCGCAGATCCTCGACCTGCTGACTGAGCATTTCGATTTCAATTCGTGCACCGGAGTCGATCGCCGGGCCGTCAAAGGTCTCCTGATACCCGATGACGCGTGGCAAAAAGATCCAGATGACTGGCGCCAATATTATGGCTACGGCAAGGATAATGGCCGGAACAATGCGCATGGGCTGCCCTGCAAAATGAAATCTGTGAAGTAACGCTCGGGTACAGATAAAGCGAAAAATCTCCGCAGGATGCAAGAGCAAGGGGACTGGACGCACGCAGGCGTTACATGCAAAATTATTGTTGGTTGCCCAACTGTGGGGTAGTCTTTTTTCAAATATTCATTTTGCTAGCAACGGACTGTTCTCTCATGACCTGTGTACCGCAACTTACCGGACTGTCCCTCGCCATTGTGCTGGGGTTGTCCTTCGCTGCGCCTGTGATGGCGCAATCAGATGAACTGACCGCAGAAGAAATGACCGAGGCCTTCAAGAAGCAAAAGACCCGAGGGCTGGTGATCGTTCCATCGGGCGCCCAAGCCACCGCACAAACCGAAGACGATGACAGCGCAACAACGGTGGCGGCCTCCAACTACCAGGCTGTTGCCAAGGAAGATCAGGTTAACCTGCAGATCAGTTTTGATTTTGACAGTGCTGCGCTTCGCGAAGACCAGAAACCCAAACTGGCCACGCTTTGCGACGTTATGAAATCGGTGGATGTTCAGGTGTTTCAGATCATCGGACACACTGACAGCTCGGGCTCTGCGTCATATAACGAAAACCTCTCGCTGCTGCGGGCCAAAGAAGTCAAACGGCACATGGTCAACGACTGCGGCATCGCAGAGAACCGGTTGGAAGCCATCGGCCTGGGCGAAAGCGCGCCGTACAACGAAAACGACCCTCGCAGCGACGAAAACCGCCGCGTCGAGTTTCAGGCTCTGGGCTGATCAGAGACGACGAAGGGTCGTCTGAAATGTCAAAAAGGAACTAAAGATGGAGTCCCGCCCCGGCGACCTGTTTCAGCCCGGCGACCTGCTGAACAACACCTATAGGGTCGAGTCGCTGTTGGGTCGGGGCGGTACCTCTGATGTCTACTGCGCGCGCAGCGAGATTTCGGGCCGGCTGGTTGCGATAAAGGTTCTGAAGTCAGAGTTTTCGGGCAACGAAGACTATCTGGTCCTTCTGACCCGCGAGGAAGAAATTCGCGAAATCCGGCACGACGCGGTCGTTCGATATTCGGAAAACCACCGCACGCCTGATGGCCACGTTTATCTTCTGATGGACTATGTCGACGGGCCCGGACTGGACAAAAAACTGCAACAGGGTCCGATGTCGCAAGAGGACCTTCTGGTCATCTGCCGCCGTGTGGCCGAAGGCCTGCAGGCTGCTCATGAGCGCAGCATTGTTCACCGCGACTTGTCGCCGGACAACATCATCCTGCGTGGGGGCGATCCTGCGCAGGCTGTTATCATCGACTTCGGAATAGCCAAGGACACCAACCCTGGCGCCGAAACGATTGTCGGAAATGAGTTCGCTGGCAAATATGCCTATGCGGCACCAGAGCAGTTGTCGGGCAAGACAGATGCCCGCACTGACATCTACTCTTTGGGTGCGCTTTTGTTGGCCAACTTCCGTGGCGCCAAACCGGACATTGGCAACAACCCGATGGAGGTCGTGCAGAAAAAGGCAGACCCGCTGGACACATCGGATGTGCCGGAGCCCCTGAAATCCCTGCTGGACAAGATGACGGCGCCCAATCCTGACGATCGGTTTCAAAGTATGGGCGAGGTGATCGCGGCGCTCGACGGAGCGCCGGCTGCTGCGGCCGACGACGACCTGTCAGATGCAACAATCGTTGTCGCACCACCATCCCGAAAAGAAAGCGATGCCCCCAAACCAACGGTTGCGGCAAGCACGGAACCCGAGAAATCAGGATCCAAGACCGGATTGATCGCTGCTGCGCTCGTTGGGCTGCTTTTGATCGGCGGCGGTGGGGCCTATGTGGCGGGAGCGTTTGACAGCTTGCTGGGACCCGCCTACCCGCCCGTGTCACCCTACACATTGGTCGTCGAGCAAGCAGAGGAAGGCGTGCCGCGCGCTGTTGGTCATGCGCCGACCCCGGACTTTCAGACATCGCTGGCCGATCTGATTGCCCGCCAGTCCGGTGAATCCGCCCTCACGCTGGCCAGCGGTGAGCTTGCCGACAATTGGTCGCAAGGGGTCATGGTGATCCTGGATGCCGCACAGTCCCTTGATAGCTGGCGCCTGGACGTCCGTGACAACGAAATTGTTCTGACCGGGTCGACTTCCGATCCCGCCCTTCTCGAAGCGGCCGAGAACGCAGTATCTGCGGGGTTGCCTGCGGGCATGGTTGGCTCGGCTGAAATTGAACTGGTGCCGTTGTTTCTGTCTCCAGATGCGCTTCAGCCGCTCCTGTCTCAGTTTGCAGATTGCGGACCACTGGCATTGGTTGACGCCCCGGCCACCGGATACGGGCCCGAGAGCCCAGTGGTCGTTCAAGGAACGCTGGCCAGTGCAGAGGGGCGCGCGGCGCTGTTTGATGCATTGCGGAACGTGGCCGGTGAGCGGAAGGTCACGCTTGACGCCGAAGTGCTGAACCCTTCGCTCTGCCTTATTGAGAATTACCTGCCGCAAGCACCGGCCAGCCCGATCGATATCGACTTCGCTTTCGGCGATCAGGACAACAAACCAAACCCCTCGGGTCGTTTCCTTGTTGGGGAGAACCCGGTGATCGACGTGATGCTTCCCAATAGTGTGACCGATGGTTATCTGTCGGTTTCGGTTCTGGACGTGTCCGGCAACGTATTCCATCTGCTGCCCAATCTGACGCGTCAGGACAATTCGGTGGCGTCCTTGCGCGACGGGGCCGAAGGGGACGTACGGGTGCGGGTTGCCTACAGCGTGGGCGAAGCCGAGGACACAGGCGGTCTTGCGTTTCGGGTCGACGATACGACCCTTGGCAAAAGCAAAGTCATCGCCATCCACTCCAGTGAACCCTTGTTCAGCGCTTTGCGCCCTACAACCGAAAGCGCAACTGGCTATGCCGAAGCGCTGAGTGAGCAGGAGCGCGATCAGCAGACCGCAGTATACTCCTTGGACAGCCGGATCCTGACCACCGCTGAGCAATAGTGTGCGGCCCGCCCACTGCAAGTTTGCCGCACACAAGTGATGCGGATGCTCTGACCCGCACGTCGTGTCACCGTCGAACGCGGTAACATAGTAATCGTATGTCGCGATCAAGCCGGCTTGTGGCTTTGGCAATACGCCTATGATTGAGCGGCAATCAGCGTCCCAAATCTGGATCTCGGCAAGATCTTACCGACGAAGCGTGCGGATTAAGAAACGGCCTTGCTCTGATTTGCCATCGCTTTAACTGCCGATCAGCACTCAATACAGGGCAAATCGCGCCCGCCATGCGAACATCACCGAGGGTTTCTGCCTCCGGGATGACGGAACCGACTGGCGGAATGGTGGTTGCTCACAAACAGGAACACTGCTGACTATGCTTGGTTTTCGGCATCGTCTCACTCACCAGTCCCCCTCTGGGGAGGGTCATGGGCAGCATCGCGCCGATTGGCCGTCTCTGTGGCGACAATCGCCGCACAAACGTCACATTTTTGGCCGTTTTCAAATCTATCGCTTCAAGAAAGGCGCGCCGAAGCCACTCAATCGCCCGAAACGGGACCTGACTATCGCCGGTCGGGAAACGTTCACAAAGGGTGAACGGGCGTGTCCGACAAAGATTGTGTCTGCGACCTGGAGACTGAAGAATGTGTGATGTCTGCGCTGCGTTTCGTCCGCTTGATCCGGATTGTCCGTATGAAGAGCTTGCCGAGTCGGGCACGGGGACGGGGGGCACGTCGGCCCCGAGTGTGGTGTTCACCCTGGACCAGGTGGCCGATCAGCTGACCATGGGGTACTGGGGCGGAACCCAGCGCTCCCATGATGCGGGTCCGGGCGACACGCTGGTGGTGGATTTGTCGGGGCTGACGGGCAATGCGCAATACACCGCGCGGGCCGCACTGCAGTCCTGGACGGATGTGACGGGGATCCGGTTTGAGGAACTGAGCCCGGTCAACCTGACCCAGACCAGCGAGACCGGCGACGCGGCCTCGAACACCGGCACCGGCACCAGCATGGCGGTCAATGAAGTGTTGCGGGGAACCCTGAGCGATGCTGGTGGAGACGGCTCGGACTGGGTGCGGGTCACGCTGGTGCAGGGCCAGACCTATACCATCCAGATGGACGGTGTGACGCTCGCAGACCCTTATTTGCGCCTGCGCGACAATGCGGGTCAGGTGCTGGTCGAGAATGACGACCGCAACGGCCTGAACTCCGAGATCACCTTCACCGCCGACCGGTCGGGGACCTACTTTATTGACGCGGACGCCTACGCGTTTGCGGCAGCTTCCGGCAGCTACGACCTGACGCTGATGGAAGGCCAGGGCAGTAGTGCGGACATCGTGTTTGACGACGAGCAGTCGGGTGCTTATGCCAGTTCGTCCCGCAGCGGCTCGACCATCACCTCTTCCTTCATCAACGTGAATTCGGGCTGGTTCGGCGGTCAGACCGCGCTCGATACCTACACGATGCAGACCTACATCCACGAGATCGGGCACGCGCTGGGGCTGGGTCATGCCGGCAACTACAATGGCAGCGCCAGCTACGGCTCGGATGCGCTTTACGCCAATGACAGCTGGCAGACGACCGTGATGTCGTATTTCAGCCAGAGCCAGAACACCGCGACCAACGCCTCTTATGCCTTCACGGTCACGCCGATGATGGCCGATATCGTGGCGATCCAGGATCTTTACGGCACCAATGTGCAGACCCGGGCCGGCAACACGGTCTACGGGGCCAATTCCAATGTCGAGGGGTATCTGGGTGATATCTTTGGCCAGATGTCCGGCGAGGACGCGGCCAACAGCCAGATCTCCACCGGGCGGTCCATTGCCTTCACGCTGTTCGACAGCGGCGGCACCGACCTTGTGGATTTCAGCTTTTCGGGCACCAACCAGCGGCTGTCGCTGGTGGCCGAGACCTATTCGGATGTCGACGGGCTGATCGGCAACATGGGCATCGCCCGCGGCACCGTGATAGAGAACGGCACCACCGGGTCCGGCAATGACACCATCACCGGCAACGAGGCCCGCAATGTCCTGACCGGCAATGACGGCGACGACCGGCTCTACGGACAGGCCGGAGGCGACCGTCTCAACGGAAACGCCGGCAACGACCATCTCGACGGGGGCGATCAGAACGATTCGCTGTTTGGAGGGAATGGAAATGACACCCTGATTGGTGGATCGGGTGCGGATCGCCTGTGGGGTGGGGCAGGGACCGACGACATAACGGGCAGCGACGGCGCGGACAGAATAGGTGGCGGTAGTGGAACAGATATCGTCAGGGGCGGCGCCGGCAACGATACCATGTGGGGCGGCAGCGGAAACGACCAAGTCATTGGCGACGCCGGAAACGATCGGATGTTTGGATCATTTGGTGACGATTCCCTATCCGGCTTAGACGGCAACGATACGTTAGGTGGCGGGTGGGGCTCTGATACATTGAACGGTGGAAGTGGTGACGACACACTGACAGGCGGTCAAAACGCAGACCGCTTTGTGTTCAGTGAAGGAAATGACCTCGTGACAGATTTCTACACGCTAAGCCCAATTGAGCAAATTGATCTCAGCGCAGCCACGACGATTACCGACTATTATGATCTGATGAATGGTGGCCACATTGGTTCCAGCGGGGGCGACACCATCATTTCTGATTTCCTTGGGAACACTATGACGCTGGCAAATGTCGATGTTTCCGATCTTGGCAGCGAACACTTTACGTGGGGATAGCAAAGACGTCGCTGTTCATGGCTGAGTCCGCGATGATAGCCAGCACTGGCGATGGGTCGGGCGCATAACAAAACCGACCTGGGCTGATTGGCACTTCAACCGATGGGCCTAAGTCGCCAGCAGCTGCACAGCACTGGCAGGATGTTCGTCCGTTCCGAGCCTGCGATTTTTTCTAATGCGATTGCGGATACTTTCCCTAATGGCGAGCCAGACTTCGAACGCTGAAAGATTTTGATCGGTCAGGCGGGACTTTAGCTCACAAGCTGAGGCAGATTGGTGGGATTTGAACCCTCAAACTGAAAACCCCCGCTGTCATTCGGCTTCCTATTGTGCCACACCCCAACAAAACGGTCTGTATTCGCTGTAGCGTTGCGGTATTGTTCCAAAAGCCCTAAAAAACGGTCTCACTTCGCTGTGACGTGCGTCCAATCAGGCCTTGAAGGAACATTTGCTTGACCTCTCTGGTGAGAAAGGTCCTCAAGACATCATCGGTCGCGCTGATGCTCAAGCTCGTCGCCGCGCCAGCGAGCTTTGCAATGTTGTTTGCGCTCGCCAATGCGATGAGCTTTGACGAGTATGGCCGTTTCGCTTTCGGGTTTAGCCTGGCTCTTGTTCTCGCGAAGGCTTCGGCACTCGGGCAGCCACAGTTGATGCTAAGGATCCTGCCTGGTTTGGATGAAATGGACTCGCGCTGGCGCAGCGCAGTGCGCTTTGGCTTAAGGAATGTCATTGTAGCGGGATCGCTGGCGGTGCTTGCTATGGCGTCGATCGCCTTTTCTCAAGATGGCACGATCTATCTTTTGGCTGCAGCTCCTCTTTGTATTCTGCTCGCTTTGTCAGAGCTACAATCAGCTCTTCTGCGGACACGCGACAAGATCATCTGGGCCCTTGCACCCCGAGAGGTTCTTTGGCGCTGCAGCATCATACTCCTGGCAATACTCTTCTGGACCCTGCCTCTTTCAAATCTCTCGGCTACCTTGGTTTTCTCTCTCAGCAGCTTTTCGTTGGCGCTGGTTTTGCTCTTGCAATGCAATGCTGACGCGGCAACTCGGTACCGCCAATCTCTTAGGGGCGAGATTGAGACACCATCGCAAGAGTGGCGCCGACTTTCGGGTCGATTTTGGCTCAACAGTCTAGTGATCTTTGGCACGCCGAACTTAGCCGTCGTAATCGTAGGAGCGGTCATAGACGTTAGCGACAGCGGGCCGTTTTTTGCTGCACTCAAAACCGCCCAGCTCATGCAATTGGTCTTGATGGCTGCTAACATTGCAACAATGCCGATGATCTCACGATATCATCAGCAGGATGACCATGCTGCCATTCAGGCAGTTTGTAGCACGGTCTCGGTCGCCGCCGGACTGGTGTCGGCGCTGGCTCTCCTGGTCTTAGTTTTGTTCGGGAAAGAGATTTTGCGGTTGTTCGGTCAAGGCTTTGAAGTCAGTTACCGCGAGATGATTGTTCTTGGGGTGGGTTTCTTGGTCAGTGGATTGAATGGTCCTAACGGCGCTGCTCTGAACATGACTGGACACGAGGGGGTCTTTAATCGCATCCTCTTGCTTTGCAACGGATCGGCGCTCGTGTGTCTGGCGCCGGCGGTCTATATCTTCGGTCCAATCGGGGCGGCATGTGTGGTGTCCGGGTCAATGATCTTGTGGAATGTCGTAGCATGGAACTCCTGCCGTCGGCTTACTGGCATTGATCCAAGTATCATAGGCGCCTTTCGCCGCGATTCAGAGGTCCGGAGATGTAATTGAGGGAGCTGCTTCTTTGTCTGTTGCCCCCGTGTTCTGCATTGCTGCGGTTAAGACCCGAAACATGTTTAATGTTCCAATGAGGTTGGTAAGATTACCCTAGCCCTCACGAAAGAGCGATCAACTGGTCTGGCTGGTAGAAACACACTAGGGGTTTTTACCGGCATGATTGCCCTTTTTTTGTGGACCCCTGCGTTGGGGATTCCAGTTGGTCCATTGTGGCTTCAACCCGTCGACTTTCTGGTTGTGTTATCCTATCCCCTTGTCATTGCTTACCTGCCCCAGCTGCCGAAATGGTCAGCTTTGGTGATCGCGATTTCGATCGGATCTGCACTCCTAGCAACTCTAAACAGCGGCGATCCATTCATTTTTCTGTACTACCTTGGGTTTGTAACTCCCTTTATGATGTTGCTTGGCGTGATAGCATCGCGTCCTGACACTCGGCGGATATTCGTGAGCTTTTTTGCGATTGGTGGGACCGCATCGATGGCCCTGTTTCTGGCACAGATCCTTATCGGCGCTGATGCGCTCGACTTCCGCACCAATCAAACGTTTGGTTTACCCAAACAGTACAACCGAGGTTTTGCCTTCTTTCCAGAAGTCAGCACTTTTTCGACACACGCGATCTACTTTCTGGGCCTATTGATCATGTTCAGTGGCGTGAAATCTGTAAAACGCCTTTTCCCTTTCGGGCGTATCGGCATTCTCACGCTGGCAGTCGTCGTCTGCGTGCTTTTCACTCGATCTACCTCGATTTTGGTCATCGCGCCGGCAATAGTTGCTGTAGCCTACTTCAAAGGTCGGCGCCTAAGTTTCAATGGAATACTAGGCTCGATCCTGATGGTTGCAACTGCAACTTTTTTTCTCCAATTCTACGTCGAGTTCTTTTACGCTGAACGGGCTGCATCCGGTGGGATCCGCTCTGCATGGGTGAGGGGCATATCAATTGTTTCGGGGCTATCTGTCTTGTCGAACGGAGAGGTTCTCGGCGTCGGACTTGGCAATAACCACCTCATCACCCAACAAGCCGTCGAGGTGGCTCGTCGGCTCAACTTCAACCTGATTTTTGTTCCCGAAGGTATCAATAGCTTCGTTGTGACCAGAATATTCGAAGAAGGCTGGCCTGCGGTAGCCACCTTCTTCGCGGCAACTGTTTTTTTGATACGCGTCTGGTTCACCTATCAGATTGACCCCTACGCGCGCGCGTTCGCGGTGTTGGCAATTGCTTCTTTTTTGGTCTCGCTCTCGGTTACCGGCTACCGGGGCATCTACATGAACTGGTTTTGGCTCGCAGCCGCGCCAGCTCTGGTTGATCAAGCTGGACTAAGACGCATCAAAATCGGATGAGCTTGTGTGTTGCCCACAATCACAGGTTTCTGATACCGCTGTAACGAGCATTTTGGTCCGGATGATCTATGAAACTGACAATGTTCGTCCGCACGAACGTTGAGAACATCGAGCGCTGATGATTTCACATTTTCATAAGACCGTCTTTGTACATATCCCAAAATGCGGTGGTATGTCCGTCGAACAGGCTTTCTTGGCTGACATCGGGCTTGATTGGGACCACAGAGCACCGCTCCTTTTG
The DNA here is from genome assembly GCA_965250275.1 of Paracoccaceae bacterium. GTDB lineage: Bacteria > Pseudomonadota > Alphaproteobacteria > Rhodobacterales > Rhodobacteraceae. The sequence continues at coordinate 424,709 of OZ252297.1, read as the reverse complement.
ATCAGGAACAAGCAGAGTCGTACCGGTCCCGAAAGGCTTGCCCACCTGACCGCAGCAGAGTATCTCACGCACAAATATTGCACGCCGGATCACTTCCGCGCTTACTACAAATTTGCTTTGGTAAGGGATCCCATCTCGCGCCTTGTATCCGTCTACAACTACATCTACCTCAAACGGTACTCAAAGCCGTTCCGTGCCGCCTACATGGCCTTTGAGGCAATCACTAAACGTCCCTATCCATTTGATCGATTTGTGTCTGAGCTAATTGAACCCGCTATCAACGATCCTTTGCAGCAAGACTTTGGCGCAGAGGCCTTCTACAAAGGGTTCTATTGGTTCATTCGCCCCCAGGTCGATTTTTTGTTCGACGACAGCGGACTCTTGGTCGATGACGTTTTCAGATTGGAGGCGCTTTCAGAGGCTTGGCCAAAAATTACGAAAGAAAGCGGGGTCGAGGCTCCACTGGTTCACGTCAACAGTTCCACAAAAAGACTTTCCGTCCATGACCTAAGCGCTTCACAACGCGACCATATTCGGGAACTCTACGCTTCCGACTACGCCTTTCTTGAAGGGCTGGCGAACTGAAATGACAAACCTGCCAAGATTTGTGTGCGTAGGCGCCGGAAAATCAGGGACCACAGCACTTTATCACTATCTGCGTCAGCACCCAAAGGTGTTTCTTCCCGCCCAGAAGGAACTGCAGTTCTTCGCTTGGCCCGATCTCGCAGCGTTTGACGCTGGCCCCGGCACATCGCGCTCCAGAGACGATTGGATAAAGGAAGAGTCGGATTACCGGGCAATGTACTCCGAAGCGCCGATCGATGCCGTTTCGGGAGATATCTCTCCCACCTACCTATATGCTTCAGGCGCGCCGGATCGAATGCTTGAAATGCTTGGCGAGGACCTACGCATAGTAGTCATGCTGCGCAATCCCGTCGAAAAGGTTATCTCCCAACATGGGCATCTGAGACGGGATATGCGCGAGGAACTTCCGCTTGACGAAGCACTGGCAGCCGAGCCCAGACGGATTGCGGAAAAATGGGGCGCAATCTACCACTACGTTGCCACTTCGCGCTACTCTGAATCGATGCAACGCTATGTTCATCGGTTTGGCCGCGAACGGTTACACGTGATTCTGTTCGACGAATTTGTGAAAGACCCAGTATCCGAGGTTCGCGAGGTTTGCCGCTTTATCGGGATATCGGATGACTTTCAGTTTCAAACCAAAGTAAAAACCAACAGGAGCGGCTCCCCTAAATCCTCAGTCATCGCAAGAGCGATCGGGCCCAACCGCGCAACCTCTCTGGCCAAACAGATCATTCCTCGTCAGATTGGCGTTAGTATCAAGACTTGGCTCATGAACGCCAACACCGGTCCCAGAGAAGAGGTAAGCGAAGTGACTCGCGCGAGGCTTTTGGAGGCCTTTCGCGACGACATCTTAGCTCTTGAAGATTTACTAGATACCAAGACTGGTTGGTTGGTTCGTCCGGACACAATCTAACGTCGTCGGGAGACAACTGGCCTGCGACGAACAACTGCTTTGGAAGCGATAGTTTGCAGTCAGAGGTGCCGCCCAAGAGCCCTTCTTCTGATCACGGACTCTAATAGCGATCATTGCGATATTCTCAACGTCCCGCCGTCGAATGGCAGACACCGGTCAGATGCCCGCTTTCGCTACAACAACTGGCATTTTGCCGGTTCTTCGCTTGGCTACGCGATCTGCTGTTTTGCATGTGCAGGGTCGTAAGCATGCCAATCGTTGCAATAGGCGAAGAAACTATCGAGGACAGATGCGAGGTTGTTCTGAAAGTCACATGCAGCGACGTATGCCTGACCCTGGCGCAATTGCTCTATGCGCGCGTCGCGGTCCGCTGGCGGAGCCGCTAGCCAGCTTTCGATCAGTTCGGACAATTCCTGATCGTTGTTAAATCTTTGATCCTCAAAGGAGACCAATTCGCAGACCCCACCATTGTTGTAGACGATCGGAATCACGCCACTATGGATCATTTCAGCAACCGCTATGCCAAAGTGCTCCGCCCGATAGGCGTGCACACCTACAGGCACCTGTTCCATGATTGCGTTGCGGACATCGTTCCCGACATCGGAATGAAACTTCACCCAGTTTTCACTAGAGTAACCCCTGATCAGCTTTTTGGCGTAGGCACGATTTGCGCGCCCAATAATCTCGATTTCGAGTCTGGCGCGGTCCGCGCGCAATGCTCTGACCAACTCGATAACCTCGTGGATTCGCTTGTTTGGCACGATCCGCCCCAGCATAAGCAGACGATCCATCGACCGTTCGCTGTGCATCGGTCCCTTACCGGCCGGGTCAAGTTCGAGTGCAGGGTACAGAATCTTATCTACGTGTACACCGGCTTCACGTTCGATGTGACCTGCGGTCCAGTGCGAATTCGCTACTGTAAATGAGTTGATGTCAGGTGTGCCGAGTCGCGCAAGTTTGGCAGCTACGTCGCCGTAGAGTTTCCGAACCTTATATGGCGGTCCGCTCTGCCCCGCCAGCGAGGTAACCAGCGAACGGTTCCTGGCAAAGACCGCCGGTGCATGCCGGAAGGTCAGCGTCGGTTTGGGAAGTTCAGGACCCTCCCCATATGTGTAGATGACGGCATCGTATTCGCCCGCCAATTTCTGCACATTCCGACACACAAGGGCCCAGTTAAACAACCCGACGCGGCGCGGGACGAAGGGGGCCATTGGCACTGTCGAGGATTCACCCCCCGGTCCAACATGGCCTTTGACATCCACGGTTCCCACTTCAAGGTTCCGTCGTTTGAGTTGCTTTACAAAGGCATGGGCTACAGCTTCCGCCCCACCATTCGCCTCAAACAGCGCGTGGGCCACTAGAATTCTCATCGGGCATTCTCATTGGACATTGAGCGGGCGTTGTTTTGGGCTGCCATCACACGCCAAGGTGCTCGCGCAACAGCGCTCGGTCGTCTTCACTGAACACTTCGGTGCTGGGTTTGAAATAGATGGTTTTCAGCGCTTGCTTGGCACCGGTCGGAAGAATTCGGCGCAGGTATGTCTTCACTCCTGAGCGCAACAACCAAACATTCAAGGCCTTGAACCGCGGAGAATCCCCTTTGTTTTGGCGCTCGATTGCGGTGTCGAAACCACCGACCGATACGTCCAAAAACTCCGCAACCTTCGCAAGCGTCGCGTCGACGTCAGCAATCATGTCTTCGAATGACAACTCAAGTCGTTGATCTTCTGAAAACACTGATCGACAACGTTCAACTGCGTCAGCGTGACGACTGGGTCGCAGAAGAAACCGGCCGGGGAGCGGCGTGGTCCCGTCCAGTTCGGCCTCAATCTCTTCACGCAGCGTTCTGGTCGTCTGCCCGATTCTAAGCGCAAGGCGATAGTGCGAAATGGCGCGTGCGACCGGATCGCGCGTTAAGATGATAATTTTCGCATCCGGGATCAATTTGTGGATAGCCGCCGGAGCTTCGGGACAATGCAGATAACTTGTGGATGCATCCAGACGCCACCTCTCCTTCAGATCCTCAAAGAGATAGCCATAGTGGGCCTGATCACGAAAAATGGCGAACTGCATCTGTTTCTTCGATCGAGTCGAGACATAACGCTCTGGAACCACGTCATTGAGCCTGTTCCGCTCGACAAACTCCTCCGGAAACTCGTGCTGAGAGAAATAATTTGGTTCCTTGATCGGAGGCAGACCGATATCGGGGTGCGATGCCATCCAAGCCGCCATCTGGGTTGAACCGGACCGTGGAGCAGCGAGAAGAAACAGGTTTGGCAGCATGGCTCACTTCCGAAGATCTGTTGCTTGGCGCGCAATCAGCGCTTTGCGCTTTGCCGGGTCAAGAACAAACAACTCGATCAACCCATAAATGCTCCCCGCGCTAAAGCCAATGTGACTGGCGCCTGCAACCAGTGCTGCGAGACTAATGAGACCGGGATTCGCCTTCACCGGGGCACCGGACCGGCTTAGGAACGAAAGAGCGAGCAGCAAAAAAACATAGGCAGCAGCAATCAGAATAAAGAAGGGCGACCAAAGTGAAAGCACCAGAGAGGCCGCCAGAACAGGCAAGACCAAAAACGGGATAAACTGCCGTTTGCCAAAGCGTTGTTTGTGTTTCACTGCAGTCCAAACCCGAAACCTGCCGTTGCGAAAGAATTGCCGAAAGGTACCCCAAAGGCTGTCTCGGGGCACGTAATCAAGCCAGATCTCATTTTCCATAAAGATCCGCCCGCCCCTTTTGGTCAGTCGAACGTCGAATTCTGCATCTTCGTTTGCCTGAAACTCCGGATCATACCCGCCCACTTCGAGAAAGGCGGAGAGCTCAAAAATGGCGTGATGTCCATGATCGACCCAACCTCTGACTGATCCGGTGCGGTGGGGCGACCCGCCAGTTCCAAGCCAGCTCGAAAAGACCAGTGCCCCGGCGTTTTGGACCACGTTTCCGCCGACGGTCCTCATCGGAACGACAACGCTCTGGGCCCCCGTCTGGGCAAGGGTATCTGCCAGCGTTGAGACGAATTTTTTCGGATAAAGGGCGTGAAGATCTGCACGCACGAGGTATCTGGCAGACCGAGCCTCAGCATACTCCGCTGCGAGGTTGATCGCCTGCGCCTGAATGCGACCGGGATTTTCGATGATCTTAACTTTCGACCCAAAAGCGTTCTCGACGATCTGTTGGGACCCATCTGTGCTACCGCCATCAACCAGCAGTATCTGACAACTGGCAGCCTTGGGGTCGTCGAGCAGCGACCTGATAGCCGCTTCCACCCGCCTTGCCTCGTTCAGACACGGCAACGCGATAACAATATCCGCAACCGTCATACTGTTCTCTGTTCCTCGTCCCAACGCTGTCCAAACGATATACTATTGGCGGACGTGTTCCGAAAAAACAGGAGCGCGAACGCACTCCGGAGACAAGTCGCAAATGACACGTATCTGATCGAACGAGCAGATCCTATTCGAATTTGTGGAGGTGGTTGCCAAGCGCTTGCGCGGCGGCGCAATTCACTGTGCTCCGTCCAAAGGTAAAGCAGTGGCTATAGAAAACTAGCTGCGCGAAATGAGCGGTGGTACGCCCCGGCTGTTCATCCTTGCCACCAATTCAATCAGCCAGAATGAAATGAGTCTTCTACGATTAGGAGGCGAAGACTCAGTTTCCGTCATGCACCCACGATGCAATGCGATGGTTGAAGCTAAGAGGCTCAGGCGTGCCGCGCGGACCGCCTACGGCGGCGGGCAACAAGCCCCATCACGCCCAACGATGCCAACATAAGGTTCGCCGTCATAGGAAGCGGGATAGCGGCAGCTCTCAACTCGGCAAGCTCTTTTTCGTTCACAGCCATGATGCTCAAATCATAGTTGGCAAGGCCAGCCGTATCGCCGCCATCAATGTCAAACACGTAGTCGCCAGGGCCGCCCCAGAACAACAGAGAACTTCCACCCGTCACACTGGTGGTAAAAGAGGTCGGTGCAAACCCCGAGAGCGAAAAAATCACCGTGTTGGGATCGGAGGACAGCGAGACCAACCCCGAAATTGGCACGCTTCCAGACCCGGTTTCATAGCCATCGAAATTGAAAATGACGGCGAATGCCTCAGTGGAGGTAAATGCAAACCGGTCGTAACCCCGCTTGATGTCCCCATGAAGGTTCATTCTATGCCACTCACCAGCGGTGGTGCCGACAGCAGATCCTTCACCCAAGACGTATCCGTCTGGATTGTTTGCCTTCCAATCTGGGATGTAGATGGAACCCGCAATAGGATCACGACCGCCCTCGGTGTAGGTCACCGTGGACGCAAAAGAGGACCCACCCCAAACAATGGCGGCGGCCCCGAGACACACTCTCAACCAAGACTTCACAACAACTAACCTCGTCAATCCCCACACCATTCATAGAGAATTGCGCGGCAAATGAACAGGGGAGAAGCGGTGAACTTGTTGATTTTAGGCGCTTACCCGACGTAAACGGCCCCGTTTTCGAAACAATTTCATAGGAGTTTGCGCGGTGTCGCGACCTGCACAACAATCATTGGTGGTTCCATGTCATGGGCGCTCCGCTTAGACGGGCCAAGACGATATCGCCTGACACCAGGTCCGAATCGCATCGGGAGCACGCTGATCAAGGTGGATAAGGCCATGTTCAACCGGCCCAAGGCTCACGCGGACAGAAGCCAAGTCAGTCATGGTGGCGGCGGTGCGATCTCTTTCAACTTAGCAACCAGAAAGTCAGCATCCTCGATGATCAGCCGAACAGGTAACGTTATGACTTTGCTTCGAAAACTCGCCGGCAACCGCACAGCGTCTTTCTCCGTTGTCACCAGCTGAGCACCGTGGCTTTTTGCGTCCGACTCGAGCCTGGACATCAAGGCCGTCGTCAAAGGCTGATGGTCCTCCAACGCCTCAGCTCGATAGAGTTCAGCACCTTCATTGCGCAATGTCCTAAAGAACTTTTCCGGGTGCCCAATGCCCGCAAAGGCCAAAGCGCGCGTGCTCGACCAGTCCATTCCCGTTTTCAGCGGAGAGATGTGCCCGGACACGTGCGGTACCTGTATGTGGGAACCCCAGGTCTTGGAAAAGCAGTCCTGCTGGGCCTGATCGCCCAAGGAAAGTACAATGTCGGCACGGGCCAGGCCAACGTCGACCGGCTCTCGCAGGGGGCCGCTGGGCAGGCAAAACCCATTGCCAAAACCCTGTCCGGCATCAACGACAACAATTGAAAAATCCTTTGTGATCGATGGGTTCTGAAACCCATCATCCAGTACGATAACCGTTGCGCCGTCCGCGCATGCCGCACGTGCGCCCTCGGCCCGATCTTTGGCAACCCAAACCTCTGCAAAGGCGGCGAGCAAAAGGGGCTCGTCGCCGACGTCTGTGGCGGAATGCTTGGCCGGATCAACGCGCATTGGTCCCTGCACGCGGCCGCCATAGCCGCGTGTGACGATGTGCGGCTCGTGTCCCATGTCACGCAAGCGTTCGACGACCCAGATCACTGTAGGGGTTTTGCCGGTCCCACCGGCGTTGATATTGCCGACGCAGATCACCGGAACAGGTAGAGAAACGCCCGTTCCTGTCGACAACCGCCGCGCCGTGGCCATCGCATAGATCCTTCCCAGAGGAGCAAGAAGCCGGGCCCGCCAGTCGGGTCGATCCGGAGGCGAGAACCAAAATTCAGGCGCGCGCATCGACACCAACCCCACCATCCAGGATGTCCGACACCAACGCCAAAACGTCGTCGGTCAGCGGAGCGCCTTCCGTCACCACTTCCCAGCCGGCCAGCGCCATTGCAGCAGCCCGATCCGGTGCGCCCAGTTGCACAACCGCACCCCCGAGGGTTTCCCCATCCTTCACAATCCGAGCGGCACCCGCATTCGCGAGGCTGGAGTAAGCCCCCAAGTGACCCCGGATGTTGGGCCCATAGAGGATGGCCGAACCAAGCGCGGCCGCGGGCAGCGGTGACCGCCCGTGGGCCCCCGGTACCAGCGAACTTCCAATGAAGGTCAGTGGCGATATCCGGTACCAGAGCCCAAGTTCTTCCTGATCCCAAAGCACAATAACCTGGGTGTTGTCCTCGATCGGATCACCAAACAGCCAGTCCACGTAGCGAAGACCGGATTGCTCCAGTGTGGTGTCAAGAACACTGCGATCGGAGGGGTCATCCAGAACCAAAACAAGAAGCAATCGATGCGCCAGCCTCACGGCACTGCGCTGCGCTGTCAGAACGGCCTCGATCTCTTCGGCCCGCACATGTGAGGCCAGCCAGATGGGACGACCTGCCAGCAGCCGTGAGACCTCTGCCACGTCTTCATCAGGGCATGGCGGCGGTGCAACGCTGCCGCGCATCTGTGAGCTGATCCTGATACGACTGAGCGGCACTCCGTGTTTTTGCAGTTTGGCCATGGTCGTTTCACTGTCGACCAGAACATGCCGGAAGCGCGCGAGGCAGTCGCGCACCGGATCCGAAAACCAACGCCGACGCCGCTGGGACACAGCATTGGGGTCCGGATCGAGAAGAATAAGTGGGATCCCGCGATCATCAGCCTGCGCTACCAAAGTGGGCCACAGCTGCCCGCCCGTCCAAAGACAGATCGCAGGCTGCCATTCTGCCAGAAACTCCCGAGCGACCGACGCCGTATCCCCCCGAAGCGGAATCACCGGCACGCCATTGTCCACTTCAACGCGATGGAGCGATGGTTCCGCACCATCGATGGTGACAATGAGCCGCGCAGCAGATTGCAACCGGGCGCCGATGTCCATCAATGCCGACAAACGGTCCAACGAGGTCGCGTGGCCCCAGATGATCGCCTCATCGGTGCGTGGAAATCCAGCTTTGGTTGGCGCGGTCGTCAGGTCCGCCATAGTCCCCAATGTTGCAGATCCGCTGCGACCAACCAAGCCATTAAGCCAGTTCTTCGGTCGAGGAGGTTTCCTGCTCTTCGTCGCGAAGCCGATGCAAGTGGGCGATGTAATACCGCATATGGGCGTTGTCTATGGTGCGATAAGCCTCAGCCTTCCATGCATCGTAAGCGGTTTGATAGTCGGGGAAAATCCCGACTATATGGAGGTCATCGACGTCTTTGAAAACGTTTTCCGCGGGGTCGACCAGTTCACCGCCAAAAACGAGATGCAAACGTTGTGCCATCCGGAAGTGTCCTTTCGCCGTTGGACAATGAACAGCCGCACACTAGGGAACTGGTCCCTGCCGTCAAGCCGGAGCTCTCAGCTCAGCGCGCCCAGAATTTCGCCGTGCAACGTTGCACCTGCAGCCAGAACACCATTCACTTTCGGGGTGGGATTGTTGAACCGCAAAGGTTCGCCAGACTTGTTTGTACATATCGCGCCGGCTTCTCTGAGGATCAGGTCACCGGCGGCAATGTCCCACTCCCAACAAGGGCGCAGCGTCAACATCCCGTCAAAGGCGCCTCGCGCGACCAGTGCCATCCGGTACGCCAATGACGGCCTGTGAGATCGATTGAACGCAGGTGTGCCGCCAACCCAATGCTCTGCGTTCATGTTGGGGCGCGTGGCCAGAATATCCGCCCCATCGAGCGCTGTGCGGTCCGTTGGTTGTATCGGCGCCCCGTTCAGGAAGGCGCCCTGTCCCTTGGCTGCCGAGAACATCATGTCCCGCCTTGGCAGATAGACCACCCCAGAGGTGACAAAGCCGTTTTCCACGATGGCCAACACATGCGCCCAGGTACGGGAACCGTCCGCAAAACTGCGTGTGCCGTCTATTGGGTCAACGATGAAAACACGTTCCCGATCAAGACGGTCCCGAGAGTCTTCGGACTCTTCGGACAACCACCCGAAGTCGGGCCGCGCAGTCCTCAATTCCTGTTCCAGGACCTCGTTTACCGCCAGGTCTGCCTCTGTCACCGGGCCTGCGTTTTCTGGCTTTTCCCACTTCTTTGCGGTCTCGCCAGTAAACGAGGCGGCAACCCGACCCGCCTCCGAAGCGGCGCGGACCAGAAGCTGTAGATCAGTCTCCTGCAAGCGCCATCCCTTCGATCAGAAGCGAGGGCACAACCCGCGAAAGGTAGGGTCGCGCGTCATTTGCAGGGATGATCCGTCGAAGCATGTCCCGCAGGTTCCCTGCGACGGTGCATTCGTTCACGGCATGGGTGATCTCACCATTCTCCACCCAGAACCCGGACGCCCCTCGCGAGTAGTCACCTGTCGTCGGGTTGATCGTGCTGCCGATCATAGAAGTCACCAGCAGCCCCGTGCCCATATCGCGCAGCAAATCCTGACGGCTGGCCTGTCCCGGTGTCAGCGTGACATTCCAGGACGATGGTGAGGGGGCACTGGAGGGTCCCCGCGCCGCATTGCCGGTCGGCGGCATTTTCAGCTTGCGGGCCGACGCCAGATCAAGCGTCCAGCCGGTCAGCCGGCCCTTGTGCACGATGTCTCTCGGAGTGGTTGGCAAGCCTTCGGCATCAAAGGGCCGAGAGCCCGGTACCCGGTTGCGGTGCGGGTCTTCGCGCAGCGACAGATGTTCCGGCAACACCTGTTCCCCCAACGCATCCTGAAGCCACGAGCCACCCCGTGCAATCGCCGCACCATTCACCGCCGAGAGAAGATGCCCCATCAACGACGACGATATGCGCTCATCAAAAAGAATCGGAAAGACCCCGGTTTTGGGCTTTCGCGCGCCGCTGCGTGCCACGGCGCGCTCGGCCGCAATGCGCCCGATCTCAGCGGCATCTTTCAGATCGCTCTGAAAGACCCGCGCGTCCGCATCATAGTCACGCTCCATCGCCGTGCCTTCACCCGAGATGACCACACACGAGGTTGACCGGCTGGTGCGAGCGTAGCCCGCCGAAAATCCATTGGTTGCAGCAACATATACCTCTGTCCGGCCGTAGGAGGCGCTTGCCGATTCCAACTGCGTCACGCCGGCAACCTGCAGTGCAGATGCTTCGGCCTTCAACGCATCGTCGGTCAACTCCTTTGGCGACGGCTCTGCGGCCGGATCCTCAAGCTCAATTGACGGGATGTTTGCGGCAGTGGCCAGCTGATCGCCCGCAGCCAGCCCAACAAACGGGTCTTCCGGCGCTTCGTTCGCCATCGCTACGGCGCGGTCCGCCATGGACGCCATTGTCGCGGCACTGGCGTCAGACGAAGAAACGATGGCTTGCTGGTGCCCGATCAGAACCCGTAACCCTAGGTCGATGCCTTCTGCCCTTTCCGCCTGTTCGAGAGATCCGTTTCTTATGTCGACCGACACAGAACTTCCGCGCATCACGATCGCGTCTGCCTGCTCGGCACCTGCGGTGCTGGCGGCTTGCAGCAACGCGCTGCTCAGCTCTTGTAAAGAGTTTGCCATAGATCTCACTTCATCCGTCGCGGTGACAACGGAGGTAGCGTCAGGTCACAGGGCTTGCAAGGGGGCGGGATACGGGGCGACCACCAGCCGCCCCGATCCAGTTTCAGTTACTGAATTCGTTGACCGTTCGCGATGATATGGCCCTGGTCGTTAATCTCGATCTTGGACGTCAGAGTATCCGGCGCATCACCCGGTACCGCCAGCATGCCCATCATCATCCGAGCGCCCATGGCATCCTGATCTGAGACCAGACCCATCGCGATCAGCTTGTCGAGCAGACCGTTTGCACCGACCAGTTCCAGATCGACACTCCCATTAGGTGCCGGCATCGCACCAAAGGGGCTGGGCGACGTATTGTCAAAGGTGAACGCGCCGGTGCCCGTCAGCTTCGCGCCAGCCAATGAGACCAGCAACTGGTTGATGGTCAACGCATCCAGCTCACCCGGGGGCGAATCCATCTGCTCCAGATCCTCGGCGATTTCGGGATCCATAAAGTCGACCAGAACTTTGGCCTTGCCCGCGAGGTCCAGAACAACTGACGCCGGATCACGCGGCAATGCCTGCGATGGGTCAAAAATGCCCCAGAGCATTTCGGACATGGTGAAGTCGCCGAGCTTGATCGACAGCGCGAAGTCCTGTGCTGTGTCGGACTTAGCGATCGGAAGCGCCAATCCAAAAGCACTTTCGGCAAGCGCAAGCTCGACCGGGAACGGCAGATCGCTGGAGGTCACACTGATCTTGGAGTCCGTTCCCGCGACGTCGTAGGTCAGGGTTTTCCCATTCAAAGAGACACCAATATTGCCGCCGCTGGACGTGCTTTCGGAGTTAAAACTCTGACCGTCGCTGCTGGAGGCAACCGTGGACTGCCCGCTGGCGTACCCAATCTTGCCGTCAAACTCGAACCCGGCCGCAATCATTGCCTGAAAGTCCGCACTGTTGGTGGCCTCCGGCAATTTGGCCGATCCGTTGGCGTCAATGCCCTGCAACTGACCCTTGAGGTCAAAATCAGTGGCAGTGGTGGGGTCCTTGAAAACAAGATCATAAGCCACCTGATCCGCCTTGAACGCTTGAGTGTAGCTGAGTTCGCTAGCACCAAACAAAGTGGAATCGCTGGACATGCCGGATATCGTCAATTCGAAGTTGGCCTGATCACGCGATACATTCTCACCGCCAATAGTTAGTGCTGTGAGCAAGACCTGAGACTGATCGGCTTCATACACGTAACGCACTTTGTCGGGATCGCCCGACGCCTGCATGTTTTGCGCCGTCTGCGTCATGGCAAGAGTGGCGTTGAACAACGGGTCGCCGCCCTCTTTGGCTTCGACGTTCATCGGAAACGTATCAGGCATTTCAATTGCCACCGTGCCATCACCGTTCTCGGTGAACACGATCTGGTCCATTGTCATCGAGACCGAACCCTGATCGTCGGGATAAGCCATCGAGACAACGACATCCGTCAGCGTGAGCGCGTTGCCAGACATGCTCTCGTTCGCGCTGACTTGATAGCCCGTGCTGGACAGATACGCCTGCCAGTTCGCCCAGACATCCTTGGCGGTGACATCGGCCAGGGCGCCTTGCGCAGAAACAAACAAAAATGCAGCAGACCCAATGCCGGGTAGATAGAAACGCGTCATCACAATTACCTCTTGAAAGCAGACTTGCTGTCATCGTCTGTGCTGTGCGCGCATGCGTCAAGGGCCAAGTCTGGACCGTGGCAAATCCGAACGCTAGGACTGTGCCACGCATCTCTGCCGACCGAGCAGTCGTGTGTCGTTGGGCTTTCTGGGGCAGGGCATTGATAGAAGTAGACAAAACAGACGGGCTATGGCTGGTGACACTGAGCCGGCCCGAGAAGGCGAACTCTCTGACGCATGAAATGCTGTCGGACTTGGCGAACATAGCCGAAGACGCTCAGCAGGCGCGCGCCTTTGTTCTGACAGGCGCGGGAAAAGTTTTCAGCGCCGGCGCAGACCTCGACGCTGCGCGCGCCGGGCTGGCCACGTCGGACGTCTGGGAGCGACTGTCCGGCGCAATCGCGGCCTTGCCCTGCCTGACCATCGCTGCGTTGAACGGCACGCTCGCCGGTGGGGCCATGGGCATGGCCCTGGCCTGCGATCTGCGCATCGCAGTGCCAACGGCCAAGTTTTTCTACCCCGTGATGAAGCTGGGATTTCTGCCGCAACCATCAGATCCCGCACGTATGGCTGCGCTGATCGGGCCTGCGCGCACCAAGTACATCCTCGCTGGCGGACAGAAAATCACAGCTGACGAGGCGCTGCGATTTGGGCTGATCGACAGAATTGTCGACCCCGAAAGATTGCTGGAAACCGCGCGCGAGCTGACCGTTGATGCACGGGCCGCTGACCCGGCACTTGCGGCAAAGATCATCGCGATGTGCGAAGGGTGAACACCGGAGCGGCGGTGATCGGCGGCGGACCTGCGGGACTGATGGCCGCTGAAGAACTGGCCAAAGCAGGTCATGACGTCACTGTTTATGACGCCAAGCCATCCTTTGGACGCAAGTTCCTGATGGCCGGAAAGTCGGGTCTGAACCTCACCAAGGACGAACCGGATGAAACGCTGATCGCATCCTATGCCGAGGCGGCACCTCGGCTAAGACCGATGATTGCATCCTTTGGATCGCAAGACATTGTGCGCTGGGCCGAAGACTTGGGCCAGCCTGTTTTTGTTGGTTCCACTGGGCGCGTCTTTCCAACCGTCATGAAAGCGTCACCCCTGTTGCGGGCATGGCTGGGACGCTTGAGTGATCTGGGGGTGATTCTGCGTACACGGCACAAGTGGGTCGGCTGGTCGGGAGAAGGTTTGAGTTTTGAAACCTCTGAAGGGATCAATCTCGTCCAACCGGCGGCAACTGTTTTGGCCCTGGGTGGCGCAAGTTGGGCGCGTTTGGGATCAGATGGTGCATGGGTGAACCATCTGACAAAACGGGGCGTTGAGGTTGACGCGTTTTTGCCTGCCAACGCAGGGGTCCGGGTTCAGTGGTCAAAGCACATGTTGGCCGTTTTGGGACAGCCTCTCAAAAATGTTCTCTTCAAATCAGGCCCATACCGATCGAGGGGCGAAGCGATCCTGTCCGCACGCGGTTTGGAAGGCGGCGGAATCTACAGCGTGTCGCGGGGCGTGCGTGACGGGTATCCACTCGAAGTCGATATTCTGCCGGATATGGCAATGCAGCCGGTGATCGACCGGCTGTCCCGCCCGCGCGGGAAGATGTCGATGTCCAACATGTTGCGGAAGTCGTTGCGGCTGAGCGCACCCGCCCGCGCCTTGCTGCATGAATTCGCACACCCATTGCCGCAAGACCCCCGCACGCTGGCCGGGCAGATCAAATCCCTGATCGTTCGACACGACGGCTTGCGCCCACTGGATGAGGCGATTTCCAGCGCTGGTGGCGTTCGATGTACGGCCTTGGATGAAGGTTTGATGCTAAAGGCGCTGCCCGGGGTGTTTTGCGCGGGCGAAATGCTGGATTGGGAGGCGCCCACGGGCGGGTACTTGTTAACCGCTTGTCTTGCGACGGGGCGTTGGGCCGGTCAACACGCGGCACGTTATCTGGATCAGCGTCCGCGTTGATTTGCGGGGGCACCGCTGCGCGGCATCATTGCCAACCGGATCAGAGCCCGCTCCATCAGTGCCATAGCTGGAGCAGTCTGACCTGCGGACCGTAGTTTCAGGTCTGTATCGGTCAACAGGGTCAGCGCCTCTTCCAATCTGAAAGCGCCCCAATTCTGAGCCTGACGCGTCACGCGATCACGCCGCTTGCCATAGACCGGCGGACGTAGTCGCCCGACCCCCGCAGCAACGCCTCCGGGATCTGACGCCGCAGCGTAGAGCATACGGAAATGCCGCATGGTTCCGATACACAGACCGACAGCATTCACCCCTTGGGCTTGGAGCCGAATCAACATCGGGCCGATTTCGCCGCTGCGCTCCTCTGCAACAATATTCAGGATGTCGTCGATCCCCGCCTCGGTCGAACGGGGTGCGCTGGTCTCTATGTCCTCAGGCGTCAGCTCGGTTGGGTCGGACAGTTTGTAGAATGCGATTTTTTCGATGGTCTGTGCCAGGTCGCCGGGTCCCAGTTCCGCAGCCAGCGCTGTCAGTGACGACATTGCCGCCGGAGACGCAGACTGAACGCCGGCATCACGCAACAGCCTTTCGATCTCCGATCGGCTTGGCGGATCGTCATAGATCGCCGCTGCATAGGCGTTTGGGTGCGCCTCGAAGAGCTTGCGAAGCTTCGAGCTGGCTTTGAGCGCGCCGGAGGTAACGATGATCTGGGCATCACCGGGCTGCCACTCCTCCAGTGCGGTGGTTACAATTGGCGCAACCGCATCGCTGGCCTCTTCGACAAAAGCCGCGCGGGGGCCATCAAAAAAGCCGGTCGCTTTGATTGCATCCAGCAGGAGTGACGGTTGCTTGCGCAATTCGGCGCCAGAAAGGCGGGTCAGTCGCATCTCTTCGTCGGCACTCGGACCAAGGGACGCAGCAATCAGTTGCTGACGTTTCAATGCCACACGCATCGGATCGGGGCCGTAAATGAGAGTGCCGGCCAAATCCGCATTCGGTTTTGCGAAGTAACGGTCGACTTCCCTTGGGCTCAACTTCACGCGCTGAGATCCGCGGTGGAATAGAGCTGAACCGTGATTTGTTCGGCCAATATCCGCATCAGCCGGGCGTAGGCATCGCGCTCAGACGCCAGCGTTTCAACCGTCGAACCGGTCGCGGAATACCCAGTGAAGTTATCCACCTGGCCCGAGGCCACAATTGCTTCGGTCGCTATCTCGCGCAGAATGTAGTCGACCCTCCCTACGACGCTGTACCGGGTGATGTCCCCGGACACCGTGACGGCCTGCCCTTCATCTTCGGTAAACAACACAAAGCTCAGATCATAACTTGCTGGAGCCGGTTGACCCAGACGTTGTTCCAGTTCCTGTACGAGAATGTAGGTATCCCGGTCGTCGGGCGCCTGCACCCGGACGCTTCCCTGAAGGGCCGAGCCGGATTGCCCGGGTGCGTAAACCGGCGTGAAGCCGCACGCCGCAAGGGCGAGAGGGCACAGTAGAATACTGCGGCGATCAAACAACAAGGTTTACGATCCGGCCGGGCACGACAATCACCTTCTTTGGAGCAGCCCCATCAAGCGCCTTTTGAACAGCTTCAACCGCCAGGGCGACAGTTTCAACCTCGTCCTTGGGCATATCTTTTGGCACGCTGATTTCCGCACGTCGCTTGCCGTTGATCTGAATAGGCAAGGTCACAACATCATCCACCAGATAGGTTTCGTCAGCTGTGGGCCACGGCGCAGTGGTGATCAGCCCGACACCCCCCTGATGCGCCCAGATATCCTCGGACAGATGTGGTGTCATCGGTGACATCAGTTGGGCCAAAGTCATGATCGCCTGACGCTGAATCTGGTGGCTGGCCTTTGATTTCGACAGGGTTGCGGTGAAGGCGTAGAGCTTTGCGATTGCGGCGTTGAATCCAAAACTTTCAATGCCTTGGGTAACATCAAAAATCGCCTTGTTCATGGCGCGCAGCAGGTCCTCGTTGCCCTCACCGTGTGCATCGGTGTCCATCTGAGAGATGCGATCACACAGGTTCCAAACGCGGTTCAGATGCTTGAACGCCGCTTCGGCGCCCGACGCGGTCCACTCCACGTCCCGCTCTGGCGGGCTATCGGAGAGGACAAACCAGCGGGCCGTGTCTGCGCCATAATCCGCGATGATGTTCACCGGATCGACGACATTCTTTTTTGACTTGGACATCTTCGCTGAGGGAATCACTTGGACCTCAGCTCCGGTTGCACCCAGTCGCGCGCCGCTTTCGGTCCATTCGATCTCTTCGGGCAGGTGATAGACAGGACGATCCCGGCTGTCGCGGGTCACATAGATCTCATGGGTCACCATGCCTTGCGTGAACAGCGCGTCAAAGGGCTCGATGGCTGACTTTGGCAAGTGGCCGGTCGTATGCATCGCCCGCGCGAAGAACCGGGAGTACAACAGGTGCAGAATCGCGTGCTCAATGCCCCCGATATACTGGTCCACGTTCATCCAATAGGCAGCATCCTCTGCGTCCGTGGGTGTTGCCGCATCAGGTGCTGTGAACCGCGCGAAATACCAAGAACTGTCAACAAAGGTGTCCATGGTATCGGTTTCGCGCAGCGCAGGCTTCCCACAGGCCGGGCAAGGGACATTGCGCCAGGTCGGGTGCCGGTCCAACGGATTGCCAGGGATGTCAAAAGTGACGTCATCAGGCAACCGGACCGGAAGGTTTTCTTTCTTTTCCGGCACAACGCCGCAGGACTCGCAATGCACAACCGGGATCGGACATCCCCAATACCGCTGACGGCTCAGCCCCCAATCCCGTAACCGATAGCGAACCTGCCCGCGGCCAAGGTCATGCGCTTCGAAATAGTCGATGGTGGAATCGATACCATTCTGGCTTGTGGTTTCCGAAATGCCCGCGAAATGATCGATATAGACCACGGTTTCACCCTTGCCGGGCACAAGCGCCTCGTCCGCAACCTCCGTCTCATCGCCGGGCATATAGAAGGCGTTGCGGACATCCAGGCCGTACTTGCGTGCGAAATCGAGATCGCGCTGATCATGCGCCGGACATCCAAAAACCGCCCCGGTCCCGTAGTCCATCAACACGAAATTTCCGATCCAGACCGGGAGTTCGATTTCATGGTAGATCGGATGCTGGACACGCAAACCGGTGTCGACACCCTTCTTTTCAGCTTTTTCCATCGCCGCTTCGGTGGTGTCCATCTTGCGCGCGTCGGCAATGAACCCGGCCAACTCCGGGTCAGTCTTTTCCAGATCTCGCGACAGCGGATGATCGGGCGATATCGCCAGGAACGTAGCGCCGCGCATGGTGTC
The DNA here is from genome assembly GCA_965250275.1 of Paracoccaceae bacterium. GTDB lineage: Bacteria > Pseudomonadota > Alphaproteobacteria > Rhodobacterales > Rhodobacteraceae. Next base: position 406,979 of record OZ252297.1, on the reverse strand, counting down.
AGGGCGCGTCGAATAGCAGGTAACGGGCTCTCCGCCGCCCACCCTTTGGAACGGTATCTCGATGCCTCTGGATTTTCCGATCCAGTTAGATTGCATCAGCTTGACCTTGGCAGGCCAGTTATCCAGACCGTCGATGGCCGCCAACAACTCTTCGGCCATCGAAGCGATGTTGAAGAACCATTGGGTCAATTCCCGTCGCTCAACGTCTGCGCCCGAACGCCACCCTTTGCCGTCGATGACCTGCTCGTTGGCCAGAACCGTCATATCGACGGGGTCCCAGTTGACCACCGCATTCTTGCGATAGACCAGCCCGGCCTCCAGCATGTCCAGAAAGAGCGATTGCTGCTGGCCGTAATACTCTGGGTCGCAGGTCGCAAACTCCCTCGACCAGTCAATGCTCAGGCCCAGCGGCTTCATCTGAGCCCGCATGTCCGCGATATTGCTGTAGGTCCACTCCTTGGGGTGGCCGCCTATGGCCATCGCCGCATTTTCTGCAGGCATTCCAAAGGCATCCCAACCCATCGGGTGCAATACGTTGTGCCCCGTTGCAAGTTTGTAGCGCGCGATTACGTCGCCCATGGTGTAGTTGCGAACATGCCCCATGTGTATGCGCCCGGACGGATAGGGGAACATTTCCAGCACGTAATACTTCGGACGGTCCTCGCTGCGTTTGGCTTTGAACACGTTGGCCTTGTCCCAGGCCTTTTGCCATTTCGCCTCGAGCTCGGCAGGTGCATAGCGCGACATTAGAAGCAGTCCTTTGAACGAAAACGCCGGGCGTGGGCCCGGCGCGGTATTAGTTTGGATCGGGCGTGAATTCTAGAGCCTGTTGTCCGCGATACGCAGCTGGCGTGCGCGTGATAGGATCGCATCCTCAACAGCACGCGCCGTAGCGGGGCTGACCCCACCGCCGCGACTTTGCAAGGAAACCTTCAACGCCCGCGCTTCGAGCGCAGGGTCTCTGATATGCACCGTTGCCCGATAGGAACGACCGCCACCCGGTGGGGTGCCGTAACCAGTTACAATGATGCCTGTGAACGGGTCGGCGGTCTGAACCGGCAGGAAATTCAGGACATCCAACGACGCGGCCCAGATGTACCGATTGACCTGAACGGTCTGCTCAGACCGGTTCGGGCCGAAGATATCCCAGATCGACGACCGCGAATACTCGGCCGGATTGGAAGCCGAATTCGTGATCTGACCGCCCGGTGGGACGTCGCTCTGAACGCCCGCACCTCTTCCGCAGGCTGCCAAAGCCAACAAAAGTACCATACCAACCACGGTCTTAGTGGAGATCCCAAAACGCATTGTGCGATCCTGTCGACAGAGTTCTGGCAATGTCCTATCCAAGCCGGGAATTGCGGGCAAGGCTTTCCTTGGTGCAAGGCACAGTTGCGCTGACTTGGTTTGCGACCCTGCCGATGCGACGTAGCGTCAGTTTTGTAAGGCGTTTGGCCCACATCGCATCCAGCCCGAAAAGACTGTGGCAAAGCTGCACCATCCGCCACGACTTTGCCATAATGCCATCCGCAAGCCTTGCCAAAATGGCCAGTAAAGAGCGAAACCCCTTGCCATACCCTCACCGGATTCCCCGGTCTGGGCGTATGAATGGAAAACCGAGGGAAAAACTATGAAAAAGGTTCTCTTCGCAACGACTGCGCTGATCGCTACGGCGAGCATGGCCGCAGCCGAAGTGCGTCTGAGCGGTTATGGCCGCTTCGGTCTGGACTACAACGATGGCAACGACCGCAATGTTAATGGCATCTCGTCGACAACGTTGACCAGCCGTCTGCGTCTGCAAATCGACATGTCCACCGAAACCGATGGTGGCATCGTGTTCGGTGCACGTTTCCGTGCACAGGCTGAAAGCCGCGATAACATTGCTGGCACCAACTTTGGCAACGTCAACAACAGCCGTAGTGGCGCGGTCTTCAACGGCGCGCGTTTCTTCGTGACGTCCGGTGGCTTTACCCTGGGTGTTGGCAACATCATCGGTGCAATCGAAAACACGCCCGGCCTGTACCTCGAGACCCGTACCGCGGGTATCGGTATCGACGGTGCCGGGTTTGAATCGGTTGTGACCAACGTGAACGGCGAGTCGTTCAACTGGGACGCCTACTCGTCCGCAGGCGTTGGCGCCAACGGTGTTGAAGTTCTGTACTCGGCTGGCGGCTTCAACGGCCACCTGTCCTACAGCCAGGACAACGCAACGATCGCCGGCGCAGGCAACAACAACGGCGACGTTGACCGCACCGCGATCAGCCTGTCGTACACCTTCAGCGACTGGACGGCCTCGCTCGCCTACCAGGACTCCACTGGCAACTTCGAAGAAAAGGTCCTGTTCACCATCTACGGCGACCTGGGCATGTTCGGCGTTCGCTTTGCCTATGCTGACAACGACGGCATCAACAAGTACGGCCTGTACGGAAACGTTGATATCGGCGCCGCCAGCAACCTGGTTGTTTACGTGACGGACGAAGATGCGGTTTCCGCTACAGACGTTGCAAACGGTCGTAACGACAACCGTGACGGCTTCGCCGGTTCGAACGACCGCGAAGGCACCGGCTACGGTATCCACTACTCCTATGACCTGGGTGGTGGTGTTTCGTTCGAAGCTGGCTACCGCCGCGCTTCCAACGACAACGACACTGTTCAGGCAGGTGTGTACTTCAGCTTCTAAGCTGATCGACACATTGTCGTAAGGATTGGGCAGGTCTTCGGACCTGCCCTTTTCATTTCTGACAAACTGGTGTTCTTGTGACGCAAGCGAAGGGGCCCGGAATGTCACTGGCAGAAATCAAATCCCGCATTGCCGCGGCAGAAATCTCCGCTGGACGTCCGGATGGATCGACCTGCCTGATTGCGGTATCCAAGGTTCAACCAAATGAACGCGTCGAGGCCGTGCTGGAGCAGGGCCACCGCATCTTTGGCGAAAACCGGGTTCAGGAAGCCGCGGGCAAGTGGCCCGCATTCCGCGAACGTTTTGACGACATATCCCTGCATCTGATCGGCCCGCTGCAAACCAACAAAGCGCGCCAGGCCATGGAGCTGTGTCAGGTCATCCACTCTGTGGATCGACCGAAACTCGCCCGCACGCTCGCCCGTCTCGCACAGGAACTGGGCCATTGCCCAAATCTGTTCGTTCAGGTCAACACAGGCGAGGAACCCCAGAAGGCCGGGATCCTTCCAGCCGATGTTGATGCCTTTGTGGCCGAGTGCCGGTCCCTCGACCTTCCACTCGAAGGCCTGATGTGCATCCCGCCAATTTCTGAAGAGCCCGCTCTGCACTTTTCCTTGCTGGCCAAATTTGCCGAGCGCAACGGATTGGACGGCCTGTCGATGGGCATGAGTTCGGATTTCGAAACCGCGATCTCCCTTGGCGCCACTCATATTCGGGTTGGCTCGGCGATTTTTGGTGAACGAGGTACCGCGGATTAGCGGATAACCAGTCGCGAGTTTGGTTTGATCTGCGCTGCAAGGCACAAAAGGTCGGATCGCGACAGCGCAATACAGCCTTCAGTCGGGAAACCCCGGCGGCGCCATTGATGAAGGAAGATGGCTGAGCCCATGTTTGGTTGAGCATCAGGCCAGTTCCAATCCGTGGTCAGCACCAGATCGTAAAGCGGATCGGCCCGTCTCAGTTTCTCGTGCCGAAACCGATGCGGCGCGCGCACCAAGTGATTGTAGTGCGGATCAGCCACATCGTCGGACCACAGATCGCCCGGTCGGATCGGTTGCGCCCAAAACGCTGGCGACGCCAGACGATCCGGCCTGTAGAACATGTCCACAATACGGTGGAACCCTTTGGGCGTGGCGCCATCCCCTTCGCGTTTATTGCTGGTCAGGCCTCCGCGACCAATGCTGCAGGGATAGAATCGTCCCCGAAACCGCAACCCGCAGGCCGTTAAGACCAGATCATCTGGGCTCACAGCAAATGGCCAGACTTGGCTGCTTTGGTCGCGAGATAATCGCGGTTATGGGCCGACGCCCCAACCTTTAGCGGAACACGTTCCGTAACCGCGATTCCGGTCTTTTCCATCATGTCTATCTTGGCTGGATTGTTCGTCAGCAGGCGCACCGACGAAAACCCCATCGACTTGAGAATATCGGACCCGATCCGAAAGTCGCGCTCGTCATCTTCGAACCCAAGCCGATGGTTGGCCTCAACCGTGTCAAATCCCTGGTCCTGAAGGCTGTAGGCGCGCATCTTGTTTGCAAGACCGATCCCGCGCCCCTCCTGATTGAGGTACAAGAGCAGCCCGGTGCCCTCCTCACCCATCTGCGCCAAGGCGCCGCGCAATTGAGGGCCGCAGTCACATTTCAGACTGCCCAGCAGGTCACCGGTGAGACATGCGGAATGAAGGCGTGCAAGAACTGGTTGGGCACGGTCAGGTCGACCGATTTCAACTGCATAGTGCTCTTCCCCGCCGTCGTCTGGGCGAAACACATGCAGGCGACCGCTTTCCGATACTTCCAAAGGCAACCGCGCATTGACCACGGGCCGAAGCATACTGGGTTCCGCCAGTTCAGCCTTGGCCATGGCACCATCCAAAGTCGTCAGATTTCGGGAGCCTGCAAAACTTGCAGCGTCACTTGCGATGGGCAGTGCCACGGCCGCTGGCAACAACCGCGCGGATTTCAGGACAGCAATGGCCAGTCGGTGCAGCTCAACGTCTCCATCGCGCATGCTCTGAAACGGGCCCTTCATCGGCGTGCGCAGATCATCAGCAGGATCGGCCAAAGCCTGTATCCATCCGACATCTGCCTCGGGCGGCAAACAGATCCGCCCAAGATCACCATCATAGGCCCGGGCCTTTAACGTCGCGGCCCGCCGAGCAGTGAGCACGACCACGGGCGCGCCACCTAGTGCATGCAACTCTGCCAGTCGGTCGGGACCCAGTGTCTCAGCCGCGAACACCAACAACCCCTCCTGACCCGATAGAATGACCACCGGGACCCCCATCCGGAGGTCCGCACGCGCGCGTGCGAGCCGTTCATGCATTTCAGGGGCCAGAGTCATCACGCAAATCCGCTTTGGTTCGGGCTACATTTAGGGGGTTTTTGACAGATTGTGAAACAATTGGCCCGCCACGGACACGTCACCGTGAGAGAAATGCAGCAATTCTTGCCGGTTTGTGACCGGTGGCACATTTCTCGAAAAATCATTGAGAGGGGTTGGACCCATGGCACAACTTAAGAAAATCCTTTTGGTCGACGATGACGATGACCTGCGCGAAGCGCTCAGCGAACAGCTGGTGATGACCGAAGACTTTGACGTCTTTGAAGCAGGCGACGGTCAGGCCGCAATGGAGCGCGTGAAAGAGGCGCTCTATGATCTGATCATCCTGGACGTCGGATTGCCCGACACTGATGGTCGAGAGCTTTGCCGTCTGATGCGCAAGCAAGGCGTGAAGTCCCCGATTCTCATGCTCACGGGGCATGACGGCGACGCAGATACGATCCTCGGGTTGGACGCAGGCGCAAACGACTACGTCACTAAACCATTCAAATTCCCGGTTCTTCTGGCTCGTATTCGGGCGCAGCTGCGTCAGCACGAGCAATCCGAAGACGCTGTATTCACGCTTGGGCCCTACACGTTCAAGCCGTCCATGAAGATGCTGATCACGGAAGAAGAACGCAAAATCAGGCTGACGGAAAAAGAAACCAACATCCTGAAGTTTCTCTACCGGTCAACAGATGGCGTCGTGGCACGCGACGTGCTGCTGCACGAGGTCTGGGGCTACAACGCTGGTGTGACGACCCATACACTGGAAACGCACATCTACCGGCTGCGGCAAAAGATCGAGCCCGATCCTTCGAACGCCCGTCTGCTGGTTACCGAATCGGGGGGCTACCGGCTGGTCGCCTGAGGATTGCGGCGGATCGTTTGACCCAAATCAAAGAAACGGCACCGCGCAATTCATACCTTTTCAAGAACCCGTGCATGTCCGGGTATCGACATGCACCTCCCTGTTGGACTTGGCCGGGCTTCTTGCCCGGCCACTTTTTTTTGCCGCGCCCCATTTTCACCCATCCGGAGCAGGGATAGGGTGGCCTTCAGCCCAAATGCGCAGAGGCCAGAATGTCCATCACCGTTGCCACCTGGAACATCAACTCCGTGCGTTTGCGCGAAGGGTTGGTCCTGAAACTTCTGGAAGAAGAACAGCCGGACGTGCTGTGCCTTCAAGAGTGCAAGTCGCCCGTCGAAAAGATCCCGGTCGAAGGGTTTGAGGCTCTTGGCTACCACCACATGATCGCCCGAGGTCAAAAGGGCTACAACGGCGTCGCGATTCTGTCCCGGCTGCCGATAACCGATATGGGAGACAAAGACTTTGCCGGTCTTGGACATGCGCGCCACGTTGCGGGGCAGTTGGAAAACGGGGTGACGATTCACAATTTCTATGTGCCCGCTGGCGGGGACGTGCCGGACCGCGAGGTCAACGAGAAGTTTGGCCAGAAGCTGGATTATCTGACCGAGATGCGGGATTGGTTTCACAAGGACCGTCCGAAACGGTCGATTTTGGTTGGGGATTTGAACATCGCGCCCCGTGAGGACGACGTTTGGAGCCACAAACAGCTGCTCAAAGTCGTCAGCCACACACCGATCGAAGTGGAACAGCTGGTCGAGACGCAGGATGCAGGCGGCTGGGTCGATGTCACCCGGGCCGACATTCCGGACGGACAGTTGTTCAGTTGGTGGTCCTATCGCGCGCGCGATTGGTCCGCCGCCGACAAAGGTCGCAGGCTCGATCATATCTGGGCCACGCCCGACATATCGAATGCCGCGCATTCCAGCCGTATTCTAAGAGATGCGCGGGGTTGGGAGAAACCCAGCGACCACGCGCCCGTGTTCGCCAGTTTCGATCTCTAGCGCATCCAGCTCGCATAGGCTGGGTCGGCATCTTTCATGTCCTGATAGAGCCAGACCATACGATCCACGAACCAAACTTTGCCCCCAATTATCAGTGCGATGCCCAGCAAGGTGGTCGAAAGGTTCAGGGACCAAAGCCCGTAAACCCATGGGATAACCCCGATGGCGGACACCCATGTCAGCAGGTGTGCCCACCGTTGGTGATGGTCCGGAATTGCGATCTCGTGTCGGTTCAGAAAGACGCGTTCGCCAAAGGTGCCGCGCGACGCCCAAGTGTCTGTGTGGGCTGGCGCGGCAAAGGCGCGCGGGTTCCACCATATCCACAGCAGTGCCGCCACGAGCGGCAGCAGGCACCACCATCCAAGCCAGTCTCTGCTCCATATCGCCAAGGTCAAAAGGGGAAGGGTAGAGAACCTGCTATAGACGCTCAGAGGATTGGCGTGGCGCGCCCATGCGGCCTCGTCCATTTGCATCAGCTTTTCGGATAAGGCATATGGATCAATCTGCGAAACGCCCACGATCAAAGTCATCCCTTGGTTTCTGTGGCTGCAGGTTTCATATAAGGGCCAGCCTCTAGGAGAGAACAGATATGATTGAATTGTCTTCCGCCGCCCCTGCCGCTGACTTGATCAAGGACAGCAGCGAAGCGGGCTTTATGGCTGACGTGGTCGAAGCATCAAACGAAACACCGATCATCGTGGATTTCTGGGCCCCCTGGTGCGGACCTTGCAAGACATTGGGACCAATGCTGGAAGAGGCTGTGACCGCAGCCAAGGGCGCGGTCAAGATGGTCAAAGTGAACGTGGATGAGGCGCAGATGATTGCAGGGCAGCTGCAGATTCAGTCCATCCCGACAGTCTACGCCTTTCACAAGGGTCAACCGATCGACGGGTTTCAGGGCGCGCTGCCTGCGTCCGAAATCAAAGCCTTTGTGGACCGCGTCATCACGGCCGCCGGAGGTCAAACGCCGGGCGGCGGCTTGGACGAAGCCGTTGAAGCCGCTGAAAACATGCTGGCGGACGGCGCGGCGGTTGATGCGGCACAAACCTTTGCCGCAATTCTTGGCGAAGACGGAGCACATGCTGGTGCATATGGCGGTCTTGTCCGCGCCCACATTGCACTGGGCGATCTGGATCAGGCCGAAGGCATTCTGAACGGCGCCCCTGCAGAGATTTCGCAGGCACCCGAATTGGAAGCGGCACATGCCCAATTGGAACTCGCGCGCCAAGCTGCCGATGCAGGACCGGTTGCCGAACTGACCGCCGCCGTCGAAGCGGATCCAGACAATCATCAGGCACGGTTCGACCTGGCTCTGGCACTTCACGCGTCAGGGCAAGTCGAGGAGGCGGTAACCCAATTGCTGGAACTTTTCCGGCGCGATCAGTCTTGGAACGACTCCGCGGCCAAAACGCAGCTTTTCACGATCTTCGACGCGCTCAAGCCAAACGACCCCATTGTGCTGAATGGTCGCCGAAAGCTGAGTTCGATGATATTTGCCTGAACGGCGCACTAGGCTAGGTTGTTCTCAATGTTCAACGCTGCTGATCTTCCCGAGACGGTGCCGGTGTTCCCCTTACCCGGAGCGTTGTTGTTGCCGCGCTCCAGGTTGCCGCTCCATTTGTTCGAACCGCGTTACTTGCAGATGTTCGACGACACATTGAAGACCTCGCACCGCCTTATCGCGATGGTCCAGCCCAATCCGGGGCGCGGTCGCGATGATGCTCTTCATGCAATCGGTTGCGCCGGGCGCGTCACCCAGTTCTCTGAAACAGAGGACGGTCGATACCTGATCACTCTTAGTGGCATCAGCCGGTTTCGCATCAAGCAGGAGGTTGATGGCTTCGCCCCCTACCGCCGCTGCGAGGTCAGTTGGACAGGGTTTGAGCGCGATCTTGGAAAGTCGGAAACCGATACGGATTTTGACCGGCCCGCCTTCATGGATCTCCTGGAGCGCTACTTCGCGTCTCGCTCACTTTCCACCGACTGGGACACCCTGAAAGAGGCTGAGGACGAATTGCTCATCAACTCCCTTTCGATGTTGCTGGACTTCGAACCCGAAGACAAACAAGCACTTCTCGAGGCACCATCTCTCAGCACACGCCGCGAAACACTGGTCACGCTGATTGAGTTTGCTCTGCGTGGCGGCGCCAACGAGGAGATCTTGCAATGACCGAGCAGGCTGGCGGCTTCGACCCTCGGATGTTGGAGGCATTGATCTGCCCGGTGAGCCAAACAACGTTGGAATATGACGCGGCGCGGCAGGAACTGGTCTCAAAACCCGCGGCACTGGCGTTTCCGATCCGGAATGGCATTCCCGTGATGCTTGTGGATGAGGCGCGAACGCTCGACTAAACGGGGCGCCCCTGCATCAGCTTTGGCAGATCCCCTGTGAGCCCGGCAGCTTCCCGGATGAACCCGCGACGCAGTTCAGGCACCTTGTTGACCAACCCCATGCCCAGGTTCCGCCCGAGCCTCAGCAACGGGTTATCGTTTGAAAACAATCGATTGAAGGCGTCGGTGGCGACCGCAAGCGTTATGCTGTCGAAGCGCCGCCACTGTTGATACCGCTCGAGGACTGCGATGCTGCCGATATCTTCGCCGCGACGCGAAGCTTCAGCCAGAACCTCGGCCAGTGCAGCGACGTCGCGCAGGCCCGAGTTCAGTCCTTGCCCTGCAATTGGATGAACTCCGTGCGCGGCGTCCCCAATCAGTGCCACGCGGTCCACGGCGAATTGGTCGGCCAGCGTCAGCGACAGGGGGTAGCTGAACCGGTCTCCACAAAGCGCGATCTGCCCTAAGAAATCCCCAACCCTCGGACGAAGCGTCGCGAGATAGGTCGGATCATCCATTGCGTTCACCTCGCGCGCGATGTCGTCGCGCTCGCTCCAAACGATCGCACTGCGATTGCCCGTAAGGGGAAGGATGGCGAGCGGCCCGGCCGGCATGAAGAACTGATGCGCGATACCGCCATGGGGCTTTTCGTGCTCGATCGCGCAAACCAAAGCTGTCTGGCCGTAGTCCCAGCCGATGCGTTTGATGCCTGCCCGCGTCGCCGTGCCACTTTTGCGGCCGTCGCTTCCGACGAGAACCCGCGCCGTCTTATGGCTTCCGTCACTCAATGTGACAGTCACTCCGGTCGGTCCGACCTCCTGCGCCACAACCGAAACGCCATCAATGCTAGTGATGTTTTTCTCATTCTGCATCGCGTCCAGAAAGGCGCGCCGAAGATGACGGTCCTCGACCATGTAACCCATTGGCCCTTCTTCGATTTCAGCGTGATCGAAGTGCAAAAGGAAGGGTGAGGGACCCGCGCCCGCATGACCGTCAGTGACCTTGATCTCCAACATTGGCTGGGCATGCTCATCGACCAGTGGCCAGATGCCGATGGCCGAGAGCAACCGCTGTGACGCCAAGGCCAATGCATAGGCTCGACCATCAAACCTGGCATTCCGCCGTACTTTCTCGGCAAGCGCATCGATCACCAGTACCCGGTGCCCGGTCTGCGCTGCTGCCAATGCGAGAGCAGGACCGTTCAGCCCGCCGCCCACAATGAGAATGTCCGCATCGAAATCCATGGCCCACTTAAGGATGAATGCTTCGGGATTGTCCATGTGCGGCACTGTCGCTACCGTCGCAGGAACCAACAATCAGGGGGCAGGCATGCAGGACTGGCTGACAATGACGGCGGCGGATCTCGGGCGGGGGATCTCTGCAGGCGACATCGATCCTGTCGACTTGACCCGTACCTTTCTGAGCGCGATTGACGCGCACCCTGATCGGGATCGTATCTACTCCTGTGTAACCCATGACCGGGCATTGGCCGAAGCCAGTGCCGCAAAGAAGCGTGCAGATCTGGGACAGCGCCGGTCGCCGCTGGACGGCGTGCCTGTCAGCTGGAAGGATTTGGTCGACAGCGAGGGCACCGCGACCGAAGCCGGGTCCGCACTGCTCAAGAACCGCGTACCGGACCTGGACGCGCAGGTGCTTAAAACGGCAACCGGAATGGGCACTGTTTGTCTGGGCAAAACCCATATGAGCGAACTGGCCTTTTCGGGACTGGGGTACAACCCGATCACGGGCACGCCCGCCTGCATCAACGACCCCGAGGCCGTTCCCGGAGGGTCCTCCTCCGGAGCCGCCGCCTCGGTTGCATTTGGCCTGGCGCCCATCGGCATTGGGTCTGACACCGGTGGCTCAGTGCGGGTTCCTGCCGCCTGGAATGATCTCGTGGGCCTGAAAACCACCGCGGGACGGGTAAGTCTCGAGGGCATCGTTCCGCTCTGTCTGCGGTTTGACACCATCGGCCCACTGTCCCGGAGTGTGGAGGACGCGGCACTGATGCTGGCCGCGTTAGAGGGAACGCCCTCAGCAGATTTGCGCGGCGCCACTCTGCGCAACAAGCGCCTTGCCATTCTGGACACAGTAGCCATGGAGGGATTGCGCGACGCGCCCCGTCAGGCATTCGACTCTGCTGTCGAGCGATTGAGGTCAGCCGGCGCGATCATTGACCGCGTCGAAGTGCCCGAACTCGAAGATGCCATGGCCATGGCCGGTATTGCCTTTACCTCCGAAGCCTATGGGCTTTGGGGGGACGTCATCGAGGCGAACCCGGATGTCATGTTCCCGGAGATTCTGAAACGTTTTCGGATCGGTGCTGAGCATTCTGCAGCAAACTACGTGTCTGCCTGGGCCCGGATCGACGCGGCCAGAATGGCCTATGACATCGCGACTGCCCCTTATGACGCTGTGATCTGTCCCACCGCGCCCAATCTTCCGCCCAGTCTGGGTCGCCTGCTGGAAGACGAGGACTACTTTGTGACAGAGAACCTGCTTACATTGCGCAACACACGGGTGGGAAACCTCATGGGCCTGACCGCTCTGACGTTGCCCACTGGCGTGCCCAGCTGCGGCATAATGTTCCTGTCTGCCCCCGACACCGAAGAGCGGCTTTTGCGGATTGGAGCAGCGGCGGAAACAGCACTGGCCTGAAAGCCACAAACTGCGGTTCTTCAACCACAATATCTGGACGCATCTCTGAGGCGCCTGTAACTTGGTGCCAAACGGGGCAAGAACGACCCCGGACAGAGGCAGTGCAGATGATCCTACCCGAGCGGTTTTCGAACCTACCGGAATACGCTTTTCCGCGCTTGCGGACCTTGCTGGATGCGCATGCACCCGGTGGCGACATCGTGCAGATGACCATCGGCGAGCCTAAGCACGCCTTCCCGTCCTGGGTCACGGACGCGATTGTCGAACACACCGCTGGGTTCAACTCATACCCTCCCAACGAAGGGTCAGTACCTTTGCGTGGGGCCATTTCAGACTGGATCAGACACCGATACGACGTCTCGCTCGACCCCGATACGCAAATCATTGCCCTGAACGGCACGCGAGAGGGGCTCTACAACGCGGCGATGGCGCTTTGCCCTGAAACCAAACACGGCCAGCAGCCGGTCATTTTGACCCCCAACCCGTTTTATCAGGTCTACATGGTAGCTTCGATATCGGTGGGCGCTGAACCCGTTTTCGTGCCAGCCACCGCGCAGACGGGGCATTTGCCGGATTATGCCAGCCTGCCTGAGGACATTCTGAATCGCACTGCGGCGGTCTATATCTGCTCTCCGGCAAATCCGCAGGGGGCCGTGGCCAGCCGTGCTTATTGGTCGGACTTGATCGGGCTAGCAGAGCGGTACGATTTCCGCATTTTCGCTGACGAATGCTACTCCGAAATCTACCGGGATGTTCCGCCGCCGGGAGCCTTGCAGGTCGCGCAAGAGATCGGTGCCGACCCCGAACGGGTGATGGTGTTTCATTCGCTGTCCAAACGCTCAAATCTGCCGGGCTTGCGGTCCGGCTTTGCAGCGGGAGGCCCGGCGAGTATCGCAGCGATGAAGCAACTGAGGTCATATGCGGGCGCTCCGCTCCCGCTGCCTCTTCAGGCGGCCGCCACGAAGGTGTGGTCCGACGAAGCCCACGTCGTGGAAAACAGGGCGCTGTATCAAGAAAAATACGCCATCGCCGACGACGTTCTGGGGCAGGTTCAGGGGTATCAGGCGCCCGAGGCAGGCTTTTTTCTGTGGTTGCCAATCGATGATGGCGAAGCCGCCACCTTGAAGTTATGGCGCGAAACCGGTGTCCGGGTTCTGCCGGGCGCCTATCTGGCACAAACCGTCGACGGGCATAATCCCGGCGCAGATTACATCCGGGTCGCAATGGTGGCCCCAAAAAATGACATGCAGCGCGGGCTGATCAAACTCCGCGACTGCCTGTACGCATAAGGACCGAGGGTAGGCATGGCATATCATTCTCGCAGCCGCGATCCGCTGTTGGACAGCAACATGCAGGCGGCCATCGAAAAACGTGGCAAGGAACTGATCGGCATTCTGTTGATTGCGCTGGGACTTGCCGCCGCTGCAATGATTGTGTCCTACACACCCGATGATCCCAATTGGATGGTATCGACGGATGCGCCGGTTCAGAACTGGTTGGGCCGTCCCGGTGCGTCCCTGGCCGCACCGCTTTTCATGATCGTTGGGTGGGGCAGCTGGGGCCTTTCGCTTGTTCCGCTCGTTTGGGGTATTCGATTTGCTTTTCACCGGGGTGCGGATCGCGCTGTGAGCCGTTTGGTTTTTGCGCCCATCGCAATCGCTTTCATCTCGATCTATGCCGCGACACTGGTTCCGGGCGAGGCCTGGCGGGCAACTCACAGCTACGGCCTGGGCGGGCTGTTCGGTGACACGGTTATGGGCGCTCTGCTCACGCTCTTGCCGATCAGTTCTGCAATTCTGGTAAAGCTGATGTCGGTTGTGATGGCTGCTCTTATGATCGCAGTTGGGCTGTTCGTGCTGGGATTCACCCGGGCGGAGCTGGCCAATGGTATCCGCTTCCTGCTCTTGGGAATTGTTATGTGTTACAGTGGCTTGGTCACGCTGATCGGTCGTGGCGCGTCGTCCGCAGCCGAAGCTGCGCGCCAGCGCAAGGCCGAGCGCAGCCTTCAGCGCACCATTGCCGAACAGGCTCAGCGCGACGCGGACGCCGCCGACGCGGCGGCGGCGGCGATGCTGCCCGAGGGCTTCGATCTGCTCTCACCGCCTGAAACCCCACCTGTGGTCGAACCACCGGCGGAAAAGGGGTTTCTGGCCCGGATGCCGTCTTTGATCCGGCGCCCCGAAGTTCTGCCGGAACAGGAGCTGGTAGAACCGGGCACTGTTGATCACGATGCTGACGCACCGACCGAGGCCCGCATTCGCGCAAAAATCGCAGATGTGATCCGTTCGCGCTCACAATCGGACTTGCCACCTGAGCCCCCCGCCGACCGGCCGCTAACCAAGGGTATGGGTCGCGGTCCCGATCCGCTTGTGCTGAACCCAGCCGGTGCTGACGACTTGCGGCCCGAGCCTCCGCTCACCGCATCGACGCCGATCCCGGCAGAGCCGCCTCTGACGGCCCCGGTGCCCGAGGCGTTGCCTCCAGAAGGGTTGCCGCTTCCTAACAAAGAGACTGCCGTTCCTGTTGCCGCAGCAGCCGAGCCGCGCAAAGTTGTGATGAATCCGCAGCGCAAGGCCCCGGCCCCATCTCGTCGGGCACAAGCCGAAGCACAGCCCGCACTGGCGTTTGATGAGCAATCTGCAGAATTTGAACTGCCGCCACTCAACCTGTTGTCCAACCCCGATCGCATTCAACGGCACCACTTGTCGGACGAAGCGCTGGAAGAAAACGCCCGCATGCTCGAAAGCGTTCTGGATGATTACGGTGTCAAAGGAGACATCGTGTCCGTGCGCCCCGGTCCCGTTGTGACAATGTATGAACTGGAACCGGCGCCGGGCCTGAAGGCGAGCCGTGTGATCGGTCTGGCAGACGATATTGCGCGGTCCATGGCGGCGCTCTCCGCGCGCGTGAGCACAGTGCCAGGTCGTTCAGTCATCGGGATCGAACTTCCCAACGAGAATCGCGAAAAGGTTGTCCTGCGGGAGATCCTTTCTGCACGTGACTTCGGCGACAGCAATATGAGCTTGCCGCTTGCATTGGGCAAAGACATTGGCGGCGACGCTGTGGTGGCGAACCTTGCCAAGATGCCCCACTTGTTGATTGCCGGAACCACCGGCTCGGGTAAGTCGGTGGCGATCAACACAATGATCCTGTCGTTGCTCTACAAGCTGACGCCAGAAGAATGCCGACTGATCATGATTGACCCAAAGATGCTGGAACTCAGTGTCTATGACGGCATCCCGCATCTGCTATCCCCGGTTGTGACCGACCCTAAAAAGGCTGTTGTGGCCCTGAAATGGGTGGTGGGCGAAATGGAGGATCGCTACCGCAAGATGTCAAAGATGGGTGTGCGCAACATCGAAGGTTACAACGGACGGGTCAAAGAAGCCCTGGCAAAGGACGAGATGTTCACGCGCACGGTGCAAACCGGCTTTGACGAGGAAACAGGAGACCCGATTTTCGAAACTGAAGAAAACATGCCCGTTGCTCTGCCTTACATCGTCGTGATCGTCGATGAGATGGCCGACCTGATGATGGTGGCAGGCAAAGAAATCGAAGCCTGCATTCAGCGCCTTGCACAGATGGCGCGGGCCAGCGGCATTCACCTGATCATGGCCACGCAGCGACCTTCGGTCGATGTGATCACAGGCACGATCAAGGCGAACTTCCCGACCCGGATCAGCTTCCAGGTGACCTCCAAGGTCGACAGCCGGACGATCCTCGGCGAGATGGGCGCCGAACAGCTTCTGGGCATGGGCGACATGCTCTATATGGCCGGAGGCGCGAAGATCACGCGCTGCCACGGGCCGTTCGTCAGCGATGAAGAGGTCGAAGAGATTGTCCGTCACCTGAAGGCGTTTGGCCCGCCGGAGTATGTGAACACCGTTCTGGACGGTCCCGACGAAGAACGCGAAAGCGATATCGATCTGGTGCTGGGCCTGGGCGGCAACACAGATGGCGAAGACGTGCTCTATGATTCCGCCGTGCAGGTCGTCATCCGGGACCGCAAATGCTCCACCTCTTACATTCAGCGCAAACTTGCGATTGGGTACAACAAGGCGGCACGCCTCGTGGAACAGATGGAAGAAGAAGGGCTGGTCTCTCCGGCGAACCATGTCGGCAAGCGGGAAATCCTTGTGCCCGAGCAGCAATAGGCGAAGTGCCGCAAATGTGTTGACTGGTGGCTTACAATATCCGTTGCCCGACGTATCTAGGATTGCATGAAACAGATCCTTTGCGCCCTCGCCCTGAGCATCAGTGCCGTGCCTCTGCACGCCGCAGAAAAGCTCTCGCTTCCTGAGATTTCAGGGTATTTGAACACGATCGCTTCGGCGCGTGCCGACTTCACGCAGTACAATGATGACGGCAGTCGCTCCACCGGAACACTCTACATCAAGCGGCCCGGGAAGATGCGGTTCGAGTACGCGGGCAAAAACGCCGCCAAAGTGGTTGCCAGCGCTGGGGCAGTGGTGATCCTGGACCCGAAGTCCAATCAGCCGCCCGAAACTTATCCGCTGAACCGGACGCCTCTGGCGATTATCCTCGCCAATCAGGTGGACCTCACGCAGGCCCGGATGGTGACGGCCCATGAGTTTGATGGCACCGCCACGATTGTGCGCGCGCAAGATCCGAAAAACCCGGAACAGGGCAGCATCGATTTGCGGTTCAGTGGCGATCCGGTCCGGCTGGAAAGCTGGATCATCCGGGATGGATCGGGTGGTCAGACAGCAGTGACCCTCGGTGACCTGGACACCAATATCCAGCTGAACAACTCGGTCTTCAACGTGCAGGCGCTTAGCGACCCACCAAGCGACCGCTAGTTCCGCAAGGCGCGTTTACAGCTGCTCAACTGGGTCTGGTACATCGCAGATCGGTTATGCACGCTGTCGGCGACCCGAACCAGCCAACTCTTGCTGTTGTAGCTGCCACGTGCGTATCCGGTATGACCTTCGTGATAGGCCAAATACTGGTTGCGCGCATCATGCAATGGTATCCCGTTCTTTTGGCGGGTTTTACTCATGTACCAGCCCATGAAATCACTGGCGTCCCGGATCTTGTCGCGTTTCGCGCCACGGCGCCCGGTTTCCTTGCGGTATTCGTCCCAAGTTCCATCCAGAGCCTGGCTGTATCCAAACGCGCTGGACTGACGCCCCATTGGGATCACTCCCAAGGTGTAGCGAAACGGGGTACGCGCATCAGCGTCGAATTTGCTTTCCTGATGCATGGTTGCCATCTGCACATGCACCGGAACGCCCCATTTGCGTTCGGTGGCCCGAAACGCCTTTAGGTACTCGGGTCGCTGCGCCACAATACTGCACGCGTTATCCAGATTCCGGGGTGGCGAATCGTATCCGCCGCCGCACCCGGTCAGGATGAGAATCAACATCAGCGCGCAAGGAGTTCTGCTCATCTGCCTCGTGCCTCAAACATTTTTTCTTTGAGTTTAGCCGAGAACCCCAGCCAATGGAATCACATTTGAGGGAGTTCGGCAGAAGAGCGGAGAGTGTGATCTGCACATACCACACCATTTGAGTCGCCAGATCCTGCCCATTCTCAACCCCCGCAAGCTGCGCCACTTTGTGTGACTGTCCAGTCAATGTTCACAGACTGTTTCTTTCAAAAAACGTTCTACCGTTGGACAAATCCCTCTTGAACCGCTTAGGTTTGCCGAATAGGGGCTGCATTATGATGCTAAAGACGCGCGCGAAGTATCACCTTGGACAGGTGGTTCGGCACAAAAAACACCCGTTTCGCGGGGTTGTTTTCGACGTGGATCCAGAGTTCGCCAATACCGAAGAGTGGTATCAGGCGATTCCCGAAGACAGCCGTCCCATAAAGGATCAGCCGTTTTATCATCTCCTGGCCGAGAACGATCAAAGCTATTACGTGGCTTATGTTTCCGAACAGAACCTTGTTGCGGATTATTCAGGTGAACCCGTGGATCACCCCGATATTCCCGACATGTTTGGCCCGTTTCAGGATGGGTCCTACCCGCTGCATTTTCAGCTGAACTGAGCCGTAGGCTCAGTAGCCCAGCGCACATCCGTCTTTGCGCGGATCGCTCGCCCCTCTCAGAACGCCATCCTCGCCCATCCAGATGGCTTGCGCTCCCCCAATCGGCGTCTCAGGCACGACCACGTGATGACCGCGATCTGCCAAGTTCTGGCGAACAGCATCCGAGTAGCCCCGCTCGACGCGCATCTCTCCTTTGTCAGAGAAACATCGCGGCGCATCCAGCGCGTCCTGAAGCTCCATATCGAAATCAAAGAGGTTGCTGACCAGACGCACGTGCCCGTGGGGCTGATACGCGCCGCCCATAACGCCAAAAGGCATCGCCACACGTCCATTTTGGCGGAGGAATGCCGGAATGATCGTGTGCATTGGGCGCTTGCCCGGGCCAAACTCGTTCGGATGCCCGTCTTCGAGTGTGAACCCCGCGCCTCGGTTCTGAAATAGAATACCAAACTTCTCCGAGGCAATACCCGATCCGAACCCATGGAAGATCGAATAGATCAGGGACACCGCCATGCGATCCTTGTCTACGACCGTGATATAGATCGTGTCTTTGTGAACCGCTTCGGTCAGTGGCGGCGGGGTCGGCATCGCCTTTGCAGGATCAACCAATCCGGCCAGCTTGGACGCTGTCTCTGGCGCCAGCATGTGTTCCAACCGCGACGTGTGATCAGGATCCGCAAGGAAGCGATTTCTTGCATCATAGGCAAGTTTTGCGACCTCGGTTTCGATATGTGCGCGGTCCGCTCCAAAAGGGTCCATGCCGGAAACATCGAACTCTGCCAGCATGTTCTGCATCAGTAGGGCCGTTGCACCCTGACCGTTCGGTGGATGCTCCACCAATTCAATGCCTTTGTAGGTGCCACTGATCGGGTCGGTAGGATGGCATAGCGTCGTGGCGAAATCGTCCAGGCTGTGCGCACCACCAAGAGCAGCGAGACTGGACTGCATGTCTTCCGCCACTTCCCCCTTGTAGAAAGCGTCCCTTCCGTCTTTGGCCACACGCCGCAGTACTTCGGCTTGTCCGGGTGCGCGGAAGACATCCCCGACCTGAGGCACAGAGCCATCGACCAGATAGAGATCTCGCGCGATCCCCTGCAGTGCTTCTGCGTCTTCGATCCAATCGAATGCTACTCTTGCGGCAACGGGCACACCCGCTTCGGCATAATGAATGGACGGCGCAAGCAAGGCATCGAGCCCAAGTTTCCCTTCGGTTTCAAAGAGATGGCAAAATGCATCCATAGCGCCGGGAATTGTGACCGCATGCGCGCTGGTCAGAGGGACAGAGGTCGCGCCAGCGGCTCTGATAGACGAGGCATCTGCAGCTGTCGGGGCTTTCCCAGATCCGTTGAGCGCTTTGATCTCATCGCTGCCAGCCCTTGAATAAAGAACAAAGCAATCGCCACCGATTCCGGTCATTTGCGGTTCGCACAATCCAAGCAAAACCGCTCCCGCTATTGCGGCATCCATGGCATTGCCGCCGCGTTTTAGAATGTCGATGGCTGTCTGCGCGGCGAGAGGATGCGACGTTGCACACATACCATTTGTGCAGAGCACCGTGGACCGCCCGGCAAGGTGGAAATCGCGCATATCTGAAGCCTCCCTGATCGCGGCCCGACACTAGGACGCGCGCAGAGGAATGCCAATCGGATGACGCTGAATTTTGAGGGGAAATCCTCGACGCCGCGCACTGGGTGGGGGCTGAAACGACACGGCGCCGAGGGAAGCTATATGCAGCTACCCATTCCTTATGAAGTGCCATTCGGGCGTGATTGGGGAGCGATTTGGGCCGTTTTGCGGCAGGGGGTCACCTGCCGCTGCCCAAGGGATCACTTGGGGTGCGGTATCTCAAACCGGAGATCGAGGTGGTTGATGTTACGCTCTCGGTGATATTGGACATCACTGGTCAATTGTCGGATCAGGAACCATCCAAATCCGCCTTCGGGCAGGTCGGCCATAGGCCGGTTGAAATCAACGCTCTGACCCATTGGCGCACTCAGTCCCGGCATGGCCTTACCGTTATCCTGAAGACGAACGAGGAGTTCCCCGTTGCGCCGGTAGCAGCTCAGCCCTACACAGCCGAGCGGATTGTCCCCGAGAGCATGTTCAATGATGTTGTTGATCGCTTCGGTCAGCGCGATGACCACATCGTATTGTGTTTCTTTAGCCAACCCTATGGCCAGAAACAGGGTCTGCATCCGGGCCAGCGCCGTGCGTGTCGCTTCTGCGTCAGCCGGAAAGTGCACGTAGAGCAGGCACGTCCCAGTCCCGTCGCAACCATCACCAGCTGTTTGGCGTCCCTTAGTCTGTGGATCGGGCAAGGGCGTCATCAAGCGTCGCGTAGAGATCAAAAACCGTATCCATACGTGTCAGGCGGAACACCTTATCGACGGCGGGATTGAGCCCTGCGAGGTCCAGCCGGCTTTCGCCTTCGAGCTGCTTCATCGCCGCGACAACAGCGCCCAGCCCGCTGGAGTCTATGAAGTCGACCTCGCTCAGATCAAGGATCACCCGACCGGGGCAATCACGCGTCGCGTCTCGCATGGCGTCCTTGAACTGGATGGCCACAGGCGCGTCGATGCGCGCAGCATTGACATGTACAACGCGGGAACCGTTGTTTTCGGTACTTGTCAGCTGCATGTCGATGTCCTTCAGGGGTTGAACATCGCGAAGGCTAGTGATCAAACCTTACCAATCCGTGAGTGAACGTGGGAGCGCAGACTATGAAAGACGTCGTGATCGCCGGTGCAGCAAGAACACCGATGGGTGGGTTTCAGGGCATGTTTGACGGGGTCACAGCCGCCGAGCTCGGTAGTGTCGCGATCCGGTCTGCTCTGGATGGCGCAGGTGCTGCGACCGCGGACGAAGTTCTGATGGGCTGCGTTCTGCCAGCAGGGCAGGGTCAGGCCCCGGCGCGCCAGGCAGGCTTTGCGGCCGGTCTGGGCGAAGAGGTCCCCGCCACGACCCTGAACAAGATGTGTGGGTCCGGAATGAAGGCCGCCATGATTGGCTTCGACCAGATCGCGCTGGGACAGACCGACGTCATGGTGACCGGCGGGATGGAGAGCATGTCAAATGCTCCATACCTTTTGCCCGGCATGCGGGGCGGCGCACGGATCGGGCATGGTGAGGTGGTCGATCACATGTTCCTCGACGGGCTGGAAGATGCGTATGACAAAGGCCGCCTCATGGGCACCTTTGCGGAAGATTGCGCGGAAACCTACCAGTTCACACGCGAGGCGCAGGATGAGTATGCCCTGACCTCGCTTTCCAATGCGCTTGCCGCGCAAGAGAGCGGCGCATTCGAGACCGAAATCGCGCCTGTGACCGTTCGCGGCCGCAAGGGTGAGGCAGTGTTCTCCGCCGACGAACAGCCGCAATCGGCGCGACCGGACAAGATCCCGATGCTGAAACCCGCGTTCCGCAAGGATGGTACGGTGACAGCCGCCAACGCTTCCTCCATCTCGGACGGCGCGGCGGCGCTGGTTCTGGCATCGGCCGACGCCGCAAAGGAAAAAGGCCTGAACGTCCGCGCCCGTATTCTCGGCCATGCCAGCCATGCACAGGCGCCGGGCCTGTTCACCACCGCACCGGTTCCGGCGGCGCAAAGCCTGTTGAAACGGATCGGTTGGGACAAAGACGACGTCGATCTGTGGGAAGTGAACGAAGCCTTTGCTGTCGTCCCTATGGCATTCATGCAGGAAATGGGACTGTCGCGTGACAAGGTCAACGTGAATGGCGGCGCCTGTGCCCTGGGGCATCCGATTGGCGCCTCTGGTGCGCGGATCATTGTGACACTTCTGAACGCGCTGGAACAACGCGATCTGAAACGGGGTGTCGCGGCCATCTGCATCGGCGGCGGTGAAGGCACTGCCATCGCAATCGAGCGCGTCTGATGGGCGATACGGTCCGGAACCAACAACGGGCCGATTATCACGAGCTGGCGCGTACTGTCCGATCGTTGACAGAAGGTGAAACGGATCAGGTCGCCTTGATGGCGACCATAGTCTGTGAGGTGCATCATTCTGATGATCGGTTCGACTGGACCGGGTTTTATCGCGTGGTAGAGCCTGATTTGCTCAAGATCGGACCCTATCAGGGTGGGCATGGGTGCCTTGTCATCCCGTTCGACCGTGGCGTTTGCGGTGCTGCTGCGCGCTCCGGACAGATCCAACGGGTCGACGACGTCGATGCGGTACCGGATCATATTGCCTGCTCTTCGAGCACCCGGTCGGAGCTGGTTCTGCCGGTCCGCGATGCTGGTGGTCGATTGATCGGTGTTTTCGACATCGACAGCGATCAGCCCGCTGCATTCACACAGGAGGATGCGGTCGCACTCGACGGAATCCTGCAGGACGTTTTCTCAAAGCTGTAAGGCACAGCTCTAGCGCATCTGGCCGTGCAGTGGCGAAATCTCCTTCGAAGAATGAAAAATGGCTTGGAAATTTCACCGACTCAGCGCATGGTGAAATTCGAGGCTCAAATTTCACGGATACCCTAGGTGCTACAGGACAACCCGCGTACAGCTGCGACATTGGGCGCTGACCTGCGGGCCCTGCGCAAAGCACGGGGCCTGACGCTGTCTGATCTTGCGAACGCCCTTGGCCGCTCGGTCGGGTGGCTCAGCCAGGTGGAACGCGACCTATCGCAGCCTTCGATCACGGACCTTCGTCATATGGCCGCTCAACTCGACATTTCTGTTTCGATGCTGTTCAGCCATGCCGCGATTCCCACCGAAGAGGCTGGGTATGTTGTCAGGCAAGGCACCCGCCGCCCGATTGGATCCGGCCCTGCCGGACTTGTAGAAGAATTGCTTTCGCCGGATCTGACAGACGATTTCGAAGTCGTGCACTCCACTTTCCTGCCGCACAGCCAGATCGGTGAAATCGTGACACGCCAGACCCAAGAGGTTGGTTTTCTGGTGTCCGGAAGGCTGGATCTCGAGATCGGATCGCGGTTTTTCACAATTGAACCCGGGGACAGCTTTAGGATCAGAGGTGAACCGTTCCGATGGATGAACCCCTATGACCAGCCTGCGGTCGCGATCTGGGTGATCGCGCCGCCGGTCTACTGAGGCGCAGATGAGTTTCGAAAGCTGGGTCATATTCGCACTTTTCTGGACGGTCTTCGTGACCACGCCGGGGCCCAACGCCGTCAATTGCATTGCAAACGGGATGTCCTTGGGATTTCCCAAGGCGCTGATCGGCGTTTTGGCAATCCTTACACAGGCGTCGCTGTTCCTGATCCTGTCCGCATTGGGCGTCACGGCATTGATCGCTGCCTCGCCCACGGGCTTCTTTGTTGCCAAGCTGATTGGTGCAGGCTTCCTGATCTACCTTGGTATCCGGGGCTGGATGAATGCCGCCAAACCAGTCAGCACAGACCTGCGACCTGCCCGTCACGTCTATTTGCACGCATTGGCCATTGCGACAATCAATCCCAAGAGCGTGGCAGGGTACCTCGCGGCCTTTTCGCAGTTCGTGCAACCCGATGTGCCGATTGCGGAGCAGATGGTCCACATCTTCCCGACTGCTCTGACCATCACGGCGATCAGCTACACGAGCTTTACAGCGCTGGGCGCCGGATTGGGCAAAATGGCTTTGGGTGCCGTGTTCAATGTCTGGTTCCGCCGCCTGATGGCTGCATGCTTTGTCGTGTATGGCGTTCTGCTGGGCGCCAGCACTACACCCAGGGGGGTCACATGATTTCCGGTTCCTGCCTTTGCGGCGATGTTTCCTTTCGGGCAAGCGGGACAGCGCGCGATCCAGCGGCTTGTCACTGCTCGCAATGTCGAAAGCAATCGGGGCACATCTGGGCTTCGGTGAACGTCCCACTCGAAGGTTTTGCCCACAACGGCGAAGTCCGTTGGTTCTCTGCCAGTGCGGACGCAGAGCGTGGGTTTTGCCCGAAGTGTGGATCCTTCCTGTTCTGGAAATCCCACACAGAAGACGAGATCGCAGTGGCGCTCGGAGCGCTGGACGCACCAACCGGGCTGACGCTCGAACGCCATATCTTTACCGCCGACAAAGGCGATTACTATCAAATCACGGACAGCGTCCGTCAGGAGGAACAGGAAGATGAGTGATTTTCCAACAACGGCCCGCGTGGTCATCATCGGGGGCGGCGCTGTCGGCGCATCCAGCCTTTACCATCTGGCCAAAGCCGGTTGGACGGATTGCGTGTTGCTCGAAAAAAACGAGCTGACCGCCGGCAGCACCTGGCACGCTGCCGGGAACGTTCCAACATTCTCGACCTCCTGGTCGATCATGAACTTGCAACGTTACTCGACAGAGCTTTATCGGGGCCTTGCCGAAGAAGTCGACTACCCGATGAACTACCACGTGACGGGCTCGATCCGGCTCGCGCATAGCGATGAACGGGTGCAGGAATTCGAACGCGCCAAAGGCATGGGCCGGTATCAGGGCATGGACATCGAAATGATGTCACCCAAAGAGGCCAAGGACATCTATCCCTTCATGGAACTCCACGACCTGAAGGGTGTTCTCTATGATCCGAATGATGGCGACATCGACCCATCTCAGCTGACCCAGGCTCTGGCCAAGGGTGCGCGCGACATGGGTGCCCGGATCGAAAGATTCTGTCCGGCCACCGGCGTCAGCCGCGAAAACGGCGAATGGATCGTGCACACCGACAAGGGCGATATCCGCTGCGACATCGTCGTGAACGCCGCAGGGTACTACGCGCAGAAGGTCGGTGAGTGGTTCAAACCCTATGGCGGGCGAACAGTTCCGATGATGGTCATGAGCCATCAGTACATGCTGACCGACGAAATCCCCGAAATCGAAGAGTTTACCAAATTGCACGGTAAGCTGCCGCTGATGCGGGATGTCGACACCTCCTACTACCTTCGGCAGGAAAAGACCGGGCTGAATCTCGGACCTTATGAGCGCAACTGCAAAGCGCACTGGATCACACCTGACGATCCTTTCCCTGAGGATTTCAGCTTCCAGCTCTACCCCGACGATCTGGAGCGGCTGGAGTGGTACATCGAAGACGCCATGGCACGTGTGCCGCTGCTGGGTTCAAGCGGGATCAACAAGGTCATCAATGGCCCTATCCCTTACGCACCCGACGGCCTGCCACTCATCGGTCCGATGCCCGGTGTGCCCAACGCCTTTGAAGCATGCGTGTTTACCTTCGGCATCGCCCAAGCCGGCGGCGCCGGAAAGGTTCTGGCGGAATGGATCACCGAAGGCTGCACAGAATGGGATATGTGGTCCGTCGATCCCCGGCGGTACACCGACTACACCGACACCGACTATTGCATAGCCAAAGGCATGGAGACCTACGGGCATGAATACGGCATGCACTTTCCGTGGTACGCCTGGCCCGAAGGTCGGGACAAGAAGCTGTCGCCGGTCGACTCAAAGGTGCGCGAACTGGGCGGCGTCATGGGTGCCTACAACGGCTGGGAGCGGGCCAACTGGTATGCGCAGCCGGGCGACGACACATCGCTGGAACGCGCGCAGACCTGGAATCGTGCAGGACCCTGGGAACAACGCATCCGCGAGGAATGCGAAGCCGTACGCGACAGCGTCGGAGTACTGGACCTGCCGGGGTTCAGCCGGTTCAAGCTGACAGGCGAAGGTGCGGCAGAGTGGCTGCGCGGGCAGATCACCGGCGGGTTGCCAAAGGTCGGCCGCATGAACCTGGCTTACTTCGCAGACGCGCGCGGCCGGATCGTGACTGAAATGAGCGTCATGCGTCATGGCGAAGATGATTTTGTCCTGATCACTGCAGCAACCGCCCAGTGGCATGATCGGGACCTGTTGATGCATCGGCTGCCTGAAGGGCTGTCGCTGACGGACCACACCACCGAGTACTCAACGCTGATCGTGACTGGGCCTGAGTCACGCGCCCTGTTCGAAAAAATCGCCGAGGCGGATTTGAGTCTGTCCTGGTTGTCTCACCAGTCCGCCAAGGTTGCAGGGCGGGACGCATTGTTGGCCCGCGTGTCCTTTGCCGGCGAACTCGGCTGGGAGATCCACGCGACAAACGCCGACATGCCCGCGATCTTTGACGCTGTTTTGGAGGCCGGTGCTAAACCCTTTGGAATGTGGGCGCTCAACAGCCTACGGATTGAAAAGGGCTATCGTGCCTGGAAGGGTGATTTGTCCTCCGACTACAGCATGCTTGAAGGCGGGCTGGAACGGTTCGTGAAGTTTGACAAGCCTCAGGATTTCCCGGGGAAGGCGGCGCTGCAAAACGAAAAGCAACAAGGCAGCAAAAAGCGTTTCGTGACCATGACAGTGGATGCTGGCGCTGCTGATGCACCCTATATGTCTACACTCTGGCACAACGGCGACGTCGTGGGCGAGACCACATCGGGCGCTTGGGGGTACCGGCTGAACAAGTCGATCGCCTTGGGCATGCTGCGGACGGATCTTGCCATTGCAGGCACGGAAATCGAGATCGAAATCTATGGCGAACGCCGCTCTGCAACAGTCATGCCGGATCAACCGCTCTGGGACGCCGACAACGAAAGGCTCCGCGCATGACGGACATCACGTTGCTGGACGGGTCTATCGGTCAGGAACTGTTGAAACGCAGCGAGGATCAGGCCACACCATTGTGGTCCACGCAGGTCATGATCGACCATGCCGACCTCGTCGAAGCAGTGCATCTGGACTACTTCAGATCAGGCGCCACCGTCGCCTCCACGAACACCTACGGGGTGCTGACGGACCGGCTGGAGCGGGTCGGTATGGAAGGTCAGGTCGACGCTTTGCTGCATAAGGCGCTCGACGCGGCCCGCGCGGCCCGCACCACCCATGGGGGTGGGCGCGTGGCCGGTTCGCTCGGCCCATATGGCGCGTCTTACAGGCCCGATATCGAAGCCACCGCAGACGAGGTGCGTGCGCTTTATGCTCCGAACATAGCGGCGCTGGATTCGGGCGTCGATTTCTGGCTGATCGAAACGATTCCATCCATTGATCAGGCGCGGTTTGCGCTGGCTGCCGTAACCGAGCTTGCAACCAAGCCGGTCTGGCTGGCCGTTACCGTTGATGACGACGACGGTACCAACCTGCGCTCGGGTGAATCGCTGAAAGCTTTGGCGCAGGCGATTTCAGACATGCCTGAAGACCAAAAACCACAAGCCCTGTTGATCAATTGCTCGCGCCCTGAGGCCATCACCGACGGGCTTTCCGATCTGAAAGAGACCGGATTGCCGATCGGCGCTTACGCCAATGGTTTCACGCACATCTCGTCTGAGTTCCTCAAGGAATTCCCCACTGTGGAGTCTCTTGAACAACGGGCTGATTTGACCCCTGAAGCCTATGCTTGGTTTGCCATGAAGTGGATCGAACAGGGCGCAACAATCGTCGGGGGATGCTGCGAGGTCGGTCCTGCACATATCTCCGAACTTGCAACCCAGCTCAAGCAGGCGGGCCATCGAATTGTCTGACCTCCCCGCTAGCCTGCTCACCCTGCGCACACGCAGGGCGCACCAGCCGCGCATCCGGTTGTAACGACTGAAAACCGGCGCGCCCCGCTGCCATACACAAAGGATCCTGCTATGCCCGATCTTCCTTCTCATGCACGCGTCGTCATCATCGGTGGTGGCGTTATCGGCTGCTCGGTGGCCTACCATCTGACCAAGGCTGGCTGGAAAGACGTTGTCCTGCTGGAACGCAAACAACTCACATCCGGCACCACATGGCACGCTGCCGGGTTGATTGCCCAACTGCGCGCAACGGCGAACATGACGAAGCTCGCAAAGTACAGCCAGGAACTGTACGGGAATCTGGAATCCGAAACGGGTGTTGCCACCGGGTTCAAGCGAGTTGGCTCCATCACGGCGGCTCTGACGGATGAGCGTCTCGAAGAACTGCACCGGTCAGCGGGCATGGCTCGAGCATTCGGCGTTGAGATCGAAGAAATTGGCCCAAATGAGATCAAGTCCCGGTATGCGCATCTGAACATCGAAGACGTCACGGGCGGCGTTTATCTACCCAAAGACGGCCAGGGCGATCCGGCAAACATCGCGCTGGCTTTGGCAAAGGGTGCCCGCCAAGGCGGGGCTGTGGTCAAAGAGCGGGTCAAGGCCACCGGAGCGATCCGCGAAGGCCGCCGCATCACCGGTATCGATTGGGCGGACGATGACGGCAATATCGGGCACATTGCCTGCGAATATGTGGTCAACTGCGCCGGGATGTGGGGCCATGATGTTGGAAAGATGCTCGGCACCAACGTGCCACTGCAAGCCTGCGAACACTTCTACATTGTAACCGAAGCGATTGACGGGCTGTCTCAGATGCCCGTGCTGCGCGTGCCTGACGAGTGCGCCTACTACAAGGAAGATGCCGGCAAAATGCTTCTCGGCGCTTTTGAACCGGTGTCTAAACCATGGGGTCCAATCCCGGAAAGCTTCGAGTTCGACCAGCTTCCGGAAGATTTCGATCATTTCGAACCGATCCTCGAAAACGCTGTGAACCGGATGCCCATGCTGGCGGAAGCCGGCATTCATACGTTTTTCAACGGGCCGGAAAGCTTCACGCCGGATGACGCCTATCATCTGGGGATCGCGCCCGAGATGGACAACGTCTGGGTCGCCGCCGGATTCAACTCGGTCGGCATCCAGTCGGCTGGTGGAGCGGGCATGGCCTTGGCCCAGTGGATGCAGGGTGGCGAAAAACCATTCGACCTCGGCGATGTCGATATCGCCCGCATGCATCCGTTTCAGGGCAACAAGCACTACCTGATGGAGCGCTCGACAGAAACGCTGGGTTTGCTTTATGCCGATCACTTCCCGTATCGCCAGAAGGCGACCGCGCGCGGTGTGCGTCGCACACCTTTTCACCACCACCTGACGCAAAATGGCGCTGTCATGGGGGAGTTGTCGGGGTGGGAGCGAGCCAACTGGTTCGCGCGTGAGGGGCAAACACCCGAGTACCAGTACACCTGGAAACGGCAGAATTTCTTCGACAATGTCGCCGAAGAGCTAAACGCGGTACGTAGCAATGTCGGCATGTATGACATGTCATCCTTTGGCAAGCTGCGGGTCGAAGGGCCCGAAGCAGAGGCGTTCCTCAACAGAGTTTGCGGGGCGAACATGTCAGTCCCATCGGGAAAGATAGTTTACACCCAGTTTTTGAACAACACGGGCGGGATCGAGGCGGACGTGACGGTGACCCGCCTTTCCGAAACCACCTATCTGGTCGTCACTCCCGCCGCGACCCGTCTGGCTGACGAAACGTGGATGCGCCGCCATCTGGGCGACGCCCAGGCAGTGATCACTGATGTCACCGCAGCAGAGGGCGTGTTGGCCGTTATGGGGCCAAATGCACGGGCGCTCATGCAGAAGATCTCGCCGGCAGATTTCTCCAACGAAACAAACCCGTTTGGTACGGCGCAAGAGATCGAACTGGGCATGGGACTCGCGCGCGTTCATCGCGTGTCATACGTTGGCGAGCTTGGATGGGAAATCTATGTTGGATCCGACATGGCCGGCCATGCATTCGAAACGATCCACGAAGCGGGCCAGAATATGGGGCTCAAACTGTGCGGCATGCACATGATGGACTGTGGCCGAATCGAAAAGGCGTTTCGTCATTTTGGCCACGACATCACCTGCGAGGATCACGTGCTGGAAGCGGGTCTGGGGTTTGCCGTATCAAAGGACAAGACCGATTTCATCGGCCGCGACGCGGTTGAGAAGAAACGTGACGAAGGGCTGCAGTCGCGCCTCGTTCAATTCCGGCTGACGGACCCCGAGCCGCTTTTGTACCACAATGAACCGATTGTGCGGGATGGTCAGATTGTCGGGTATCTCAGTTCAGGCGCCTACGGACATCACCTCGGCGCCGCGATCGGAATGGGGTATGTCCCCTGCGCTGGTGAGACGGCGGCGGATGTTCTGGCATCAGGTTATGAGATCGATGTTGCGGGCACGCGCGTCACTGCCGAAGCAAGCCTGCGTCCCATGTACGACCCCAAGTCGGAACGCGTGAAAGTCTGATGGTTAGCCGGCCTTCCCGAGCGACGAGGGCCGCCTACCACTTCGCTGAAATCTGACCTACCAGGGCCTTGGCCCAAAGCGTGTAAGCAAGAGGGCTGGGATGGTACCCGTCTTCGGCCATGTAGCGGGGATCCATCGGGTAATCGACACTTACATGGCTGATGTTGGGGTGGGTGTCAGCAAGTATGGCCAACCGGTTGTCGAGACGCCGGGCCTGTGCCGCCAAAACCCACCGTAGCGGCTGCGGCAACAGCGGAAAGCGCTCCATTGGTGGCAGGCCGGAAGCCAGGACCTGTCGTACGCCGAATTTGTCGGTGAGTTTGTCAACAAGACGCTCTTGTTGCCGCGCCCAGCGCCCGCTGGGCACCAAACCAGTCACGTCGTTGACCCCCAAAGAGATGACGGCAACGTCGAAGGGACGCGCGGGCAGATCGTCCAGCCAGTCCAGCGCATCACGCGTCATCGCACCGGTCTGCGCCTTTAACAGCCAATCCACACGGAACTTCTGTGACAACAGCTCCGTCACCTGCCCGCTCAAGGCCTGCGCCTGTACGCTCGCCCCGACACCTGCAGCCGAACTGTCACCGACAAAGAGCACCCGCAGGTCCGGGCCTTGCCCTACAACCCCTTCGCGCAAGCCAGGTGGTTCTGGCATTCGCAAGGCCCGCCGACGCACCAGCGCGCCTTGTCCCAAGAGGACGGGCAGCAGCGTGACGCGGGCGACAATGTCCAACGCCATCGCTGTTCAGCTCAAAGCGGTTTGAAAGGCCAGAAAGCGCAGATCGGTCTGTACCCTGGCGTTCATGGCATCGCGCAGGGCGCCGATGGATTTGTGCGGCCGCATGACAACTTCAAACACCGCGACGAGGCCCTCGTCGTTCAAAGTGATCAAATCCACGCCAACCGCATCGAGATCACCGACCTTACACTGAAACTCAAGCGCCCAGTCATTTCCCTCTCCCATGACCCGGCGATACCGGAAATCGCTAAACACCTGACCGACATGACCCAGAACCGCGGCGACAGGCTCCCGGCCTGTCCAAGTCTTGAAATAGGTGGGAGGAAGGAACCGAACATCCTCGGCCAGCAAACCGGCGATTTTCGTGTCGTCGCCCTTTGCCACCACGCGCTGAATTTCGACAATTGTCGGGTGCATTTTTGCAATCCTCTTTGACTTATGGCCCATCCTATGGCGGTGGCAACCGGCGGCAAGTGCGACGTAAGGTTGCCGCTCTGGTCAAGCCCCTGTATGGCGATCCCGTGCCTGTATTGTCCGCATACGATCCCCCTGACAGTCCGCTGGAGATTTTGCACGAGGACGCCCACCTTGTGGCCGTGAACAAGCCTGAGGGATTGTTGTCCGTTCCCGGTCGCGGCGAGCATCTGAGCGATTGCTTGCTGACCCGCCTTAAAACCGTGTTCCCCGATGCGCTGCTGGTGCACAGGCTTGACCGCGATACCACGGGCGTCATGGTCTTTGCCCTGACGCCACATGCTCAACGCCACCTGAGCCAACAGTTCGAGGCCCGAAGCATACGAAAGGTCTATGTGGCGCGCGTCGCAGGAGAGCTGACGCCCAAGACAGGGATCGTTGATCTGCCGCTGATCGTGGATTGGCCAAATCGCCCACTGCAAATGGTATGCCATGACACGGGAAAACCGGCCGTGACAGAGTGGCGTGTTCTGAAATTTGACGGTTCCGCAACGCGCGTCCGTCTCATTCCAAAGACCGGACGGACACACCAGTTGCGGGTTCACATGCTGTCGCTCGGCCATCCAATTCTCGGCGACCCGCTCTACGCCGAAGGTGATGCCAAGTTGTATGATCGCATGATGTTGCATGCCGAAGAACTGCGGCTAAAACATCCCGAGAGCGGCGTATCGCTGAAGTTTCGCGCGCCTGCGCCCTTCTGAGTCGCACGGCCCAAATGATCGGATAACCACATGCAAAAGTACCATCCCGGTGACGATGTCGGCGACCTGGAACATTGGCCGTTCGACAATCCGGCGAGCCAGTATCGCATCACACGCGGCGCCCCGGTGACATATGGACGAATTGATCAGGGCGGCGTTGGCCACACCACCCGCTTCGGGATTTGGAAGTGTACGGCTGGCGCCTTTGAGTGCACGGAGCAAGGGGACGAATTGATGACTGTCCTGTCAGGCAAAGCTAGCCTGACCAATCATGCCGACGGCTCGGTCTTAATGCTGCGACCCGGTGATACCGCATTCTTGTCGGACGGCATGCGGGTCACTTGGGACGTTAGCGAAGACCTGACCAAGGTGTTCTTCGGTCACAAGGCCGAAGGGTATTGATCCGTTGTCAGTGGCCAATTTGCGTGCGGATCAGGTCATGGGCGGTTCGGCCACGCTAAGCCAGTGTTCGGGCAAGATGTCAGGGTTTTGCAACTTTGGATCGCTGAACCACCGAGCCGGTCCGACCACGATCTTGTCCGGGTAGGCGTTCAACCACGCCGCCCACCAAGAGAACGAGGAATTGGCAATGATGTTGTGCCGGCACAACGACATCAGGTGCATGTCCTCGTAATCAGCGTCCGGGCCATTGATATCCACAACAAAACGCTCGCAAGGCAGCTCCAGATTTTCCCGCGCCCAGTCAGGGTCATCGGAAAAGACGTAAACCGTCGGATCGTCGGAAAGCGTTTCGACAACCCGTGCAAGCGCGGCGCGGTAGTAGGATTGGCCACACACGCCATGCGCCCCGACCGTCAGGTAGTCACCGCGGCGGACATGTAAGGACACCGAAAGCCCTCTGGAAATGCGCCCCGCAAGTGCGGCGTTTGGCGATGATTGAGACGGAAACTTGAAGTCTCGGCGCAGTTGTTGGGACACATCGGCAAAGTATCGTTCCGATTGCCAATACCCATGCAGGTAACTGTCATCGCTCCAGTCTTCGATGTCGGCGTTGTACGCCAACCCGCTCTCACGGCGGAACCGCGGTTGCATTCCGCCATAGCGCCAGATCAGGTACCGTAGCGGCGCATCATGCCGGTTGGGCGGCAAGGCCTCCGGCGTCGTCACGGGCAGATCAAAGACCCGGGTGAGCACCCCTTCGTGCCGGCGCAGCGCATCGCGCGGATCCAGCGCCACCGGCACGCCAAATCGCGCGGCGAGCGCACGCGCCGCGGCATACTGGAACATCTGATTGCCCAAACGTCCGTGCAGGCGGGTGTAGATCATCGGAATACTCAATCAGGCTCAATTGAAAATGGCCAGAGCACGAAGCTCTGGCCATTCCAGCTTCAAAGGCCTGAGACTTAGGGTGTCCAGCCCGAGACAGCTTTGACTTCGAGGAAATCTTCGATGCCGAAAATACCGCCTTCGCGGCCGTTGCCTGACTGCTTCATGCCACCAAACGGTGATCCCGCGGCCCGGCTGGTGCCATTCATTTCGACCATGCCGGAGCGCAGATTCCGGGCCATCCGGTTGGCGCGTTGGCTGTCCTGCGTCTGCACATAGTTGGTCAGCCCATAAGGCGTGTCGTTCGCGATTTCGACTGCTTCCTCTTCGGTTTCAAACTTCATGATCGACAGAACCGGGCCGAAAATCTCTTCTCGGGCCACTGTCATGTCGTTCGTCACGTCGGCAAAGACGGTCGGCTTCACATAGTACCCACGGTTCAATCCATCCGGACGCCCTGTGCCGCCGGCAACCAGCCGCGCACCCTCGTCGATGCCCGCCTGAATCAGGTTCTGAATCTTGTCGAACTGGACCTCGTTCACGACGGGGCCAATGTGACGACCCTCTTCATGAGCGTTTCCGACCGTAACCTTCTCAGCGACTTCTGCCGCCATTTCGACGGCCTGATCGTACACGCCACTCTGAACCAGCATCCGGCTGGGCGCGTTACACGACTGGCCAGTGTTGTTCATCATGTGAAGAACACCGCGTTTGACGGCCTTTTCGTCGGCATCGTCAAAGATCACGTTCGCACCTTTGCCGCCCAGCTCCAGATGGACCTTTTTCAGTGTTTCGGCCGCGTTTTTGGAGATCGCCGTTCCCGCACGTGTTGAGCCCGTGAAGCTGACCATATCGACGTCCGGATGGCCGGACAGGGTGCTGCCAACGCCAGCGCCGTCACCGTTGACCAGATTGAAGACACCCGGTGGGAAACCGGCCTCGTCCATCATCTCGGCAAAGATCATCGCATTCAGCGGGCTTTGCTCCGATGGTTTGAGGACCATTGTGCAACCCGCGATTGCGGCCGCCCCAACTTTCAGGGTGATCTGGTTCATCGGCCAGTTCCATGGGGTGATCAGTGCCGCGACCCCAACGGCTTCGAAGATCAGACGGTCATTGGGCGCATGGTCACCCAACGGACGATCGAACTGAAACGCCTTGGCTGCATCCACAAAATTCTTGAGATGATAAATCCCTGCGCCCACTTGTTGACTGCGGGCCATGTCAATCGGCGCACCCATCTCGCCCGACATCGCCTGTGCAAGATCTTCGCCCTTGGTCTTGTAGATATCGATGAGTTTTTCGACCAGAGCGATGCGGTCTTCGACCGGTGTGGCCATCCAGCCGGGCAGAGCCGCTTTGGCCGCCGCGACGGCTGCGTTTGTATCTGCTTCGCCACCCAGCGAAATGACGGCACACGCCTCTTCGGAAGAGGGGTCGATCACTTCGAAGTCCTGGCCAGCTATCGGGCTGACCCATTCGCCGTTAATGTAGAAATCACGCTTCTCGATCATGCCGGTACTCCAATCTCAGCAAATCAGACCTGACCGACTGGTCAGGGAATCGGCGCCACTCTCTCATTCGGCTCAGGGAGGGGCAAGACAGGGGATGTAACCGCGGAAAAGAATCTCTACGTTAACCCCAACGTGAGTCGACCCAGGAATGAGAAGGAGATCGATATGGGATTGCGCATCAACGACACCGTCCCGAACTTTACCGCCGAGACCGACCAGGGCACGATACAGTTTCACGACTGGATTGGTGACAGCTGGGCCATCCTCTTTTCGCATCCAAAGGACTTTACCCCGGTTTGC
Source organism: Paracoccaceae bacterium (assembly GCA_965250275.1). GTDB lineage: Bacteria > Pseudomonadota > Alphaproteobacteria > Rhodobacterales > Rhodobacteraceae. The sequence continues at coordinate 372,112 of OZ252297.1, read as the reverse complement.
ACGACCGAGTTTGGTGCCGTGGCGCAGCTTGCCGACGAATGGGCCAAGCGCGGCACAAAGGTCATTGGTGTCTCAGTCGATGGAGTCGAGGACCACAAAAAGTGGAAAAATGACATCGAAAAGGTTGGTGGCGCAGCGCCCGGTTTTCCGATCATCGGTGACGAGGGACTGGCCGTCTCGAAAGCTTTCGACATGCTGCCCGCAGATGCTTACCTGCCAGACGGACGGACCCCGGCCGACAGCGCCACGGTGCGGTCAGTCTTTATCATCGGACCAGACAAGCAGCTGAAGCTCTCGATGACCTATCCAATGACTGTGGGCCGCAACTTTGCAGAAGTTCTGCGCGCGCTCGACGGGTTGCAGACATCCATCGGCAAAGGTGTCGCCACGCCTGCAAACTGGAACCCCGGCGAGGATGTGATCATCCCCGCAACCGTGAGCGACGCGGACGCAAAGGAGAAGTTTGGCGAATTCACAACGGTGCTGCCGTATCTGCGCACCACCAAGGATCCCAGCTAAGCCTTCTGGGGGCGCAGTCTGACCTGCGCCCTATACCAAGCTCGTTTAAACTCCCGCGCCAGAACCGCTTTGGCGCGGGTTTTTGTTTGAATGGTCGATCCACCGATGGCGCCCGCCACATCAGAGTTGCCGTTTGGCAGCAGCGCGTGAACGCGCTGACCTGTTGCCCAATGCATCTGAAGCCAGGTGTCCACCGGGCGATCGATCTGAGCGCTTGCATCCAGCAATCGCTTCGCCGCCCCGGCCCCAACCGCCATACAGATACACTGCAACCCGATCACGCGTGGCAAGATCAACCTCATTTCGCCATCCACCGCCACGACCTGACCCGGCTGTTCACCCGCTTTCACAGGCAAGCGGACCACCATGTCCGGCGTCATGTATGTTTCGAGCAAGGTCAATGCGCGGCCCAGCGCGTTCGGGTCGACGGCCAGATCATCTTCGACAATCAGAGCCTTGTCCCAGCCGCGGTCCAGTATCGTTTGCCAGCACCGGCGATGGCTTTGAAACACGCCGATCTCGGCTGGCCGGAGCGGAAAGGGATACCTTGGTTCCAGAAGGTTTCCCGGAAAGATCTGCACATCTGCAATCTGCTCTGGATCGCGACCGTCGACGGCCTCAACCAATTCAGCATTCGGCAGGTGATCCAGAAGTTTTTCGGCATTGGGACGACGCGCGGTGCTGGCGGACATATGAATGATCAAGCTATGCATACAGGTCCGTTTGTCCGCATGGGAGGGTCCAAGTCATTTGTCCCATTGAATGCACAGGGCAATACCCGCCGCTTCAAGGTTTTTGAAGTGCTTCCTGCGAGCGGGCTTGTACGAGGTCGTGCTGAACTGGTGCTTCTTCGAGGCTGATCCGTGCGGCATCAGACGCGCGCCCCGGCCCATCCCATTCGCAAGTCTCCTTGGCGGCTGATGGGCGGACGTCCGACGAAACACAAAACTAGCGCCTCAATCCCCCGAACTTGGCTTCATCAACTCGAAAAGAAAAAGCCCCGGCGCAACACCGGGGCTTTCCACTAAGATCTGAGGGGTGTCGCTTACTCGGCAGCTTCCTCTTTCTTGATTTCTTCGCCGGTTTCCTGATCGACCACCTTCATCGACAGGCGCACCTTGCCGCGATCGTCAAAGCCCAGCAGTTTGACCTTCACTTCCTGGCCTTCCTTCAGAACGTCCGAAGGATGGTTCAGGCGACGATTTTCGATCTGGGACACATGCACCAGGCCGTCGCGTTTGCCGAAGAAGTTCACGAAGGCGCCGAAGTCGACGATTTTGACCACAGTTCCGGTGTAGATGTGGCCCACTTCGGGCTCCGCAACGATCGCGTGGATCATGTCATAGGCCTTTTGGATGGACTCGCTGTTCGGCGAGGCAATCTTGATGACACCATCATCATTGATGTCGACCTTGGCACCCGAAACCTCCACGATCTCGCGAATGACCTTGCCACCCGAACCGATTACTTCCCGGATTTTGTCGGTGGGCACAGTCATGGTTTCAATCCGCGGCGCATGGACGCTGAAGTCGCCCGCTCCGGTGATCGCCTTGGCCATTTCACCGAGAATGTGCATCCGGCCATCTTTGGCCTGTGCCAGAGCTTTTTCCATGATCTCCGGCGTGATCCCGGCCACCTTGATGTCCATCTGCAGCGAGGTGATCCCGTTCTCGGTACCAGCGACTTTGAAGTCCATGTCGCCCAGGTGGTCCTCGTCACCCAGGATATCGGTGAGGATTGCGTAAGACCCGTCTTCTTCCAGGATCAGACCCATGGCGACACCGGCAACAGCCGATTTCAGCGGTACACCCGCGTCCATCATGGACAGCGAACCGCCACAAACCGACGCCATAGAGGAAGACCCGTTGGACTCGGTGATCTCGGACACCACACGAATGGTGTAGGGGAAATCGGTGCTGGCCGGCAGAACCGCCTGCAACGCACGCCAGGCGAGCTTACCATGACCGATCTCACGACGACCCGGAGGGCCCACGCGACCGGCTTCGCCAACCGAGTAGGGTGGGAAGTTGTAGTGCAGCAGGAAGTTGGACTTGAAGTTGCCATGCAGCGCATCGATGAATTGTTCGTCATCGCCCGTGCCCAGCGTCGTCACGACCAGGCCTTGTGTCTCGCCGCGGGTGAACAGAGCCGAGCCATGAGTACGGGGCAGGAACCCGGTTTCGCAGACAATGTCGCGCACTTCATCAGTTGCACGGCCGTCGATCCGCTTGCCGGTTTTGACAACGTCGCCCCGCAGGATGCTGGCTTCCAGCTTCTTCATTGCTGAACCCAGATTGGGGTCTTCGATCTGCTCTTCGGTCAGCGCTTCGACAATCGCTGTTTTGGCTTCGGAAACGGCGGAGGTCCGCTCCTGCTTGTCGGTGATTGCATAGGCGGCGCGGATCTTGTCTTCGCCTGCTGCTTTCACAGCATCGTAAAGCTCCGAGTAATCCGCCGGTACATAGTCGAAGGGCTCTTTGGCCGCCTCTTCCGCCAGCGAGATGATCAGGTCGATAACGGGCTGAATCTGCTCATGCGCAAACTTCACCGCACCAAGCATTTCGGCTTCCGACAGTTCGTATGCTTCGGATTCCACCATCATGACGGCATCTTTGGTGCCTGCCACGACAAGGTCTAGCCGCTGCTCGGGGTTCAGGCGCAGGTCCTGCATGTCGTCCACGGTCGGGTTCAGGACGTACTCGCCATCTTCAAACCCGACGCGGCATCCAGCGATCGGGCCCATGAACGGCGCACCGGAAATGGTCAGAGCTGCGGACGCCGCGATCATCGCCACCATGTCGGGATCGTTCACCAGATCGTGGCTCAGCACGGTGCACATCACCAGAACTTCGTTCTTGAAGCCGGGCACAAACAACGGACGGATCGGACGGTCTATCAGACGTGCGGTCAGCGTTTCTTTTTCGGTTGGGCGCGCTTCGCGCTTAAAAAAGCCGCCTGGCACTTTACCGGCGGCATAGTATTTCTCTTGGTAGTGGACGGTCAGCGGAAAGAAATCCTGACCGGGCTTGGGTTGTTTGGCGAAGGTGACATTCGCCATCACGGACGTCTCACCAAGGGTGGCGATGACCGAGCCATCTGCCTGACGGGCAACCTTGCCCGTTTCCAGAGTGAGGGTTTCTTCGCCCCACTCCATCGATTTCGTTGTTACGTTGAACATGTATCGTATCCTATGTGGGAGCACACCCGGCCCTCCGGGTCTCCCGTTTGCATGGCGGCCCCATTGCCGCCGACCCCTATCCTTTGCACAACGCCGGGGCCCGAAGCGTTACGTCACAGATGGCGGGGCCATATAGCAAAAGAATTAGCTTGAAAACATCAATTCTCGGCGCTTCGCAGAAGGCCGCCTGCGCTCCAGGCCCCTCGTCCGCATCGAAACCCGGCATATGGGAGGGCTATGCAGGCTATGCACGTCTCGCGTCGCCTGTCTGCACATGGCCTCGCAGGCCGATGCGGCGTCCAACACATATGCGTGACTTAGGCATTCCAGCCTTCATTCGATCGGCAAAACGCAAAGACCCGAGTCAGGTCCCTTTCACCTTGATCGGGAGCGATTGCAGGGCCCGCAAATTGAAGTTCGGCGAGTACTCCAACGTGTCGGTCAGAAGTTCGAACTGTGCGAGTTTCTCCAGCAGAAAGCGAAAGGCCAGCTGCGCTTCGAATCGAGCCAACTGTATGCCTGCGCACATGTGGGTGCCGGTTCCAAACCCCAGCTGGTGGCTATGGGTGCGAGCCACATCGAGGACATCGGGGTTGTCGAACGCTTCGGGGTCACGATTGGCCGCAGCAAGCACGGTCAGCATCAAATCGCCCTCTGCGATCGTTTCACCCGCCAAGACAACCTCTTCGGTTGCCACGCGGCCGACCAACTGAACCGGCGCGTCGAACCGCAAAAACTCTTCGACAGCATTCGGAATCAGGTCTGGCTGAGCACGTAGGAGCGCCTGCTGATCCGGATGGGCCATCATCAGGCGCATGCCCGTCCCGAGAAGACAGGCGGTGGTTTCATTGCCCGCATTCAGCAGCAAAATGCAGTTTGCCACCACATCTTCGACGGAGAGCATTTCGTCCTGTTCTGCCGCCAACGTCAGGGAACTGATCAGGTCATCGCGCGGCGACTTCGCAACAGCCGCGACCTTGTCCTTCAGGTAATCACAGAACTCCTGCAGTTTGACGGCGCACTCTGCCAGCTGTTCCTCCGTGATGTTGAGGTAAAAGTTCAAAATCAGGAAAGAGTATGAGTCGCACCACTCTTTGATCTGCTTTCGATCCTCCGGTGGCACGCCCACGATTTCTGAAATCACCAGAATCGGCAGAGGGATCGCGAATTCTGACATGAACTCCATCTCGCCCCGCGCCAGGCCAGGGGCAAGTAACTCTTCGCAAAGCGCGCGTATCTTCGGCTCATAGTCCTGCACAGCAGTGCGGGTGAATGCGCTGTGCACGAGATCGCGCAGGTGCCGGTGCTGAGGTTCGTCAACCTGGATCATGATGCGGGACAGGACGTCGAAAGCAGGCTGGTACTGGGTGGGGAAACGCAGACGTGCGCCGGTCACCCTGTCCGCGGATGCGCTGCGGGATTTCAAGACCTGAGAGACCGCTTCGTGCGACGTCAGAATCCAAGCGTTCGCGAGCGCATTCCACTGAACCGGAGCCTGCGTCCGCAACGCCGCGTATTCCGGATAGGGATCGGCCAGCATATCTGCGCCAAACAATCGATGCCCATTTTCGTGATGTCCCATGACTGCCTCCGCCACCGATGTTCGAAACCGTACTGCCCATCAGGTTAGTGGGCGCAGGCGCCTATGCCAACGGTTCGGATTGCAACCACGCTACGGACTATCGCCCGGGCGCGGCTGTCCGTCGATCAGGCTGCCTGCTTGGCTCGCATGCCCGCGGGATCCAGTTTGATCGGAAATTTCTTGCGCATGTCAGCGTCACGCGCGGCACCGAAGTAATTTGGGTAGTGACTGTCCAATATCTCTCTGGCTGCCACTTTGCTCTTTTCCAGCAAGTCCTGAGCGCCGTCTTTTTCCCATTTGTCGGTTTGCCCACGGTCCATCAGATCGGGGTAGACGTACTCACTCTCCATGTACTTCAAAGTCAGCTCATTACCCAGAAAGTGCCCGGGATCGATGGTGCACTCATGGACAACGTCTACAGCGAGTGTTTCGTCAGAAACCTCAATCCCGCGCACCGTGCGAAGCAACATGCCCGCCGCGTCATTGTCGATCACCATGGATTCGAAGCTGCATCCCATCAGGCTTCCAATCATGCCGCCAAACTCCGCGAGCCGATTGACCCCGGCGTGAGCAGCCAGTGCATAAGTCAGCGCTTTCTCATAGCCGTACTGCGCATCCGGGATCTTGGAATCAGTCATGCCCGACCCCACGCTTGTGGGAAGGTCATAGAAGTTGCCCATCTGCACCGCTGCGGCACCGATCAAGGCCTGTTCACCGCTCCCGCCCGTGAATGCGCCCGTCCGCAAATCCGTGATAAATGGCCATGCTGCGAAGGTCATCGGTGCACCCGGATTAACCAAGTTCACCACCGCCAGACAGGCAAGCGTTTCAGCGACCGACTGCGCCAAGGTCCCTGCTAGCGGCGCGGGCGAGGTCGCGCCAGCCTGCGGCGGAACCGCGATGTCGCTCACAAGGCCCAGCCGGCTGATATCGATCAAAAGTTCAAGATTCTCTTTGCCAAAGCGCAGCGGCGACACCACCGGACAGCCGCCAATGATCGCTGATGGTGCTTTCATGAAGCTGCCATCACCCCCAGAAGCGGCATCCAGCATTTCGATGGCGGGTTTGATATGCGACCGGTTCCTGAGACACAAACAGGCGGGTTTCTCACTGCCAGCCAGCATCGCGTAGAGCATGCTCATGTCATGCTCGAAATCCTCCGGCACATCGGTTGCCAGAACCGTGTCGCCGATCATGTGGATGTTATCCAGCCGATCCACAAGCCGGGTGAAGTCATAGATGTCCTGCAGGGTCGAAGGGCGATAGGATTTGGTATCGGCATCAAAGGTCGTGACGGCCGTTCCGGAGCATGACGTGTAAAGATTGGTCCTTGTGCAATGGATGTCATCTTTTCCTGCGCGGCTGCCACGCGCGTGAACAAAGTATTCCGAGGCGGCGACCGCGATGAGATCTTCCATCAAGGACGCCGGAAAGCACAGCCGCCCGTGTTCGCTAACGAACGCGCCTTTTGGCAGAACGATATCCAGAAGTTCCTGCGTCGCATCGCCCACACCCGTCCGCTCCAGAATGGTCAGCGCGGCAACGTGGATCCTTTGCAAATCCGCTTCCGACAAGGGCGCGTAGCGACCACCCGACATCCCGGGCCAGATCGGACGGGCGCTGGGCCCGCTGGCACGCTGCTCAAGTCTGGCCTTACGGCCTGCGCCCGCGCGGCGCGATCTGCGAACGGGTTTTTCATTCATCGTGACAGACATCCTTGATCAGACCCAAATACAGTGGGCATTTCACGACGAAATGCCTCGGCTTCGATGCGCTGCGGATCCGCTTCGAAATTGCGCGCAGCCATGTGTCCGGAGTACACAGCGTCCGCGATCAATCCCGGCGCGGCGGCATCGCCAATGAGTTCAAGATGCGAGAGTGTGGCTGAACCCTTCAAAGCGTCATACAACGCGTGTTCGCGATGCCGTTCGGTGACTAGTACGACACTGGAACAACTTTCCTCGGTTGGCCGTCCGGCGTAGACATCGCGCAATACAGTCTGGCCCTCCGTCAAGCTCGACAGCTGCACGCCAGTCTGGATGCGGACCCCTTTTTCGATCAATGATGTCTGTACCCGAGCCTGTTCCAGTGTGTAATCAAGCCACGCTGATACCACGCGACCCGGCGTCGCGTAGACGACGTCCATTCCGTCCTGCGCCAGTTTCTCCGCAATCACCCCGCCCATGTAGGCCTGATCATCGTCGTAAATCAGAACAGACCCCTTGTTAGGGCCGCGCCCGGCCATGATGTCGTCCGGCGTAAGGACCAAAACGGAGCCATCATGCATCACCGGGACACGTTCTGTGCGACCAACCCCATCGATACGCCAGCGCGCGCCGGTCGCAACAAAGACATTGGGGATACCCAGCTCTCGCACAGCATCAGCATCCAGCGCGCTGCTCAGATACATGTCCACGTTGGCGCGTTGCTGCAGATCATAAAGGCGATTGTCGGCCACCCTGCGCCATGCGCTCAGGCCTGGCAGGCCGCTTTCGGAGAGCACCCGCCCACCGGGCACGTCTCGGGCTTCGGCAAGTGTCACGTGGTATCCGCGGCGGGCCAGCTGCATGGCACATTCCAGGCCTGACGGACCTGCGCCGACGACGAGGGCAGCCTCTTCGGAACCTTTGCGCGCGATCTGTTCTGGATGCCATCCGCGCCGCCACTCCTCACCCATGGTGGGGTTTTGCGTGCAGCGGATCGGCACGCCCAACGTGTCGCACGACACACAGATATTGCATCCGATACATTCGCGGATTTCTTCGATCCGATCTTCTTTGATTTTGTTTGGCAGAAACGGGTCCGCGATGGATGGCCGTGCCGCGCCGATAAAGTCGACAATCCCGCTGCGCAGCATTGACACCATCTGATCCGGCGAGGTGTGGCGACCGACGCTGACGACGGGCTTGTTGGTCACTTGTTTGACGAATCTGGTGTAGCTGCTTTGGTACCCGTCTTCCGGTTGAAACCGGGTGGTCACAGAATCATTGGCCCAGTCGGACACATTCACGTCCCAGATGTCAGGCAAATCCGCCAGCATCTCCACCACGGCGCGCCCTTCTTCGTCCGCTTGCATGCCATCGCCGCCACGCATCTCGTCCACGGCAAATCGCAAGGCGATGGCGCAAGTATCACCGATGGCTTCTTTGGTGTCTTCGAGCAGCTCGCGCATGAGGCGCACGCGGTTTTCGAGCGAACCGCCATATTCGTCAGTCCGCTCGTTGTGGCGAGGCAACAGAAAGTGCTGCGGGATCGCCATGTCATGCCCCGCGTAAACGTAAACCACATCAAAGCCCGCGTCGCGTGACCGGATCGCCGCCGCCTTGTGCCATTCGCGCAATGCACGAATGTCCGACTTGTCCATGGCCCGCGCCTGCTTGGGGTAAAGCGACGAAATCGTTCTGTCCGACGGCGCCAAAACAGGTGCACGGCTTTGCAAATTCGGAGCATGAGATCCGTTGTGGACAAGTTGGATCGCTGCAAGGGCGCCTTTGCCATGCACGGCATCCGTCATCAGGCGCAGCGCCGGGACATCATGCTGATCCCAGATCCGGTGCTCTGAGTAGGGGGCGAGATCTGAGCTGGGATGAATCTCGGCTTCCTGGGTGCTCACCACCCCCCAACCGCCTTCCGCCTTCATCGCGCGCATAGCGGCGTCGCCTTGTGGTCGTAGGTGACCAAGACCACTGCAATGCGGCACCTGATAGAACCGATTGCGCGCAGTGACCGGGCCGATTTTCACAGGCTCGAACAGAATAGAGTACCGGTCGGTGGTCCGCATGAGGCGTTCCCGAGTTTGCAAATGTGAAGGTGTGTGAGAGCGCGAAGGTGCGCTCTCACTTCATAACTGGGATCAGAAGCCCGCTTTGATGCGCTCGAACTCTTTCAGCATCTTCGCCTCGAGAGACGGCTCAACGGCATCAAAGAACAGCGACCCTTCGAAGAAGGTTGATGGGTCTCCAAAGCCATAGGACTCGATGGTTTCTTTGTCTGCGACGTCAAAGGCCGTGCCGTTGGCGTGACCATAGCCCCAGCTTTCCAGAATGTACTTACCGCTTTCCTGATCTGTCAGGGCGTTCAACATATCGTAGATCTGCTCATCTGACTGCTTGGCGCTGTTAAGATGCACATAGCCACAGACCCAGGTCGCAATGCCCTTGTCTTCGCCACGCATCATCTTGGCTGGTGTGCCGTTCCAGATCAGGTTCAATTCGGACTGGTTCCATCCCCAGCCCATGCTGACCTCACCGCTGGCCAAGGCCTGATCCAGCTGACCGGCGTCCGACCAGTAGAACCGGACGTTGTTGTGGATGCTGCGCAGAAAATCCGACGCCGCCTGAAACTCTTCGTCCGACATGTTGGTGTAGCTCGACGCACCTGTGGCCAGCGCCGCCAACGCATAGGCCGACGAGGCCGCATCCGGAATGGCGATTTTGCCGGCGTTGGCCGGATCAGCCAATTGGGCCAGCGAAATGTCATCGTCCGAGATCAGGTCGGTCCGATAAATCAGCCCGGTGTTGCCCCATTCAAAGGGCATCATCCAAACCTCGCCATCAATGACGATCCCATCGGTCTCTTGAATGCGAGGCAAGATCTTGTCCCAGTTTTTGAGCTTTGCGGGATCAAGCGGTTTGATCAGCCCGGCAGCTTTCCATTTGCGCACGGCATCCGAGCAGGGGTGCGCCAGGTCGGCCTCGAAACCGGATTGAAGTTTTGTGAAAGCTTCTTCCTGACTGCCGAAATAGGTGTACGAAGGCGCTTCGTTGTACTTGCTCATGTACGCGCCATAAAAGCCCTGATCCTCGTATCCGGACCAGTCGAAGATCGACAGGTCAGATCCGCCCGCGGTCGCTCCGGTTCCGACCGACAGCGCGAAGGCCGTGGCGAGTGCCAAACTGGCCGTTGTTGCATGTTTCATGGTGTTTTCCTCCGAATTGAATTGTGCCTAGACACTGTCTGATTGTTGGCCGAGATCGATGGCTGAAGCCCCTTGCAGCCCCAGCCAAACCTTGTGGCCTGGCTGATGATCCACGGTGTGAAAGTAGTTGGGGACAGCGACGGCAAGCGGATCGTGCTGTCCCTCGATTTTTACGAAGTAGTGGACGCTTTCCCCGTAGAAGGCGGCGTTTGTTACAGTGCCTTCCACCGTTGCGTCGTAGTCGGTTGGGCGCTCTGCAGAGATTTCCAGTTGCTCGGGGCGAATGCCCACCAACATGGTCTGACCCCGCTGGCTGACATTGGGGTTTTTCTTGATGCCCAAGGGGCCAAAACCCGCAAGGTCAACCGACAGATGCTCAGCGCCCTCTGACTGCATCTTTGCTGGCAGGAAGTTCATCCCCCCGATAAACGCCGCCACATCACGATTGCAGGGGCGTGAATAGAGAAGTTCCGGCTTGTCCACCTGCACGAGATCGCCGTCAAACATGACACCGATCCGGTCCGACATGGTCATCGCTTCGTACTGATCGTGCGTGACCATGACGAAGGTGATGCCAATTGATTGCTGCAGCCGTCGCAACTCGAACTGCATCGCTTCACGCAGGTTCTTGTCGAGCGCAGAGAGCGGCTCGTCCAACAACAGAACCTTCGGGCGCATCACCAGAGCGCGTGCCAATGCCACGCGCTGACGCTGTCCACCCGAGAGTTGATCTGCCTTGCGCTGCCCCATGCCGCCCAGTTCGACCATATCGAGTGCCTCGGCCACACGGCTCTTCAGATCGGACGCCGACAAGCCTTGCTTGCGCAGACCGAAGGCCACGTTGTTGAAGACGTCCAAATGGGGGAAAATGGCATAGCTCTGGAAAACCATGTTGGTTGGCCGACGATTGGCGGGAATGTCTTGCATGGGTTCGCCGTCGATCCGAATCTCGCCCTTCTCCGGCTCAAGAAAGCCCGCGATCATGCGCAGCGCTGTGGTCTTGCCGCATCCTGAGGGGCCAAGCAGGGAAAAGAATTCGCCCCGCTCCAGCGTCAGGCTCAGGTTCGGGACAGCGATGAACCCGCCAAATCGTTTCTGAACGTTTTGCAGCTCGATGATGGTGTTTGCGTCAGACACGGGTCAAATTCCCCTTAAACGGATGACTTGGAGGAACGGCGGCGGAAGAACTCGGCGACCAGCAACAGCAGAACGGACGCCGCAAGAAGGAGCGACCCTAGCGCCAGAGTGTTGGGCAATTTGGCGGGAAACCGGATCTGGCTCCAGATATAGACTGGAAGGGTCGGTTCGTTCCCTGAGAGGAAAAAGGCCAGAACGAACTCGTCAAACGAAACCGTAAAGGTCACCAACATGCTGGCAATGATACCCGGGGAAACGATTGGCAGGGTCACCCTGCGAAACGTCCCCCAGACGGTTTCACCAAGATCATAAGCGGCCTCTTCCAGCGAGGGATCGAAGTCCGCGAAGGCTGATTTCAGGATCGAAACAGAGAAGGGCAGTGCAACAAAGACATGGCCCAGTATCACCGTGGTCAGCGACGGCTTTAGCCCAACACTGACGAACAGGATCAACATCGACGATGCCACGATGATGCCCGGGATCACCAGCGGCAACATCACCAGCCCCTCGGACAGTTCTTTGCCCGCGAACTTGTACCGGGCATAGGCGCGCGCGGCGAAGAGACCAAGTGCCGTTGCACAAAACGCGGTTGTGACTCCGACGATAAGACTGTTTGCCAGCGCCTGGAGCAACGTGTCCTGCTCGCCCAGCTGAGCATACCATTTGAGGGTGAAGCCGTTCATCGGAAAGGCGACGATCGTGCCGTCATTGAACGAAAAGAGCGGCAGCAACAGGACGGGCAGATACAAAAAACCGATATACGCAAAAGCGTAAACGGTCAGGCCGGGCATGAACCTCTGCAACGACTTCATCGGATCCTCCTGCCGACGAAATTCGCCAGGATGACAAACCCGATGGCGACCAAACCGACCGTCGCCATCGCCAGAAGAGACAGGGTCGCGCCAAGTGGCCAGTTGTTCGCCGCGCCGAATTGCACCTGAATAAGGTTGGCAATCATCTTGCCGTCCGATCCGCCGACAAGCGCGGGCGTGACGTAGTCTCCGACAGTTGGGATGAAGATGATCAGACAGGCGGCAATGATGCCCGGCACTGTCAGCGGCAAGGTCACCCGAACAAAGGTTTCAAACCCATTCAGGCCAAGGTCGGTTGCAGCTTCCAAAAGGCTGGGATCGATTTTTTGAAGGCTGACAAAAATGGGCAGGATCGCAAATGGAGCCCAGGCATGCGCCAGCGTCAGCACCACTGCCATCTCGTTGAAAAGCAGGAAGGTCAGCGGTTCTTCGATCAGTCCCAGCCACAAAAGCCCGGAGTTCAGTACCCCGTTAAAGCCCAGGATTAGCTTCCACGAAAACACCCGCAGGAGGTAGCTGCTCCAGAACGGGATGGTGATGAGGATGAGCCAGAGCGTCTTTTTTTCGGTCCTGAAGGCGATGAAGTACGCAATTGGGTAGGCCAGCATGACGGTTGCGATCGTCACGCAACCGGCAATCAAAACCGATCGGCGAAGCAGGTGAAGGACGAGCGGGTCTGTGAGCGCTTCCTGATAGTTCGCCCATGTCATCGTCTTGTCGATGGTCACATAGGTCTGTGTCCAAAAGGAGTAGACGATCAGGATCCCCAGCGGAATCGCGACAAGTGCTCCGACATACGCTGATGCCGGGCCACTCAATGCAATTCCCTTTGAGAAATCGCTCCTGAACCGCAAGTCTCCCTCCCCGACAGCCCGGTTTGCACGAAAATTGAATGAACGTTCGTCCATTTAGATTTGAAGAAATACCCCTTTTATGTCAAGCTTCCGAGAGTTACGCCTGTGGCTTGAGAACGGCCGCAAACGTGAGAAAGAGCTAAGTATCTGTTCCCATGGCAAAAGACTCGACCAAACCGAACCTCCGGCAGGCGCGCGCCTCGCAGAACCGGGAGGCTTTGATTGAGGCGACTCTGTCCTCGATTGCAGAATCCGGAATCGCACAGACATCGGTTTCAATGATTGTCGAGCGGGCTGGCCTGTCGCGCGGCATGATCCAACTGCACTTCGGAGGAAAGGAAAACCTGCTGGTCGAGGCGGTGCGCCATGCAGGTGAAACTTACTACGCACATCTCAACCGGTTTCTCGACGCCGCGGGTTCTGCGCCAGAGGATCGCATCACAGCCCTGATCCGATGCGACCTGGACGAAGCGGTTCTGAACCGGCGATCAATCAACATCTGGTATGCGTTTCGGGGCGAAGCACGCGAGAATTCACCGATTGCGTCCCTCACAAACACACGGGACGAGCGACTGAACGCAATCATTTTTCGTGCCTTCATGGAAATCGCAACCGCACAAGCGGTCGACGATCCCGCGCAAGTTGCCCGCGATGCAACCCACGGGACACTGGCCCTGCTGGAAGGCATGTGGACAGACTTCTTGTTGCATCCAGGGGCATTTGATCGCGCAGTCGCCAAGCGGATCGTTTTTCGATTTCTAGCCGCGCTATTTCCCGGTCACTTCCGGTTCATTGACGACCAGCAGCAGGATCACCCGCAACGCTGGGCGAAGACCTGAACCCGATTGATCATCACTTCCTGAACTCTGTTCAACCTCAGTGCCCGAGATTTACCGCTGCACGTCGCAACGTATCGAGCGTTCGGTCAAACACCTCTCGGTCTTCAAGCCGATGCGCCGAAGCCGTGGTTGCAAGCACCGCCTGCACTCCTCCAATGTTGCTTACAGGAACCGAAACACCGGCGGCGCCTCGTTCAAACTCATTGGCCGCATAAGCGTAGCCCTGTTCTGCCGCGCGTTCGATTTTGACGCGGACCGAAGCGGGGTCCATATCTGTGAATTCCGTATGCCTTTCAAACTCGCAAGCTTCGAAAAGACGCTCCCGCAGAGGGTTCTGGCATTGCGCCAGCAGCATTCGACCCAGAGCCGTCGGCAAGAGCGGAAGCGTACTCCCAATGGAGAACCCATAAGACAAACGCGCAGAAGAGACAGCTGAGTGCGCGACATAGATGGCGCGGGTACCTTCGCGGACGGCCAGCGAAATCTCTCCGTCCAATTCTTCGGCGCATTGATTGAGGAGGGGTTGAACGGATTTTCCGATCCCATGCGAAGAGAGATACCCACCGGTAACCGCCAGAACCCGGGGCGACAGTGCAAACACGCGTCCCGACTTTGTGATATAGCCACTGTCTTCCAGAGTCAGGCACAGGCGGCGCGTGGTGGCACGATCGAATCCGGTCAGGCGCGCAATCTCTGCCATGGTCAAATCGGTGCGACCGGATTCAAAGCAATCCAGAACCTGCAGACCTTTTGCAAATGTCGACGCACCGCCACGGCTGCTCACGTTGACTGATCCCCTTGATCCAAGTACGTTCATATAGCGAATTTTTGTTCATTTAACGCACAAATCAACTCGGCTCAATGCCTATGCATCAAACTGGAGATACAGTGACTTCCCCGATTGCCACAGAAACCGGAACCTGGGTCGCCATTACAACGCGCTCTGAATTGGATACTGCGCGTCCGGTTCTGCCCATAACACTGGCGGGCAAACCTTACGTTCTCTTCCGCGATGATGAGGGAGAGTTAGGGTTAATCGGCCGACACTGCCCGCACCGGGGCGCCGATCTATGTTTCGGACGGCTCGAGGACAACGGGTTGCGGTGCCCCTTTCATGGCTGGCACTTTGACCGCACGGGGCAATGTGTGGAACAACCGGCAGAGCCGGAGGGGTCGCAGATGCACACTCAGATCAAGGTGCCTATGGTCCCCGTCGTGGAGCAGGATGGGGTAATTCTGGCCAGATTAGACCCTAATGAGGAGCGCGCCGATGATCAGCCAGCAGCTCAATGATCAGATCACCCGGGTCGGACCGGGCACGGATGCAGGCAACGTGCTGCGCCATTACTGGCAACCTGCAGCGCTGAGCGACGAGATTGCTGCGGGTCAACCGGTTCCGGTGAACCTGTTGGGCGAGCGTCTGGTCTTGGTGCAAAACGCTGGAGCTTTGGTACTGGCCACCCGCAAGGCGTCGGCCGGAGAGCCCCCCGCCTTTCATCCCGAATCTGATCAGATTGAAATACAGACCGGCGGGCCGCGCTATCCTGTGGTGGAGCGCAGCGGGATCGTTTTTGCCTATCTTGGTCCGGGTGATCCACCCGCTCTTCCAAATTTTGATTGCTTTCGCGCGCCGGACAGCCACGTGTTCGCCTTTAAGGGATTGTGGGAATGCAATTGGCTGCAAGCTTTGGAAATCGGGATTGATCCCGCGCACGCCTCGTTCCTGCACCGTTTTTTGCAGGATGAGGATCCGTCGGACGGCTACGGCAAACAGTTTCGGGACAAAGCCGCGCACACCAACATGCCGATGACGCAGGTCCTGAGGGAGTACCCGCGGCCCGAAATCGAAGTCGATGACACAGCGTATGGCCTCAAGATCACCGCATTGCGCCACATGGCAAACGATCTGACCCATGTACGCGTCACAAATCAGATCTTCCCGCAGGCCATTTGCATTCCGATGTCGCGTGAAATGACCATCACACAGTGGCATGTGCCGATCGATGACGAAACCTGCTATTGGTACTCGGTCTTCACCAGCTTCAAGGACCCGGTGAACAAGGATTTGATGCGCGCACAGCGCTTGAAAGAACACCGCTTGCCCGACTACGCGCCATTGAAGAACCGGGGGAACAATTACCACTATGACCCGCAAGAACAGCAAGTGTTGACCTATACCGGCATGGGCATGGACATCAATGTTCACGATCAATGGGCGGTCGAAGGCATGGGGCGCATCCAGGACCGCACGCAAGAGCATCTGGGTCGAAGCGATGCCGCGATCATCCGGTACAGGCGCCTATTGCGAAAGGCGATCAGTTCGCTTGAGACAGGCAAGGTGGAAAACCTGCCTATGCTGTTGGGGGATGATGTCGGCAAGATCGTTGGCCCACTTTCAAACGACGCCATCGCTTCAACCCGGAATTGGGAATCGGCAAGCCATGAGGCGGACCTCGCGCGCCGTGCCGAATGCCCTTGGGATGCTTCGGTGTGAGAACCGGACCAGTGCACGGCCAAGACTCGTCTGAGAGGATTTCCGCTGTTCTGGCAACGGTCGCGGAAAAGGCAATCGAAACGGTCCGCGTGGTCTTTGTGGATCAGCACGGCATTTTGCGGGGCAAGACGATCGTCGCGCGCGCGCTGGCGTCAGCCTTTGAATCCGGGGTCTGCGTCCCCTCAACGCTTCTTTTGAAGGACACCTCTCACCGCACCGTCTTTCCGGTCTGGAGCGAGGATGTGTCAGTGGCAGACCTGCCATTGGGTGGCGCAGGCGACGTTGTGATCTGGCCCAATCCTTCGCGCTTTTTTCCGCTGCCCTGGTCGCCTCATTCCGCGATCCTCATTGGTGACGTTTATGACCGCTCCGGCACCTCGGTGCCCTTCTCATCCGCTGCGGTCCTCGCTGCTTCCGTGGAGAAGCTTCGCACCGCTGGATATCGTGCGACGTTTGGTCTGGAGGTTGAGTTTCAGGTCTTTGAACGCCTCGACAGCGCATTGGATCATGGTCAGGCCACGATGCCACCAGCACCCGTCCGCACGCGCAATGTGACCCAAGGGCACCAATACCTTACCGAAACCCGGTATGGTGAATCCGAAGAGCTTCTGGACCATCTGCGCCGCATGGCGGAAGAACTCGGGCTGCAGCCGCGGTCGGTCGAGATCGAGATGGGGCCCAGTCAATTCGAATTCACCTTCGAGCCCTCAGACCCCCAATCGCAGGCCGACCGGTTCGTCCTGTTCCGAACGCTTGTGAAAGAGGTCTGTCACAGACAAGGATTTCACGCCAGTTTCATGGCGAAGCCAAACCTGCCAAACGCGGCCGCCAATGGCTGGCATATCCATCAATCGTTGTCAGATGCCCAGACTGGCGAGTCTGTGTTTCGGCCAAAGGACGACGGCCAGATCACCGATGCAGCGGGCGCCTGGATTGCAGGTCTGCTCAGACATGCAACTGCGTCCTGCCTGCTCACCAACCCCACCGTGAACAGTTACAAACGATTTGCGCCGTTTCAGTTGGCTCCTACAGGCATCCAGTGGGGACGGGACAATCGCGGCGCAATGATCCGCGCCCTATTCGACCCTAATGGGTACGGATCGCGCATCGAAAACCGTGTGGCCGACACGACGGCCAATCCGCACTTCGCCTTCGCTTCCCAAATCATGGCGGGCCTGGACGGGCTGACATCTGCCGCGGTCGCCCCGCTGGCCAGCGAGACGCCCTACCACGATGAGGCCGACCAGCTTCCGAAGAGCCTTGTCGCTGCGATAGACGCCTTCGAGGCGAGTGCACTGTATCGCGAGGCTTTGGGTCAGCCCTTTGTCGACTATCTGGTCACCCTGAAACGGGCAGAATGGGAACGCTACCTGATGACCGTATCTGAGTGGGAGCAGCAGGAGTATTTCGGTCTTTTCTGAATGGCGGCGCGACCCGAAAACCTCAACATCGCCTTTGTCGAAGCGCAGTACTTCGAGGACACGCTGGATGGATACTTTCCGCTCGCTGTGTCCTGCGCCGATTTGATGCGCCGCCGCGGATTCGCCGCCGCGTGGCTCTCTCTGGCTCATGCGCCGATCCTTGACATTGCCGAGCTGCCGCCAGATGCGCCCGTTCCGTTGAATACTGATGCGGGGCGTGTTGGGATGATTGATCAAATGCTGGCCTGCGTGACACTCACCGAAGTTGAGGCCGAGATCGAGGGGACCGCGCAGTGGCACTGGTTGGGCGAAGGCTGTGCGCCACAAACACTCTCACCAATGACCCGACTGGCAGAACCGGCCTTTCTGCGTGGGATTGCGATCACTCAACACAGCGTCGAACAGGGAAACCAGAGCCCGCACAAGAGCGGCAGTTTCGTTAAATTGGATGTATCCAATGAAAAATCCGTCACGACCGATGCAGCACTGCGCCAGCTTGGATGGGCCGCAGCGCGCCTTTGGGGGCCATTGCATGACGGGCCGGGAATTCGAGAACTTGGGTCAAAGCAAGTACTCTTTCGTGGCCGGCGCATCTCTCGCGACATATGCCTGAGCATAGGGGCCGGGCGATACTATCTGCAGAAGTTCTCACAAACGACCCGGATTTCTCCTCTGTGACCGCTCCGCCAGATCGTTGCTAAAAGCATGTACGATAAGACCCTCGAAATCGGTCCGAGTTTCACGGGCACGCCCTCTTTCAACCGCGCAGCCACACTATCGCATGGCACTGCGTTCACCCCGGCGCGATATGAGATCGGAGGTGAGTTTTGCGAGGATAATCAGTCTGCCTGAAAGAACGGGACATCTTGCCGAACCTCCAAGAAAGACCAGATGGATCGCGTTACCCGATTGGATTGCTGCGGGTTCCTGAACAGCCGTATCTCGAGATCGATGCTCCAGTTCGGCTCGCCTGTCCCGACAAGCTGCCCGCTTTCGAGATCCGGGGAGACGAGGCTCTTGGGAAGCCATGCCACTCCATCTCCGGCCCGCGCCCTGATCCGCAGCGCGCCTGCCATGGAGTTTTCATAGACCGTGCGGAGCCGCGCATTGAGGTTCTGCCGCTCAAAAAGCGGCTCTAAATGAGCGCCGATTGGGGCGGCATCACCGAACCGAAGAAAGGGCATTTCCACTCCGGACGAATCAAACCGGAACATAGGCTGTCCCTTTGCGTCTGGCTTGCACACCGGAATGAGCTGATCCTCACCGATACAGATCGAAGAAAAACCAACGACTGGCCGGGTCTGTCCGTCTTGGTAGGCGATGACGAAATCCACATCCCCGTGCTTCAAATCGTGCAGGCAATTTGGCAGGTCGTCCGCGCGCAACCGTGAGAGGATGGGACCAAACGCCTCTTCCAGCGCCTGCAACCACGCAGGAAAAAAGCGCCAGCCAATTGAATGTTGGGCTCCGAAGGTGACGACATATTTGTCCGGCAATGACTGCGCTTCCAGGATCTGGCTGCGCTCCTGTTCGATCCGGGCAAGGGCCTGCAAACCGGCTTCCAGCATCTGAACCCCAGACTGTGTCAGTTTAACCGGCTGGCGCGAGCGGTCGACAAGTGTCGCCCCGACCCAGGTTTCCAAGGACTTGATGCGCCGGCTGAACGCGGGCTGACTGAGATTTCCGAGTGCCGCCGCCTGCGAGAAGTTCCCGGTCTGATCCAGCCGCTCGAGGTCGCGAAAAAGAGACAGTTCCATACCGCTCTGTAATGCAAAATCTGCATAATGTCATTCTAACATAACATTGGCGGAACCGAGGATTCTGCCGCACGCTGCCTGCATCGGAATTCTGCGGAGATGCGTTCATGACTGGCACGGAGACTTTGAAACGGCAGCAGGCCCGCATTGATTTCAGCCCATTCCCGCGGATCAAACTGTGTCATAGCCCGACGCCTATCGAATCGATGCCGCGCCTCACTGAACTGTTGGGCGGCCCGCGGCTGTTCATTAAGCGCGATGACTGCACCGGTCTTGCGACCGGCGGAAACAAGACTCGGAAACTGGAGTTTCTTGTCGGTGAAGCTGTGCGTGAGAAGGCCGACATCCTTGTCACCCAAGGCGCTGTGCAGTCCAACCACGTCCGACAAACAGCTGCGGCGGCCTGCAAGGTCGGCATGAAATGCCACGTCCTTCTTGAGCGTCGTGTCCCTGATCAGCCTGCTTCTTACGAAGAGACCGGGAACGTTTTGCTCGACAATCTTTTCGGCGCCACGCACGAGTTCCGGCCGCCCGGATTGGATATGAATGCCGAAGCCATGGCCGTCACTGACGCACTCGGAGCACAAGGGCACCGACCCTATTTCATTCCCGGCGGAGGCTCCAATGCGACCGGTGCGCTGGGATACGCCGTTTGCGCCCAAGAGATCGCTGACAACACCGAAGAAACTGGGCAGCGGTTCGATTGGCTGGTCATGGCGACCGGTAGCACCGGAACACAGGCCGGACTCGTCGCTGGCCTGAGTGCGATCGACCACGACCTGCCCGTGATGGGGGTCAGCGTGCGCCAGCCGCGTGAACGTCAACTCGACGCTGTCCACGACCTGACCCAGAAAACGCTGCAGAAGCTCGGTGCCGAAGGCGTACCACGCAGCAAGATCTTGGTTGATGATTGCTACGTCGGGGAAGGCTACGGCATTCCCGCAGAGTCTACTTTGGAGGCAATTCACCTGACTGCGCGGCAAGAAGGTATCCTTCTTGACCCGGTCTATTCCGCCAAAGGGATGGCGGGCTTGATCGGAATGATCAGGCAGGGTTTCTTCAAATCAAATGATAACGTCCTGTTCCTGCACACCGGCGGCGCCACGGCGCTT
The DNA here is from genome assembly GCA_965250275.1 of Paracoccaceae bacterium. Taxonomy (GTDB): domain Bacteria; phylum Pseudomonadota; class Alphaproteobacteria; order Rhodobacterales; family Rhodobacteraceae. The sequence continues at coordinate 351,489 of OZ252297.1, read as the reverse complement.
TTCGCGTACCAGTCGCAGCTGAGCGGAGGCATGACCTGAATAGACGCCCGGAAGTGGCGTTTCACAACAGAGGAGAAAACAATGAAACCATACATCAAATCCGTCGGATTTGCGGCGGCTGTCAGCGTCTTGGCTTTGCCCGCGCTTGCCGCCGAAGAAGTTAAGATCGGCGTTCCGTCCTGGACCGGCGCGCAGGCCATCGCACATCTGCTGGGAGAAGTTGTCGCCACGCGTGTTGGTGGCACAGTTGAGTACGTGCCTGGCAACAATGCCACGATCTTCCAGGCTATGGATCAGGGCAAGGGCGATATTGACGTGCATCCTGACGTCTGGCTGCCCAATCAGGAAAGCTTCACCAAGAAATACGTAGACGATGCCGGAACAGTTACGCTGTCCTCCAATCCCTACGAAGGCAATCAGGGATTCTGCGTGTCCAAAGCTTTCGGTGAAGCAAACAACATCACCGACATTGCCGATCTGGGCCGTCCAGACGTTGCCGCACTGATGGACAGCGACGGTAATGGCAAAGGTGAAATGTGGATTGGTGCTCCGGGCTGGGCCTCGGCGAACGTGAACGAAGTCAAAACCCGCGACTATGGGCTGCTGGATTTCATCGAGCCAATCCGCGCTGAGGAAAGTGTCAAAACCGCACGGATCAAGGACAGCATCGCGAAGGGTGAAGGCTACGCCTTCTATTGCTACAAACCACACGCGGTCTGGTTCATGTTCGACGTCGAAATGCTGACAGAGCCAGCTTACGATCCCGAAAAGTACGTAATGGTGCAGCCGTCTGACGACGCAGACTGGTACGAGAAGTCGATGGTTGCGTCAAAAGACGCGCTGAAGAACGTCCAGATTGCCTGGTCGAACTCGCTGGTGGACAGATCGCCCGCCATCGCCGAGTTTTTTGCCAACTTTGCAGTCACCGCGGATGATGTGAGCGCCCTTGCATTCGAGATCAGCGCAAACGGTCGCGACCCGGCTGACGTCGCCAAAGAGTGGGTCGAAGCCAACTCGGACCGCGTCGACAGCTGGCTGGGGCTTTGATCCCCGTCCAGTAGGACTTGAATGCGGCGCCTCCTTCGGACGGCGCCGCATCGTGCCGCACATCAGCAGGGCCTTCCCGATATGAACAATGAGACCGTCATAGAAATCTCCAATGTCTGGAAGATTTTCGGTGCAAATGCTTAGGCGGCGCTGAAAGCTGTACGCGAGCGCGGACTTGGAAAGGCGGAAGTGCTGGAACAGTTCAACTCCGTGGTAGGGGTCGCTGATGTCAGCCTGTCCGTGAACCGGGGCGAGATCTTTTGCATTATGGGGCTTTCGGGCAGCGGCAAGTCCACGCTGGTACGTCATTTCAACCGGCTGCTGGAGCCCACCGCTGGAAAGATCGAAATCGAAGGCACTGATGTCATGGCGCTGGGGCCGCGCCAACTGCAGAGATTTCGGAACCAAAAAATCGGGATGGTATTTCAGAACTTCGCTCTGATGCCCCACCGTTCGGTCCTCGACAATGTCGCGATGCCACTAGAGATTCGCAAAGTTGCCAAAAACGAGCGCATGAGGCAGGCTGCAGCGATCCTGGACATCGTTGAACTTGGCGCATGGGGATCCAAGTTTGCGCATGAGCTGTCAGGCGGCATGCAGCAACGCGTTGGTCTTGCGCGCGCGCTTGCGGCAAACCCCGACGTTCTCTTGATGGACGAGCCCTTCTCGGCACTCGACCCGCTGATCCGTCGGCAGCTTCAGGACGAGTTTATCCGTCTCAGCAAAATCCTCAAAAAGACCACGATCTTCATCACCCACGACCTGGACGAAGCCGTTCGCATTGGCGACCGCATTGCGATCATGCGCGACGGCAAGATGGTTCAGATCGGAACCGCCGAGGATATCGTCATGGAACCAGCGGACGACTATGTGGCTGACTTCGTGGCAGGAATATCGCGCCTCAAAGTGGTGCACGCCCATGCGGTGATGACGCCGGTGGACGAGTATGTGGCCCAGAAGGGCCCGCTTTCGCCTGACGGGCCACGTGTCGATGAAAACGAAACGCTGAGCACGCTGATCAATCTGGCCATTGATGACGATAATCCGATTGTCGTCCAGACCGACAGCAAGGATTCAGGCGTCATCACCCGTGCTGACCTATTGCGCACTGTGATCGAAGGGACCGAAGTGTCATGAAAGATTCACAAGTCAACCCGCTGGAAGATACCGACTCGGACGCGGCGCGGGCCTATGCCGAAGAACGCCGCGAAAACATCCGAACCTTTGTCCGCACCCATCCTGACTACTACATCGCGATGTTCGACAAGATCGGCGCGTCGTCGCGGTTTACACCGACCTTCAACGCGATGGCCGGGTTGTTCGGCCCGGTATGGTTCGGCGCGCGCGGGTTGTGGAACTGGGCACTGCCGTTTCTGATCATCGAAACGCTGGCCTTTGTGCAAATTGCCCGCGGACTGTTTGGGGATCTCGCCTCCGATGCGATGGCCCGCATTGCATCAATCGAAGGCACGCTGGAACTGCGACGGCAACAGCTCGCCACCGCCATCGAAACCAATTCCGACAAAGTCGATGTTTACCAGCGTACCGTTGACTCACTCGAAGCCAATATCGGGGGCATACGTGCCGAAGCCGAAGCTCTGGCAGCCGAAGGGCCCACGATCGCTCTGACCGGGCTGGCCATTCTGATCCTGGTAAAGGCGGCTCAAGCCATCGTCGCCAACACTGCGCTCGAGGCGCGGTTTTCAGACTGGTTGAGCGACCGGACCGTTCGGTCGGGGATGCCGGTTTCCCAGATCATCTTCAGCGCGGTCTTCATGTCGCTGATCGTTGCCGCAGCAATGTTGCACTACAGTTTTCCGGAGCGATTCACGATCCTTTCGGATTTCCCGACAAATCCGGAAATACGGTTGGTCAGCATTGATGGTGTCGAAGCCTTTTTCAACTGGGCCGTTCTGAACGGCGAGGCACTTTTTGATGCGATCACATATTGTATCCGACTGGTTCTGGACGCGCTCGAAGTCGTATTCGTCAGCACGCCTTGGATCGTGATTGCCAGCCTCATCATTCTGCTGACCTGGCTGACCGCCGGTGTGCGCATGGCGATCTATTCCGGAGCGTTCTTGGCCTATATGGGTCTGCTCGGGTTTTGGGAAAAAGCCATGACCACGCTGGCGCTTCTGGGAACGGCAGCCTGTTTGTCGATTGTCATCGGGATTCCGCTTGGCATGTTCGCTGCACGGCGACCACGGTTCTACGCAGCCATCCAGCCAATAATGGATTTCATGCAGACCATGCCCGCCTTCGTGTTCATGATCCCGGTGATTGCGTTCTTTGGCACCGGAAAGCCTGCGGCGGTCGTGACCACAATGATCTTTGGCGGCACGCCGGTGGTCCGTTTGACCGTTCTGGGATTGCGCGGTGTCCCGGAAAGCGTTCGCGAAGCGGCCATCAGTTTCGGAGCGAACAAGTGGTACCTGTTGACCAGGGTTGATCTGCCATTGGCGGGCCCGTCGATCCGAGCCGGGATCAATCAGACGATTATGTTGTCGTTGGCCATGGTTGTGGTGGCGTCTCTGATCGGCGCCAAAGGATTGGGTGAAGACGTTCTGGAAGCGCTGCAATATGCCAACGTCGGGCAGGGTATCCTTGCCGGGTTTGCCATTCTCTTCTGCGCAATGATCCTCGATCGGATTGTGCAGGGCGGACGTCGTTGACGCCTTTGGTTTTTGTCCATGGTTTCATGGGCGGCAGCGCGCAATGGGCGGCCCAGGCACCACTGGCAGAGCACCGAGACTTTGTCTGCTTGGACCTGCCGGGGTTCGGACAAAATGCCGATCTGCCCCCAGTGCGTTCAATCGAAGGGTTCGCTGAATGGGCCTTGGACACCCTGACCCGCCAAGGCATCGAGCGCTTCGATCTGCTGGGGCACTCGATGGGCGGCATGATCGTACAGGAAATGGTGCACAGTGCCCCGACCCGTGTGAACAGCCTGATCCTTTACGGCACTGGCCCCAGGGGATTGCTGCCCGGCCGATTCGAGACGATTGAGACGTCGATGCAACGGGCACGCGAAGATGGTCCGCGCGAAACGGCGCGACGCATTGCGGCCACTTGGTTCCTCGATGAAGCGGAAGCGCCCGGTTTCCCGTCCTGCGCGGGCATCGCGGAAAAGGCAGGCTTGCCAGCAATTCTTGCGGGTCTTGAAGCCATGCGAGACTGGACGGGGGTTGCATACCTCGACGCCATTCGTGCGCGCACTCTGATTGTCTGGGGAGACGGGGACCGCACCTACCCATGGTCTCAGATTCAGGAGCTCTGGGATCGCATTCCCAATGCGAACCTTGCAGTTGTTCCAGCCTGTGCCCACGCCGTGCACATGGAACGCCCGGACTACTTCAATCGACTGATCGAGGATTTTCTCGATCACACATGATCCGAAACCAAGCGGTCTGATGTCCAGCGCTGGGGCCGTAACGCGCGTTACTCTGTCAGAGCCGCAATGGCATCCCACTGAAGCCGGGACAGCGCGGGCTTGTCCGCTATGAGCCAGTATGTCTCGTGGTGGTACAGGATGTCCTCACCTAGTTGAACCAACCGACCCTCCTCAAAGTGATGGCTGCACAGTGGCAACGAGCCAAGCAGCACCCCCTCACCCGCCAGCGCGGCACTCAGTCCAGACAAGAAGGTGTCGAACCGCAGATGTGGCACTGGCGTGGTTGGCCACTCACACTGAGATGTCCAGTCATGCCAACCCGGTCTGGGGCCCGAGCACGCGATTCTGGGCAGATACCGCCAATCACGCGCGTCCTTTACCAACTGTGGTGACGCCACAGGAGCGAGGCGCTCTGAGTAAAGCGGTTGCTTGTAGGCAAGGGGCCAATTGCCCGTGCCGTACCGGATGCCAAGGACATCGTCGGGAGGAGCGTCATGGGCCCCAAGCACCATTGTTTGGATTGACAACTGACCACCAGCTATTGCCTTGAACGCCTCAAGGCGCGGCAAGATCCAAAGCTCGATGACAGATTGGCTGGCAGAGATGGTCAAAGAACGGGGGTCCGCCCCAAACAGAGCCTCGGAACTGTCACGCAGCGCACCAAGCGCGCTTTGAACATGGGGCAGCCACGCTTCACCTTCGACGGTCAACGATACTGCCCGCGCCTCGCGTTGAAACAAAGTCGCTCCGAGCCGCCGTTCCAGCTGCGCGATCCTTTGGCTGACAGCGGACTGAGTGATGCCGATCTCGGACGCCGCCGCGGTAAAGCTGCCGCAGCGCGCTGCGGCTTCAAACGCCCGGATCCATTCCAGGGGCGGCAGTTGAGATCGGGGTACATCCATTAGCTAAACCATACCTCAGTGGGGGTAAATCTAATTTGAGATAATGAGTGAGTCGCGGCAGAATGTCTCCCGATTTCACCTGCAAAGGACCCCTTATGTCTTCTGTCAGCATCGCACCAAACGGACAGTTTCTCACCCTTTCAGCGCAGGAGCGAGTTCTGCGCTTTCACGCCATCTGGCTCCGCGACAATGCACAGGATCCGGAGACGCGCGCGCCTGGCAATGGCCAGCGCCTCATCGCCGTGCGTGACATTCCGGCAGATACCAGGATTTCTCATGCTGAGTTGCGCGGCAGCGTCCTGAATGTCGGCTTTGCACCCGAAGACAAAACGGTTGATTTTGACCTGACCTGGCTCTGTTCAAATGCATATGACATCGACCACGGTCGTCGCCGAGGTTGGACAGGACACGGGATCGAGACCTGGGACGCCGGCTTGCAAAGCGCCGTGCCAACGGCGGATTTTACAGCTTTGGGGAGCAATTCATCCGCGCTTTCGACCTGGCTTGGACAGGTCTGTCGCTACGGATTTGGCAAGGTGACCGGAGGCCCCGTCGAAGAAGGCGCCCTCTTCAAGCTGGTCGATCTGTTCGGGTATGTCCGGGAAACGAACTACGGGCGCAACTTCGAGGTGCGCACCGAAGTGAACCCGACCAACCTCGCGTTCACCGGTCTGGGTCTTCAGGCGCATACAGACAATCCCTATCGCGATCCTGTACCGACTGTTCAGGTCCTTTACTGCCTGGAAAGCTCGGCGGCCGGGGGTGAAAACATGGTCGTTGACGGTTTTGCGGCTGCTCAGCGCCTTCGCGCGGAAAACGAAGCCTACTTTGACGTGCTCGCCGATCACTGCGCCCGGTTTGAGTATGCGGGTGAGGCCGGCGTCTGTCTGACATCGCACCGCCCGATGATCGAGTTGGCGCCGGACGGAGAGCTGATTGCGGTGCGGTTCAACAATCGCTCGATGGCGGCTGTGACCGATGTCCCATTCGACAAAATGGACGCCTACTATCGGGCCTACAGGCGTCTCGGGGAAATCATTGATGACGAAGCCATGGAAGTGACCTTCCGACTGGAGCCTGGAGAGTCCTTTGTCGTCGACAACACCCGCGTTCTGCACGCCCGAAAGGGGTACTCCGGCGAGGGATCACGATGGCTTCAGGGATGCTATGCCGACAAGGACGGGCTCCGGTCAACTTACGATGCCATGCAGCGCCAGGGGCGCATGGAGGCGGCAGAATGACCGACGAAATCAAAGAACTGACACCGGACAGTATTGTTCCGTTTCTGGGGTCGATTTTCGACCGCCGCGGCGGCGAAGAATACCTCGGGGAAGACGTCACGATGGGGCAGCATATGCTGCAAGGTGCCACGATTGCAGAACAAAACGGGCAGCCAGAAGAAATCATCGTTGGAGCGCTGCTTCACGACATCGGCCATTTCACCAGTGAGTTTGGGACCTTCAGCATGGACGATGTCGAAGACCGTTTCCACGAAGAGGCCGGCGCAGAGGTTCTGGAACGGTTCTTTCCGTCCATTATCACGGATTGCGTAAGGTATCATGTGGCGGCCAAGCGATACCTGTGCGCAACCCGACCAGAATACTTCAAACGTCTGTCCGAGGCGTCAATTCACTCGCTCAACTTGCAGGGCGGGCCAATGAATGCGGAAGAGGTTTCGGACTTCGAGAAGAACCCAAATCTCGACCAGATCATCGCGGTCCGGTACCTTGATGACGCCGGGAAACGCGCAGACATGAAGACACCGGATTTCTGGCACTTTGCTCCAATGGTTCAACGACTCGTCGATCGTCACTGCGCCGGTCAACCGGCGTGACTGGCCCGGATGGCCAAAATCCCCGGGTTAGAGCCGCTTTTCGATGTCGGCGCATGCGAGTTACAGACGCACACGCTCAAGGGCCGGATCATACGGTGATGGGTCTATGACCTCGGCTGGAACCAGATCGCCACAGAGATCCAATTGCAGGTTGCAGCCCGGATCCGAAAAAGCCGGGTCCAAAAAGGCAAAAGCGAGGTTCTGGCCAACCCTGTAGCCCCATGCGCCCGAAGTCACTGTCCCCACCACCCGCGCGCCTTGCATCAAAGAGGCTCCGGCCGGAGCAGGCGCATCCGATCCGTCGATGCGCAAGGTTGCAATCTTCTTTCGAGGTCCCTCATTCCGTCTCCCGCGAAGCGCATCCAGACCGACAAAGTCGCCCTTTTCCAGTCTGACAAACCGGCCAAGCCCGGTCTCAAAGGGATCGAATTCTGTGAGAAGATCAGCCTTCCAGTGAAGAAACCCCTTCTCCATCCGCATGGATTCCACTGCGCGGGCCCCGAAGAGTTTTAACCCGAAGCGATCACCCGCCCGTCTCAGCGCAAGATAGGCCGAATAGAGAGATTCATTCGGAACGTGGATCTCATAGGCCAGTTCGCCCGAGAAACTGACACTCATGACCGTCGCAGGAGCGAAGCCTATGAAACATTCGCGAGCGCTCAGCCATGGAAAGGCCTCTTTGCTCCAATCCCCCCGAGCGCAGTCGCTCAGCACATCGCGGGATCGGGGACCCGCCAACACCAGTATGGTCTGTTCGTTGGTCAGGCTTCTGATCTGGACGTCTTCGCCAGGACGGCGGTGCGCGATAAGCCAATCCATGTCGTGATACTCGCTGGCCGCAGCGGACCCATACCAGACCCGTTCCGGTCCGCGGTCGCTTGCCGGCAGGTTTGCCAGCGTGGCCTCGGATTTCACCATGCCGTGCAGGTTGAGCATGTAGCCGAGCCCGACGCGGCCTGACTCTTTAACGACCGACCCGCAAAACAGCCGATCCAGATAGGTATGTCTGTCGGCCCCGGTGATTTCCAGCCGATTGAACCCGTTGACCTCGCACAACCCCACGTTCTGCTGAACATTGCGCACCTCGGCGCCCACGAAGTCAAAGGTTTCGTCAAAGGAAAAAGACAGCGATGGTTCGAACTGTGGATGCGGCTTCAAGAAGTCCATGCGTTCCCACCCATTCACGACGGTGAACTCCGCACCCTCTGCAGCGAGAACCGGTGTCAGCGGGGTCGTCTTTGCCGGCCGACCAGCGGGCCGGTGTTCATGCGGAAAGTGAAACCGGAACTCGTTCTGGTAGTCTTCGATCGCCTTCAACGCCGTGAGTTCGACATTTGCATGACCCGCGAAGCGGCGCGGATCAAGGCACCACGTGTCGTAGCAAGCCTCGCCATGCACAATCTGTTGCGCCAGAAGCCACCCGTGCCCACCCCCTTCGCCGAGCCCGGCCCGCAGACCGATGATGCAAAACGCATTGCGTTTTCCGGGGATGGGCCCCACAAGCGGCGCCCCGTCGATGGTGTAGGTGATAGGCCCATTCACAATACGCTTGATGCCCACATCGGCCAGGGCCGGCATGCGCTCAAACGCGCCTTCGAGCACGTCCATCACACGATCCAGATCATCGGGGCAAAGGTCGTTCGAGAATTCAGGGCTAATCCCGTCCAAGCCCCAAGTCTTGCAATTCTGCTCGTAAAACCCGACCAGTAGGCCGCCCTTTTCCTGCCGTGCGTAGTAGTCGGAGATCGGGCATCTAAGCAGGGGCATCCGGTGACCTGCTTCCGTAATGGCCGGGATATCATCGGTGACGAAGTACTGGTGTTCCATCGATGCGACGGGGTGGTGCACCCCCATCATCCGGCCCACTTCATTGACGCGGTATCCGCAGGCGTTGACGACGACATCCGTCGCGATGTCCCCCTTGTTCGTCCGGACCACCCAAGTGTCGTCCTTGAGTTGGCTCAGGCAGATGACTTTGGTGTGGCGATAGACTTCAGCGCCCGCCTTTCGGGCATGAAATGCGAGTGCCTGGCACAGTTGCGCGGGATCAATGTCGCCGTCCTGGCCATCCCAAAGACCACCAAGCAGGTTCTCCGTTGAGATCAAAGGATGCCGACGCGCGCATTCTTCGGCATCGATCACCTCGAATTCCACGCCCATGCCCCGCGCCATCGAGGCAAAATGGCAGTAACCCTGCATCTGGTTCTCGGTGTTTGCGAGGCGGATACCCCCGTCCCCATGGTGGTACCCGACCGGATAATCAGGATCATCGCGCAGACGTTTGTAAAGCTGGATAGAGTGGCTCTTTAGTCCGACCATGGTCTGGTTCGTACCGAAATTCGTGACCTGAGCGGCCGAGTGCCAGGTCGTGCCGCTGGTCAATTCGTCCCGCTCGACCAGAACAACGTCGGTCCAGCCTTCCTGCGTGAGGTGATAGAGGGTCGAACAACCTGCAATACCACCTCCGATGACCACTGCCCGCGTTCGAGATTTCATGAGTTTTCCCCGGTCCCATCTTCCAACTGAAAAAGGTTAGCGCGCTTTTCTCGCGTTGGGCCAATTTTCTGGGGTCAACTCCTGCAAGCCGGCAGCGCGGGGTCGAGAAACAGCCCAGTCCGTGGCCGATAGGTTCATTTGGATATGGACCTCCACGTCGCTTTCGGGCTTGCTCGGTTGGAACCGGGGGAAACCAGCAGCTCAGTCGGCATGAGAACCCACCACACGTTTCCACCGATCAATCCAACATCCGAAGGGGAGTGTTATGAGCCACCCACTTACCACCAGGCCCGCCAACGTTTCGAACACGTTCCTCCGCTTTCCGTTCGCAGATGATCTGGACACTCTGGACGCCGACATCGCCATCCTCGGCATCCCATACGGTATGCCGTATTCGCCGCAGGAAATGGCAAACGACCAAAGCCGCGCGCCCGATGCACTCCGGCAATTGTCCAACGAAGTGGATGTCCACTACACCCTGAATCATTATGACTTCGATTTGGGTGGTCCGCTTTTGGACGGTCGCGACGTGAGAATTGTCGACTGTGGCAACGTAGTGGCAGAGGTGGCTGACCATGCCGCACATTTCCGCAACGCCGAGGCCGCGGTGCGTAAGATTGTGAAATCAGGTGCCACATTGATCTCGCTGGGCGGCGATCACGGCATACCGATCCCGGTCTTGCGCGGGATGGAAGAGCTTGGTCAGAAAGTCACGCTGGTTCAGGTTGACGCCCATATCGACTGGCGCGACGACATAAATGGCGAGCGCGATGGCTATTCCAGCCCGATCCGCCGTGCCTCTGAAATGGATTGGGTCGGCGATATTGTTCAGATTGGCATTCGCGGAGTCGGAAGTGCCCGTACAGCTGAAGTGGATCAGGCCAGGGCTTACGGTGCCGACATCATCACGGCGTATGAGATGCATGAGATAGGCATAGATGCGGTTCTTGACCGCATTCCAGATGGCGGGCCCTACTACCTGACCATCGACGCGGACGGTCTGGACCCGACCATCATGCCCGGCGTGATTTCACCCACACCCGGAGGATTGACCTGGGTGCAAACACGCGCCTTGGTTCACGGCTTGGTCAACAAGGGGCGCGTGGTCGGGATGGACCTTGTTGAGATCGCGCCGGGCAAAGACGTCGGAAACCTGACGCTGGTGCATGCGGAGCGTTTGCTCTGCAACTTCATCGGCGCGGCGGTGAGGGCTGATTACTTTGAAAGCCGCGCATGAAGCGTTCCGTTGTGGCTGCCCTGCCTAACCAGTCGGAACATGGAAGACAATTTGATCCTTCGTCTCAGAAAAGCTTCTGCATGACGAAACGGGAAGTCTCTTTGGCAACAACAAAGTTTAATTCGTAAGAAATGTGCTTCTGTCTTTCGCTGCGGATTTCGTTCTTGTGTCGATGGGATTTTCCAGCCCCAGGCAAATCGATTTGAACTCTTTGCTGCTTTTGTTCTGGAGCAAAAATCGAAAGCGGTGTGTGCCTTTCAACCTGCAATCAATGAATCCCTATCATTTGATGTATATCGCAACGATGTGAATTCATCTGCTTTAGATCTTTCCTCTTGCGCACCTGCCCTATAGCGTCAGACCCAAATCGCAAAAGCCAGCACATTGACAGCCACCAACGCGGGCGTGCAGTTGGACCATAAAACGCAGCATCCAGGTCGTTAAATCAAATATTTTCAGTGCTTTATCTGCTCGCGAAGAGATGGGCCGGCACTTGCACCAACTTAAAACCGGGATGGGCTCGACAGGCCGCAGATGCCCCGTCACCTGAAGCGCTGGACAGAATAGTAGTATCGCAGAACAACGAAAATTGGAGCTTAGTTGCGACAAAGTAGCGCTCTAAAGAAAATCCGCTTTCAGTTGTACGAACTTGGTGTGAAATTCGTTCCGGGTTTAAAGGGTAGGGATCTGTAAACATGCTGACAATAACCGTTACAGGCTCGCTTCAAGAGCAAGAAGCAAACCTGATTGCCGGATTGACGACAGGAACAACGGTTGATGTTGGGGATGGATCATCCTTTTTTATTGCCAGCACCGACCTTCGCGCGGTGTTTCTCCGCGGTTCTGGTATTTTCATCGCCGACAGTGGGAACGAATTTCTCGATGGTTCCATAAACGAGCTGGCGCTCCAGCAGTTGGATCTTGGCGGATCATCGCTGTTTACCGATTTGATGACAATTTCCACCGATGCATTCGACGCTGGCGGTCTTTTTGATGTGGTGGCGCGCACCAACACATCTGTCGCAGCGAGGTTCGATCAAGACTATCTGGAGACGCAGCTTAGAGGCGAACCCATAAGGTTGAACGGAAGCTCTTCTGATGACAGCGTCGGGGCCACGACCCTGTTCTCTTTTTCCGGTAACGACAGGGTTTTTGGCTTTAGTGGAAATGACGTCATCAGCGCGGGCTCGGGCAACGACCTGCTCCGCGGCGGTACGGGAGCCGACACTCTGGAGGCCGGACGTGGCAACGACACGGTCTATGGCGACAATGGTCGGGACCGTGTTCTGCTGGGTCTTGGCAACGACCTCTTCATCGACAATGCCCAAGGCGGCGACTTTGGCAGCGACACGGTGTTTGCCAGCAGTGGCAATGATACGATCGAAGGCGGCAATGGCAACGATGTGTTCTCCGGTGGCAAAGGAAATGACCTAATCAAAGCAGGCGATGGCGATGACACCGTTGCAGGTGGAAATGGGCGCGATCGTGTGAACCTCGGCGAGGGCGATGACCTGTTCAATGACAACACCCAGGGTGGGGAGTCTGGCCGCGACACGGTTTTTGCCAGCGGTGGTGACGACACAATCGAGGGTGGCAATGGCGGTGACGCGTTTTACGGCGGCAATGGCAATGACGTCATCAAGGGGCGTTCAGGCGATGACCTGATCCGCGGCGGCGTTGCGGGCGATACGCTGGACGGAGGCAGTGGCGACGACACAGTCGACGGTGGCACCGGCAGGGACCATGTCCTGCTCGGTCTTGGCGATGACCTCTTCAGCGACAGCACCCAAGGTGGGAACTTGGGCCAGGACACGGTGTTTGCCGGCGGCGGCAATGATACGATCCAGGGCGGCGGGGGCGCCGACCGCTTCTTTGGCGAGCTTGGGAATGATTTAATCAACGGAGGCTCAGGCGCGGACGTGCTCGGCGGCGGCTCAGGCAACGATACGTTGGCAGGAGGTACCGGAAGCGACAGGCTGACCGGTTCTTCGGGGGCGGATACTTTTGTCTTTGCGGCCACAGATGCGTCTGCAGGCACTGACCTCATTACCGATTTCGACTTGGACAGCGACGTGTTCGAGTTATCCGGAACCACCGCGAGTTCTGTGAGCATCGACTACAACGCCAGCGCCAATCAGGTGACCGTCTCGATCGACGCCAACGAATTGACAATTCTGCGCGGGCCGGGAGATCTCTCCGGGTTCGGAGTGGATGATATCGGCTTTGTCTAGATCTGAAGTCGCAGCTGGGCAACGGGCTCCAAGACTATCATTGGGAGGCATTTGTCGTCGCTACTGCCTCTAGGTTCGTCCTTTGCGACGCATGGCCGAGGAACCCCTACCTGCCTGCTGCATGCATTGGGTTGGTGAAGGCAGATGTATCTGTGCGATCGCTTCAACGAACTGGCCAGCAGCAATAGAATGTCCAATGCGACGCGGTGCTGCTCTGGAGAAGATGGCTCCAAAATGAGGAAAAGTGGCGGTTTTAGGTTGTCGCAAACGTACTACGAGCTGAACAATCGAGGCTCCGCCGTTCCAATACATGAGATGGCGCACTAAAGGGATCGTGACTTCCGGACTATCTACTTGATAAATATGAGTTTAAAAACATGGCAATACGAAAAAAACCCCAATAGTGCCCCCAGCGCCTCTCGGGGACGGTCCAAAGCAGCCCTTTGACACGATATCTAAACGCTGCAGTTGCATTTCATATTTTGGACGTTCACTGAGAGTGCGTGACTTGGCCAGCGCTCTTTAGTGTCGTTCAAATTTCTGTCTGAGTTCTTTAGGCGCAGCGTTGCCCTGGAGGCCAGCGCCAAGGCGATCCCGGCGCGACGAGGCGGCAGTTGCGCGGCGCCCCGCACCAGCGTCGAGATGCGATCAAAGCGGATCATGCTCGGTATGTATCATTGGTGCCCGGGCCACGCGCTGTCATGGCACCCAGACCTGCCGCCATCAATGACAAGGCGGGCCTGATCGGGAGGAAGAGGCGATAGCCGACTTCCAGTATCGCAGTGATCCCGGGCAGGCCGGCGATCCATGTCACGAGGCGCTAGCCGGGAAGTGCCTGGCAGATCGCAACAAAGGCGCGGCGCCCCGATTATAGCGTTCCGTCGGGCATGCGCACATGGAACTTCTGCATTGCTTGTTCTACCGAAAGATCCGGGCCTACGGTAAGTCTGGGTCCGACACATCGACGAAGCGCAGACGCTCGATACCTGCGAAGGACCTGTAGTGCCCGATCTCGGCGCTGCAAAGCGCGCACGAGCCATCAAAGTAGACCGTCACGTCCGCGCATGCTTTGGAGCCGGTGTCCTGAGCAATTGTTAGCAGCGCGATCGTTTCGGCTTCCGCTTGACGTATGGGTTGTGGACCTCGTTGCATGAACAGTTCTTTCTACCCGACCGACAATTGGCCGAACTTGACCGCAATACGGGTCGGCGCACCGTAAGTTTCAGGCCAGCGTCAATCTGCCGCCCGTAAGCCACCCTCGTCACCCGGAGCGTACTGCGGCATGGAAGATTATTGATAACCCAAGAGATGAGGTCATGGTCGGCGCTTTTGCACCATTCAGGCCCCGAAGGAGTTCGCGAACGAGAAACAACTTGGAACGGAAGCTACACGCCACCGGAGTCTGAGAGCCCAAGGGTCTATCCCGGCCTGCCCGTAAATGAGATGAAGGCGCGGAACGCCAATATGCCCACGGCCCTCGCACTGGCCGAAAGGCCGATTCACAACAGCGACTTCAGAGAACATACATGACCTCAATTGCGAACAATAGCCGCTTCATAGATTGGGCTCGATGTCGTCGGTCGCTGCGACGCGGCCAATTTGATCAGGCTAGATTGCTGCTTGGTGTGCCAAAGCGGTCGTTCGACTCAGCCCATCCGGGTGTCTGCTACGCGGACTAAGCTGCCGTCGGCTCAATGAATGCCGATGACCGATCTCAGCCCTAACCGGACCTTCTAAAAACAGGTTTTGTAGCTCCAGTTTGCGGACAAAACACCATCTCGCGACGCTTGCCCCATTAACCGTTATGACAACAAAGTTGAAACCAGTACGTCCTGCGCCGCCCTTGCTCGGTCCAAGCGTTAACACTTGAATACGCGGAAGAAAGAATTGTGCGTTTGACACAATGATGAGGGACCCGCTCAACCATGGATCGCTTCACATAACACTCAAGAGACGTTCGCGGTTTCTATGTTGACGCATTCACTATTCGATGGTTGCGAATGCTTGCCATTTGAGACGCGTACGACCAATAGATGCGATGCAGAGCACATCGGTCATTGCTTAGCATCGAACCAACACCGATACTTCCTATTGTATTTGGGAATTGTACTCCACGGAGGTCCATTTGCTCAACGGTGCGATGCTTGTCTGGTTTTTGCTGACTGGTGCCAGCGTGGCCTTCGTCCTTTGGGCTTCAATAAGCAATGGCGTGACCAGTTGGGTTCAACGTATGGCTTGGATTTTGGTGACGATCTATACGGGGCCCGTCGGCCTGTTTTTCTATCTGATCACCTGCCGCCGACCGTTTCCCGGCGGACATGCGCGTTTCACGCGCGCGACTTGGAAACAAGGCGTAAACAGCGAAATGCACTGCTTGGCTGGTGACGCCACAGGTATCATTGTTGCCGCAATACTCGTTCATTTCCTCGCATTTTCGAATGGTTGGGACATCACCGTCGAATACGTCTTTGGTTTCGTCTCGGGGCTTTTCATCTTCCAAGCTCTGATGATGCTGTCGATGTATGGTAGCTATTCGCAAGCGGTTCGAAAGACTTTTTTCGAAGAGACCGTGTCGATGAACATGGTCATGACGGGAATGATTCCGACTATGATCCTGTTGGCGGCCGCTTGGCCAGGATCAGAAGATCCGCTCTCCCCGACCTTTTGGTTTCGTATGAGTTTGGCTGCAATTGTCGGGGGTTCTGTTGCATTCCCGATCAATTACTGGCTGGTGGCCAATCACCTGAAACACGGATGTATGACCCTACCCGGGGCCGATGGACCGGCACCGGGTAACGGTCACGTGTCTTCAGAGATGAATGGCATGTCACATGGCGAAATGAAGGATATGCCGAGTCACAGCATGAGCATGAAGTCACTGCCTTTGCACTAAATGTTCCTTTGAGTCATTGGCACGTATGCGGTCCTAATGTTTGCACTCCTTGTCACTTCGCGAATTACCCCTATCCATTTTTAGCGCCTCGAAGCTTGTCACGCGCCTAGATCAAAACGGCATTGCAGGCCAGGACGAACGCTTAAGCTACCGACCTGGTAAAACCGTGCTCCAATCTGCAAGCTCTGGTACTATTCGTTTCGCCTACTGAACTTTGCAAAGTCCGCTTTCTGCTCATCGCAGTCATTCGGGCATCGCGCAGCATCGGTCAAAGTTGGGCTCGAATCAGACATTCTGTCTGCTCCGCTCAAAGTCCGCCTTGCGGACCCTGCGGTCACCCGGCGAAAGGCAGCGCCGACTTTAGAGACCCAGTTCGGGCAAATTGGCTGAGTGTTACACTGTATCGGGCCTTTTGGGAGGGCCAAGAGGCGTTCCTGAAGCCAGCTTTCTATTGGAGCTGCGCAACCGTAGAATCAGGGTCCGGATCAGCGCCATTGCTTCAGCCGGGTCACTAGACATCAGTTCAATGACTTCCTCTGCTGTGTATGAAGCGCATGCAGTTTGTTCACGTGCAGTCGCCGAGGCCGACCGTGGTGCCGGATCGATAATGCCCATTTCGCCAAAGACTTCGTCAGGACCAACTGATGCAATGCGTCTTTCGTCGCCATCCTTGCTGCGAATAGCAATGTTGACGGATCCTGCAATCACTTTGAAGGTATGAATGCTTGCGTCACCCTCTGAAAAAATCGTCTGCCCGGCCTCAAAAACCACAACTTGCACCGCGCCCTCCATTGCAGACTAAAGCAGTGATATCGCAGTTTCCGGCTTTGGGGCACTCTCGTGTTTGCTCGCCTGGAGGTCGGCACCCCCCCCTGACTTCGTCGCGTTTTGGGCCTCGGGGAGAAGATCGGACATGGCTGTGCTCCGCAGCATCCCGTTGTTTGGGCTCCAACCGGACGTTGGCTGCGCCTGCGCGGGAGGTAGCTCAGGCTATTTCTACTGTCGGGAACCGGCATGGGTAATAGACGGGTGCAAATACATGGCAGGTTGAGGGTCTACCCAATTTGCCGGAACCAGATGCAACTCGCTTTCATCTTCTGAAAGGTTCTTGAAGTCCCATTCGTTGGGGCGATACTTCTCGATGAAGTTCTTAAGGGCCCATTTTTCGACTTGGATCAGTTGTGCGCCAGCGGGCCAATCTTCGGGCGTAATCACCATCATGTAGCACCTGACATCCTTTGTCTGGATGATCTCAAGCCATTTGCTGTTAGGTGCGTCACCCTCACGAAAACACGTTTCATTTTCAAAATACTCTTGGTACGGGCTCGCTGCCTGAAACTCAGACTCGGTGTCGAAAAACAGGTTGGAAGTGGCTGGGTTCGGGCCGCCTTCAAAAATCCAACCGGAGTGGAGCACCACGTAATGTTTTCGGTTGCTTCCGCGGCTTGCACCAGTGTGATAATGAGCCACTCCTGGATGCTCCTGGATGTAGGCGGGTGCTTCTGATTTAGACATTGCTCTGGCTTCCATCTGCTTGTTCACCGTTAGGGATCACATAGAGAGGCGCAGAACGATTTGCTTTCGTCCTCGGGCCAACCACGTGTGATTTTTTTGTGATTTTTTGTCATCAGGCTTCAGCTACAGGAACGCCAGCGATGCTCCGGCAACCTTTGCACCGCGAACGCGCGCAGAACAAATTTCAAAGGTCCGGTATGCGCTTGAAGCTGCCTTTGGCTGCAAACCGTGTGAGTGTCCGTTATGCGGAGAGAGCTGCCGTTCGAAAATTCAATGCGAGCATTGAATTCTGTCTCGCGTTGGCAGAATCAACCCGGCCAGTCATGATCGGAATTGCTACAAGAACCGCGAGGTAGCCGCATACGTCTTCGCGCGTCTCAAGAACTGACGGTGGAGTGCAAAACGATTGTATGGCATGCGCAACTGGCTTGACCCGGGAAACGGACCACCACAGATGAAGGCGAGGGGACTCGGTCGAACTGATCGCTAAAATGAGGACGATATGGCAGCTCCAACACTCGAAAACTGGGAATTGACGGCGGCGCTGAAAGATCTCACTGATTGGTTGATTCAGAAGGGCCTTGAAAACACACCGGTTGAGGTTTGGCTCGAGGCTTGCTGCAACCGGCTGGTCGCGGCAGGCATTCCCTTGCAGCGCGTAAACATCACTATGCGCGCCCACCATCCTGAGATTGGCACAGTGGCATTTCGTTGGTTTCGCGATCGCGAAAACGAACGAGAGGATTTTCGGCGCAGGACCGATGCGCCCGATGAATATGTGAAAAGTCCGATCTACTATCTGCTGAACAACGACACGGACGAGATCCGGCAAAGGCTGACAGACCCTGACCCGGTGTTGAGTTTCCCCATTTTCGATGACCTTCGCGAGCGCGGTGCAACGGACTACTATGCCGTGAAAAGATTCTTTCTTCGTCAGGACTATACAGCCATCGTTGATCCGATGCAGGCCGAAGAAGGCGTAGTAATTTCCATGACGTCTGACGCGACAGACGGTTTCACGGACGCGCATCTCGACGGGTTGCGGCAGTTGTTGCCGCCGCTTTGCCTGACCCTCAAATGCGGGGCAAACCGACTGATGGCCGAAGACATCACTGCCGCCTATATGGGCCGTGACGCCAGCAAGAGGGTGCTTTCCGGTGATATCACGCGCGGGTCATCTCAAACGATCTCGGCAGTGATTTGGTATTTCGATTTGCAAGGTTTTACCAAGCTATCGGAAACACTGCCCGGTACGTCGATCATCGAAATGCTCAACGACTGCTTTGCCGAGGCCGTTGACGTGGTAGAACGCAACGGTGGAAACGTATTGAAATTCATGGGTGACGGAATGCTTGCCATATTCGACATGGATCAGATACCCGAAGCCCGCCGCGTTGCGATTGAGGCCGCCCTTGAACTGCGCGATGCATTCATCTCTCTGAACGATCGACGGGCAGCGGAGGGGTTGGCGACCACAGGCTTCACTTTATCTCTCCACGCAGGCGACGTCCTTTACGGTAATATTGGAGGTAAAACCCGGCTCGATTTCACCGTGATTGGCCCGGCAGTAAATACGACCTCACGTATCCTGGGCATGTGCAACGCCGTCGATCAGGCCATTGTCATTTCCGCCAAGGTCGCGGCCCCGCTGCTGGACACCATTCCCGATCTGGTGTCTCTAGGCCAATATCGCCTACGCGGTGTCACCGAGCGCCAGGAACTATTCACGCTGGATTGAGCGCTGCACAGAAAACTATCCGCTCTGCTGCGGCGTGGACAATCTCTCCAGAACGATCAGGAAAGGGTGACGTTCGCGAGCGATGGGCGTCTGCATCGGGCTCGAAGCAGACATTCAGACCGCTCCACACAAAGTCCGGTCTGCGGACAAAACCAACGTCCGTGTAGCCTTCGATTCCAGGTGCGGCCGTTGCAAAACTCGATTTAAGATTAGGTGTTCAGACGCGGTACCAGTTTCGCTCCCTGTTCGGAGTATCCATCGCAGTCAGTGAGTCTTCCACGGACAAAATTGAGTTTGTCACTTCTTCCGGTGTCGCGATGAGTTCTGAACGGTATCTGGAGGTATCGACTCCAATCGACCAGGAATTAAGCCGAGCTAAGTTGGCAGCACCAGCATCTACTTCGGCCCGGCAGCGCCAGAAGGCTGGGAGAACAACTGGGCGCAATCAATGCCGGGGCAAAGTTTCAATGTGATGATGCGCCTATTCGGACCGCTCGAGCCTTGGTTCGACAAGTCCTGGCGCCCTGTCCGCGACTTCTGTGGTCATGGTATCGGACAGATTTTCCATGTCTCCCCTAAAATTCTGAACTTTGTCAGGGGCGGGGAAGGGTTGGAACTGAGAGGGGGTATGATTTTCACAGGGGAACCGATGATTAATCTGGGCCGGGGCGAAGTGAAGATGCTGGCAGACGACTGAACTGCTATGACCCGCGACAAGTCCTTGTCAGCTCAGTTCGAGCATTCAATTGGTGTGACTGCCAGCGGGTCTGAGATCTTCACCAGATCCTCTCAGGGGCTTCATGCGCCCGGCGTTGAGATCAACGGAGAAACTACAGAGCAACCAATAGTTCAGAACGCAGCATCCAGAACCATGGGCTCATTTAAGACATTCGCCGCGTTGCAGCGGACGGCCCAAGCCTGACGTTTATCCCTGGTCGAGGGTTCTGCAGTGCGGCGCATCATTTCGAACGTTCACTTTTCTTTCAAGAAACAGGCATGTCCATGCGCCCATTTTACCGGACAGAGCAACTGTGCGCGAGAACAGTCGCGCACATTAGGTGACCGCAATCAGCTCCGCCGCGCGCCGCCCATCAGCCCAAGCCGTATCAACGTAACCATAGCTGTCAGCGAGTGCTTCACCTGCCAACAGGATCCGGTTGGCAATCGGCCGCCTCAATACGTGATTGTCTTTGTCTCGATAATCCGCATTGGGATACATATAGGCCCCACCGACGAGCGGGTCCTTGCCCCAACGGCTGATCTCTACGTGGGACGGAGTGGTGAGTTGCAGGCCGATGTGTTTATTGATGTCCGATATGAAGAGCTTGGTGATCTCTTGATCGTTCAATTCTTCCAGTTGATGCGCGTTTCGACCGGCTGCCATTCCCATCAGTATGGGCGCACCATGTGACTTTTCGAAGTTAAACACAGCCTCAAACAGGCTGTTTTCGCAAAACGATGCGACCGTGTGGTTGAATATCCAGTTTGCACTTGGATAACGAATCCAAACCTTCAGAAGGTTTCCCATACCCATGGCGTCTAAAACTGCTTGGTGACTCGGCGGCAGACCTGGATCAAATGCGATGGCACCGGCTTTAAGGACACTGACTGGCACGGTGACGATTACAGCATCAGCTGAGATGGTTCGTTTTTTCGTGAATACTTCGACCCCTTTGGTCGTGCGCGAAATAGCAGCGACTGTTTCGTTGAATGATGGTTTTGTTTGGGTGATGAGTGCTGCCGCGAGCGCTTGCATCCCGCCTATGATCGTGGGCTCATTGAGATCGTCGGAGACACTACCCTCGTCGAGAAGGACGGTTGCCGAAAGGTCGTCCAAATCCACTGCGTAGTTTGCTTTGAGCAGCGATTTCACCGCGCAGCCACTTGTGCCAGCGGATCTCAAAATTTTTCCAGCCAAGGTCTCAACGCTACCAGCTCGGGGTCGAAGTCCTATGCGCTTTTTAAAATGATACCAAAGGTACGACTTAACTAGTGGGCGCTCTAGCAGCCCATAGGCTTCGCCCAAATCGAGTTCATCTGCCTTGCCATTGCTTACGACAACACCGTCGACAAGGTTACTTTTGCTGCTCAAAAGCCCTTGATCCCTGGCAAAAGGCATTAAGAGATTGTTTTTGCTTGGCCGTAGCCAGTTCGCACCCAAGTCCGCGGGAAATCCGTCGGCATTGACAGAAAGCGCGCGTCCGCCTATCCGGTCACCAGCCTCAATGTGGGTGACCTTGTACCCACGTTCGATTAGGAGTTCCGCGGCTCCAATCCCTGCAAAGCCAGCCCCAACAACGACAACATGCGATCCGACAGGCAATTGTGCTTCTTTTGTGGGTGGGTTGATTGATGATCGATTCAGGTAAGCAAATCCCCCAGTTCCTCCGAGCAGACCTCTTCGCGACAACGGCATGAAATAACTCCCCCGCCAAACCTGTCAGATGACAGATGATTGCGCCCTCACTACGGCATGTTGACTTGCCTGTCAATGGACAGGTAAATGATCAGAGGAAGAGAAAACGTTATGACCAAGAACGCATCAAAAGATGATCGGAAATCGCAAATTGTAGCGGTGGCGCGCTCCTTGCTGGCAAAGGACGGAGAAGCAGGTTTCTCGCTTAGAGAGGTTGCAAAACAGGTAGGTATCAAGCTCGCGTCACTGCAATATCACTTTCCAACAAAATCGGCTCTCATTGAGGCTATTCTGGAAAACACAATCGATAACTATGTCGCCGAGTTACACTCTTTGCCTTCTTTAACTGACGGCAATCACAAAGAAGTACTGATATCCGCACTAGATTGGCTTACCGGTGCCGACAGGATTGAGGATGATGAAGTTCGGCTTGAAATCCATCTTTGGTCGTTGGCCCTTAATAACCAATCAGTAGCTCAATCGATGTCTGAATATCACAAAAAATACGTCGAAAAGATCGCTGAGCTGATTACCAATGCTTCGCAGGAAATTACGATGGTGGAGGCTCAAAAACGAGCGATTGCCATTGCCAGTATGCAAGAAGGGTCGATGCTCTTTATGAACCATAACATTGGCGAACTTTCGCAAAAACAGATCCTCCAACAGATCCATCAAGCATGCGTACGAATTGCACTTTGTTAAGTTCTAAACTCAGGGTCCACTAATTCCTTAAGGGTTTGGGCAATCTTCTGTCGGAGGACGACGCAGGGAAACCGAGCTGTTGCCATTGGTAGTCTTGGGCCAGAACAGGTTGTCACCTACCGCCGCAGCGGAGGCTCCCGGATTAAGCGAACGGTGGCGTGGATTTAAAACCTTTCGGTTGACAGATAATTTGCCTGTTTTATGAAAAGTTAGAAATTCCCGGCTTCGACTGTCATAAAGAGTGAAATACCGAGGGTTCAAAAATGAAGCGTAGAGCGTTTCTCAGAAACGCCGTGTCAGCGATGGCCACCGGCTTCTTACCGCTTCCATCAGCAGCGAAAAGCAAAAGTGAACCCACAGGGTATATCCGCACAAATTGGAGCCATGATCCTTACAGTCTTGGGTCTTATTCGTAGGTGGCCAAAGGCGCGAAACGGCGCGACCATGCTGCACTAAGGGAACAGTCGCTGATCGGCTCTTTTTTGCAGGGGAGGCAGCCCAACCCGAATACAACAGCACGGTTCATGCGGCCTATGAGTCGGGATTAATCGCAGCAGAAGCCATCTATGACACCACCAATGCAGAAACTGTGGCCGTTGTAGGCGCCGGTGTCAGTGGTCTTGCCGCAGCGCTTTGGCTCTCTGAGGAGGGCTACGACGTAACTGTACTTGAGGCCCGCAACCGCATTGGCGGGCGCGTTTGGACAGACCGCCGTTTGGGCGTACCGCTTGACCTTGGCGCAAGCTGGATCCATGGCACCCGGGGCAACCTACTGACGGATCTCGCCAAGGCGCAAGACGCGCGCATGGTGGCCAACGACGAAAGCCATATTGCCCGTGGCCGTGACGGTCGGGAGATGCGTGACTCGGAAACCCCGGACTGGCTAGAGAATGTTTTGTCTGTGCAGCATACCTTCGGTACGGATACCAAGGATATCAATGCACGCGCGTACTGGTCGGTTTCCGGCTATGGCGGTAACGAGGTAATCTTGCCTGGCGGCCACGATCAGCGGTTCAACGGGCTTCCGCCGCCTTGGACATTCGGCTTGGGCACGTCTTAGAAAAGGTCAGTGTCGGCGAAGACGGTGCGCACCTTCGCGACAGCAAGGGCCGAGAGGCGTTATTCGACGCGGTAATCCTGACAGTGCCACCAGGTGTTCTAAAGCGGCGCGGGATCGCCTTTTCTTCGCAATTGCCGAAGCGGAAACTGGGCGCCATTGAGCGAGTGGGTATGGGTACGTTGGACAAGGTGTACCTGCGGTACCAAGACGTCTTTGGGGACGAAGGTTTCACATGGAACGCCACCCCAGAAAATGGCTTGCCACAAGGCCAATTCAATCAAGGGCTAAACTTGTATCGCTACACAGGTCGGCCGGTGATCATGGTAGTCAACGGGGCGCAACCCGCGAGGGGCCTCGCGAAGTTATCGGATGCTGAAGTCGTAAAAAGAGCCCATCGAACTTTGATGGGTGCATATCCGTAGAAGTCGTTCCAGGCGATCTCGTTCACTGCGGCGCTGGTTACTCTGGGCTCGAAGAGGACTTTCAATCCGCTCCGCTCAAAGTCCGCTACGCGGAAAATACCGACCCCTAAGTCGCTTGGTTTTCTCTATCCGCGTTTTCCTCTGGGACGATGCGGCCTTCATTGCAATTTTGGGAGAGGAGAACGAAGATTTTTGTGTTTTCGTCGGATATCATTCCTATCTGCAACCTTACCAGCTGCACGGCCACGGCTAGCCGTTGTGCAGAGCGCCAATTTGATCAGCCGCCAGTTGCTTCAAAGCCATGCGGTCGACCTTGCCTGTCACGTTCAACGGCATCTGCTGAAGAATGTTCACGGCCTCCGGCGCCTTGTAGCCAATTTCCGCTTTCGCAACGTCGATGATGTCCTGCGGCAACGGCTGTTTCGCGTCAGGCTTCAATGTGACATAGGCCCATACATTTTCGCCATGCAGCTGGTTGTGCACGCCAATCGCTCCGACCATGTCAACTGCCGGATGAAGAATGATCGCCTCTTCGACTTCCTGCGGGGAAATGTTCGAACCATCATGCACGATAATCTGCTTCGACCGCCCTTTGAACCAGAAGAAGCCATCCTCATCGACCGACATGATATCCCCTGTCCTGAACCACCCATCGGAGAAGCATTCTGCCGTTTCTTCGGGTTTGTTCCAATAGCCCTGGCAAACCGGTGGCCCGGACAACCAAAGTGCGCCCTCTGAAACCTCATTGCCAGAACCGTCGCGGATTGATGCATGATAACCAGGGCAGACTTGGCCAACAGAGCCCGGTTTGGACGACCCGTCGACCGGGCCGAGCGTGGAATCGGTGGCCTCTGTCAGACCATAGGTTTCGGTGATTGGAACGCCTGAGAACTCAAGGAACCGCCGTTCGACATCAACCGGGAACTTGTCGCCTCCGCTGATTAAGAGCCTGACCGAAGAGAAGTCTTCCTTGGTTGCTTGGTGGCTGTGCAAGAAGGAGATCAACGGTGCAGGCAGTGCGACAATGACTGAAGGTTTGTGGTCGCGAAGCTCCGAGAGCAACGCCTCGGGTCCGGAGTTTTGGTTGAGGACAATTCTGGACCGGGCATGAAGCGCCGAAAGCGCTGTCGACAGACTGCCAACATGCGAAATCGAACCGCCCGGGAACACCACATCCTCTGACGTGAGGTCCATCGCCTGCGCAAAACTGGCAGCGATTGATCCGAACGATCTGATGCTATGCATCACCCCCTTTGGTTTCCCTGTGCTGCCAGATGTGAAGAAAATCAGCGCCGTTGCATCAATGTCGATGCTTGGGAATTCGACCTTGGGCGCGGGGTGCAACATCAGATCGGTGTAGGCTTTTGCCCCGGCGATATCGCCGCCGACCGATACCAATCCTTTGGGCAGGGATTGGGTCAATTGGCTTGCTGCGATCTCATCCTTTCGTTCGGCGTGGGCGATGAGCATCCGGGCGCCGCTGAAGCCGAGCGCATAGCCGATATTGGCTGCCGTGTAACGGTAGTTGAGCGGAGTTGCGATCAGTCCCGCCTTCAGACAGGCGAGGTAAAAGATCAGGAGTTCTCCGCAATTGGGCATCAAGGATGCAACACGGTCGCCTTGCTGAAGCCCGATCGTGATCAGGTGTGCGGCCAATTTCCCAACGTCATCATGGAGCGCTTGCCACGTCCATTCGCTGGGTCCAGCCAACAGGGCCACCTCTCGGGGGCGCGATGCCGCTGTTTCGCCGACCATGTCGTGAAGCCGCGCCGGCCCCGGGAGTGCTGGACCAGAGATGGGCATGGGTGGTTCCCTTTGAGATGGAAGAAAATGCTAAGATGGAGTCTGATTTGGGTCGCTGACGATTGCAACTCTCCAGAAGAGCTGCCGCTTAAAGCCTGAAGCAGTTGTTCGGGGCAGCAATACAGGTTCCCGCCACGCAAACTTTGTTGCTGTTGACTGCAAAGGATCGAATTTTTGCCCTTGTGCCGTGCAGCGGGCCATCAAGCGCTGTTGGAGAGTATGCTCAGAACTGAAAGCCGACTGGCAAAGGCAATTCAACAAACCTTATTCTCTTGCTCACTGGATGGTTATCTGTGGGCAGTGCTTTGCTGCGTTTTTCTAAGCTCAGGCAGGCGCCAGATAACCAAAAGATACAGCATCGAAGTTGCGATTATGTAGTATACTGGTCCAAAGACATCACTTGTCCGATTTACGAGATAAGTCGCCACAAATGGCGTGGTGCCGCTGAATATGGCCATGCAGCTATTGTAACCCAGGCCAACTGTGCTGCACTTTAGATGCGGCGGTGAAATCGTGGACAGCATGGTGACAGCCAGAGCCCACCCCACACTGTTCAGAAGTGCCAGCCCCATCTGCCCCAAGAAAATCATGGAGGTAGAAGTCCCGTGCATGAGCCCCCAAAGCGGCTACGCCAGGAGCAACGTCAAGATCGTCGAGGTCATCATGACATTTCGCATTCCATAGCGCCCAGCGATGATGCCAAAAACTGGTGCTGCCAATGCCATCACCAATAAATTGGCTGTAGTGATGTCCAAGGCGCGCGCTGTGGACAGGTGCATTTCGTCGGTCAGCTAAGAGGCCGCGTAAACGAAAATCAGGAAATGGATGACTGCAGTTGGGATCAGCAGAACGACTATCTGAACAACCAGGCCAAAATGATGCCTGAGAGTCTCGATGATTGGAGATAATCCTGATTCTTCGTGTTCGTCTTTGGTGAGGCTTTCCGTAAGGTTACGGCGCATGATCGCGCTTATCAGCGCGACGATAGCTCCGAACAGAAAAGGGAGGCGCCATCCCCACTGGCCCGTTTCCTCAGGCGAAAGTACACTGGACATCGCTGCAGGAACCGCAGCTCCTAGGACGCAACCCAAAAGCATCGCGCAAATGATAAAAGCTCCATTTCGCGCCTGATGTTCTGGGGGTGACTGTTCGATTGTCATGACACCGGAGGCGGTGAACTCTCCAGCAACGGAAAGCCCATGGAGAACCCGTATGCCCACCAGCAGGAACGTCGCAGTTGTTCCGACCCGATCGTACGTCGGAAGGAGTGCAATCGCCAAAGAACCCAACCCCATCAGTAGGACTGAAATCAGAAATGCAGACTTCCAACCGATCACGTCTCCGATGTGCCCGAAGATGATAATTCCGATAGGCCGGACGCCGTATCCAACAGCGAGCACAGCGAACGCGGAAAGTGTTGCCGCCAGTTTGTCTCCTTCAGGGAAAAGTCGGGAATCAGGCGAACTGGCGCGTGCAGGCGCGACGGTGACTGGCAAGCTACCCCAGACCGGGGCATTCCCGCGTGCTGGATTGGGAGCGGCAGGTGAAGCCCTGACGGGACCGACGGCAGGTGCAATCACTTATGGTCTGACGCGTGATCCTGCGCTGTCTGCGGGCGTTGGTCTTTTAAGTGCAATGTCGCCAGCGGTCAGGAGTGTCGCCACAGCAAGTCGACCCGGACAGGCTTACCTCGGCAACCAGTTGGTTCAGGGCAGCACGCCGGTGGAGCAGTCATTGCTACCGCTTTTGCCGGCGCTCAACGCTACGAAATGAGCCACATGCCAACGGAAAGCGGAACCAGGGAGAACCAGCCCAAGCCCGCGCTCAGGGCGTACATGGTCACGCCGAGAAAGATGAATCCGATCACTCTACCCATGGCCCCAATGTAAGGACGCAGGTGGATTGGGTCTACTCTTACACGCATAGTCCCGCCCAATTGGAACGCATGACGCGCAGCCTTGCGCCTTATGTCGTGGGTGCTGGAGCGGGCGCGATGAACGACGACTGAATCTTCAGGACCCGAAGATTCACGCTTCGCTATACTGCTGAAAGGGCGAAATTGCTAGCTGGCCTTGCGACGCCGCTGCATCAGGGCCAAACCGCTGAGACCTGCCAAAAGTAATGGCATGCCCCCTGGCAATGGGACGGTGTTCAAGCCCCCTCCCGCTTCGTCGCTGGCGGTGATCAACCAGTTGTCCATTGCCGCGTAGCCGCCTTCAAAAACATCAACCTGCAAGGTGACATTGCCGTTTGACGATCCCGATGCATCAAAGGCAAATGTGCCGGTTGTCCAGACAAGCTCGTTAATGGGAGATGCCAGACCTACAAGCTCGCCGCTGTCGAGCACCGTGCCATTCCCTGAAAGATTTCGCAGGCCTGTTGGGTTGTCATAGAGCGTGAACCGGAACTTTGGCACGTCAGTCACAGTGGTGAACGGTGAACCGGGCCCCACGTATAAACCGACAGATGAGATGTCCACTTTGAAGTTAAAAAAGTCGAAGTCTTGCGCATCAAATGACAGCCCGAGCCGGTCGTCTTCCGAGCGGGGTCCCAACATGCCGATGGCATAGTTGCCGCCTTGACCCGTCGTGTCATCGTACCCGTTTCCGCCGTCTGCGGCGCTCCCTGTCAGTAGAATAGTTTCAACCGTGAAAGTCTGTTCAAACTGAAAGTCGGCAGTGCTGTAAAGATCATTTACTTCTTGTTGTGATAGGTCGGCGTAGCCTGAACCGAACCCGTTATTGAACCCGTTGGGGTTCTCAAAATTCTGATCATAAAGTTGAATGGTCCCGGCTGTGGCAGCTCCTGCTATGCACAGCGAAGTTCCGGCGGCAGCCAACCGTGATAAAAGTCCCATCTAAAAGCTCCGATTTATTCAATAATTGTTAACATAACCGACATTCCCCTCGTGGAACGCCCTGCCGAACATCCTGAAGCCACTTTGTGGTCCGATCAAGCTTTCTGGGCAGGTCACGCCGTTTTTTGGAACCTCGCGCCTAGGCGGGACGCCATTTTTGATAGTAGCGGCCGGTTTGATCTGGATTTTGGTCTGAGCGAGACCGCTTGGGACAACATAGAAAAAAACCGTTGGCATAAGGCGACAGCAACGCACAAAAAAAGCGCCCCAAAGGGCGCCTTTTCAGAGAGAATTTGATGATTAAGCCGTGCGACGGCGACGACGAACTGCAAAGAGACCACCAAGACCGGCAACGAGCATCCAGACCGTGGCCGGCAGAGGGATCGGTGCAAGCGGATCACCGTCCAAAGTTGCATTTGCGGACATCGTGTTTGTTCCACCCGATGGGTTGCCGTAAACCAGCATTCCACCTGTCCACTCGACCCAAACCGAGTCAAACAAGCGATCATTGTCGGCAACATCGAAACCAAATGCCAAAGCATCAAATTCGGACGCACCCGCATTGATTGGGTTCGCACCGTTGTAGTAGTTCACGATGGACCCAGCACCGGAAGTAAACCCTCCCGTGATGTCTGCTGCACTCCCAATCGTGACAGCGCTCGCGCCAGGATTTAGACCCTCTCTGTTGTCAAAGCCCCAGAGGCCGAGAAAATTGCCGTTCCCAAGTTGGAACACCTGCGGTGTACCGCCGCCTTCAACCTGGAATCCGATGATGGACGCAGCATTTGCGGAAGTAGCCATTCCCGCAGCAACCACCATAGATACTATGAACTTCTTCATATTTTTACCTTTCCCCACAAGTACTTAGCACACCATTTACCAAGTATCAGCCAAATCGCTAGCAGCTCATGCGGCAGAACGCCAGTTTGACCCGGTCCGGGTTAGACCATCCTCAAAAATGAATCCGGAATCGTATGAATTTTTTGATCAAGCCTTGCAGGCGGTGGCGCCATAAACTTGTGTTTGTCGATATAGGCTGAGGCGCAGTTTCTTGGGCAAACTCCTTAGACCTGTGCCCTCGTTTATCAGTGCGCTGGCTTTCAAACGGTGCAACCTGCACCGATAGACGCATCTCCCAAAGCTGACGGTCAATCTTGTCAGCCTTTGTTAGGAACGCTTAAATCCATTCTCTGGAGCCACCCGCTGCGCCGCCGCAATGGCGGCGGCGAGATGTCCACCAAACCAACGTTTGCGTATGAATGAGCGCGCGGACTTGTTATGCAGCTTTTCGTGACCGATTGCAGCCACATCCGGTGGTGACTAAGGACCCAAACGGAGTGGTCGACTGGCAAATCTGGCTCGAAGCAATGGAGAGACAATTGATACGTTTAGTTGCCGCATTCTACATCGTCATCGCCCTGTTTTCGGGACCAGCAACCGCGCATGAACGGTTCGCCTTAGTTATCGGGAACGCCGGATACACGAACGTCCCGGAACTCGACAATCCTGTGAACGACGCGCGCCTGATGAGCGATGAACTGCGAGGCGCCGGTTTTTCGGTCACAACCCTGACAGACGCGACCCGTGCAGACATGATGGCCGCTGTTGAGACCTTTGCCAGCAGTGTACGCGCGGCGGGGTCGGAGGCGTTGGCCGTGTTTTACTTCGCTGGACACGGTGTGCGCAGTGATGGGTTTAACTACCTTCTTCCATTGGGTGTGAACATTCAGTCCGAAGCTGAAATCGCGGACGAAGCCGTCCCGGCAGAATGGATTCTGGATCGCTTTCACACGCCACAGGCAGTTAGCGTGATGATTTTGGATGCCTGCCGCGACAATCCATTCAGCAGTGAAACGGACGTCGTCCTGGATGTGGGGGATGGGCTAGCACGTATGACCGCGCGTACGAACAATCTGATCGCCTATGCCACAGGGCCTGGCGATGTTGCATTGGACGGCACCGGAACCAACAGTCCCTACACAGCGGCGATTGCGCGTGCGATCAGGGCCTCTGGTGTGTCCCTTGAGCAGATGTTTGAGCAGGTACGCTCAGATGTGATTGGCGAGACTGGCGGCGTCCAGTCCCCCTGGGCGCGGTCGTCGTTGAACATAAGGATTGGCATGAAGGACCCGAATGCGAATTGATCAAGTGCGGCCCGATATGGGGTGCATTGCAAACCTAGACGCTGGGTTCAAAAGGGTCTTGGACCGAAGTTCGTGTCGTGTCCGCTCTGCCATTTCTCAAACATGAAGGATGCGTGCCCATTGACACGTTGAAGATTGGTCTTCGCCGGATTGACTATGCTCAAATCATGACTCATTGATATCGAGGCGAGTCAGTGTGGCTCGCCAAACCTGATCAATGTTCCAACCACTCCAACAAGGACAATTTTGTGAAACATCTGTTAACGAGTACCATCTTGGCCTTTGGCCTTGCCAGCGCTGCGCATAGCGCAGTCATCGCCACACTTCAGGAGACCGATACGGGCGGCGTTCTTTTCAGCATTGACGTCACCAACCCGGACGACTTCGACTACAGCGGCTTCAACGCCGATCATCTCGATTACATTTTCTTCGACAATTTTGGGGACTTTGTCGACGGCGCAGCTTTGGGAAGCGATGACCCGGCCATTTTTCAACCCGTGTCCCATGGAACCATCGGCAACAGCGCTGATGGTTACACCATCGGTATCCAGGCCATCGTTTTGGACAACGATGTCGGTAACGACCCCGACGATTTTGCTCTACGCTTCATCGGGCAAACACCGGGTCTGGAAAGAAACGTCACACCGCTCAATTTTGCGTCGATGATCGACTACAGCCCTGTGCTGATCAGAAACCTAAACTTCAGCGTGCTGAACGAGGGCACCTACACATCCAGCGATGCCCAATCAACGGCCCTGGGTGGCTTTCAGTTGAACGTCGTTGGCCTTGCCCCGGTGCCGCTTCCTGCGACCGCACCCCTGCTTGCCGGAGGCATCATTGCAGCGGGTGCTGTTTTGCGGCGTCGCAAGAAGAAAAAGCAAGGCGGCAGCTGACGCCAGAAGATTCTGCAGGAGCGTGGAGACCCGCCCCTGCCCTTAGGAGTGCAACCAAACATCCGGCTCCAACAGCTGGACCTGTCAGCGGGCCGTTGTGGGCTTCTGGCAGTTCCGGCAGACGGCCTTGCTGGCGATTTCAGCCACATCCACCAGCCCCGGCCACAGATCAGGGGCAAGGTCCACGGATGCCCGCAGCCCGCAGCCGAACTCCACCCAAAAAAGGTGATCCCTCACGTCGGATATTCTGGCCCATTGTTGAACGTGTTGGGGACGGCGCATTGGTCGGTGATAGCACAGCGCCGCGGCTTAACCGGTCGTTCCTAGTTGCACCGAAGCTGGTCGTGGCGCGCGGGTGATACCTTGCTCGCAACCGCTCAGTTCATGAAACGCAATGCGATAGCTTCGCATGCCTTAATGATGAGTACTGCTAGGGTGACGTATACAGCAGCTACACAAACAACCACTAGCAATGCGGGAAAACCGAAGCCTAGCAATGTTGAGCTGATGTTAAGTGGGTGGTTCAGTTGAAGCATGTCTGCGTAGATTGCGGGACCCGCAATCATAGACATGAGTAAGGATCTTACGATGTTTCCCATACTTAGAGCTGTTATCCCTTGTTAGGGGAGTTTCCACTAATGATATCTGAAATCGCGTCGATGGATAAGCTCCTCCCTTCTGCCTTCGCGCGGGTACCTTCGCTTCCAATGAGACTAAGCGCAGATGAAAGCCCAATTGCCGTTCTTGCGGTAGCACCCAGAGCGGATGGCTTAGTCATCGGTGGCGTCCGTAATCAGCGCAACGCTGTCTAGCTGGTCGCGGTGCATGTAGTTCACTTCGCGCGTACTGTCGCGCACATGCTGCGACTGGAGTTTACGACCACTCCAGCGACTTTGAGCGCTTTGGAGCCTAACACCAAGGTCTATCGGGTGGTTTCCCGTTGAGCCGAGTCTAGTGGTAGCGCAGGGGTGATATCATAGAACCCGAACGCTCTATCTTCGTTTGTGGATCCTTTTAATGTGAGAAGCGTCGCCCACACAGACAAATCCGGTGTCACGGTCATCAAACCTGCCAAAGTACGACACCAAAACGCCCCCGAAATCGATCACGCCATTGAGAAGGGCTTTGTCCTCAGAAAGTCTGCCACTCCATTCGTAGTCTTTCAGCAGCATAACCTCGTCCTCCAACAGGAAAACGATGTACGAGTTCCATGAGTGAACGATAAACTCCGCAACGGCGCCAAAGTCCCGGCCAACATTGATGCAGGCGCCGTACTTCACACGTTCTTCCGAGATGATTTTGCTTTCCAGAAAGATGTTCCAGTCCTGCTGTTCCGGTGGGAGCTTTTTCAACAATCCCTTCACACCTTGGTGCCTGGTTATCCTGGTATCAGGCGCCCAGAAGGCTTGTTGATAGATTAGGAACGGTTGCCGCGCAGGGTCGGTTTCATTGACACGATCAACAAAGGCTTGCAGAAGCCGACTGGCCGATTGCCCTCTATCAGGGACGTCCCGGAGGAAGATGGACATCACTCCGACACTTGACGCACTTCGGAAAAAACCATCAGCGAAGCAATAGACTGGTCGGTCTTTGTCTGAAGCCAGTGCAAACTCTTCGAAGGTATCAGTAGTCATAATGATTGCTTTTGGGATCGTTACCGGCTCAAGCCGTACCAGTTATCCAACTGCTGTTGCATTGACTTTGGGTCAACTCCCATCTGCAGAAAATTGGTTTCAAGCACGTTGGGTTGTAGGTGGACGGATGCAGATCCTGGGGTATGAAGTTCCTGAATTGGTTGTGGCACTGCTTGGCGTGCTGCTGCTTGCGTGCGTGGCGCGTGCGGTCGGATTGGTTGTCGGCGGATGGGTCTTCAGGCGACGGATTGATCCCTGCTACGAACGCCCGGCTGCCACAGGTCAAACAAGCCCGTTGAACCTCGCTGTGCTTGCGGTTGTGTTTGTCTGCATAGGCTATGGCATCGCCAACTACTCAGGTGTTCAGACCCTCAGGACCACCTCCACATCCAACTATTTCCCCAAGGCAGATGGGCATGAACTGACCGGCAAGGTCACCCACGTACGCGACGGCGACACCATCGAGGTCAAGGGCGTCGCGGTCAGGCTGGCGGCGTTGGACTGCGCTGAATCAGGCACCCTCAAGGGCAATCAGGCGACGCTAGAGATGGACAGATTGGCGCTTGGGAAGGCCGCAACCTGCACGCTTAACGGCAGGCGCCAACACGACAGGTTCATCGGAGTCTGCACGTTGGACGATGGCACAGACATTCAGAAGCACATGCTGGATGAAGGGTGGTGCAAAAGGTATCGGTAAGCTCCACCAATGGAACTTTCCCGCGACTCACCGATCCGGCGCCAACAGATGCACCAGCCAACGATCCGTAACAGGCCTCTTGCAGTGCCGACACACGGCACGTTCCGCTATCTCTGACACATCCACCAGCCCCGGCCACAGATCAGAAGCGAAGTCCACGGCACGCCGACCGCAGCCGAACTCAAACCAAAGCTGATGCTTCTGCATGTCGGGCAACTTGGCCCAGTGTGTAACGTGTTGCCGACGGCGCATTTACCAGTGATAGCACAGCGCCGCCACCAAAGAAGTCTACCCGCCGAAGAGCATCCGCACACCCGACAAAAAAGCAGACCACGCTGGGGAGCATGAACTGCTGGGTTTGGCAGCTTACCGCAAAGATATTGGCAACCTTAGGGTCACAGCCACCGCAGACGTTAGGACGCTGCCCAGTGCAAGCAAGCTGCAACTGTCACATGAGGCAAATTTGCGCAGACGTGATTGACCAAGGGTGCATAAAAAGGTGGATCAAAAGTTCCGTGTTTTCTTTTTCGTTTTTGTAAAAATGGCGTTATTTGTCTAAGATGGTGCCGCTGAAGGGACTCGAACCCCCGACCCCATCATTACGAATGACGTGCTCTACCAGCTGAGCTACAGCGGCCCCGGGCACACGCTGTAGCATCAGGGACGCCCCTCGAAAAGGTTAAACTCCTGCTTTGGCGCTGATCAACGCGGCAGTGGTGATCCTGCGTTTCTGTTGCCGGTATGACAGCCGTGTCCCGGACGGGGTCCCTATTGTCGATGAGACCGCTCGCCGCAGGTCAGTCCAAAGCGCCCAACCCGACCTTCCCTTGTTCCCGAAAGGGTCGGGAACGAGCAACTGCACAGTTTACGGCCAGGGCGCCTCGATTGCGGCGGCGAGGGTGGAGATGAGATTGGGCAGCGCCTCGGGTGACGACCAGAGCTTGCCGCCCATAGGATGCGCCTCAAACGCGGCCTCTCTCGCGGCAAGGGTTGTGGTCAGTGTGATGTACATGAAGATGAAACGCTGGTTGAGCACTTCCTCTGGCATGTCGGGCAGACAGGCCCGCATCTTGTCGAGACATTTCAGATAGCCCTGGTTGCTGTGCCCGGCCAATGCTTCATCCATCAGGTGGCGGTGGTTGATCTGCAGGGCGACAATGAAGCGCATATGACCAAACCCGGTGGGCGCGCTTTCCGGATCCTGAGGCTGGGTTTCCACCTCCACCAGCAGCTTTACGATTTCGCGCACTGTCACGGTCGCACCGCGATCCTCCAGCGCGCCCAAAGCCTTCAATCGCGCGGTGTCGCTGCGATTGGCGCCGTCCAGGACCAATGCGCGGATCAAGCCGTCCTTTGACCGGAAGTAGTAATGCAGGGAGGCACCGTTGCGTTGCCCGGCCTCGGTTACGATGTCACGGACCGAAACGCCGTCTATGCCGTGTTTCGAAAACAGGCGTTGTGCGGCGGATTTCAGGCGCTCTTCGGTGGCATCTACCGGGGTTTCCGGAGCTGTCTTGGTGGAAGCGGTGTCGCGGGTCATGGCTGCCTTTTTCGTCTTGCGTGGATTTTATCCGAATGTCTCCGGCAGGAACAGGATCAGTTGCGGCACAAATATGAGTACCACAAGAACCAACAAATCCATGATCAGGAACCACAGGATGCCCCTGAAGATCGCCGAGGTGGAGACCAGTTTTCCCACGACAGTTTTTATGACAAAGACATTCATACCAATCGGCGGCGTGATCATCCCGATCTCCAGAAGCTTGGTCAGGATGATCCCGAACCAGAGCAACTCGAACCCGGCATCAGAAACAATTGGCAGCACGATCGGTAACGTTAAGAGCATCGCTCCAATCGGCTCCAGAAAAAGGCCCAAGAGCAGGTAAAGCAGCACAATACCCAACAAGATCACCATTGGATCCGCTTCGGCGGATAACACCAGATCGCTCAGGAAGCTGCCTGTTCCGGACAAGGCAAGGAAACGGGTCAGCAGGCTTGCGCCAATCCCGATCAGGATCAAGGTCGAGGTGGTGAGCACCGTTTCGACAATCGCATCCGAGAACCGTTTCCAATTCAGGCTACCCCGCAACGCTGCGATGAGGGTGGCGAGCGCCGAACCGACAGCGCCGGCCTCGGTGGGTGTAAACACGCCGGAAAACAGACCGCCGAAGATGCCAACCATCAAAACAAGCACCGGCCAGGTGTCGCGCAGGGCGGCCATTTTCTCGGTCATACCAGCGCGATCATCTAGCGAGGGCGCTAAGGTAGGATTCATCCAAACCCGTATCAGGACAACCACGACATAACCGATTGCGGTCAGCACTCCTGCAGCGATCCCGCCCAGAAACAGTTGCGTGACCGACACCTGAGCCACAATGCCGTAGAGGATGAGGATGATCGATGGTGGGATCAGTGCGCCAATCGTACCGGCCACCGCCACTGTTCCTGTTGCCAATTCGGGGTGGTACCTTGCCCGGAGCATCTCGGGAATTGCGATGCGGCCCATGGTGGCCGAACAGGCGACCGATGACCCAGAAACTGCCGCAAAGCCTGCCGAGCCAAAGATCGCAGCAATCGCGAGACCTCCAGGCAGACCCGAGAGCCAAAGGCGGGCTGCGTTGAACAGCCCTTGGGTGAGTTGCGTGTGATAACAGATGAAACCCAACAGCAGGAACATCGGGACCGACGACAAGATCCAGTTGGCCGAGAACTGGTAGGGGATGACCCCAAGCGCACCCCAGGCGACCCGCCATCCCATCAAGGCCCAGAGCCCGCCAAAGGACACCGCAATCAACACAGGTCCGATCGGCATCCTGAGAGCAATCAGCACCAGCATAAGGGCCAGTGCCAACAACCCGACTTCGACCCCGGTCATGATCCGGTGCCGCCCAATGTCTGCACTTCCAGCCCATCGGGCCGGCCGGACAGATAGCTGCCAAACCGCAGCAGCAAGACCACAGCCATCAAACCGATGCCAAGCGGAAGCGCGAAGTAAGCCGGCCAGACGGGGATACGGTTTGCCCCCTGAACCTGGCTGGCGCCCAGGTCCCATGCGGCAACGGCCGCGTCAAAGCTGCGCCAGGCGAAAATGCCCATGACCAACGCGGTCGGCAGCAACATCCACGCCTGAAGGTGGTGGCGCACATGGCTGGGCAACATCTCGGTCACCACTTCGACCGAGATGTGCGCGCGGCGGCGTTCGGCAAAGGCCAATGGCAAAAAGGTCGCGAGGATCATGTAGTAGTAGGTCACGACAGTCAGCGTTCCCGGCAAGGGCCGGTTGAACACATAGCGCATGACCACATCCGCAGTGACATGCACCATCATCAGGGCGATCGCGACACCGCCCAGAATGATGGCCGCGCGCGACAACCGTGCCACGCCGCGCCCCAGATACCACATCAGATGATCTCCCGGATTATGCGTGTTGGCCAGTCGTGGGACGGCCAGCCGACACGGTTTCTCACTGACCGTGCGTCGCCACGTCAACTTTGGAGTAGAGTTCGGACCAGTAGAGTTTTGCGAGGTCGTCAGCGCTGTCGACGCCCTGGGTCAGATCCACCCATTTGCGCAGAAGTGGCCGGAATGCCTCCAGCATCTCACCGGCGCGGTCGACACCCTGTGCCTGGTAGGTATCGCGCAGAGTGGCAAGGTCATCCTCGACAAAAGCCGCGGTCTGTTCCAACACGGCGGCTTCGGGCGTATGAACCTCCACGCCCGCTGTGCGCACCTGTTCGAGCACCTCGGCTTCTCCGGCCTGATAGGCCCAGGTGCTCGCCGCAGAGGCTTCGGCGCTGGCGCGCATGATCGCGCGGCGTTCATCCAAGCTCAGGCCCTGCCAAGTGCCCCGGTTCATGTTTGAGAGCGAGGCCACGTAGACACCACCCGGCGCGCCGGTTGTGATGTGGGTCACGGAATCTCCCATGCCGAAATTCTGCACGTCCGGCACTGACAACAGGATGCAGTCGAGCACGCCCTGCGACAATGCTTCGAGCATCTCGTTGCCGGACATTGTTACAGGTGTGGCGCCGATCGCTTCTGACCAGCGTGCCCAGTTGGCGCCGCCGATGCGCAGGCGTGCGCCATCCAGCTCCTCCATCGTGCTGACCTTTCTGGTGCAGTTCAGCGCATAGCCCGGCGTGCCGGCCGCCCCGGTATAGACCTGGTTCTGCGATGCAAACTCGGCGTTGCACTCCGGGCATTCGGTCAGAATGAACTCGGCCATGGCCCCGGCATACGCCAGACCGGCCACGCCGCGCGCTTTGTCACCCATTGTGTTGAGCAACATTGATGCGTCGAGGATCATATTGGTGTGCGGAAACTCTGCAGTGAAATAGGTGCTCATCACGGCACCGATGTCGGCCAAACCTTCACGCAGCCCGGCCGAGGTTTCGGCCATCGAGAGAAGCGACATTGGAAACACGCGCGCGCCGAGCGCACCGTCGGTTTCTTCACTCAGCACCTCGGAAAAGCGTTCGCCGCCCTCAATCAGATAAGAGCCCGGCGGATGCCCTATCGCGAACGTGAGTTCGCGGGCTTCGGCCAGACCGACACCCAGTGCCAGTGCGCCTGCCGCAAGTCCTGCGGTCAAATGTGTGTTTTTCGTCATTTGGTCGTCCTCCCTTGGTGACCGGCAGCCGGTTCGTTCGGCCGGAATGCTCAGGACGCCGAGCGCGTCCAACGTGCGTGTGGGGTTCTGCGGTAGCTCAGGCAGGTGTAGGCAGCGTCGATCAGGGCCTGTGCCCGTCCGTCCCGAGGCGAAAGCAGCAATCCCGGACCCTGCCGGTTCATCGTGTAAGCAAAGGCGAGCCCCGCTTCAGGATCAGCAAACACCGCCGACCCGCCAGCGCCAATATGGCCAAATGCGCGATCACCGATCAGGAACCCCTCACCCCCGCGTAGAGGTGCCTGATTGTCCATGCGCAGCATGAAGCCCGGGCCAAACCGGGTTGGAACCCTTAGTGTTTCGTCGCAATGGGTGGCCGAAGAGGCCTCTGCGAAGCCCGCGATCAGATCAGGCGAGAGGCCGATACGCTCGCCGCCCTGAACCAGCGCGGCAAAGAGTTCGGCCAAGCTGCGCGCGTTGCCAATCCCACCGGCCGCGCCAAT
Source organism: Paracoccaceae bacterium (assembly GCA_965250275.1). Lineage (GTDB taxonomy): Bacteria > Pseudomonadota > Alphaproteobacteria > Rhodobacterales > Rhodobacteraceae. The sequence continues at coordinate 312,465 of OZ252297.1, read as the reverse complement.
CTCGGCGGCGCGTCCGGCTCGGGTGTTTACACCCTGCGTGACCCAGTTGCCCGAATGAAACGCAAGCGCGTTCGCAACCGTTCCGACCTGTTTTGCCGCATCGGTGAACGCGTTTTGCGGCTCGTCCCTGCCCGGAAGGTACGACACCACTGACGCAACCCGCTCTTCCTCGGTGGTCGGCAGGCCGATATGAAAGTCGAGTCCAAGTGGGTTTGCAATTTCGTCTCGAAAGAAAGTGCCAAGACTTAGACCCGTGGCGCGGCGCACAACCTCGCCGATCAGGAACCCATAGGTCAAGGCGTGGTAGCCTACGCGCGTGCCAGGCCCCCAGAAGGGTTCTTCGGCGCTTAGCAAGTCTGTCATATAGGCGGCGTCGGTCAGAGCGTCCGGCTTCACCGGTTCACGCAGGGCCGGCAAACCGATGCTGTGATCAAGCATCATGCGCAACGTCGCAACGTCCTGTGCGGCGCGCAGTTCGGGCCAGATCGCGCGCAGCGGTGCGTCCAGATCCAACGTGCCGCGCGCCGCCAGCACATGCGCACACAGGGCCGTTGCAGGTTTGGTGCAGGAAAACACGACATGCACGGTATCGGACTGCCACGCGGGACCGTCCGGGGTCGTCAGGCCGCCCCACAGATCGACAACCGTCTGGCCATCAACGATAAGGCAAACGGACGCACCGAGTTCGCCGCGCTCCAAGAAATTCTCTGCAAATGCAACGCGAACAGGCTCAAAACCCGGCGTTACGTCACCATTGATGGCGGTGCTCTGCATTACTCATCCACATGTTTGCGCCTCTGAGACTCAAAGCCGAAGCGATCCCGTGACCGTTGGCTTGACTTGCTAAAACGATTGTATAAAACAATCAACTTAGAACGCAAACCAAATTGAAATGGTTGTCAAGCCGGGACCGATCTTAGGCCCGCAACAGAAGAGGGTGAGACCATGACAGACACATCCGGATCGCCCGAAGATCGCAAACTGCGCCTGTCCGAAGCCGTGGCCATGGCAAACGTTCCGACCCTCTTGATGGTGCTGGTCCAGATGACGGGCGACCTGCGCTGGCTCGAAGCGCCATATGCCCCACAGCGGGGACGCGGGCTCGACGACAACGACAGCGGCGGGTTGCCGAACCACATTCAGGATGAGATTCGGGCTGCGGCGTTCCGGGCAATTGTCGCGTGGTCTGATGGCAAACCGCTGGCGTTGCCTGAACCATCTCCGGAACTCTTGGCGCGGATGCTCAAGGTCTCGATGGGCGAACCCATACCCGAAGAGTACGGGCGCAATGTCGCGGCCGGACTGGGCATCGGCCCCGAGGCACGCAAGATGCGCAGGCTGGACGTTCCCGGAGGATTCAAAGCCATCATCATCGGCGCGGGTGTTTCAGGCATCTGTGCGGCAATCCGGTTCAAACAGGCGGGGATACCCTTCCAGATCTTCGAGAAAGACGATGCGGTTGGCGGAACCTGGTACGAAAACCGCTATCCCGGCTGTGGCGTGGATACACCCAACCACCTTTACTCGTTTTCCTTCGCGCCGCATGACTGGCAGCACTACTTTGCCCTGCGGGACGAGCTTTATGCCTATTTCCACGGCGTCGCCGAAACACATGGCATCCTGCCGGATGTCCGGCTCAACACTCCCGTACGCAAAGCCGAATGGGACGAGGGCGCGCAGTGCTGGGAGGTGACAGTGGAAACGCCCGATGGCCAAAGCGAGACCCATCGCAGCGATATCGTCATCTCGGGCGTGGGCGTGCTCAACATCTCGCATGTCCCACCAATCGACGGACTCGACAGCTTCGAAGGTCCCAGCTTCCATACAGCCCAGTGGCCCGAAGATTGTGACCTTGAAGGCAAACGCGTTGCGATTGTGGGCAACGGGGCCACGGCGATGCAAGTGGTCCCTGCCATCGCGGACAAGGTCGCGCATCTGACAGTTTTCGCCCGGTCCAAGCAATGGGCGGCACCGTTCCCAAAATTTCGCAAAAGGGTCCCCGAACCCATCCGTTTCTTGTTGCAGGAGGTGCCGCTTTATCAGGCCTGGTATCGGCAGCGCCTCGCCTGGACATTCAACGACAGAATCCACCCATCATTGCAAAAGGACCCGGACTGGCCGCGTCCCGACACCGCGCTCAATGCTGAGAATGAGGCCCATCGCAGGCATTTTGTGGCTTACATGCGCGAAGAGCTGGGAGATCGGCAGGACCTGTTGGACAAGGTGATGCCCGACTACCCGCCCTTCGGCAAACGGATGCTGCTGGACAATGGCTGGTTCCGGACCGTGGCGCGTCCCGATGTCGATCTGGTTGCCGAACGCCTTGAACGGGTCGAAGGCCGGACCCTGATTGCGGGCGACGGATCACGTCACACCGCGGATGTGCTGATCCTGGCAACCGGGTTCAAGGCAACGGCACTTCTATCGTCATACGAGGTGCGCGGGCGCGGCGGGCTCAGCGTCAGTGACGCCTGGGACGGCGACGACGCGCGCGCTTATCTTGGCACGACTGTCAGCGGTTTCCCCAACTTCTTTACATTGCTTGGCCCAAATGTCGGGCTGGGACATGGAGGCAGCATCATCACACCCATTGAGAACCAGATGGACTATGTGATGAGCCTTCTGGAAAAGATGTTCGAGACCAGAACGGACGCCGTTGAGGTGCGCGAGGACGTGTACCGCGCGTACAATGACAGGGTTGATGCGGCGCATGAGCGCATGGTGTGGACCCATCCCGGTATGGACAACTGGTACCGCAACACGCGCGGCCGTGTGGTCGCCATCACACCCTGGCGCAACGACGATTTCTGGCGAATGACCCGTGAAGCTGACCTGGACAACTACATCCTTACGCACCGCCGCGCGGACCAAGACGCCGTGGCATAAGCTTGAGCCGCAATCAAAGCTCACATTGCGCCGACCGGTCAAAGGAGCGGGCGCGCACCAGTGACAAACCAAACCGGAAGGGAGGCCCCATGTTTGATGTCGCCATAAGCCCGGACAGCCCAGAGACCAGCGATCCGCGAATTCCACCGCGGGACCGCGTCGTCACCCGTGACCTGATCGACCGCCACGCTTCGGAACGCCCTGACACTGTCGTGGTCAAGTTCGACGATACCGGTGAGGAATGGAGCTATGCGCAGTTTCGAGAGCTGATCATACAGACGGGTCTGGGGCTGCAGGCTCAGGGGGTCATGCAGGGCGATCACGTGCTGGTCTTTATGCCCAACAGCCGCGAGCAACTGCGCGTGTTCTTTGCCCTGAATTACATTGGCGCCGTCTATGTTCCGATCAATACCGCCTATAAGGGGCGGCTTTTGGAGCATGTGATCGGCGTATCGGAAGCCAGGCTGGCGATCGTGCATGCGACGCTTGCCGACCGGCTGTCAGGGATCGAACTGCACGCTCTGGAGCGGATGGTTGTTGTCGGTGGCGCGGTGCCCGAGGCACCAGCGCTGCCAGCTGTGACCTACGACGAGGCGCTCTTACCAGAGAGTGGTACTTTGGCGCCGCTGTCCCGTCTGATCGAGCCTTGGGATCCCATGGCGATCATTTACACCTCGGGCACCACGGGTCCTTCCAAGGGGGTCCTGGTCTCGTACCTCCATCTCTTCACGAATGCAGGACCAGAAAGTTGGCCATTTGTGACAGCCGAGGACCGCTATCTGATCAACGCTCCGATGTTTCACATCGGTGGCATGGGTCCGATGTTCTGCATGCTGGCGCGCGGCGGATCCTTTGCAATGGTCGACCGTTTTGACACCGCGACCTATTGGCAATCCGTCCGCAACACCCAAAGCACCGTTGCTTTCCTGCTTGGCGTCATGGCGACCTTTCTTGAAAAACAGGCGGTCAATGATGCCGAATCCGATAACCCGCTGCGCCTGGTTCTGATGGTGCCGTTGGCGGCGAACTCTGAGAGCTTTGCCAAGCGGTTCGGGGTCAAAGTCTATACCATTTTTAACATGACAGAAGTTTCGACGCCCATCGTGTCCGAACCAAACCCCACCGTGCGGGGCACCTGCGGCAAACCGCGCCCCGGGGTCGAAGTCCGGCTGGTCGATGACAACGACTGCGAAGTCCCATGTGGCGCGGTCGGCGAAATGCTGGTCCGCACTGACCGTCCCTGGGCGATGATGAGCGGTTACTACAAGAACCCCGAAGCGACGGCGAAAGCATGGCGTAACGGCTGGTTTCACACCGGGGATGCGTTCACCCGTGACGCGGATGGCAACTTCTTCTTCGTCGACAGGATGAAGGACGCAATCCGGCGCAGAGGTGAGAACATCTCGTCCTTCGAAGTCGAAGCAGAGGTCTGCGCGCATCCCGATATTGCCGAAGCTGCAGCCGTCGCGGTCCCCTCGGAATTCAGCGAAGATGATGTCATGGTCTGTGTCTCGCTTGTCGAAGGGCGGCGGTTGGACCCCATTCATCTGATCGATTTCCTGAAAGAGCGCATGGCCTACTTCATGGTCCCCCGCTATGTCCGGATCATCGAAGGGGGTCTGCCCAAAACGCCCAGCGCCAAGGTTCTGAAACATGAGTTGCGTGCATCGGGTGTGACCTCGGACACCTGGGATCGTGATGTCGCCGGTATCCGCCTCAAAGGTGAACGGTTCGATTGACTTCGAACGCGTAAGTTTGCATTCGCGATGCTTTCGCGCGAAGGCTCTGGCGGATCGCGAAGTAAACACAGGTTCATTCAAGTCGAACGCACATGTACTCCGCGAATGGTCGCTTGCCTGTTTGCGGAGCCACGGGCATCGGCTTGGGTGTATGGATCCAGCCCTTCATCTGAGCGCAAGACGCAGGCAATCATGGCTCTCAATCAGGATGTTCTCTCGCAAGAAAGGCGGAGGATGAGCCCCGATCCAAGTTGCTTCGGCACCACCAACTCCCGCGGTCAATCTGCGGTCGCGGAGAGGCGTCTAAGTGAAGCAGAAGGCAATCACGACTTCAAAAGAGATGTCGCAATGGTACCGTTGCGCGGTCAGCAAAGGCGAAGACTCTTCAGTTGCCGCCTTGAGTGCGCTCTTCGGCGGTCTGCGCGCCGTTGGCTCCCGACGCAGGCGGCACGACCTCTGCGTCCAAAAGCTCGACCTCGGGCACGTCGTCTTCCGATGGGTCCGGCTCCGAATCCTCCGAGCCAACAATCAACGGCAGCATGACGGCAGCTGCGCTGGTGCCGGGCTCTGATGTCTGCGGGCGCCGCCAGCTGAGCGTGTCAAAGCTTTCGCAGTTCTCGCAGACCGGGGCCCATTGCGCACTGATATGCTGGCAATTGTCACAGACCCATTGCGGGCCGCGCGGCGCATTCAATGCCCGGGTCAGCCAGCCCTGGACAACACTGTCAGACGCCCCCTCGCCGCGCTCCACGGCGGCCATCAACGTGTAGGCGCGCGCGTCCGGCGCATCGTCAAGCAGCGGTGAAAGGGCGCGCCGTGCTTCGGGGAAGTCCTCGGCAACGATGTTCAACTCGCCCAGAACCAGACGGGTTTCCGGGTTGTCCGGGTGGATCGCTGTCAGCGTTGCGAACCGTTTCACCCGTTCTTGCGGGGTTTCATCCGGTACAATCTCTGCAAAGGCGGCCGCCAAATCCGGGTGGGGTTGGGCCTGCCATGCCTTTTTGATCACGCGAACCGCGTTCCGCGGTTTGTTCTTGGCAATGTAGCTGCGCGCCGCCATGGCGGCGGCGGGGATCAGATCGGGCGAAAGGCGGTTCGCCTGAATCGCTTCTTCGCGTTCAGACGTTGTGGCATCTTCGTCCACGATGTCCTTGGCTTCGGCCAGTGCGAGGACGGCCTCACGTCTTGTGAACACATCTCGTGGAAGAGATCCGTGCTTGAGTTTGGTGCTTAGCGTGGCGCGCGCGCCCGCCCAGTCGTTTGCCTGGGCCTGAAGCTTCAGAAGAACGTCTTGTGTTTCCTCGTGGCGCGGTTTCAAGGCCAGCGCCTTTTCCGCCAGTTTCCGGGCGGTGTCGGTGTCGCCCGCGGCCAACTTTTGTTTCATGATCCCGCGCACGCCGACAAATCGGGTGCTGTCGTCGGCAATCAGCTTTTTGTAGGTTTCGGTCGCCTTGGCTGTATCGCCGGACATTTCCGCGGCCTGAGCGGTCAGCAGATTGGTCAGTTCCGGTTTCTGCAGGTACCGTTCCGCCCGCGCAGCGCGCGACATGGCAAGCTTGGCCTCGCCGGACGCCAACGCCATCATGCCCTCGCTGAGCGCCTTGTACCCTTTGCGCTCTCGCCCGCGATCAAAGTAGCGCGACAAGGCCGTTTCGTCCCCGCTCAGGAAACGCAGAAGGGCAACCAGCAACGACAGAAGTTTGAGAAACAGCCAGACCACAACGACCAGAGCGATCGCGGCAATCACTGATTCCAACGGGCCAAATGTGTACTCAGTGCCCGCCACGGTGACCTGAACGCCGCCCTGCATTTCCATCAAAGCACCGGCGCCCAGCCCGAGTGCTGCAATGATGCACACAAACACCAAAATCTTCAGAAGCGAAAACAGCATACGGGAACCTTCAGTTGGAGTTCAGGCTTTGCGCCATAGCAGCAGCAGCATCGAGCGCGGCACGGCGGGTTTCGGCCATTGCGATCCAGGTCGCCAATTCTGATTTGGCAGTGTCAGGGAGCGCCTGCAATTCAGTCAGTGCGGAATCGAGCTTTCCTGAATCAACTGCCGCCTCTGCCCTCGAAAGCACGGCGTCCACGCTGTCGCCTTCACGTGGTGTGACTGACCGGGCACCCAGCTGCCGCTGGAAGAACTCCATCAGGCTTTCGCCATCAGTACTTTCGCTGCGGGAAGACGCAAGCGCCTCGCGCGCAGCAGGGGCAAAGCCGTTGATCAACGCAGCCTGAGTCGCCACACCCTCCGGCGCGGGCTTCGAGAGTGATTCGGGGACGGTTTGCCCGCTGTCGCGCAACGCGGTCAACACATTGGCGTATGCCGCACCCGTTTCCAATGCGGATTGGACCTGCGTCAATGCGTTCCTTGCTTCGGCAAGTTTTGCAGCGGCGGCGGCCTCTGCGTCTCGAGTCTTCGCCTCGGAAACCAGCGCATCGACGTCTGACCGTTGCGCTGCCAACGCTGCCCGGAGTGAGTCGAGGTCTTTTTGATAGTCTGCAGGCACGGTGCCAGAGGAGTCGGGCGCAGGCTGTGACTCAATCGCCGTGATCCGGCTGCTCAACTTGCTCAGCTCGTCCGTGTTGGATGATACCTGCGAGACACTGTCCGTCAGATCAGAGACCTGCTTTTCCAAAGGCGCCAAGTCCGGAGCTGCCGCAGCGGCCAATTGCGAGCGCAGATCCGCCAGTTCGGTGGCCTGTTCGGAAACCGTTTTTTGGAGGGCCTCCAAAGCTTCGGCATTTGCATCTTTCAATGGAGCAGGCAGCACAGACTGAAGGCTGTTTGACTGCGCCACCGCGAACCCGATCAGCGCCGCAACTGCCCCACCGATCAACGCAGGCACAAAGCTGTGCTTTTTGGTCTCAATGACGCGCTCGACAACCTTTTCCTGCACTGCGGGTTCCGCGTTGTCGGTCGCGAGAGAGTCATCGATGTCCTGCTGCGCTTCGGCTTCGGCTTCGGCTTCGGCTTCGGCTTCGGCTTCGGCTTCGGCTTCGGCTTCGGCTTCGGCTTCGGCTTCGGCTTCGGCTTCGGCTTCGGCTTCGGCTTCGGCTTCGGAAGATTGATCCTCTTCAGCTATTTCCTCCGCAACCTTTTCTGAACTGGCCGCATCATTCTCGCTGACCCACTCTTTGTCGAAGGGTCCGGCAGATGTCGCAGCATCCGAAGATACCGAATCTGCTTCGTTTTTCTTGTCGTCGGACAACGTGACAGGCCCCTTCGATTCTTGGCGTGGCAGGTCTAAATCGCCTGAGGACCTTACTGCGGGCCTCCGCCTGCCTCAACCCGACTCGCCTCGTTCACCAGCTTTCCGATCAGTTCTCTCATGGCGTCAGCACTTGGATGAGGCGCCACCGCCAAGCGCGCACATTTCATACCACGCAGAGAATCCGCCACCGCACCACTCAAAGCCGCGAGAAACAAGGTGTCCGATCCGGCGTACTGATGCGAAAATTGCTCCGCCGTCCTCGGTGAAAACACCGGGGCGATAGTCACTGTGTCGGCGATGGCTTCCAAAGCCCCTGGATCGAGCGGTAAGCTCCGCTGATCGTAGATGACACGCTCATCGCACGTGAGCCCCGCTGCCGACAACCGGCTGGACACCTGCCCGCGCGAATGGACTCCCCGAAGGTGAAGCAAAGGGGGCGCAGGAGGAGCCGCGATCAGCGCCTCGACCAGTTCGTTAGCCGATTGCCCCGATACCTGCGCTTGCCAGCCGCCCGCGCGCGCGGTCTCACCGGTGCGTGCGCCGACGCAGTAGGCCGGTTGTGCGGGTGACACTCCAAGCTTCCCAGCCGCCAGAACGCCGTTCGATGATGTGAAGATTATGCCTTTGTAGAGACTGGTATCGACAGGTTGGTCGATTGTTTCGATTGCGATCAATGGCGCATAAACGGGAATCAAAACAGCCTGTAAATGCGCGGGCAAAGCGGCATAGAAGCGACGAGAAGCCGCTTCGGGTCTGGTCAGAAAAAGGGCAAGGCGCGGCACGGCCATCCACAGTCCCGGGATTGTTTGCCAAGGTGTGCGGTGATACCTCCCGGCGGCAAATGATGCAACGATCGGATGTGATGGCAGACGCTCTGACAGTACTGGGTCTGGAAAGCAGCTGTGATGACACTGCGGCGGCGGTTGTCCGGGGGACCGGCGAAGGACGCGCAGAGATCCTGTCCTCTGTTGTGCAGGGTCAGGGCGCCTTGCACGCCGAATTCGGCGGCGTGGTTCCGGAAATTGCCGCGCGGGCGCATGCTGAAAAATTGGACATTTGCGTGGAACAAGCGTTGTCCGAAGCTGAGGTGACATTGGACGCCATAGACGCAATTGCTGTAACCGCAGGTCCGGGATTGATCGGCGGCGTATTATCCGGGGTGATGTGTGCCAAGGGCTTGAGCGCGGCGACCGGCGCCCCGCTCGTCGGTGTCAATCATCTCGCTGGACACGCGCTGACGCCACGCCTCACAGATGGATTGCCGTACCCTTACCTGATGTTGCTCGTCTCTGGCGGCCATTGCCAGTTTCTGATCGTTCACGAACCTGACCGATACGAACGTCTCGGAGGCACGATAGATGATGCGCCGGGGGAAGCTTTTGACAAAACAGCCCGTCTGCTAGGGCTTGCACAACCCGGCGGCCCAGCCGTCGAGATCGAAGCGCGGTTGGGTGATGCCAAGCGCTTTGCGCTGCCAAAGCCACTGCTTGATCGACCCGGATGCGATATGTCCTTTTCGGGCCTCAAAACCGCCGTACTGCGGGAACGCGACGCACTTGTTCAGGCTCAAGGCGGCCTCTATCGCCAAGACCGGGCCGATCTGTGCGCCGCCTTTCAAAACGCAGTGACCGAGGTTCTGAGCGAGAAGTCCCGGCGCGCCCTCGAAGTCTTTACGGCGCGCGGGGTATCCGAACCCGCTCTCGCTGTCGCGGGCGGCGTGGCCGCAAACACCCGCATTCGGGCAGGGTTAGAGACTGTTTCTGCCGAATTTGATGCCCGGTTCGTCGCACCGCCACTGACTTTGTGCACCGACAATGCCGCCATGATCGCCTTTGCCGGTCTTGAGGCGCGGCGGCGCGGCAAACAAGACGGCATGGATCTTGCGGCCCGACCGCGCTGGCCGCTCGACAAGACCGCGACACCGATGCTGGGCGGCGGACGCAAAGGAGCCAAAGCATGACCATCAGCGTCCTGGGCGCGGGTGCATTTGGAACTGCGCTTGCCGTTTCGCTGGCCGGGAAAGGACCTGTTTGTCTCTGGGCGCGTTCGCGTGCGGATGCGCAGGCCATGTCAAATGAGCGCGTGAACGCCCGAAGGCTTCCGGACGTCAAGTTGCCGGATACGCTTCAAATCACCGCGGATATTGAAGGCGCTCTTCGATCGGACGTCATCTTGCTTGCGGTCCCGCTTCAGAAATTACGCGGACTGTTGCTGGACCTCCGCGATGGTCTGGCCAAAAAAACTCTGGTTTCCTGCTGCAAGGGGATTGAATTGACCACAGGTTCAGGGCCGATGGAGGTGATCGATGACGTCCTGCCCGACGCCCGAAGGGCTCTGCTGACTGGCCCAAGTTTCGCGCGCGATATCGCACATGGTCTCCCAACGGCACTGACTCTGGCTTGCACGGACCACACCCTTTGCAAAGACCTTCAGGTCGCGCTGAGCACCGCAAACCTCCGGCTCTATCGTACAAACGACACTCGAGGCGCCGAGCTGGGTGGTGCGCTGAAGAACGTTATGGCGATTGGATGTGGCGCGGTCATAGGCGCGGGCCTAGGGGACAGTGCGCGCGCCGCACTGATGACCAGAGGCTATGCAGAAATGGTCAGGTACGCATCCCGGCTGGGCGCGGCGCCAGAAACGTTGGCCGGGCTTTCGGGCTTCGGTGATCTTGCGTTGACATGCACGTCTGAGCTGTCACGCAACTACCGATTGGGCCTTGCAATCGGTCGTGGCGAGCGATTTGATCCTGACATTACGGTCGAGGGCGCAGCAACCGCACGTGCAGTCTCTGAGCAGGCGAAAAAGCTCGGGGTCGAGATGCCGATATCGGATGCCGTAGTGCAATTGTTGGATCACTCACTGACTGTCGATGAAGCAACAAAAGTGCTGTTGGCGCGTTCATTGAAAGAAGAATGAACCGCGACTCGAAAGAACAGTGCGATGCGGCACTGGACCCAGAGATGTCCGGTTCAAACAGAGGGAAATGGGGCACGTAAGATGGCGTATTGGCTGTTTAAATCTGAACCATCCACCTGGAGCTGGGACGATCAGCTTGCCAAGGGTGAGGACGGCGAAGAATGGGATGGGGTGCGGAACTATCAGGCCCGCAACTTTATGCGCCAGATGGCGATCGGGGACCTGGGATTTTTCTACCATTCTCAGACCGAGAAAGCTGTGGTCGGAATCGTTGAGGTCATCGCAGAAGCACATCCCGACAGCACGACAGACGACGAACGCTGGGAGTGCGTTGACATCAAAGCCGTGGGCACGATGCCACGGCCGATCACCCTGGACGAAATCAAGCAAACCGAAGCACTGTCCGAGATGGTTTTGGTGCGCAATTCCCGCCTCTCTGTCCAGCCAGTCACGGAGGCGGAATGGCAAACCATCTGCAGGATGTCTGGATACGCGAACTAAAACGGAGGATTCCGGCAGATGCCAGAACCCTCCGTACCCCACGTGCTCCCATGCTCACCACACGTGTTCGAATTAGGCTCTGGCCATCCTGGCCGAGTACAACGACCCTAGCAGAGCGCCAAGGTTGAGCCAATCGGCAAAAGCCTCGCATTCTTTTCAAATCGCCTGTGTTCGGCAAAATCGCGTTTGCCAACGGAAGTTTTGGCCTCACGCCCATCGGGCGGGTCGTTTCCAAGGGTCTGCCGACGCGCAAAACGAAAAACGCCGCTCCCAAAAATGGGAACGGCGTAAGAGATTGAATCAAGCGCTGATTCAGTACCGGTAGTGTTCCGGTTTGAAAGGTCCCTCAGGCGTGACACCGATGTAAGCGGCCTGCTCTCCGGAGAGTTCCGTCAGTTTCACGCCAATCTTGGACAGGTGAAGGCGTGCAACCTTTTCGTCCAGATGCTTGGGCAAGACATAAACTTCGTTGTTGTAGTCATCGCCTTTGGTCCAAAGCTCGATCTGGGCCAGCGTCTGATTGGTGAAGCTGGCGGACATCACAAATGACGGGTGGCCGGTTGCGTTGCCGAGATTGAGCAGGCGTCCTTCGGACAGCAGAATGATGCGGTTGCCGGACGGCATCTCGATCATGTCCACCTGGTCCTTGATGTTGGTCCACTTGTGGTTCTTCAGCGCAGCAACCTGAATTTCGTTGTCGAAGTGACCAATGTTACCGACAATCGCCATGTCCTTCATCTCGCGCATATGCTCGATGCGGATCACGTCCTTGTTGCCAGTCGTGGTGATAAAGATATCTGCGGTCGACAATGCGTCTTCCAGCGTCGTGACTTCGAAGCCGTCCATCGCCGCCTGAAGCGCGCAGATGGGATCAACCTCGGTCACTTTCACACGGGCACCCGCACCGGAAAGCGATGCGGCTGATCCTTTGCCAACGTCGCCATATCCACACACAACAGCCGTCTTGCCGGCCATCATCGTGTCTGTTGCGCGGCGAATGCCGTCCACCAATGACTCTTTACAACCGTATTTGTTGTCGAATTTTGACTTGGTCACACTGTCGTTCACGTTGATGGCGGGGAACGGCAGGTGCCCTTTTTCCATCATTTGATACAGACGATGCACGCCGGTGGTTGTTTCCTCGGTCACGCCCTGGATCATGTGACGCTGTTTCACGAACCAGCCGGGGGTCTCTGCGATGCGTTTCTTGATCTGTGCAAAGAGGTACTCTTCTTCCTCGCTGGTGGGCACGGCGATCAGGTCTTCTTCGCCTTCTTCGACGCGTGCGCCCATCAGGATATAGAGCGTTGCATCGCCACCATCGTCGAGGATCATGTTGCAACCGCCCTCCTCGAACTGAAAGATCTTGTCGGCGTAGTCCCAGTACTCCTCGAGTGTTTCGCCTTTGACCGCGAAAACGGGGGTGCCGCCTGCGGCAATCGCCGCAGCCGCATGATCTTGCGTCGAGAAGATGTTGCACGATGCCCAGCGCACCTCGGCGCCGAGCGCCACCAGAGTCTCGATCAGAACGGCAGTCTGAATAGTCATGTGCAGCGAACCGGCGATACGAGCCCCTTTCAGGGGCTTGGACGCACCATACTCCTCGCGCAAAGCCATCAGGCCCGGCATCTCGGTTTCGGCAATTGTCAATTCCTTGCGGCCGAAATCGGCCAGATTAATGTCTTTGACGATGTAATCGGTTGTCATCGTGTAACCCTTTCACGCGCGCGTTTGGCGCGCCTTATCAGGTTCGTTGCTGACCCTCAATGGCCGAGCAGAGGCGCCGGTTGACAGCGTGGCGCACCGGACGCGACCATTGGTCTGGAAATCCGCGCTGACTTCCGGCACACCGCCTGCAAAGGGTTCAAAACAGTGGAGCAAACTTGAAAAAACCCGCACGCGCCTGGCAAAGAATGCTCTCTGGTCGCCGCCTCGATCTGCTGGACCCGACGCCGATGGACATCGAGATCGAGGACATCGCCCACGGCCTGTCCTTTGTTGCGCGCTGGAACGGCCAGACTCGCGGAGACTACGCGTATTCCGTGGCCGAGCATTCGCTTTTGGTGGAAGACCTGTTTGCCCGCATTCATCCGACCGCGCCCGCCAAATGGCGGCTGGCGGCATTGCTGCATGATGCACCGGAATATGTGATTGGCGATATGATCTCCCCGGTCAAAGCCGCCGTCGGTCCGGGCTACGGTGCGCTGGATGACCGGCTGTCAGCAGCCGTACATCTGCGGTTCGGTCTGCCGGCAACTTTGCCAAAGACGATCAAACAGCGGATCAAGAAGGCCGATCGCATCAGCGCCTGGATGGAAGCGACCCAAATCGCAGGGTTCTCAAAGGCCGAAGCGGATCGCTTCTTTGGCAAACCCGACGCAGCGACTATGTTGGATTTAGAGATCGCTCTCAGGCCACCCATGGAGACCCGCGCGCGCTTTGTGCAGCGCTTTGAGGCATTGGTGAAACAGTTGCCTTCGTGACGCAATCTGCGCCTTCAGGTCACCTTGGGCTTCGCTTTGCCAGTATCCGCTGCAGTGTCCTGCGGTGCATGTTCAGACGCCGGGCGGTTTCGCTGACGTTCCTGTCGCAAAGCTCGTAGACGCGCTGAATGTGTTCCCAGCGCACCCTGTCAGCACTCATGGGGTTTTCAGGCGGCGGCGGAAGTTCATCCGATTTCGCCAGCAGCGCATTGGTGACATCGGTGGCATCTGCGGGTTTGGATAGGTAATCCGTCGCCCCGATCTTTACTGCCGCAACAGCCGTGGCAATGGCACCATAACCGGTTAGCACCACCACGCGGCTGTCAGGGCGTTTCTCGCGCAGCACTTCGACCACATCCAGCCCGTTGCCGTCTTCGAGGCGCAAATCCACAACGGCGTAGGCGGGCGGTCGTGCCGTCGCAATCGCGCGCCCGGCTGTGACCGAACCGGCTGTTTCAACTTCAAAGCCACGCTTCTCCATGGCCTTGGCAAGCCGCCGCAGAAACGGCTCGTCGTCGTCCACCAGGAGCAGTGATTTGTCTGGTCCGATCTCGTTCAGCGCAGGCTCCGCCATGCGTTAGTCTCCGCAATTGCATTTCGCTATCAACTGGAAGTATTGCCCCCACCGATACAAAGGTCAAACCGGCTTTCGGCGTCAGGCATTCTCGACAAAGCACCCTATTCGATCAGCCATCTGTTCCGCACCAATGTCGCGGCGAAAGAACTCGACAAAGCCGTGCTCTGGAAGCACCAAGTAGCTGAACGTCGAGTGATCGACCAGGTAGAACTCATCGTCACCGGGGTGCGCCTTATAGTACGTCTTGTAAGCTTTGCTGGCCGCTTTCACCTGCTCCGGCGAGCCCGTAAGTCCAATCATGCGTTCGTGCAGGTTGTAGGCAAAGTCACCGACAACCTCCGGCGTATCGCGTTGCGGGTCGACCGAAATGAAGATGGGGGTCACCATTTTCCCGTTCTCTTCCAGCAAATCGACGGCTTCGGCGTTGCGCGCGGTGTCCAGCGGGCAAACATCCGGGCAGAACGTGTAGCCAAAATAGATCAGCGACGGCGCCGTCAGAACATCCGCGTCCGTGACTGTTTCTCCGGCTGCATTCACCAGTTCGAACGGACCACCAATCTGGTCAGAACCACCTGCGATTTGTCCAGCGCGACACTGTGCAAACTGGTCGTCTGATCGATTGACCTGCGTGGCGAGCCACATTCCGGCGAGACCGGCAACGATGACGGCGGCGGCGACTATCAAAATCATTCGGCTCATGGCACGTTGTACCCTCATTTCGGATGGTTGATCAGGGATCGGTGCAGACCTAACATTTGGCCCACCCGTTGCAACCAACTTAGGACCCCTATGAGCGATTCCAATATCGGCCTGTTTTCCGAAAGGGAGCGCAGCAACTGGATTCGTCTTCGGACCCTGATCCTGTTGCGCTGGGTGGCGATTGCGGGCCAGCTTGCAGCCATCACCGTGGCCCAGCGCATGTACAATCTGCAGCTTGAACTTGGGCTGTGCTACATGGCCGTGGGTGTCTCGGTGATCGGAAACCTGATTGCGATCTTCGTGTTTCCAGAGAACAAGCGGCTGTCAGAGACTGAAAACTTTCTGATGGTGCTGTTTGATCTTCTGCAGTTGTCCTTCCTGCTTTACCTGACCGGCGGTCTGCACAACCCGTTTGCGATGCTCTTACTAGGGCCGGTGACGATCTCGGCCAGCGTGATGACGCTGCGATCTACGGTCCTGATCGGCGGGGCCGCCATCATTTTGGTGACCCTTCTTGCCGAGTTTCATTTGCCGTTGCGCACCGATCAGGGGTTCATTTTGCGCATGCCTGACATTTTCGTGTTCGGGAACTGGGCCGCGATCATCATTGCGACGGTCTTTATGGGCGCTTACTCCCGGCGGGTCAGCTCTGAGATGCATTCGATGTCTGAAGCTCTGACCGCAACGCAGATGGCTTTGGCTCGAGAACAAAAGCTCACAGATTTGGGTGGTGTTGTCGCAGCAGCGGCACACGAGCTTGGCACTCCGTTGGCCACCATCAAACTGGCCAGCGCTGAACTGCTGGAGGAATTGAAGGATCGACCCGATCTGCGGGAAGATGCAGCCTTGATCCGACAGCAGGCTGATCGTTGCAGAGACATTCTAAAAGACATGGGAAGGGCGGGCAAAGATGACCTGCATCTGAGGCAGGCGCCTGTGACGGCGGTCATTCAGGAGGCCGCAGAGCCCCATATGAACCGCGGTAAGATCATCCACTTCGAGGAGAACCCGGGAGAAGGCGCAGGTGCTCAGCAACCTTCGATACTCAGGTTACCTGAAGTGATCCACGGGTTGAGGAACCTGATCCAGAACGCAGTAGATTTTGCACGGGCCAATGTCTGGATCGAGGCCAGTTGGACCGAAGACACCGTATCTGTGCGCATCATGGATGATGGCAGTGGGTATCCCGCGCACCTCATCCGCCGTATCGGCGACCCTTTTGTCCGCCGACGTCGCACGGAAACAGATCGCAAAAAACGCCCCGAATACGAGGGAATGGGTCTGGGTCTGTTCATAGCCAAAACACTGCTTGAACGGTCGGGCGCAGAACTCAGTTTCGCAAACGGCGCGGACCCCTACACAGCAGACGTGGAGCAGATAACGCGGCGCGGTGCGGTGGTTGAAGTTGTGTGGCCCAGATCCAAAATCGACGCACAGCGTGGCGAACGGGCCGTTCCAATTGGTCTGAACCAACCCATCGAAATCTAATCTCTCCTGCGAAGGTTAAGACAAAGTTAACCATCGTCCTGCATCTAGGCGATGGGGGACTCTGAATTCATGGAGGGCAGCTCTGTTTTGAACGTCACAGACTGGATACTTCTGCTGTTCATTTGTTTCAGCGCAGCGCTGGGTGCGGTAATCATTTTGCAGCGCCCGGCGGGCAGGGCGCGGCTTCAACACAGATGCGGTCTCGAGACGGGTTCGGAGGACCCGATCCTGCTCTTTGATGGCGACACTTTGCTGGATGCCACCCAATCGGGCCATGACCTTTTGGAGCGGCACTGCAATGGCAAGGATTGGGCCGCACTGCATCAGGCGTTGTCGGATCAGTTCCCGGACCTTCCGCGGATGCAATCCGACCTGCGTGATGGTGAGATGCACACCTATCTTTCCGGTCGGCAGGGAGACTCCTCGGAAATCAGCATCGAACGTGTCCAAGGTCGCATCCGGGTTCATTTGCGTCCTCCCGCAGGCGCGCATTGGTCAGACAGCGTCATTGACCGGCTAAGGCATGATCTGAACGAGGCGCGGGGTTACCTGAACGAAGCGCCTTTCCCGATGTGGCACACCGACGATGAAGGTCAGATCAGATGGGCCAACCGGGCGCATGAGCGGCTGGCCGACCATATCAAAGGCGAAAACAGGATTCCCTTGGCTCCTCTCTTTGAACCGCTGGTGCGAACACCGGGACCGGTTGCCAAAAAGAGGCAATGCCTGACCGTTGCTGAAACGGGTCGCACACTTTGGTTCGAAGTCACCTGCACGCAACAGGAAGCGGGCTGCATCTACTCTGCCGTCGACATCGACGCCATCGTCAGCGCCGAGATCGCCCAGCGCAACTTTGTTCAGACGCTGGCCAAGACCTTTGCACAGTTGCCAACCGGGCTGGCGATCTTCGACAGGAACCGGCAATTGGCCCTCTTCAACCCAGCGCTCATTGACCTGACCACACTTCCTGCAGACTTTCTCAGCGCTCGCCCGAGCATTCTGTCCTTTTTCGACAGGTTGCGGGAAAACAGAATGATCCCTGAACCGAAGGATTACACCAACTGGCGAAATCAGATGGCTGATCTGGTTGAGGCAGCCTGTGACGGAAGCTACCAGGAAACCTGGTCTCTGGCATCTGGCTCGATTTATCAGGTCAGTGGACGTCCGCACCCCGACGGCGCGGTTGCCTTTCTCTTCGAAGACATCACCGCCGAAGTCACGCTGACACGCCGGTTCAGGTCGGACATTGAACTGGGACAATCCATTCTGAACAAGCTGGAAGAGGCAGTGGTGGTGTTTTCTGAGACGGGCACGCTCAGCCTGTGCAACTCCGCCTACTGCGAGTTATGGGCGACAGACCCCGACGCCAGCTTCGCCGAGACCACAATTCTGGATGCAACCCGCCAATGGCAGGAGAAATGTCAGGCCACACCGGTTTGGGGGGACATCAGGGACTGCATTGCACCCGGCGCCGCGCGCGCAAGCTGGAGCGCGAACATCACCATGAAAGACGGGGTTGCGCTGCGATGTGAGGTGCATCCGATACAGAACGCCAACACGATGATCACGTTCCGCGCACTTGTTCCCACTGAAGCGGGGGAAAGCCCCGCATCTTTGCAGAGAGCCGCCGTCTGATCCCGCTTGCGGCGGCTTTTGGGGGCGGTCATTGTGCGGCCATGGCACGTGGCGCGCTCTCGATTACAACTCACAGTCCCGAAGACACTGCAAGGCTCGCCGTCGTGATCGGGCGGGACTTGAAGATGGGGGATGCCATCCTCCTGAACGGCGACATTGGTGCCGGCAAAAGCCTGTTTGCCCGCCACCTCATTCAATCGCGTCAAACCGAACCCGAAGAAGTTCCGTCTCCGACCTACACACTTGTCCAAGTTTACGACATACCCGAAGGAAGCATATGGCACGCCGACCTTTACCGCATCACATCCTCATACGAACTTGAGGAGCTGGGTCTGCAAGAAGCGTTCGACAACGCAATATGCCTGGTGGAATGGCCAGACCGAATGGCGGACGCCGCGCCTTCCAGCGCGTTGACCGTGACTATTGAGCGCGTGGACAGTGAGGACTGCACCAGGCGCTTTGATCTCAGTTGGAGCGACCCCCGTTGGGATGATCGATTGGAAGAGGCCCTGGTTGAAACAAAGAAGTGACGAGATACAAGCCTTTATCGATGGCTCGGATTGGCGGGGATCACACCGCGCGCCGCTGGCGGGCGACGCCTCGAACCGACGATATGAACGGCTTGCGCACCCCAAAACCGGGCAATCGGCCGTGCTGATGGATGCACCGCCTGATCGCGGTGAAGACGTCCGTCCCTTCTGCCATATCGGACAGCACCTGTCGTCCAACGGCCTCAGCGCGCCTGAGATTTATGCCGAGGATTCGGATGTCGGTCTGCTGATCCTCGAAGATCTCGGCGACGCACTTCTGGCGCGGGTGGTTGCAAGGGAACCGGCCAAGGAACATGAACTTTATGCGGTGGCCACGGATGTGTTGATTGCACTGCACGCTTGCCCGCCGCCCAACAACGTAGAAAGCTACCACCCCGAACGGATGGCGGCCTTGGCGGAGTTGGCCTTTCGGGAATACGCCGGGGCAGTTGACCCCGACCAGGCTGCCGGGTCGAATCGATTTTTGCGCGCCTTCGAAGACATATTGGAGCAGGAGACATCTGCAGATCCGGTGCTGATCTTGCGCGACTATCACGCCGAAAACCTCCTCTGGCTCCCTGAGCGAAACGGTGCTGCCAAAGTCGGGCTTCTCGATTTTCAGGATGCGATGCTGGGGCACGCGGCCTACGATCTGATGTCGTTGCTTCAGGACGCCCGCCGTGACGTCAGTCCCGCCGTCGAAATTGCGATGATCGATCGATATCTGCAGGCGACGGGCGTGGATGAACACCGGTTTCGAACCGCCTATGCGGTTCTAGGTGCGCAGCGGCATCTGCGTGTTCTAGGAACCTTTGCGCGGCTCTGCACGAAGTATGGCAAGCCGCACTATCTGGATTGGATTCCGCGGGTATGGGATCTGCTGATGGCGGATCTGGAACACCCGGCGCTGGCGCCGGTCTCCGGGTTACTGCGTGAGCGGTTACCGGTGCCTAGCAACGATGTTCTTGATCAATTGAGAGCGAAATGCCCAGCGCCGTGATGATGTTTGCAGCGGGGCTAGGAACCCGCATGGGCGATTTGACGCGCGACAGGCCAAAGCCGCTGATCGAAGTGGCTGGCCGGCCTTTGTTCGATCACGCTTTCGAGCTGACAAAAGCCATCACGCCCGAAACCGTGGTCGTCAACACATACTACAAACCCGAAATGATGGCCGAAGCATTGCGGCCGTACAACGTCCGCATCTCCAACGAATCCCCACAAGCGCTAGAAACCGGCGGCGGATTGAAACACGCGTTGCCTTTGCTGGGCTCCGAGCCGGTCTTTACCATGAATACGGATGCGATCTGGTCGGGTCCCAATCCGTTGCAGCTTCTGGCGGAAGCCTGGGACCCCAGCAAAATGGACGCTTTGCTGATTTGCGTCCCTGGCACCCAAGCTTTGGGGCACGCCGGGCCCGGGGACTTTTTCCTTGATCAGGACTCTCGGGTCTCGCGCGGAGGATCGCTTGTCTACGGCGGAATTCAGATCATCAAAACTGACAGGTTAAACGACATATCAGAACAGGTCTTTTCGCTGAACCTCGTCTGGGATCTGATGAGAGAGGAAAACCGCCTCTTTGGTTTACCCTATCCTGGACAATGGTGCGACGTTGGCACGCCTGAAGGAATACCGCTCGCCGAAACGCTCTTGGATCCTGCGGATGTTTGAGGATGGCGCCAACGCGCGTGTCTTTGCCCTGCCGCCCGGCGTCGAC
The DNA here is from genome assembly GCA_965250275.1 of Paracoccaceae bacterium. Taxonomy (GTDB): domain Bacteria; phylum Pseudomonadota; class Alphaproteobacteria; order Rhodobacterales; family Rhodobacteraceae. The sequence goes on along the minus strand of OZ252297.1, from coordinate 292,079 downwards.
TTCCCGCAGGAGCTTATCAAAGGACTGCGCGACCGGCTGCGCAACCAACCACCAGACGCGATGGCGCGCGTCGAACTGATCGTGAATACGCGCCGAATGGCCCGAAGAGTGCGCGACCTTTTCGATCAGGGCCCGGCTTGTTTGCTGCCACAGCTGACCTTGCTTTCAGACATCCCGGAACGGCCAGAACTGTTTGACCTGCCGCCTGCGGCACCCGGGCTACGGCGCCGGCTTGAACTGGCGCAGTTGATTGGTCAGCTTCTTGAACATCAGCCCGATCTGGCACCGCGCGCGTCGCTCTATGATCTGGCGGATAGTTTGGCAGATCTCATGTCGGAAATGCACGGCGAAGGCGTTTCTGCAAAAGCGATCCAGTCGCTCGACGTTTCGGACCAGTCCGGACATTGGGCGCGGGCCCAATCGTTCATTGGCATCGCCGAGCAGTTTGTCGGCCATGCCTCCGAACCGGATGCCGAGGCGCGCCAACGCAGGGCAGTTGAGCGACTGGCTCAGATCTGGTCCGAGGCGCCACCGACCCATCCGGTTATCCTCGCCGGATCTACGGGGTCGCGCGGCACAACAGCGATGTTGATGGAGCTTGTTGCAACGCTGCCGCAAGGCGCGGTGGTGCTGCCCGGATTTGATTTCGACCTGCCCGAAAGAGTCTGGGGTCATCTGGAAAACGGACTGAACAGCGAAGATCATCCGCAGTATCGCTTTGCCTCTTTGATGTCACGTCTGCGCCTGACGCCCGGGTCCATTGGCCGATGGACCGAAGCCAGTCCCCCCGACGCAAAACGCAATCGTGTTCTGTCTCTGGCCTTGCGGCCCGCGCCCGTCACCGATGCCTGGCTGTCCGAAGGTCCGGACCTGAGCGATCTGACCGAGGCGATGCGCGATGTCACACTCGTGGAAGCGCCAGGCCCAAGGCTGGAGGCATTGTCGATTGCACTGCGTCTGCGCCAGGCTGTTGAAGATGGGCAGGTTGCGGCCCTGATCACGCCTGATCGCATGCTGACGCGACAAGTGACCGCTGCGCTGGATCGCTGGGACATCATACCCGATGACAGTGCGGGACAGCCTTTGCACTTGTCGCCGCCGGGCCGGTTGCTGCGCCACGTCGCCGATCTTTTTTCCAACACTCTGACGGCGGAATCACTTCTGACCCTCCTGAAGCACCCGCTGACACATAGTGGCTCCAACCGCGGCGATCACTTGCGCCACACACGCGATCTGGAGCTGTATCTGCGGGAAAACGGACCGCCGTTTCCGGACTCAGGCAGTCTTAGGTCATTTGCGCGTGCGAGTGATGCGCCCGAACCATGGATCACTTGGGTTTCGTCTTGTTTCGACGGGCAGAGCAAAACCGGGACGCAGCCACTGTCGAAATGGATTGAACTGCTCCGGCGCCTTGCAGAGCAGATCGCATCCGGTTCTGAAACAGATGGTTCCGGCGGCCTTTGGGATCTGAATGCAGGTCAGGAAACCAGGACCATCGTAGCCGCGCTGGAACAGGAAGCCAGCGCGGGTGGGGACATGACCGCGCGCGACTTTGCGGGGTTGCTGGGAAAGCTGCTTTCGGCTGGACAGGTCCGTGATCGGGATGCCCCGCGCGAAGACGTCATGATCTGGGGCACGTTGGAGGCCCGTGTTCAGGGAGCTGATCTGCTCATTCTGGGAGGTCTGAATGAGGGCAGTTGGCCCGAACCGGCCAACGCGGACCCTTGGCTCAATCGCGTGTTGCGGCACCAGGCGGGTCTGTTGTTGCCCGAGCGCAGGATTGGGTTGGCAGCGCATGATTTTCAGCAGGCCGCCGCCGCGCCCGAGGTCTGGATAACACGCGCGCTGCGCACCGACGAAGCGGAAACAGTCGCCTCACGCTGGATCAACAGGCTCACAAACCTCTTGGCGGGCCTGCCACAACGACAGGGCCCGCAAGCTCTGGAAGAGATGAAAGGGCGTGGGCAGGTCTGGCTGGATTGGGCCGATGCGCTGGATGAGGCGCCACGGGTGCCGGCAGCGTTCAGACCCTCTCCTCGTCCTCCCGTGAGCGCGCGCCCGAGACGCCTGTCGGTCACGGAAATCAAACGGTTGATCCGCGATCCATATGCGATCTATGCGCGCCGGGTTCTGAAACTCCAACCTTTGAACCCCATGCAACAAGCGCCTGATGCATTGCTGCGCGGCGTGGTCGTCCACAAGATTCTGGAGCTTTTTGTCAAGCGTGAACCCCTTGCAAACTTGACAGACCCACGCGCCGCTTTCCTCAGTCTAGCCAATTCGACATTGAATGATCTCGTCGCTTGGCCGTCCGCGCGCGTGCTTTGGGCCGCGCGGCTGGAACGCATCGCCGACTGGTTTTTGCAAGGCGAAGCCGAACGGCAGCAACGCGGCGCGCCGCTGGGCTTTGAGGTGCGCGGGCAAAGGTCGATTCCGTCGCTTGGATTTGATCTGACCGCGATTGCGGATCGGATCGATGGGACCCCTGACGGCGTGCTGAATATCTATGACTACAAAACCGGCGCGCCTCCCAGTGCGCGGCAGCAAGCCTTGTTCGACAAACAACTCCTACTAGAGGCGGCCATCGCCGAAGCGGGCGGTTTCAGAGGCATTCAGGCTTCCGTGGTTGAGACCGCAGAATTTATCGGTTTGGGCAATGCCCCAAAGCTTGTCGCTGCTCCGCTCGCCGACACCCCTGTTGATGTGGTCTGGGCCGAGCTGAGCGACCTGATTTCTGCATATCTGTCTCAAGACCAAGGGTTCACATCGCGCCGTGCTCTGTTCTCCGACAGCGAAACCGGCGCATATGATCACCTTGCGCGCTTCGGAGAGTGGGATCACGCCACAACGCCCCTACCCGAGGACCTGACATGACCCCCCGGGACGATGCGACCGAACGGCAGGTTCAGGCTGCGCGCCCCAACCAGTCAACATGGCTCGCGGCCAATGCCGGGTCAGGGAAAACGCGCGTTCTCACGGATCGGGTTGCCCGCCTCTTGTTGGATGGCGTCAACCCTCAGCACATTCTCTGCCTCACTTACACAAAAGCTGCCGCGAGCGAGATGCAGAACCGGTTGTTCCGGCGACTGGGCGCCTGGGCAATGTTGAAAGAGGATGATTTGCGCATCGCTTTGGAGGCGCTCGGCGTTGAAGGTGATCTCGACCCTGAGCGGCTTGCACGGGCTCGCACGCTTTTCGCCCGCGCCATTGAGGTGCCGGGCGGTTTGAAAATCCAGACAATTCATTCGTTCTGCGCCGGTTTGCTGCGTCGGTTTCCGCTGGAGGCGGGAGTCAGCCCGCAATTCTCCGAAATCGAAGACAGGGCAGCCGCGCTCTTGCGCGCCGAGATTGTTGAAGATCTGGCGAGTGGCCCCAAGTCCGACGTGGTCACGGGCGTCGCCCGATACCTGAACGAGGGGTCCTTCGACACGCTGACCGCGTCAATCACCAGACACCGCCAGGCGTTTTCTGAACCATTGGACCGGTCTGCTTTGCACAGGCTGTTCGGGCTGCCGGCATCATATGATGCCGAACAGCTCTTTGCTGGTATCCTGACTGAAACCGATCTCTCCAACCTGCGCGTCGCAATTCCCTTGCTCGCGACGGGCGGCAAAACAGACCAGCGCGCAGCCACGAAGCTGTCAGGGGCGACAGGACGCGACAGAGCGTCCCTTCAGGTTCTCGAGACCGTGCTCTTGACCGGGCCTTCTGCAAAGTCGCCCTTTTCGGCCAAGATTGGCACCTTTCCCACAAAAGCGCTGCGCGATGGCGCAATGGCGTCACTTATGCCGTGGCTGGATGATCTCATGCAACGGGTCGAGGACACTCGTGCGCACCGTTTGGGTCTTGATGCCGCGGATCGCGCTCTGGCCCTTCACACGTTTGCTGCTGAGTTTGCCCCGGAGTATAGCCGACGAAAACAACTTCGGGGATGGCTGGATTTTGACGACCTGATCCTGAAGGCGCGCGGATTGCTGAACGACCCGGCGGTCGCCGCATGGGTTCTGTTCCGACTTGATGGTGGGATCGATCACATCCTCGTCGACGAAGCACAGGATACAAGTCCCGATCAATGGGACGTTATCGAACGGCTGTCTCAGGAGTTCACAAGCGGTGCCGGCGCACGGTCTGACGTAACCCGGACAATCTTTGTCGTCGGAGACAAGAAGCAATCAATCTACTCGTTTCAAGGTGCGGACCCGACTTCGTTTGACCGGATGCAGGCCGATTTTTCTGATCGTTTGTCCGCGGTCGGTCTGGGCCTCGAAAGCCTGACCCTTGAGCATTCCTTCAGATCCTCCGAGGCCATTTTGCGGCTGGTTGATCTGGTATTTGAAGATCAGGACGACGCCGGTTTTCCACGAGATGGGCTGCACCGCGCGTTCAAGGCGGACATGCCGGGCAGAGTGGACCTTTGGCCAGCGGTTCCAAAGTCGGAGACACCGGACGACCAGCCGTGGACAGACCCGGTGGATCGACCGGGCCCGCGCCATCACACCACTGTTCTCGCCGAAAGCATTGCAAACCACATCAAAACGTTGATCTCGACGAAGGCCACGATCCCGGACGAGCATGCTCAGCCGGGCAAGTTTATGCAGCGTCTGGTTGAGGCGCAGGATTTCCTGATCCTTGTACAACGGCGATCTGCGCTGTTTTCAGAGATCATTCGTGCATGCAAAACGGCCGGCCTTCCAATCGCCGGTGCGGACCGCCTGAAAGTCGGGGCCGAACTGGCCGTCAAAGACCTGGGCGCCTTGTTGTCGTTTCTTGGCACGCCAGAGGATGATCTGTCGCTTGCAGCGGCGTTGAAATCGCCCCTGTTCGGATGGTCGGAGAAGATGCTTTTCGAGCTCGCTCACGACCGTGGCAAAGCCTATCTCTGGCAGGCGCTGCGCAATCGTTCCGACGAGTTTCCGGAGGTCATGGGTGTTCTTACAGATCTGCGGTCACAAGCAGATTTCTTGCGCCCCTATGACCTGATCGAGCGCATTTTGACCCGGCACTCCGGACGCCAGAGGCTGCTCGCGAGACTGGGTCCGGAAGCTGAAGACGGCATCAACGCTTTGCTTTCCCAAGCATTGTCATACGAGAGCACCAATGTCCCAAGCCTCACGGGGTTTTTGGTCTGGATGCAAACGGATGATCTGGAGATCAAACGGCAATCCGGTAGCGCTGCGGGGATGATCCGGGTCATGACCGTGCATGGCGCAAAAGGCCTCGAAGCCCCCATCGTCATCTTGCCTGATACCGGCCCCCGGCCTGTGATGCGTGGCGACACCGTCGTCTTGGCCGATAATCATGCCCTTTGGCGAATGCCGGCTGACGCGATGCCACCCCTGCTCGCGGAAGCACGCAACGCAGAGGTCGCCAAATCCGAGCGCGAACGTTTGAGGTTGCTGTATGTGGCTCTAACCCGGGCAGAATCCTGGCTGATCGTCGCCGCTGCGGGCGATGTTGGCGGGTCCGCATCCTGTTGGTTCGATCTCGTGGAAGCCGCCATGCCAAAGGCGGGTGCCACGCGGCATGCCTTTCCTACCGGCGAAGGGCTGCGTTTGGAGCATGGGGACTGGTCGGCCTCGGCGGCAACGACGGAGCGTTCGGTCCCCCGGTCAACGCCGCCTTTGCCCAAACCCTTGCGCACTGCTGCGCCTGCCCCATCCGCGATCGCCAACACAACAGTAAGTCCTTCAGATCTGGGCGGGGCTAAGGCGCTGCCCGGTGAAGATGGGGAAGCTGCTGCCATTGCGACTGCACGTGGCACCGCCATTCACTTGTTGCTGCAAAACCTGCCGAACCTCTTGCCCGAGCATTGGGCATCCTTCGCGGCGACCCTGCTTCCGGAAGCATCAGACAGCACCCGCAATGAGCTGCTGCAAGAAGCCCGTGATGTACTGAAATCGCCTGAACTTGCCTTTCTGTTCGAGCCGTCCAGTCTGTCTGAAGTGCCCGTCACTGCTCAAGTTGGGGCTCGTCGCATCCATGGGACAATTGATCGGCTCATTCTGTCGGATGATCGCGTGCTTGTGGTCGATTTCAAATCGAATGCCATTGTTCCGGCCACGCCAGATCAATGCCCGGAGGGCATTTTGCGCCAGATGGGAGCTTATGCCCATGCAATCAATCAGGTTTACCCTGATCGAAGCGTCGAAACGGCGATTGTCTGGACCCGCACCGCTGCATTCATGTCACTTCCGCACGATCTTGTGACAGGGGCTTTACTTCGCACCGGCATGCTTGACGACACCAACCCGCGTTCCTAACTTCCACCTCCAGACCTTTTCCATTCAGGAGATCGAGAATGTCCACCGTAGCAGTGACCGATGCGACCTTTGACGCAGAGGTAAAGAACTCTGACATCCCCGTTGTGGTGGATTTTTGGGCCGAGTGGTGTGGCCCATGTAAACAAATCGGGCCAGCTCTCGAAGAGCTGTCCGCCGAATACGAAGGCAAAATCAAGATTGCGAAGGTCGACGTCGACAGCAATCCGAATGCCGCCGCTGCCATGGGCGTCCGGGGCATTCCGGCCCTGTTCATTTTCAAAGACGGACAGGTCGTTTCGAACCGCGCAGGGGCCGCGCCGAAAGCAGCCCTGCAAAGCTGGATCGACGACTCGATCTAAGCCCTGGCCATTCCCTGAATCGTGACATTCCGGTTACGGTTCAGGGCAATCGCGCCGCGCCTGCGCGAGAACGCCCAAATGGCGCGCTGCCCACTTTTCCCACCCCCATTGAAATCTGACGACCCAAGCGCCTTGGAGCAAGGCTTGTACAGCTTTGCCGCCACGTCCATATAGGCGCACGAAAGAAGGAGGCGTCGATGCAACAGGACAGTTTCCCTGGCTGGCATGGCACAACAATCGTCGGGGTGCGAAAAGGCGATACCGTCGTCATCGCGGGTGACGGCCAGGTGTCGCTGGGTCAGACCGTGATCAAGGGCACAGCACGCAAGGTCCGCAAATTGTCACCGGGCGGATACGACGTTGTGGCCGGGTTCGCGGGGTCGACGGCTGACGCGTTTACTCTGCTGGAACGCCTCGAAGCGAAACTTGAGGCCAGCCCGGGCCAACTGGCACGTGCGAGCGTAGAGTTGGCGAAAGACTGGCGCACAGACAAGTACCTTCAAAAGCTTGAAGCCATGCTGATTGTCTCGGACGGTGCTGATTTGTTCGTGATTACAGGTGCCGGCGATGTGTTGGAACCCGAACATGACGTCACTGCGATCGGTTCGGGCGGCAACTACGCGCTGGCGGCTGCACGCGCGCTAATGGACAGCGACCTGAGCGCTGAAGATGTGGCGCGACGCGCAATGGAAATCGCCGCGGACATTTGCGTCTACACCAACGGCTCTCTGACGGTCGAAACGATCTCAAAACCCTCGGGCTGAGCATCAGGCCGCCTCATCTCCGTCAATCAGTGTTTGCATTTCCTTGCTGCGCCACGTCGTGAATGCTGCAATCAGCGCCAAGGCGGCAGACAGTGCGGCAATGTAGTAGGGCAGTCGGATGTCGAGCGACATCAAGCCGCCGCCGATGAGCGACATGATCCCACCCGCAAGGCAGAACACCGCGGTGGTGACGCCCATTACCCAGCCCTGATCATGTTCACTCACGCTTTTTGAGAACACGCCCAGGATCAAAGGGTAGCTTACTCCGAAGAAAAGATAGAAAAAGAACACCGGCACATAGGTGAGTATCGGGTTTGGGATGGTCACGAATGACAGCGCGCAGACAATCATCACGACCATTGTCGTTCGAAAGATAACGCGTTTCGGGAAACGCTCTTGTGACGGGCCCACAAGAAACGTTCCCGACAAAGCGATTGCAGCGCCGATCACCATCATGGCCGCGCTGCCACCAATCACTCCGTAGCCAAAGGCGCTGGTCAGGAAGTTATCGACAAAAACGTAGAAGGTGACGTTGCTGATCATGAAAAACGTGTAAACCGGCATCAGTTTGAGGACCAACGGGTGCTTGGCAACTTTCGCGAGGCTTTCAAATACATCCAGCGGATTGAACCGAAATGGGACTCGCGTCGTCCGGATGTCGTGGAAGAATACCAAGACCAGAACAATTGCCAGCAGCACAAGGCAGAACGACGCATAGAACGGCAGCTTCAAGCTTGCCACGTTGCCCAGCAGGCTTTGATCAGACAACAGCCCCCCGATGATGGGGCCGCCCACCAACCCAAAGCTGATGCCGGTCACGATGAGACCCATGTTTCGATCGCGTTCCTGATCATCGGCGCTGCCGTCGACCATGGCGGCCTGCGCGATGGGCTGATTGCCTGCCGTGAACCCGGTGATCGCCCGCCCCAGGATCATCAGCCAAAGCGAGTTGGTGAACAGCGAAACAATTGTGATCGCGTAACCCAAAAGCGCACCGGTCAGGCACACCAGCAGTGCATTCTTTCTTCCGATGGAGTCCGAAACCTTGGACACGTAAACGACGCCCAGAAACCACGACAGAAAAAAGACGCCAATGACCAACCCGAAATAGAAATGCCGGGTTCCGGTCGGGACAGACTTCGCAAGGAATCCGGAGTCCGGCATCATGATCAGGGTGTTGATAATCGGAAACACAAGACCCTGCCCGATCAGATCGACGAAAACGACAAACATCAAAGTGATCTTGGCAGCGGCTGACATGTTTCGTTTTCTCCCAGTCCCTTGATCTTAAACGCTATCAGTTTCAACGGGACCCAGCTAGTGACCAAGGGATCCCCACCGGATTGCGAAGCGGCCTTGCCCCTGCTGGCAAGCGCGCATAGGTACAGCGCGCGCCTGCGCAGACACCTCGTCTCAGGAGACTGATAAGTTGACGGATCTCACCCCACGCGAAATCGTTTCGGAGCTGGACCGGTTCATCATTGGCCAGAACGACGCAAAACGTGCTGTTGCCGTTGCGTTGCGCAACCGCTGGCGGCGCAAGCAGTTGCCTGCGGACCTGCAGGACGAGGTTTACCCCAAGAACATTCTGATGATCGGACCCACAGGTGTGGGCAAAACCGAAATCAGCCGGCGGCTGGCAAAACTCGCGCGCGCGCCGTTCATCAAGGTGGAAGCCACCAAGTTCACCGAGGTCGGCTATGTCGGCCGGGATGTCGAACAGATCATCCGGGATCTCGTCGACGCCGCGATCGTCGAGACCCGGGATAACATGCGCGAGGATGTAAAAGCGAAGGCCCACGCCGCTGCCGAAGATCGCGTCATCGAGGCAATCGCGGGCACAGATGCCCGCGAGGCCACTCGCGAAATGTTCCGCAAGAAGCTGAAGGCCGGAGAACTGGACGACACAGAAATCGAACTGGATGTGGCCGACACCTCCAATCCAATGCCGATGCTGGATATCCCCGGTCAGCCGGGCGCCAACATGGGCATGATGAATATCGGAGATCTCTTCGGCAAAGCATTCGGAGGTCGTCAGGTGCGCCGGAAAATGACGGTTGCCGACAGTTATGACCTCTTGATCGGGGAAGAAGCAGACAAGCTGCTGGATGACGAAACCGTCAACCGCGCCGCGCTCGAAGCGGTTCAGGAGAACGGGATCGTGTTTCTGGACGAAATCGACAAAGTCTGCGCGCGCTCGGATGCCCGTGGCGGAGACGTCAGCCGCGAAGGGGTGCAGCGCGATCTGCTGCCGCTGATCGAAGGCACCACTGTTTCCACCAAACATGGACCGGTGAAAACGGATCACATTCTATTCATCGCCTCGGGCGCGTTCCACATTGCCAAACCTTCGGATCTCTTGCCTGAACTGCAGGGGCGACTGCCCATCCGGGTCGAACTGCGCGCCCTGAATGTCGAGGATTTTGTCCGCATTCTGACCGAAACCGACAATGCGCTGACACTGCAATACACCGCGTTGATGGGAACAGAAGACGTCACCGTTGCATTCACCGAGGATGGAATCGCCGCCTTGGCGCAGATTGCAGCGGACGTGAACCAGAGTGTCGAAAACATTGGCGCGCGCCGGCTCTACACCGTCATGGAGCGGGTGTTCGAGGAATTGTCGTTCACCGCACCTGACCGAAACGGAGATACTGTGACGGTCGACGCCGCTTTCGTGGACAAAAATCTCGGAAACTTGACCAAATCCGCCGATGTAAGCCGATACGTACTATAGGCGAGAGCCTCGGGTCCGTATAATCTGACATCGTTTGGAAGTCGGGGCCGTCGATGAGAGTCTCTTGGGTATTTGGTTTGCTCGCCGCGGCGGTCGCATGCACGGATCGCAGTTTCACGCCAACCGTCCCTGACGCGCTGAACGTCGGCACCAACCGAACGGTTTTTGCCGCCAGTACGCGCCAGAAGGAAGAAAACGGAACGTTTGGATACGACCGATCGGACCAGCTCAGCCTGTTGGAGTTGACGGTTTCCATTCCACCCACCCATACGCCCGGCAGTCTGGCTTTCGGGTATGCCAACCCGAACCCGGAAAAAGAGTTCGCAATTGCCGATCGAAAGGAGTTCGCGGACGACGCCGGCTTTCAGGCCAAGGTTTCAAAAGCCATCCGCGCGCGCCCCCGCGGCGAACGAGATATCACGATCTTCGTGCATGGCTACAATGCCACACAGGCCGAAACCGCATACCGGGCCGCGCAGCTCTCGCATGATCTGGAAATCCCCGGAGCGATGATGATCTATTCATGGCCCAGCCGAGGCAAACCGCTGGGGTATGTCTATGACAACGACAGCATGCTGTTTGCGCGTGACGGGCTGGAACAGCTGCTGCGGGACATAAGCGACGTTGGTGCCGAACGTCTTTTCATCGTCGCGCATTCCATGGGAAGCGCACTCACCATGGAAGCGCTGCGCCAGATCGAACTGCAGGAACCGGGCTGGTCTTCGCGGAAACTGGGTGGCGTCGTGCTGATTTCTCCCGACATTGATGTCGAGGTCTTTCGACTCCAGTTCGAGCGACTGGCGGATCCACCCGAACCCTTTGTGGTGTTTGTGTCCAAAGCCGATGTTGCGCTGAACCTGTCCGGCAGATTACGTGGGGGTCAGCAGCGTCTGGGGAACATCAGCAATATCCGCGAAATTGAAGACCTGCCGATTGAAATCGTTGATACAACCGCCTTCGATGACGACGCGCAGTCCAGTCACCTGGTTGCCGGCACCTCGCCCACGTTGCTGGCGATGCTCAAAGGCGCCCGTGTGATGAACGACACTTTTGACTCAGAGACCCCCACGCTCGAAAACGCTTTGTCAGGGAACCTGATCCAGCGGTCTGGTTCAAACCGGATCACCTTGCTCTCTGGGGCAACATCCGGACGCTGACGCTTGCCCCGCAGACGGGGTTCCATCAGAAACACGATATGCCATTCGTTACATTCCTGACCCTCAACGCCCGATGGCTTTCCGCGGGCGCTGCTCTGACCTTGTTGTCGAGTTTCGGTCAAACCTTCTTCATCTCAATCTTTGCGGGCGAGATACGCGGCGATTTTGACCTCAGCCATGGGGGCTGGGGCGGGATCTATGCGCTGGGCACAACGGCATCAGCCCTGGTCATGGTCTGGGCGGGAGGTTTGACCGACGTGCTGCGCGTGCGCGTATTGGGTCCGATTGTGCTCTGCGGGCTGGCGGGCGCCTGTCTGGCGATGGCATTCAATCCGTTTCTCTGGGCGCTGCCGATCATCGTTTTTGCTCTACGCTTTTTCGGGCAAGGCATGGCCAGTCATCTGGCCGTTGTGGCCATGGCCCGGTGGTTCGTTGCAACCAGGGGGCGCGCGTTGTCGGTCGCTTCGCTTGGGTTTGCCTTTGGCGAAGCCACTCTGCCAATTGTATTCGTCAGCTTGATGACAATCGTGGATTGGCATTTGCTCTGGGTGCTGGCCGCAGGCATCAGCCTGTGCGGCATCCCGGTTTTGTTTCGCCTGCTTTCGCGGGAACGCACACCTCAGAGCATCGCGCAAAGTCAGGACAGGGCAGGCATGGACGGAAAGAACTGGACGAGGTCAGAGGTTCTGCACCACCCTTTATTCTGGTTCATGATCCCCGCGCTGTTGGGCCCGGCGGCCTTCAACACCGCGTTTTTCTTCCATCAGGTCCGTTTCAGCGAGATCAAAGGCTGGACGCATATTCAACTTGTGTCACTTTTTCCGGTCTACACTGCCACCGCTGTGATCGCGATGTTTGCCTCGGGCTGGGCGCTTGACCGATTTGGGACCGCGCGCCTGATGCCTTACGCCCAGGTCCCGATGGTACTCAGTTTTCTGCTCTTCTCGACCGCGTCCGATCCGGGGAGTCTCGCGATTGGATTTATGTTGCTTGCGGCGACAACCGGCGTCAATGCGACACTACCAAATGCGTTCTGGGCTGAATTCTACGGCACCGCGCATATTGGAACCATCAAGGCGATGGCCGCGGCCGTCATGGTTTTGGGATCCGCACTGGGCCCCGGCCTTACCGGTATCCTTATGGACGTTGGCATTGGGTTGGAACACCAGTTCATCGCAATCGCGGCATACTTTGTCGGGACCACATTGCTGATGATCATTGGCATCGGGCGCGCGAAACCCGCACTCCTCAGCTAGCGCTGTCTCTTCAGATAGACGTAGAGCGCGCCGCCGCCACCGTGGCTGATATGCGCTTCGCTGACCTGCAATACCAATGGGGACAACGGGGCTTGCATCAGCCAGAACGGTACCTGACGCCGCAGCACACCGCGCGATGCGCGACTTGGGTCATAGGGTGCATTCTCGCGGGACTTTCCCGTGATTATCAGGACCAGCCGTTTGCCGGACCCCGCAGATGACAAGATGAACCTCGTGAGTGCTGAATGGGCACGGTCGAGCGTCATCCCGTGCAGATCGAGTCGGGCCTCGGGCACAAGTTTGCCTCTGCGCATGCGACCGAAGGTCTTCTTGTCCATCTGCGGCGCGCTGACCTGAGGATGGTTGGCCGAGGGCTTGCGCGACTTTTGAGGTTGAGCGGCTCTTGGCGCGATTTCAACTGGTCCATTAACGGCGGCCGGGTTGTCCTTTTGATCATAGGATGGGGGGACCGAACTGCGTTTCAGTTTTTCGGTAGTCTCCGTGACCTTGCGCCAGAGGTCAGTCTCATCAGGTGTCAACTTCCGACGCGCCATCAGACACCGTCAGGAACCAGGGCAAAGGCCCTTTGAATCGGCAACAACGTGACCATTCGGCCCGGATCGCGCAGCTTTCCTGCGGCCAGCCCTGCCTCATCCCCCGTGCCAAAAAACACATCGGCTCGTTGCGCACCCTTGATAGCCGAGCCGGTATCCTGCGCGATCATCAATCGGCGTATCGGGTTGGCGCCGTTCTTTTCCAACCAGACCGGCGCGCCAAGACGATGAAACGCAGGATCAACCGCGATGCTGCGCATGGCTGTCACGGAACGGTTCATGGCCCCCAACGGACCGCGGTCCAAATCAACATGAGGAAGCTCACGGAAAAACACGTAGCTTGGATTGTGGAACAGTAGTTCTTCGCCTGCACGCGGATTGTTCTTGACCCACCGCTTTATGACCTGCGCGCTGACCTGGTGCGCGTTGAAGACGCCCCTGCGCACAAGTTCGACGCCGATAGATCTGTACGGATGACCATTCGCGCCTCCGTATCCAACGCGCAGCATACCGCCGTCGGGCAGCCTGATCCGCCCCGATCCCTGTATCTGGAGAAAGAACAGCTCAACCGGATCATCAACCCAGGCAATCTCCAACCCCCGGTTGTCGAGTGCCCCACCTGTCAGAAGTTGCCGACGGGTCAGCCACTGGCTGTTTCGGGCCGCTTCCGGTGGCAGCTTGTAAAGGGGATATCGGTATCGCGCTGTCGGATAGCGGGACCCATCAAGTTCCGGTTCAAAGTACCCGGTAAAAAGCGCGGCGTCGCCGTCTTCCACCAAAACGGGACGAAAGAACAACTCGAAAAAAAGCCGCGCACTGTCGCGCGGGTGTGATTGTGCCGCAGCACATAAGGACGTCCAATCCGGATCGTCCAAATCCATGCAAGTGTTCAGAAACACGTCCAGTGCAGCTGCATGGTCATCATCCGACCAGCCGTCCAGTGCGTCAAAGTCAACAATCGTATAGGTGGGTTCTGCCAAAGTGGCTGTGGCCCCTGCTAGCGTTGCAGACAACAGAGCCGCACGCGCAAGCCTGATCATCCGTCCGTTGCAACAAGCAGCCAGTTTGGATCATCGGTGCCCATAGTGCGTGCAAAGGTCCAGGTGTCTTTCTGGCGCTTGATCGCTTTTGGGCTGCCCTCGATGACGTCACCGCCCTGATCCCGCACGACCGAGGTCAACTCGCCGACAAACCGCATGGTGATTTCGGCACGATTGGTATCTTTTTCAAACGAAACGTCCTGCAGCGCGGTTTCCCTGATCCCAACAAACTCGGACTCGATGGTCAGGCCCTGGTCTTCACGCGCAGCAACCACATCCACGAAAGTGTCAAAGACATCTTCGGAGAGGAAGGGTTGGATGTCATCAAGATTGCCCTTGTCGAAAGCCGTAACGATCATTTCATACGCCCCGCGCGAGCCCTGCACGAAATCGGAAACCGAAAAAGACGGCTCGATGCGTTTCATGGCTGCCAGGTCCTGGGCCTGTTGGCTGCCCTCGTCGACATAGTCGGTAATGTCATGATCGGGCCCACCTTCAATCACTTCCAGATCCGGGCGAGATGGTTTGACCGACGGATTTGGCAGAGGTGGCTTCTCAAACCCTTCCCGCGTTCCCAGCACGCTTTTCAGGCGAAGAATCAGAAACACGGCGATGCCGGCCAACACAAGCAGTTGGATCAGGGGCGAATTCATTTGGACCTCGTTTCAGGCAATAGTCTTGGTAACGCACGCCTACCGCACTTATGTAGGTGACAGGCCGGGTCAAGTCCACAGCCCAGCACACGACAAAGGATATCTTGAATGTACCTGTTTCTCGCTTTTTTGCTGGTACCGATCCTGGAAATCGCCCTGTTTATACAGGTTGGCGGCCTGATCGGATTGTGGCCAACGCTGGCAATTGTGGTTCTGACGGCGGTTTTAGGCACGTGGCTTGTCAGATCACAGGGCATTCAGGCGCTTCAGCAGCTCCAATCGTCCTTTGCAAATCTCCGTGACCCGACAGAGTCCCTGGCGCATGGCGCTATGATTTTGCTTGCAGGCGCGTTGCTGCTGACCCCGGGGTTTTTCACCGACGCCGTTGGCTTTGCATTGCTCATGCCGCCGGTCAGGCTGGCGGTTTATCGCCATTTGCGGTCGCGTGTGCACGTCACCCAGTTCGAAATGGGCACAGCACCACGCCGGCAGAATCCCGGTGCCGGGACAATCATCGATGGTGAGTACGAAGAAGTACCTGTCGAACCCCGGTCGAAAGGGAAGCCGTCTGGGTGGGTCGATACCCCAAAGCGGC
The DNA here is from genome assembly GCA_965250275.1 of Paracoccaceae bacterium. GTDB lineage: Bacteria > Pseudomonadota > Alphaproteobacteria > Rhodobacterales > Rhodobacteraceae. The sequence continues at coordinate 276,704 of OZ252297.1, read as the reverse complement.
ATTGAGAAGGGCCAGTCTAGCTGTTAAGCAGCGGCAAAATCTGAGTTCAGGAGAAGAATAATGGCCGAAAACGGCGCGACGGGCGGCCAACAGCCGCAACAACCTCAAATGAAGGTTTTGGGCCAGTTCATCCGTGATCTGTCATTTGAAAATGTCATGGCGCAGAAAGGTGCGTCCGGAGAGGTTCAGCCAGATGTCACCGTCCAGGTGAATCTGGACGCAAAGAAACGGCCCGCTGACAAACAGTATGAAGTGGTGACAAAGCTCAACGTTTCTTCAAAGGCGAAGGAAAGCGGCGATCAGCTCTTTCTCCTGGAGCTCGAGTTTGCCGGCATCTTTATGATCGATGGTGTGCCCGAAGAACAAATGCACCCGTTCTTGCTGATTGAATGCCCGCGTATGTTGTTCCCATTCCTGCGCCGCATTGTCAGCGACGTCACACGCGATGGCGGGTATCCCCCGCTCAACCTTGAGAACATTGATTTCGTTCAGATTTATCGCGCTGAACTGGCGCGTCGTCAGGCCGCCGAAGCAGGTGCGGCCCCTACAGCGAACGCCTAGGTCAGCCTTTTAGCCACAGGGGGTTGTCGCCAAGTTTGGCGACAAACTCTCTGTGTGCCGCCGCCTCATCTTCGGTCAGGCGTGAGGGCAAAGGCTGTGGCCTTGGTTGTGGCCGCCACGTGTCCGCGGACTTCTCTCCAGTGCGAACAACGGTCTGAGAAAGCCCGAAGTCCGGCTGCCGGCCGCCAATAAGCTCCAGATAGACATCCGCCAGGATTTCGGAATCGAGAAGTGCGCCGTGCAGTGTGCGCGCCGCGTTGTCGATGTTGAATCGGCGACATAGCGCGTCCAAGGAAGCCGGAGAGCCCGGAAACCGGCGCCGCGCGATCGCCAACGTATCGATTGCCTGATCAAATGGGATTGGTGGCAGGCCCATCCATTTCAGCTCTGCGTTCAGAAACTTCATATCAAAGCTGGCATTGTGAATGATTAGTTTGGCGTCACCGATGAAGTCCAGGAAGGCCTGCCCAACTTCGGCAAATTTAGGCTTGTCGCTCAGAAACTCATCCCCCAACCCGTGCACCTCAAAAGCTTCTTGAGGCATAGCGCGCTCAGGGTTGATGTACTGATGGTAGGTGGCTCCAGTGGCGACATGATTCAGGAGTTCGACACCACCGATCTCAACAATCCGATCCCCTGAATCCGGGTCTAGCCCAGTTGTTTCAGTGTCCAAGACGATTTCACGCATTTTCGTTCTCTTTCCGGATTTCCGCGACGATGGCACGGACCTGAGCGCGCGCATGCTCAAGCGTATCGGTGATGACAACATAGTCGGCGCGCGTGCGTTTTTCTGCATCGGGCATTTGGTTTTCGCGAATGGTCTCAAACTGTGCCTCGGTCATCGTCCCACGCGCCAATACGCGGCGGCGCTGAACATCTTCCGGTGCGGAAACACAAACGACCGCATCCATTTTGGAATCTCCACCTGTTTCAAACAGGAGCGGCACATCAAAAACGACAATATCGGTGTCCGCATTCTGCAGAAAGCTCGCACGATCCTTCGCGACAAGGGGATGCACAATCCTTTCGATTTGCCCCAAGGCATTTGAATCCTTTGCGATATGCGCCTTGAGCGCGTCCCTTGAAACCTCTCCGTTCTGCACCGCATCAGGAAATACAGCCTCAATTGCTGAAACCGCTGCACCGCCTTTCGAATAGAGCCGATGCACAGCTGCATCCGCGTCCCAGATGGCGCACCCAAGCTCGGCGAACATCTTTGCCGTGGTGCTCTTGCCCATGCCGATGGAGCCGGTCAAACCCAACTTGAATGTCACCGCAGGACCGCCGCTCGTGTGGTCGCGTCCACTTCGGGCCGCGTTCCGAACCATCGTTCGAAGCCCGGCACAGCCTGATGCAACAGCATTCCCAGCCCATCGACGGTCTGGCAGCCTTGTTCCTCTGCCACCTGCAGCAATCGGGTGCGCAGCGGCGCATAGACCAGATCGGTCACCACCGTCCCTGGGCGCAGTCCGTCCAATGGGACTCGCAATTCAGGTTTACCAACCATTCCCAGCGAGGTTGTGTTCACCACCAAAGTAGCGTCTTCCAGCATGTTCGCCGCTTGAACCCAATCAACGACTTTCAGCCTTTGACCAAAATCCTCTTTCAACTTGTCGGCGCGCACGCGGGTTCGGTTGGAAATCATGATTTCAGGAACGCCGGCATCGGCAAGTGACGCCACAACTGCGCGCGCCGCACCACCGGCGCCAAGGATGGCCGCTGGCCCACCACGGGGATTCCAGTCTGGCGCGCCCTGGCGCAGGTTTTCTATGAAGCCGTAACCATCTGTATTGTCAGCATGAATTTTCCCATCTTTGCGAAAGATGAGAGTGTTCGCGGCGCCAATCAGCGTCGCGCGGTCCGTGATCATATCCGCGATCAACATGACCTTTTCCTTGTAGGGAATCGTGACGTTGAGGCCGACAAAACCCAACCGAGGCAGCAATCGTATGGTTTCTTCCAGGTCCTGTTGCGCCACATCCATCGGGATGTAGTGACCTTCGATCCCGTAGGTATTGAGCCAGTGGCGATGAAGTTTCGGAGATCGGGAATGGGCAATCGGCGATCCGATCACTCCGGCAAGCGGTGGAGGCGAGTCACTCATGATGTCAGCACCCCTTTGAGCGTCAAATAGTTCAGGATTTCGAGCAGAGGCATCCCTAGCACCGCAAAATAGTCGCCTTGTATCTGAAGAAACAACCGCGCGCCCTCTTCCTCTAGCTTGTATCCGCCCACGGCATCCTTGATGCTGTCCCAGTTCCGCGCCACATAGTCCTCGATATACTCGTCTGAAAGCTCGCGCATCTGCAACCGTACGGTTGAAACGTGCCGCCAGACCGGTTCTGCCTGATCATAGATCACGGCAGCGGATATCAGTTGGTGAGGTTTACCCCGCATTTTTCGGAGCTGAAGGGCAGCTTCTTCGGGCGATTTTGGCTTGGACAATAGTTCGCCTGCGAAAACTAGCACCTGATCGCACCCCAACACCAGCGCATCCGGTTGTTTCGACGCAATTTTGCGTGCCTTCATTTCCGCCAGTGCATCGGCGATATCACGCGCTGGCGCGCCGATGTCTACCATCGCTTCTTTTGTCGCGAGTTCATCGACGCGGGGAACTTCCACGACGATCGGAACATTGGCGTTTTCAAGCAGTCTGCGGCGGATCGTTGAGCCCGATGCGAGAACGAGTGGGAGAGACATGTGGGCAAACCCTGTGTGGATCTGAGTGTCGGATCAGGATGTTTCTATCCAAGAGCGCCGCCAGTTCAAGCTTTCCCAGTTTTTGCCACAATTACGCCGCTTTGTTGCCGCAAAGATCACAGGGAGCAAGGACAAATCAAACCTGTGTGCAGGTTATCTGAGCCAATGATACAAACATTTTGTACACACCTTTTTCTTGCAGAAATTCTTGCTAATACTTTGATATTTAATATGTTTTCAGGTTCTTTAGCCTGAACTGAAAAACTCAGCGGCGAGAAATGTCCTGTGGGCGAAATCGGGATAGGCATTTAATCCACGACAGGCGGGTCTCCTACAAACACATCATCCTTTCTTCTTATATTTATTCTTATTAGGAAGGCTTGGCGTTGCTCTGAGAGTGTCATGTCAGATTTCCTTAGCTCCCTCTATCCTTGGACCAAAGCCCTGCACATCATGTCGGTGATCGCATGGATGGCTGGGCTGTTCTACTTGCCCCGCCTCTTTGTCTATCATGCCGAACACTCTGATGCTGGTGAAACTATCGGCTCTCTGTTTGAGACAATGGAGCTGAAGCTTCTTCGTGTGATCATGAATCCGGCCATGATTGCCACATGGGTGTTCGGCTTGGCGCTCGTCTTCACCCCGGGGCTGGTTGATTGGTCGATGGTCTGGCCATGGACCAAGGCAGGTGCTGTATTGGCAATGACTTGGTTTCACCATTGGCTGGCGCTGCGCAGGAAAGACTTTCTTGCCGGAAAGAACGTCATGACCGGACGCCAGTTCAGAATGATGAACGAGGTTCCAACAGTTCTGATGGTGGTGATTGTGCTCTCCGTCGTGGTCAAATTCTGAAGCCAATTGACAGTCAGATATGGCTTGACTATCTAAACGCCACGCGCCCGTCCGGGCGATGTGTCTTCCAAATGACATTTTTTCAAGCGCTCCAAAAATGGAATGCGCGAAGGTTTATCTAATGAGCACTGAATCTCTGAATCTGGCCGACTTGAAGGCCAAAAGCCCCAAAGATCTTCTGTCGATGGCGGAGGACCTGGAGATCGAAAACGCCTCGACGATGCGCAAAGGCGAAATGATGTTCCAGATCCTGCGCGAAAGGGCAGATGAAGGATGGCAGATTTCCGGGGACGGGGTGCTCGAAGTTCTGCAAGATGGCTTCGGATTTCTGCGCTCGCCAGAAGCGAATTATCTGCCAGGTCCTGATGATATCTATGTTTCGCCGGACATGATCCGCCAGTATTCGCTTCGCACAGGCGACACGATCGAAGGACTGATCAAGGCGCCGAACGATAACGAGCGCTACTTTGCTCTGACCAATGCCACGAAAATCAACTTCGAAGATCCCGAAAAGGCACGACACAAGATCGCCTTTGACAACCTGACGCCGCTCTATCCTGATGAGCGGTTGAAGATGGAACTGGATGATCCAACGGTAAAGGATCGATCTGCCCGCATCATCGATCTGGTGGCGCCGATCGGCAAAGGTCAGCGGTCTTTGATCGTGGCGCCGCCCAGAACCGGTAAGACCGTGATTCTGCAGAACATTGCGAACAGCATCGAGAAAAATCACCCCGAATGCTACTTGATCGTTTTGCTGATCGACGAGCGCCCCGAGGAAGTCACGGACATGCAACGCTCTGTCAAAGGAGAGGTTGTGTCTTCGACCTTTGACGAGCCGGCGACACGTCACGTAGCGGTCAGCGAAATGGTCATTGAAAAGGCAAAGCGCCTTGTTGAACACAAGCGGGATGTTGTCATTCTGCTCGACTCAATCACGCGTTTGGGCCGGGCGTTTAACACGGTTGTTCCATCCTCCGGCAAGGTTTTGACCGGCGGTGTGGACGCCAATGCGCTGCAGCGGCCAAAGAGGTTCTTTGGCGCAGCACGCAACATCGAAGAGGGTGGGTCGCTGACCATTATCGCAACCGCCCTGATCGATACAGGCAGCCGCATGGATGAAGTGATCTTTGAAGAGTTCAAAGGTACCGGTAACTCGGAAATCGTCCTGGATCGCAAGATTGCGGACAAACGCGTCTTCCCGGCGATCGATATTCTCAAATCCGGCACGCGGAAAGAAGACCTGCTCATCGACAAGATTGATCTGCAGAAAACGTTTGTGCTGCGTCGGATCCTGAACCCGATGGGCACCACGGATGCGATTGAGTTCCTGATTTCCAAGCTGAAACAGACCAAGACCAACGCAGAGTTCTTTGACTCCATGAACACCTGACGCGGACATGGGCGGAGGGTGATGTGGATACAATCTTTGCGTTGGCAACAGCGGAAGGCAAAGCAGGCATTGCGGTTGTCCGGATATCCGGTGCCCATGCGCGGAATGCTGCTAAGTATCTGACAAAAAAAGACTTTCCTGCCAGAGGGCTGAAGATCGCAAATGTCTTTGCCGCTGGTGGAGACTTGCTGGACCAAGCATTGGTGTTGTCCTTCATTGCGCCTGAGAGCTTCACTGGAGAGGACGTCATCGAGCTGCACTTGCATGGGAGTATGGCGGTTGTCGCTGCAGTATTGCGCGAACTCGCTGCGATAGATGGGCTTCGACTGGCGGAGCCAGGTGAATTCACACGCAGGGCGTTGGAAAACGGCAAACTCGATCTGACCCAAGTTGAGGGCCTGGCAGACCTGATCGACTCTGAAACCGAAGCGCAAAGGCAGCAGGCGCAAAAGACGTTTGCGGGCAAGCTTGGGGAATTGGCGCACGACTGGCGAACCAAGCTGATCCGTGCGGCTGCGCTGATCGAAGCAACCATTGACTTCGCAGACGAAGAAGTGCCGGTCGATGTGACCCCAGAAGTCTTCGAGCTTTTGACCGACGTTGATCGGGAACTGGGCATTGAAGTGGCTGGGAGCGTTGTGGCCGAGCGTGTGCGAAGTGGTTTCGAGGTGGCCATTGTGGGCGCACCAAATGCCGGTAAATCGACGTTGCTAAATGCCCTGGCAGGGCGGGAGGCAGCGCTGACCTCTTCTCATGCCGGAACGACGCGGGATGTGATCGAGGTTCGGATGGACGTTGATGGTCTCCCGGTTACGTTGTTGGATACAGCAGGACTGCGCGAGGCCGACGACGAAGTCGAAGGTATGGGTATCGCGCGCGCAAGAGATCGCGCCGCGGCCGCAGACTTGCGTGTGTTTTTGGTCAATCCGGATGAAGACCTGGATGTGCAGATCAACGAGGGGGATATCCTGGCCCGACCGAAGGCAGACCTGTCAAAGGGAGAGGGGCTTGGCGTCTCCGGTTTATCCGGGGAAGGGCTTGATGAGTTGACGGCATTGATCGGGCAACGCCTGCGCGGTCGTGTCCGGTCTGCTGGTCTGGCGACTCGTGAGCGGCACCGTGCAGCTATGGAGCGGGCGAGAGTTGCGCTGCAGGCGGCGTTGAGCGCTCTTTCCAAGGGACCTGACCTATATGATATAGCGGCTGAGGAAATTCGAACGTCGGTACGCGCACTCGAATCGTTGGTCGGGCGTGTCGATGTTGAGAACCTATTGGACGAGATTTTTTCGAGCTTTTGCCTCGGGAAATAGGAGTGTTTCACGTGAAACAATCGGACTTCGATGTGATTGTCATTGGTGGCGGCCATGCCGGCGCCGAAGCGGCACATGCTGCGGCGCGAGTAGGCGCGCGCACAGCCCTGGTGACCCTGAAGCTCGAAGGGATTGGCGTGATGTCCTGTAACCCCGCCATTGGGGGTCTTGGGAAAGGGCACCTGGTCCGGGAAATTGACGCACTCGATGGGGTAATGGGGCGCGTCGCCGATATCGCTGGAATACAGTTCCGGCTTCTCAACCGGCGAAAGGGACCTGCTGTACAAGGCCCACGTGCACAGGCCGACCGGGAACGGTATCGCTCCGCAATGTTGGCGGCGACCCAGCAACAAGAAAACCTTCAGATTGTTGTCGGCGAAGTCGCGGGGTTGATGTTCGATGGGGACACCGTGTGTGGCGTGGTTCTGGCGGATGGTTCTGAACTCACATCCCACAAGGTGATCCTCACGGCGGGAACCTTCCTGCGCGGGATTATTCATATCGGTGACGTTCAACGTCCCGGGGGGCGGATGGGCGACAAACCCTCTGTCAAGCTCGCAGAGCAGCTGGATGGATTCGGCTTGGCCATGGGCCGCCTCAAAACGGGCACACCACCCCGCCTGGATGGCAACACGATCGTATGGGACGGGCTGGAAATGCAGCCCGGCGACGATGATCCTACTCTTTTCTCGTTCCTGTCTGATGGCGTGTCTGCCCCACAGGTGTCCTGCGGGATCACGCATACAAATGCTCGGACGCACGACATCATCGCGAAAAACCTGAACAGGTCGGCAATGTACGGAGGGCACATCGAAGGCGTCGGGCCTCGGTATTGTCCGTCGATCGAAGACAAGATCGTGCGCTTTGCCGATAAGGAATCCCATCAGATCTTTCTGGAGCCAGAGGGACTCAGCGATTCAACGATTTATCCAAATGGGATCTCAACGTCGTTGCCTGAGGATGTGCAGCTCGACTATGTCCGCTCCATCCGCGGGCTCGAAAACGTCAAAATCTTGCAGCCTGGCTACGCCATTGAATACGACTACGTCGATCCACGCGCGCTGAAGGCCGATTTATCATTGCGCGATGTCCCCGGCCTCTACTTCGCTGGGCAGATCAATGGAACAACCGGATACGAAGAAGCCGCTGCCCAGGGCATGGTCGCTGGGTTGAACGCGGCTCATGCCGCGCTGGGGCTTGAAGGCGTTCGGTTCAGCCGTTCCGACAGTTACATCGGCGTGATGATTGATGATCTCACGACGCGAGGGGTCACGGAGCCCTATCGCATGTTCACTTCGCGTGCGGAATTCCGGCTGTCTTTGCGCGCGGATAATGCAGATCAACGCCTCACGCCCATGGGTATCGAGGCGGGATGCGTTGGAGATGCGCGCCAGCGTGCATTTCAAAAGAAGATGGATCGTCTTGATGCAGGCCGCAATTTGCTCACCGCTGACGATTATTCTCCAACCCAGCTCGCGGGTGCCGGAATTCCCGTGAGCCAAGATGGCAACCGAAGGACTGGTTTTGATGTGCTGGCGTTTCCAGACGTGAATTTCGAAGACCTGTTGCCCTTGAATGATGACTTTTCGTCGATCGACCTGCCAACACGCCGGCAATTGGAGCGCGATGCGCTATACGCCAACTATATCGAACGGCAGAAGGCGGATATCGCCGCGTTGAAACGCGACGAACAGCATGCCATCCCGCAGGACTTCGATTTTGCCGCGGTAAATGGGTTGTCGAGTGAGATCAAAAGCAAATTGATGGCAGCTCGGCCCGAAACCATAGCCGCAGCGTCAAAGATCGATGGAATGACACCGGCGGCTTTGACGTTGCTGTTGGCGCGGTTGCGGCGTGCCGAACGACTGGCGAGAGCATGAGCGATCAGCACTGGCGGGACCGTGCAGCTAAGAATGTTTCACGTGAAACACTCGAGCGGCTGGACATCTTCGCTTCGCTTTTGAAGAAGTGGACGAAAAGCATCAATTTGGTTGCGCCTTCCACGGTGTCAGAGCTTTGGGGGCGTCACATCATCGATTCACTGCAGGTTTTGGACGTAGCGCCCGTTTCAACGACTTGGGCGGACATGGGCAGCGGTGGCGGATTGCCTGGTGCAGTTGTTGCCATTGCTGCCGCTGAAAAGGCGCCCGGCATGGCAGTGACATTGATCGAAAGCGATCAAAGGAAAGCCGCTTTTTTGCGCGCCGTAGCCCGCGAAACACGCGTTGGCTTCAAGGTTTTGAACGAAAGGATAGAAATAGCCGAACCACAGGCCGCGGACATCCTGTCCGCACGCGCCCTCGCGCCTTTGTCAGTTTTGCTGGAGTATTTTGAGCGTCATGGACATAGCAAGAGCACCGGGCTCTTCCAAAAAGGCGAGACGTGGCGAAAAGAGGTCGAAGACGCTCGGAAAATCTGGCACTTTGATTGTGAGGCCACGGACAGCGAGACTCGCGAGGGGTCTGCCGTCCTGAAGATCGAAGGAGTTGCGCGTGTCTGATCTATCCCGACCGCCGGGACCACGCATCATTGCAGTGGCCAATCAGAAAGGCGGCGTTGGCAAAACGACCACGTCGATCAATCTGGCAGCCGCGTTGGCAGAAAGAGGTGCGCGGGTCCTGGTGGTTGATCTTGATCCCCAAGGCAACGCTTCAACGGGGCTGGGCATTGGCGCGGACAAAAGACAGCTGACCACCTATGACTTGCTGGTGGACGAAGTGCCACTGACGGATGTGATTCAAAAAACCAGCCAGGAGCGCCTCTCGATCATTCCCGCGACGGTTGACCTCAGCTCTGCCGATATTGAGCTGATTTCTAACGAAAAACGCAGCTTTCTTTTGCACGATGCACTGCGGCAGACCGCTATGGACCAGTTTCGGTGGGACTTCATCTTGATCGATTGTCCGCCCTCGCTGAGCCTTTTGACCGTGAACGCAATGGTGGCCGCGCATTCGGTGCTTGTCCCACTCCAAAGTGAATTTTTCGCACTCGAAGGGCTGTCGCAGCTGATGCTGACATTGCGAGAAGTACGGCAAACGGCTAATCCGGACCTTCGGATCGAAGGTGTCTTGCTGACGATGTACGATCGCCGAAACAACCTGTCGCAACAGGTAGAACAGGACGCGCGGGACAATCTTGGAGATCTGGTGTTTCGCACAGTGATCCCGCGAAATGTCCGGTTGAGCGAGGCGCCATCCTATGCGGTTCCCGTTCTGACGTATGACCCGGACTCCCGAGGCGCAGAAGCGTATCGCGCCTTGGCGGAAGAGTTAGCAGCGCGCTATGCGCCGATTGCGGCGTGAGGCATAGAAGGGGGACGGAGTAATGGCGGACAAAAAGGCAAAAACACGCGGTCTGGGTCGCGGGCTGTCTGCTCTTATGGCAGATGTCGCGCCGGTGGATGAAAACCCTTCCGGCCCTCCATCCCCGCGGGTGGATGTCATGGTGCCGACCGAGCGACTTTCACCCAATCCCAACCAGCCACGCCGCAGATTTGAGCAGGAAGACCTGGATGATCTTGCGGCCTCGATCCGCGAGAAAGGAATATTGCAGCCTTTAATCGTCAGGCCCATTTCGGACGGCCAATACGAGATCGTCGCGGGAGAGCGTCGGTGGCGTGCGGCGCAACTGGCGCAACTTCACGAAGTGCCCGTTCTGGTTCGGGATTTCAACGACACGGAAGTGTTGGAAGTTGCGATCATCGAGAACATTCAACGTGCGGACCTGAACCCCATTGAGGAGGCCGCCGGGTACCAACAGTTAATGCAGAGCTTTGGCCACACCCAAGAGAAGATGGCCGAAGCTCTGGGCAAAAGCCGAAGTCATATCGCCAACCTGTTGCGGCTTCTTTCGCTGCCAGAAGATGTGCGGCGATTTGTGCAATCAGGTGATCTAAGCGCAGGCCACGCCCGGGCGTTGATCACATCCGATGACCCGCTCAAACTTGCGAAGCAAGTGATCAAGCAGGGCCTGTCGGTCAGGGCAACCGAAGCGTTGGTGAAAAAAGAACAGCGCTCAGATGCGGGCAACGAGGTCACAAGGAAACCGGTCGGAAAACCCGCCAAAGATGCGGACACCATCGCACTGGAGGGCGATCTGTCGGCCAGCCTCGGCCTGCAGGTCACGCTTGATCATAAGGCGGGGCAAGAGGCGGGGCAGATCACGATAAAGTATAAGTCACTGGAAGAATTGGATAATATCTGCCGTATCCTCAGCGGATCTTAACCAGCCAGAAGCTTTGAGATCACGGAATTCAGCAGTGGACGCCCACTTTCGGTTGTCCGCAGAACGTCACCGTCGGTGGCGACCAGACCCAAGTCCGTCAATTCCAGAATGCGGTCGCTCTGTAAGCTGACACCGGATAGTTCCCGGAACCTTTGTGTGCTGATTCCTGACCTCAGCCGCATGCCCATAAAAAGCATTTCTTCGGCCTGTTCCAACCCGTCCAGCGGCTGACGCAAGGTCTCGGGTGACCCTGCGTCCGCACCTTTGAGCCATGCGGCGGGGGACCGTGCCATTTCGATTGCGTGACGCCTGCCGTTCAGCGTGATGCGACTGTGCGCACCGGGCCCGATGCCAAGATAATCGCCGTATCGCCAGTAAATGAGATTATGTCGGGACTCGGCGCCTGGCACCGCATGGTTTGAAATCTCATAGCCGGGCAATCCGGCAGCCTCTGTGAGGTCCTGCGTCAGATCGTACATGTCCGCAGTGAGTGTTTCGTCCGGAAGGCCATGAAGCTTCCCAACTCTCAACCTGTCGGCAAAGGCCGTGCCCGGTTCAATCGTCAACTGATAGAGCGACAGGTGGTCGATGGCCATGGACAGGGCTTCGGTCAGCTCTTGTTTCCATTCGGCAAGGGTCTGGTCCTGGCGCGCACAGATCAGGTCAAAGCTGACCCGATCAAATTCGGCACGGGCGATGTCAAAGGCAGCTTTGGCTTCTGCCACCGTGTGGATTCGCCCCAATCGCTTAAGATCTCGATCGTTGAGCGCTTGGACGCCCATGGAAATCCGATTGATCCCCGCCGCTCGAAAGGCGCTGAACCGCGCAGCCTCGACCGATCCGGGATTGGCTTCCAAGGTCACTTCAAGATCGTTGGAAACGGGCCAGTACGACCGGGCGCGGCTCAGGATTTCACCGACTGTGTCCGGATCCATCAGGCTCGGCGTGCCGCCTCCGAAGAAAACAGTGTTGAGGGTCCGGCCTCTCAGCGCCGGACCAAGGCGATCCAATTCGCGCAGATAGGCGCGGGCCCATTCGGCGTGATCTACAGTACGGCTGACATGGCTGTTGAAATCGCAATAGGGGCATTTCGCGGCACAGAAGGGCCAATGGACATAAAGCCCAAACCCTCCGTTCTGCCAGTCTTCAGGCAAAACAGCCGGTCAGCAGTTTCTGGACGGCGTCCGCGCGATGGCTGATCCGGTTCTTTTCCCAGCGGTCCATTTCACCAAACGTTTGCTCATATCCGGTCGGAACAAAGATGGGATCGAACCCGTGGCCCTGTGATCCGCGCATCGGCCAGGTCAGCGTTCCGTCGACTTTACCCGGAAACACCTCCTCATGGGCATCGGGCCAAGCCAAGACAAGTGTGCAGCAGAATCGCGCAGTCCAAGGCCGTTCCGCGCCGTGTTTGACCAGCTCGTCATGCACACGGGTCATCGCCAGAACAAAATCACGCCCGTTTTCAGTTTCAGCCCAGTCGGCGGTGTGCACGCCAGGCGCGCCGCCCAGCGCATCGATTTCGATCCCGGAATCATCAGAAAGCGCGGGCAGACCGGTGGCGCGGGCTGCGGCATGCGCCTTGATCCGGGCATTTCCCACAAACGTGTTTTCGGTTTCTTCAGGTTCCGGAAGTCCCAGTTCCGCCGCACCAACAAGTACGACATCGTACGGCTCCAGAAGCTTGGCCATTTCCTCAAGTTTGCCTTGATTGTGGGTGGCCATGACCAGTTTCTTGTCGGAGAAGCGACGGGTCATCCCGACGCAGCCCGCTGGGCGTCCACCAGTTGAGCAATGCCGGCTTCCGCAAGGTCCATCAACTCATCCATCTGGGCGCGGGAGTAGGTGGACCCCTCAGCGGACATCTGGACTTCAATCAACTGACCTGCGCCGGTCATGATAAAGTTTCCGTCCACACCGGCATCGCTGTCTTCGGGATAGTCCAGGTCGAGCACAGGCTGACCGGCGTAAAGGCCGCAGCTGACGGCGGCAACATGATCAACAACGGGGTCTGAGTGAACATCCCCGGCTTTGAGCAGCTTGTTGATCGCCAGTCTCAGCGCAACCCACCCGCCCGTGATGGAAGCACACCGCGTTCCACCGTCGGCTTGCAACACATCGCAATCCACGGTGATCTGGCGTTCGCCGAGTGCGACACGATCAATGCCGGCGCGCAGTGATCGCCCAATCAGCCTCTGGATCTCCACCGTTCGCCCGCCTTGTTTGCCTGCAGCAGCTTCGCGGCGCATGCGTGTGTTGGTCGCGCGGGGCAGCATTCCGTACTCAGCTGTCACCCACCCCAAACCAGTACCCTTGATGAAGGGCGGGACACGATCTTCGATCGTTGCGGTGCACAGAACATGCGTGTCACCCATCTTGATCAGGCATGAGCCTTCGGCGTGTTTTGTAAAACCCGTTTCAATTGAAACCAGTCGCATTTCGCTTAAGTCTCTCCCTGAGGGGCGCATGTGATAACCTCTGCTGAATTTGGGGTCGGGATAACGCCCGTATGGGGCGGGGCGCAACCCCGATTGACCTTTGGCAGTTCTGTAATTTAATGGCGGTCCACCCAAGGATGTCCCGCGTGACTGATGCGACCAAACTACTCGAAGAACTGAACGACCGGTCCAGAGAAGTGTTTCGATCTGTGGTCGAGAGCTATCTGGAAACCGGCGAGCCGGTCGGAAGCCGGACCCTGACGCGCACGCTCAGTGAGCCGGTCAGTGCAGCCACAATCCGAAACGTCATGCAAGACCTTGAGTTTCTTGGTCTTTTGGACAGCCCGCATGTCAGTGCAGGCCGGGTGCCGACGCAGGCCGGGCTGCGGATGTTTGTCGATGGCTTGCTCGAGGTTGATAACTTAGATCAGGGCGACCGCGAGAAGATTGACGCCACCATGGCCAGCAACACTGCGGATGTGGGGAGTGTGCTGGACCGGATTGGATCCGCGCTTTCGGGCGTGACTCGCGGCGCATCTCTGGTGCTCACGCCCAAACACGAAGCCGAGCTGCGCCATATCGAGTTTGTGTCACTGGCCCAAGATCGCGCTTTGGTCGTTTTGGTATTCTCGGACGGGCATGTCGAGAATCGGCTGTTTTCACCGCCGCCCGGTCAAACCCCAAGCTCGATGCGAGAAGCTGCGAACTTTCTGAATTCCCTTGTAGAGGGCCACACGCTGAGCGAGCTGCGCGCCAAAGTGCAGGTTTCGATCGACGCACAAAAACGAGAGCTCGATTCGCTTTCGCAGGAGATGGTGAAAAGCGGGCTGGCGGTCTGGGATGGCGCAGGAACCGAATCGGAACGACTCATTGTGCGAGGTCGCGCAAATCTTCTGGACTCCGAGCGTCCGGATGAAGAGCTGGAACGTATCAGAACACTCTTTGATGACCTGGAAAGAAAGCGCGATATCGCGGACTTTCTGGAGTTGACCGAAGAGGGCGAGGGGGTGCGCATTTTTATTGGCTCCGAGAACAAACTTTTTTCACTTTCGGGTTCCTCTCTGGTGGTGTCTCCCTATATGAACGCTGATCGAAAGATCATCGGCGCAGTGGGCGTGATAGGCCCCACGCGTCTGAATTACGGTCGGATTGTTCCGGTGGTGGATTATACGGCGCATCTGGTTGGCAGGCTGATATCCGACCGCGGTTAGAGGTGAACTATGGCAGAGCAAAAGAACGAAGATTTTCTGGATGATATCGCGGCCGCGGAAGCCGAAGAGTTTGCCGAAGAGCTAAATGACATCAATTCAGAGGCGCTGGAGCTGGACGAACTTCGCGCTGAGCGGGATATGCTGAAGGATCGCTTCATGCGCGCCCTGGCCGATGCCGAGAATGCGCGCAAACGTTCAGAAAAGGATCGTCGCGAAGCAGAGCAGTATGGTGGATCTAAATTCGCCCGCGACATGCTGCCGGTGTTTGACAATATGAAGCGCGCCGTCGAGGCCGCGACCGAAGAGCAGCGGGACTCATCCGCCGCGCTGATTGAGGGCGTTGAGCTCACAATGCGCGAATTGCTCAACGTTTTCACCAAACATGGCATTCAAGTCATTGCGCCAGAGGTCGGGGACAAGTTTGATCCCCAGCTGCATCAAGCCATGTTCGAAGCGCCGGTTCCGGGCACTGTTGCCGGAGAGATCATCCAGGTCGCTGCAGAAGGGTTCCTTCTGCATGACCGTCTGCTTCGTCCAGCGCAGGTCGGGGTGTCCTCTACCCCGGCAGCCTGATTTAACCTTCCGAAGCCCGCAAAATTTCTTTGAGCCGATAAAGCTGCTCCAGAGCTTCCTTCGGAGTGAGATCGTCGGGATGGATCTCGGCAAGATGCGTCTCTAACTCGGTGGAAATCTGCGATGGAGCCGCTGGCGCCGGAGGGGCGGCGGAAAAGAGCGGCAGATCATCGATCAGCGCGGCTTGTCCCCCGCTCCCGTCACGTTCGCTCTTCTCTAGCTGCTCCAGGATCAGACGCGCGCGTGCGACAACAGATTTGGGCAGGCCGGCGAGCTGAGCCACCTGCACACCATAGGATCGGTCTGCGGCGCCCTTGCGGACCTCGTGAAGAAAGATCACCTCACCTTCCCATTCCTTCACGGCCACAGTTGCGTTTTCGACCCCAACCAGGCTTCCGGCCAGGGCGGTCAACTCATGATAGTGGGTGGCGAATAGCGCGCGGCATTTGTTGACCTCGTGCAAGTGTTCAAGTGTCGCCCAGGCAATCGAAAGGCCATCGTAGGTCGCCGTTCCGCGCCCGATCTCGTCCAGAATCACGAGCGCCCGCTCATCAGCCTGGTTGAGAATGGCGGCGGTTTCGACCATCTCGACCATAAAGGTGGACCGACCACGTGCCAGATCGTCTGATGCGCCGACGCGGCTGAAGATCTGGCTGACAACTCCGACGCGTGCGGAGTCGGCGGGTACAAAACTGCCACACTGGGCCAGCAAGGCAATCAGCGCATTTTGGCGCAAAAATGTAGATTTACCGGCCATGTTCGGACCGGTCAAAAGCTGGATCGCTGCGCCATCGCTTGCGGTCAGATCGCAATCATTCGGAATGAATGGCGTGCCGCCTTGCTGCGAAAGGGCGTCCTGCACCACTGGGTGTCGTCCGCCCTCAATCTCGAAGCTACGGGTATCATCGACCACCGGGCAGCACCAATCCTGCTGCCGCGCCATCTCTGCAAAGGCCAGCGTCAGATCGATTTCCGCCAGGGCGCGTGCGGCGAGGGCGATGGGGCCTGCTTGATCCAGAATCTGGCTACGAATTTCTTGATAGAGCTGCTTTTCAATCTCTAATGCGCGGTTGCCCGCGTTGATGATCCGGGTTTCCAGGTCGGATAACTCAACGGTGGTAAAACGGACCTGATTGGCCGTGGTCTGTCGATGGATGAAGGTCTCCGACAAGGGCGGGGAGAGCATCTTTTCGGCGTGCGCTGCGGTTGTTTCAACGAAGTAGCCCAGGACATTGTTGTGCTTCACCTTCAGCGACGCGATCCCGGTCTGCTCCGCAAATTGCCGCTGAAACGAGGCAATCACGGATTTGCCCTCGTCGCGCAATGTCCGGGCTTCGTCGAGCGCGGCGTCATGGCCAGTGGCAATGAAATCGCCATCCCGAACCTGTAGCGGTGGTTCCGCCACAAGCGCATTGTCCAAATGGCTCACCAAGTCCTCAAAACCAACCAAATCGTCCGCCGCAGAACTTATGATCGCGGGCAACTCCTCACCGCCGAGTTTCGACGCAAGCGCCTGACCCTGTATGAGCGCGGCGCGCACGGCAGTCAGGTCGCGCGGTCCGCCGCGATCAAGGGAAAGGCGAGAAACCGCTCTTTCAAGATCGGGCGCTTCGCGCAGCAGATCGCGCATCTCCTCCGAAACGCGTTCGGCTTCCAGGAAATGGGCAACCGCCGCCAGACGGGCATGGATCGTCTTCAGGTCACGCGAAGGGCTTGAAAGGCGCGTTTCCAACAGTCGACCACCGCTGGCCGTCAACGTGCGATCAACCACCGAAAGCAACGATCCGGCCCGTCCCCCAGAAAGCGCGCGCGTCAGTTCAAGATTGCGGCGGGTAGCCGCATCGATCTGAATAATTTGGTCTGACGTTTCACGCGATGGAGGTTGCAGGGTTGGGAGAGTGCCACGTTGTGTGATCGACAAGTAATCCACCACCGCGCCCAAGGCGGAGAGTTCTGATCGTGAGAAACTCCCGAACGCATCCAACGTTCCGACATCAAAAAGCTCGCACAGCCTTTTCTGCGCGCTGTCGCTGTCAAAACTGGCTCGGGAAATGGGACTCACCGGGACGGCGGCGTCATCGGCAACACCAAGAACCCCGTCTTGAGCGGCCTCAGAAACGATAAGCTCGGAAGGCGCCAGGCGTGACAGTTCCGGGCCGAGGCGTGCCGGAGCCACCGGCATAACACAAAATGCACCGGTTGAAATGTCGCTCCATGCCAGTGCGCCGGAATCGCGCACAACAGCGTAGGCAGCCAGATAATTGTGCCGACGCGCGTCCAACAACGCGTCTTCGGTCAGCGTGCCAGGCGTGACCAGCCGAACGACCTCTCTGCGCACCACAGACTTCGAGCCGCGTTTCTTGGCCTCGGCAGGGCTTTCCATCTGTTCGCAAACCGCGACACGGAAGCCCTTGCGGATCAGGGTCAGCAGGTAACCTTCTGCCGAATGCACCGGGACACCGCACATCGGGATATCCGCATTTTCGTGTTTTCCGCGTTTGGTCAGGGCAATGTCCAATGCTTCCGCCGCCGCCACGGCATCGTCGAAGAACATCTCGTAGAAATCGCCCATTCTGTAGAACAGCAGCGCTTCGGGTTGCTCTGCCTTGATCTTCAGGTACTGCGCCATCATAGGCGTGACGCCTGTCACAAATTGCACTCCGTCGGTTGGACAGGGCAGACCTTACAAACCGGCTGTCTCGGAAGAAAGGCGAAAACGCAGAGCGTTGAGGCCACCCCGGAGTCGCGATATGACGCCAGATACCACCCCAAGGAGTCGCGTTCCGCATGTCCAAACCGAAATTCACCGCCGAAGAAGCTCTGGCCTTCCATCTTGAACCCACGCCGGGCAAGTTTGAAGTGCAGGCGACGGTCCCCATGACGACGCAGCGCGACCTTAGCCTTGCGTATTCTCCGGGCGTAGCTGTGCCCTGCGAGGCCATCGCAGAAAACCCTGAGACCGCCTATGACTACACCAACAAAGGCAATCTCGTTGCGGTGATTTCGAACGGAACTGCCGTTTTGGGGCTGGGCAACCTCGGTGCGCTGGGCAGCAAGCCTGTGATGGAAGGCAAGGCGGTGCTGTTCAAACGGTTCGCGGACGTGAACAGCATCGATATAGAACTCGACACCGAAGATCCTGACGAGTTTTGCCGCGCAGTTCGGTTAATGGGCCCGACATTTGGCGGGATCAATCTGGAAGACATCAAGGCGCCTGAGTGCTTCATCATCGAGCAACGCCTGAAAGAGGAAATGGACATTCCCGTCTTTCACGATGACCAGCACGGTACAGCGGTGATTTGTGCCGCCGGTCTGATCAACGCGTTGCAGATCTCCGGAAAAGTCATTGAAGACGTCAAAATCGTCCTGAACGGGGCGGGTGCTGCTGGGATTGCCTGTATCGAGCTTCTGAAATCGATGGGCGCCAGGCATGAAAACTGCATTGTCTGCGATACCAAAGGTGTCATCTACCAAGGTCGAACCGAAGGGATGAACCAATGGAAATCCGCCCATGCCGTCAAGACGGATTTGCGGACCTTGGAAGAGGCCATGGTTGATGCCGATGTCTTTCTGGGGGTTAGCGCGAAAGGCGCCGTGACCGCAAAGATGGTCGCGAGCATGGCGGAAAACCCAGTGATTTTTGCTATGGCGAACCCTGATCCGGAGATCACGCCCGAAGAGGCGCACGAGATCCGCGCCGATGCAATCGTGGCAACGGGGCGCAGCGACTACCCCAATCAGGTGAATAACGTTCTGGGCTTCCCCTATCTGTTCCGCGGCGCGCTGGACATCAATGCGCGCGCCATCAATGACGAGATGAAAATCGCCTGTGCGCAGGCGCTGGCGGACCTCGCCCGCGAAGATGTTCCGGATGAAGTCGCCTTGGCCTACGGCAAAAGCCTGACCTTTGGGCGCGACTACATTATTCCGACCCCGTTCGATCCCCGCCTTATTCACCGAATCCCACCTGCGGTTGCGAGGGCGGGCATGGATACGGGTGCGGCCCGCCGTCCGATCATCGACATGGATGCCTACGAAGTCAGCCTGAAGGCCCGGATGGATCCAACGGCCAGCATCCTTCGCGGATTGAATGCACGGGCGCGTGCTGCGCAAGCGAGAATGATTTTTGCCGAGGGCGACGACCCACGCGTTCTGCGTGCGGCTGTGATGTATCAACGCGCCGGGTTGGGCAAAGCGCTGGTTGTGGGACGCGAACCGGACGTGAAAGACAAGCTGGAGAAATCCGGACTGGGTGATGCGGTGCGCGAGCTGGAAGTCGTGAATGCTGCCAACACCCAACATCTCAATACATACAAGGAGTTCCTGTACCAGCGCCTGCAGCGCAAAGGGTTCGATCGCCAGGACATCCATCGGCTGGCAGCGCGGGATCGCCACGTGTTTTCCGCTTTGATGCTTGCGCATGGACATGGAGATGGTCTGGTGACCGGCGCGACGCGCAAATCAGCGCATGTGCTTGAGCGTATCAATCATGTGTTCGATGCGGATGCCAAACACGGCGCAGTTGGAATCACGGCCTTGCTGCGCAAAGGACGGATTGTTCTGATCGCGGATACGCTGGTCCATGAGTGGCCTGATGCCGAAGACCTCGCAACGATCGCCGAGCGCGCCGCGGACGTGGCACGGCATATGGGGCTTGAACCTCGCGTGGCTTTCGTCAGCTTTTCGACGTTTGGGTATCCGGTTTCAGAACGTGCGGAGAAGATGCATCGCGCGCCCGAAGTGCTGACGCGGCGCGGCGTTGATTTTGAATTCGAAGGGGAAATGACCGTCGACGTGGCTCTGAATGCGCAGGCGCAGGCAGGATATCCATTTTCCCGGCTCACCGGCCCGGCAAACATCCTGGTCGTTCCGGCGCGACATTCGGCAAGTATCTCGGTCAAACTGATGCAGGAAATGGGGGACGCAACGGTCATTGGCCCCATCCTGAGTGGGATCGACCGGTCCATTCAGATTTGCTCGGCCGTGTCGACGGCCAATGACATCATGAACATGGCCGTTCTGGCATCCTGCAAGATCGGTTGATCGGATGGCGATCTGGAATCTAGGCTCTATAAACGCGGATCTCGTGTATTCCGTGCCTCATCTACCGGGCCCCGGTGAAACACTGGCCGCAACGGATTTGGCGCGATTTCTGGGCGGAAAAGGCGCCAATATGTCCGTCGCCGCAGCCCGTGCGGCCGCGCGCGTTCATCATGTCGGAGCTGTTGGGCAGGATGGTCAGTGGGCCACAGACCGGCTGCTGGAATACGGTGTCGACACCCGTCACATCAGTCAGGTCCAGGAGTCGACGGGTCACGCGGTGATTGCGGTGGACCCGCAGGGGGAAAACAGCATTCTGCTATTTTCCGGGGCCAATGCATCGATCAGCGAAGATCAGATATCCAAAGCTCTGTCCGAAGCTCAAACCGGGGATGTCCTGCTGATGCAGAACGAAACCAATGGTCAAAGGCATGCGGCGCACCTTGCACAGGAAATGGGGCTACAGGTTTGTTATGCGGCAGCCCCGTTTGATGCTGAGGCGGTGAATGAGATCATCCAGTTCATCGATCTTTTTGTCTTGAATGAGGTCGAGGCTCAGCAGCTGGAACAGGAAACGGGCAAATCCCCCGAAGACTTGCCTCCCGCCCATGTCATTGTGACGTTGGGATCAAAGGGGTGTCGGCACTACGACAATGCTTCAGGCGAGGTTCAGGATCATGCAGCCGTGCCCGTCACGCCGGTCGACACAACCGGAGCCGGCGACACATTCACCGGGTATCTGATTGCGGGCCTCGATCGGGGTATGCCAATTCAACAGAGCTTGCGACAGGCCTCCATCGCCGCGGCGTTGATGGTCACACGCCATGGGACGGCTGATGTGATCCCCGACCTGAAAGACGTGCAGGATTGGATTACAGGCTAGCTGCCGGCAAACGGCGCGGCGTCACCCCACAGCGCTCTGACACGCTCATCGCGCTTGCAGGATCTACGGTAGGATTTGTAAGCCTCTGATTTCCGTTTGGGGCCGAACCGGGTGAAGATGATCTGCTTCCCTTTGTAAAAGTCCTGATGATAGGCCTCTGCCGGATAGAAGGGTCCCGTCTCCAGAACAGGTGTCACGATCTTCTGGCCCAACTCTACCTGCGCCTCGGAAATCAGCCGGTTGGCGACAGTCGCCTCGGAAGGCGACGCTGCAAAGATTGCCGTGCTGTAACTGTGGCCACGATCGCAGAACTGGCCTCCGGCATCTGTTGGGTCGATTGATCGTAAGAAGAGCGTCAGCAGCTGCTCGCGGGATGTCTGGGACGGATCAAAGATGATCTGAACCGCCTCGAGATGGCCAGTTCCTCCTCCGGTTACCTGCTTGTAAGTCGGGTCCGCCACGTGACCACCTGTGAAGCCGGACACAGCTTCGACAACGCCGGGAACCTTTTCGAAATCCGCTTCGACGCACCAGAAACAACCGCCTGCGACGGTCAGAGTTTGAGTGTCTGCGGCACGTGCGGGTCCGTACTGCACCAGACAGCCCACGACGATCAGAACTGCCAGAGCGAGTGTTTTGAATGATCCGAAAAAACGCATTGGTCATCTCCTTGGCACCAGACTGCGGTGCGGGGGTTGCTACGGCAAGCGGGTGACACCTCAGGTCACGGTGAGGTGAGGGGATTTTACCGCTTGGCGCGCCCATACAATGCCCATAGCTTCCAGCCAACGGAGGGTGGAATGACCGACCATGTGACAACACATCAATCGCTGGACGATCCCCGGAACGAGACCCTGAAGATCTTCCTGAACGGCGAGATCGTCGCCAAGGAAGACGCTAAAATCAGTGTCTATGACAGCGGATTCATGCTGGGCGACGGGGTTTGGGAGGGTCTGCGTCTGTATGACGGGACATGGGCGTTTCTAGAAGAACATCTTGACCGGTTGTTCGAAGCGGCCCTTGCGATTGATCTGGACATTGGATTGTCCAAGAGTGAGGTGCGCCAGGCTCTGTTGGACACGCAGGCTGCCAACGACATGCAGACGGATGCCCATGCGCGGCTGATGATCACACGGGGTGTCAAAACGCGCCCGTTTCAACACCCTTCACTCAGCCAGTCCGGGCCAACCTTCGCCATCATCATGGAGCATTCCAAGCCCAGCCTGCCGCGCCCTATCCGGCTTGCAACGGTGCCTCATGTTCGGGGATTGCCCATGACGCAGGATCCCAAGCTGAACTCACATTCGAAGCTGAACTGCATTCTCGCGTGTATAGCGGCGGAGAAAGCAGGCGCGGACGAGGCGCTGATGCTCGATGTGCATGGTTTCGTGAACACGACGAATGCCTGCAATTTCTTCATTGTACGCAAGGGTGAAGTTTGGACGTCGACAGGCGACTATTGCATGAACGGCATCACACGGCAGAAAGTGATTGATCTCTGCCGGGATGACGGGGTTCCCGTTTTTGAACGCAATTTCAGTCTGGTGGACACATATGGCGCTGACGAGGCATTCCTCACCGGTACATTTGGTGCCCAGACGCCCGTCGCCGAGATTGACGGACGCAGGATCGGCTCCGGAGAGCTGGGCCCAGTGACGACACGGATCCGAGGTCTTTATCGGGCCTTGATCATGGAAGCGGGTTAGTCATGCGGATTGCGATGTGGTCCGGGCCGCGCAACCTCTCTACCGCGATGATGTACAGTTTTGGCGCCAGGTCGGATTGCGCTGTGATCGACGAGCCGTTCTATGCGGCGTATCTGTCAGAAACCAACTTGAACCATCCGATGCGGGACGAGATTCTGGCAGCACAGCCGGTTGATCCAGCTGACGTCATACAGCAAATCAGCGGGCCGGTCCCGGATGGCAAAGCGCATTACTATCAGAAACATATGGCGCATCATATCCTGCCCAGTTTCCCACAGGACTGGGTGCAGGACATGGTAAACGTCTTTCTGATCCGTCACCCGGCCCGCGTGATCGCCAGCTATGCCGCGAAACGCGAGAATCCCACACTTCAGGACATTGGCTTCGTTCAGCAAGCGTCGCTGTTCGAGGCCGTCACCCGAGAGGGCGGCTCACCAGTTGTGATCGACAGCTATGACATTCGTGCCAACCCGGCCGCGGCGATTGAGCGTTTGTGCGGTGCAATCGGAGTGTCGTTTGCACCGGAAATGCTTTCTTGGAACACAGGCGGACACCCCGCCGACGGGGTCTGGGCGCCGCATTGGTACGGTGCGGTTTGGGACAGCACCGGGTTTGCCGGTGCCGAGGGCCCGATTCCCGAAGTCCCTGCGAATCTTAGACCGGTCCTTGAAGCTGCCATGCCCCACTATGAGGCGATGGCGGCTCAGAAGATATGAACGCTGCGGCGGTTTCGGCGGCGCGTCACCCGCCAGAGGCCGTCCGGCGATTTCGAGCAGCGATCAGTTTCAACCGAAGCGCGTTCAACTGTATGAACCCTGCTGCGTCTTTCTGATCATAAGCGCCGGCGTCATCTTCGAACGTCACATGTGCTTCGGAATAGAGACTGTGATCTGACCACCGCCCGACGCAGTTCGCGCTGCCCTTGTAGAGCTTTAGCCTGACTGTCCCGGTGACATGGGACTGGCTGGCATCAATGGCCGCTTGAAGCATTTCGCGTTCGGGGCTGAACCAGAACCCATTGTAGATCAGCTCGGCGTAGCGCGGCATCAGTTCGTCTTTCAGATGTGCTGCGCCTCGGTCGAGCGTGATCGATTCAATGCCACGATGCGCTTCGAGCAGCAGTGTTCCGCCGGGCGTTTCGTAGATCCCGCGGGACTTCATTCCAACGAAGCGACCCTCAACGAGATCCAGCCGTCCGCAGCCATTTCGACCACCCATCTCGTTCAATTTGGTCAAGAGTGCAGCTGCGGACAGCCGCTCACCGTCGATAGAGACCGCATCGCCCTTCTCAAAACCGATCTCGATATACTCGGGCGTGTCTGGCGCGTCTTCGGGATTGACCGTGCGCTGATAGACGAAATCCGGTGCCATAACGGCCGGATCTTCAAGAACTTTCCCTTCCGAAGATGTGTGGAGAAGGTTGGCATCTACGCTGAATGGCGCCTCCCCACGCTTGTCCTTGGCAATCGGGATCTGGTTCTTTTCGGCAAAATCTATCAACCGCGTCCGGCTTGTCAGGTCCCACTCGCGCCAGGGTGCAATCACCTTGATGTCCGGATTCAGGGCGTAAGCGCTGAGTTCAAAGCGGACCTGATCGTTTCCTTTTCCGGTGGCGCCATGGGCCACGGCATCGGCGCCGGTTTCCTCTGCAATTTCAATCAGTCGCTTCGATATTAGCGGCCGTGCGATTGAGGTTCCGAGCAAATAGAGGCCTTCGTAGACGGCATTGGCCCGAAACATCGGGAACACAAAGTCCCGGACGAACTCTTCGCGCAGATCTTCGATGTAAATGTCGCTGGCACCCATCATTTCGGCTTTTGCGCGGGCGGGCTCCAACTCTTCGCCCTGCCCAAGATCCGCCGTGAACGTTACCACGTCGCAGCCGTACTCTGTCTGCAGCCATTTCAGAATGATGGAGGTATCAAGACCTCCGGAGTATGCGAGCACAACTTTCTTCGGCGCGGTCATTCGAAAGCTTCCCTATTCTAGAATCCGACGCCGATTATCGGGTTTTTCCGTATGGGGCAAGGCGACCAAACCGCTTGCAGTACATCGGCAAGAGGTCCAAGCATCTCTTTGGGCGTCGAGACAAAGGTGAACCACGTGACGCAGGATTTTCAGAGCAGGGCGCGCGCCGCCGAAACCGCGATGCGCGACATCTTTCCCGCAACGCCGCTTCAGAAGAATGCGCATCTGTCAGAGCGTTTCAAAGCCGATATCTGGCTCAAACGCGAGGATCTCAGCCCGGTTCGCTCGTACAAGCTGCGTGGTGCGTTCAACGCCATGCGCAAGGTTCCGGATCAGGATCTCTTCGTTTGTGCGAGTGCGGGAAACCACGCACAGGGTGTTGCCTATATGTGCAAGCAGTTCGGCAAACGTGGTGTGGTCTTTATGCCGGTGACAACGCCGCAACAGAAAATTCAGAAAACCCGAATGTTTGGCGGTGACAACATCGAGGTGCAGCTGATCGGCGACTACTTCGATGACACGCTGGCAGCGGCACAAGGCTGGTGTGCCGAAAAGGGAGGGCATTTTTTGTCCCCCTTCGACGATGCAGATTTGATCGAAGGGCAGGCGTCAGTCGGGGTCGAGATTGCCGATCAATTGGGTGGCGCGCCTGACCACTTGTTTCTGCCCGTGGGCGGCGGCGGCATGTCGTCTGGAGTGGCGACGTTCTTCGGGAAAGACACGCATTTCACCTTTGTAGAGCCTGCTGGTGGCGCCTGTCTTCAAGCAGCGCTGGCAGTAGGGCATCCGGTTGCGCTTGAACATGTCGATACTTTCGTCGACGGGGCAGCGGTCGGTCGAATTGGGGCGCGGACATTCGAGTTGCTCAAGTCGACGCATCTGCACGATGTGGTGGTGCTCAACGAAGACAGAATCTGCATGACAATTCTGGAGATGCTGAACGTTGAGGGCATCGTTTTGGAACCTGCCGGCGCACTTGCCATCGAAGCGCTGGGCGAGCGGGCGGAAGCCATTCAGGGCAAAACGGTTGTTTGTGTCACGTCGGGGGGAAACTTTGACTTTGAACGGTTGCCAGAGGTCAAAGAGCGCGCGCAGCGATATTCAGGGATCAAGAAATACCTGATCCTGAGACTGCCTCAGCGTCCCGGTGCGCTGAAAGAGTTCCTGGGCATTCTTGGACCACAGGACGATATCGCGCGTTTCGAGTATTTGAAAAAATCTGCACGTAACTTTGGATCGGTCCTGATCGGGATAGAAACCAGCAAGCCCGAAAACTTCCTCCGTCTGTTTGCCCGTCTTGACGAGGCGGGATTCACATACACGGACATCACTGCGGATGAGACGCTGGCGCAGTTTGTGATCTAGCAACAGTCAGTGGTGCGCCCAACCCTTCGACGAATTGGCGTTTCGATGCTTCGTAGGAGTCCACGATGGGGCGCAAATCCACACACGCGGCACGCCCTTCTGCAGACTCGCGTTCCCCATCCTGGCACAGGCGTGAAAGGGATCGAAAGCCAAGGTTCAAGGCGCTGCCTTTGAGAAAATGCAGGTCGTCTTCGAGACGATCTTCTTTTGGGGCAGACCGTAGCCTGTGGATGACGTCTTCGACCTCCTCCAGAAACAGATCCACAACTTCCCGAAAGTCCTCTTCACCAAACTCGTCACGCAGTTCGTTGACCCGTGCCCACTCAATCATCTCACACACTCACCAAAATCACCCACTTAACCCTACCGCCCGATACCATACCATTCGTTAACGCGTCATCTGGTGAGTGCTTAGAGTTTTAGAGTTCATCAGGCCTTAACTTGGATCCGTGTTTCTGCGTGAAACTTGAACGTTCAGGAGCCAAGCGTGCCATCGCCCAGCATCAGAGATACAGAAATCGCGACCGACGGGACCCCCGCGATTTCCCGCGTGCTGGTGGTTGATGACAGCCGCTTGCAACGACGCATTCTGGCCCGTTCGCTAAAGAAACGCGGGTTTGAGATCATTGAGGCGGATTGCGCGAGGCAAGCTCTGGAGATCTGCAGGATTGCACCGCCGGATCTTGTGCTGAGTGACTGGATGATGCCCGGAATGACAGGGTTGGAGCTTTGCCGGGCATTCCGTCTGCTGCCCAGAGATGACTATGGCTATTTCATACTGTTAACGTCAAAGAGCGAAAAAACCGAAATTGCCCAGGGCCTAGACGCCGGCGCAGACGATTTCCTGCCGAAACCGGTCAATCCAGGTGAACTGCGCGCGCGCATCGCAGCTGGTGAGCGGATCCTTTCGATGCAGCGCGAGCTCTCCGCCAAAAACGAGGTTATCGCGAAGACGCTGACAGAGCTGCAGGGGCTTTACAATGCAATCGATGCAGACCTGAAACAGGCCAAGAAAATACAAGAATCGCTGGTTCCCGAGCTTAGCCAAACGTTCGGAAATTCGTCAGTTAGCGTGCTGCTGGAACCCTGCGGTCACATCGGAGGGGATCTGGTGGGCATGTTCTCTCCATCCTCTTGCCAGTTGGGGTTCTACAGCATCGACGTTTCGGGCCACGGCATCACATCGGCAATGATGACGGCCCGGCTGGGCGGGCATCTGAGCAGCGTTTATTTCGAACAAAATTTGGGTCTAACAAGGGGAAGTGGTGGCAACTTTTACCTTCGGGACCCTGTTGCCATGGCACAAGAGTTAAACGCCCGACTATCAGCCGATCGGGGCATCGAAGAATATTGCACAATGGTCTATGCCACGGTCGATCTGCGAACAGGTCTCGTGAAGTTGGTGCAGGCGGGGCATCCGCATCCTTTGTTGCTGCGGGCAGATGGACGTGAAGAATTCGTTGGTCTTGGCGGGCTGCCGGTTGGTCTGCTTCCGGATGCCACTTTTGAGCAGGTCGAGTTCCAGATGCGCCCCGGGGACCGTTTGTTGCTCTATTCGGACGGGTTCACCGAAAGTGTGCGCCCGAATGGCTGCATGATCGATGCCGAGGGATTGCTTCAACTGATCAGGGATTGCGCACCAAATCAAACGGGTCGGGCATTTCTGGAAGAGCTGTTTGGACGGCTTACGCGCGAAGTTACGTCGACAAAGAGTTTCGAAGATGATGTTTCCGCCACTCTGTTCGAATACAGCGGACCTTAACGCCGCGCCATGAACCGCTGCACAAAGAACCGGTCGCCTGCGCCGCCCAACAGTTGCGCTGCATCCGGAAAGGACATCCAGAGCGCAGTGTGGTGGTCCTCGCTGGGATCCGACACCTGACGGACGGGTCTGGCGCAATAGACGTGGCAAATCTTTTCCGCCCACAAATCGTATTCCGGCATGTAGGCAAATCTGCGGAACACTCCCAATCGGTGTGGCCTGGCGATGATCCAACCTGTCTCTTCCATCACTTCGCGATGAAGCGCTGGTATCGTGGCTTCGCCAGGGTCTATTCCACCCCCCGGCAGTTGAAGATCCGGCTCGGGCGTCAACTGACGGGTCAAAAGGAGGTGTTTGCCTGCGGGCAAAAGGGCATAAACACCCGGGCGGCGGCGATAGACGCGCCCCGGTTCCGGGGTGTCGTCAAATCTTGGGATCATATGCCCCTTTTAACCTCGCTTGCGGTATCTATATTCAGCCGGTATGCCAATTGGTGGCGTGTAAGGAAACCCCATGAAACTCGGCTCCAAACTAGCGTGGGACGACACCGTCCTGCCGTTTCAACTCGATCTGTCGGACATGCGTGGACGCGTGGCGCGACTGGATGGCGTGTTGGACGGCATTCTGAAACAGCACGATTACCCCGAGCAGGTCGAGGCGCTGGTCGCGGAAATGGCCCTGTTGACCGCATTGATCGGCCAGACGATGGAGTTGCGCTGGAAACTATCCCTGCAGGTTCAGTCCAAAGGGGCCGTGCGGATGATTGCGACCGATTACTACGCGCCGTCTGAAGCGGGCGAACCGGCCCGTATCAGAGCCTATGCAAGCTATGATCCGGACAAGCTTGCTGATACGTCGCCCTTTGATCAGGTTGGCGAGGGTTACTTCGCGGTCCTGATCGACCAGGGGCAGGGCAATGCTCCCTATCAAGGAATCACCCCCCTTGTCGGCAAATCCCTGCGCGGCTGCGCCGAGACCTACTTCGCCCAATCCGAACAGCTGCCAACGCGGTTTTCGCTGAGTTTCGGACTCTCGTCAGAGCCGGGTGTTGCCCCGCATTGGCGCGCCGGTGGCATCATGCTTCAACATATGCCCAAGGCATCGCCCTTTGCTGCCCAAGGGCAGGGAACGGGCGATGTTCTGGCTGCCGACGACCTTTTGGACGGGTCGGAAAGCGAAAACTGGAATCGGGTCAACATCCTTTTGGACACGGTCGAAGCGATGGAGTTGATTGGTCCTTCAGTTGCACCCACCGATCTGCTTGCGCGGCTCTTTCATGAGGAACGCCCGCGGGTGTTCGATGCCCAGGCCGTGCGTTTCGGGTGCACCTGCTCAGAGGAGCGCGTGCGGCAAAGCTTGTCGATCTATTCGGCTCGCGACATCGCTACAATGACGACGGACGACGGTCGGGTGACCGCCGATTGTCAGTTCTGCGGCGCGCATTATGACCTCGACCCGGTCACGGTGGGATTTGAGGCAGAAAAGACCCCAGGTGACTGAGCTTTCTGAACAACTACGTTTGGCGCTGGCGCGGCCCGGCCATGGGTCGTCGGATTTCGACCTTAACCCGGATACGGTGCTGCCGGACAATCGCGTCCTGCGCCCTGCCGGGGTGCTGGTCGCTGTGGACTTCTCGGCGCGCGATCCGAGGGTCATTCTGACCAAACGGTCGTCACGGTTGAAACACCATCCGGGCCAGATTGCGTTTCCGGGCGGCAAACAGGACCCGGAAGACGCCGATGTGACAGCTGCCGCCTTGCGCGAAGCGCGCGAGGAGATCGGGTTGCCGTCAGAACATGTCGAGATTCTGGGTCACCTTCCGAACCATGAAACGGTGACCGGGTTCTGTGTGACGCCAGTGCTGGGTGTGATTTCGAAACCGTTCGAAATCAGGCCCGAGGCTGGTGAAGTGGACGAAGTTTTTTCGGTCCCACTAGACGGTCTGTTGGACCCCGCGAAATACCTGGTGGAGTCGCGGCGTTGGCGCGGCAAGCGGCGCTACTACTTTGCGGTTCCCTTTGGCCCCTATTACATCTGGGGCGCGACGGCGCGTATTCTGCGGGGTCTCGCGGCCCGCATGGACTCATGACACGGATTTCAGAGCCGTGGGTGACCCGCGCAGAGACGCAAGCCATCTTTTCGGCGCTGGACGCAGAGGGCGTCAAAGCATGGTTCGTAGGCGGATGTGTTCGCAATGCGCTTCTCGGGCTGCAGGTCGGTGATATTGATCTTTCGACTGATGCATTGCCTCAACGCGTGGCGCAACTGGCTGAAAGTGCGGGCATGAAGGTCGTGCCCACTGGCATAGATCATGGCACTGTCACTGTGATTTCGGGTGGCATTCCGCATGAGATCACGACGTTCCGGCGCGACATCGGGACGGATGGCCGACGGGCCGAAGTTCAGTTTGGGACCGATATGGTCGAGGACGCCAGCCGACGGGATTTCACAATGAACGCGTTGTATGCAGACCGTTCTGGCATCGTTCTCGATCCGTTGGGTGGCTTGCATGATCTGCAAGCGCGGCGTGTCCGGTTTATTGGCAATGCTGTGGATCGGATCAAAGAGGACTACCTGCGGAGCCTGAGGTTCTTTCGCTTCCACGCTTGGTACGGTGATCCCGAAGCCGGCATGGATCCGGACGCGCTCGATGCGGTTTCATCAACGCTTGATGGAATAGAGAGGCTGTCGAGAGAGCGAATTGGGTCCGAATTTCTGAAACTGCTCACAGCCGCAGACCCAGCGCCGGCGGTTGCTGCGATGGGTGTGACGGGCCTACTCGGAATTGTCCTTGCCGGTGCGAATGATCAGTTACTGGCACCTTTGGTTCATCTTGAGCCGGATGCTGGTGTTGAACCGTTTGCGCCTTTGCGCCTGGCTGCTCTTGGTGATGTGGAAGTGTTCGAAACCTTGCGTCTGAGCCGCAAAACGCTCGCGGATGTGGCTGCGCTGCGCGATGCTGCGTTCGGTCAAATGAGCGCTGGGGAGCTGGGCTATCGGTTGAAGCAGCCAATGGCGAACCGCGCCCTGGCATTGCGGGCAGCAGCCATGAATAAACCCATCGATTTTCAAGCGATCGAAGCGGCAAATGCAGGCGCTCAGGCCGAGTTTCCGATCCGTGCGGCGGACCTGATGCCACACAAAAGCGGGGCGGCGTTGGGCGCCGCGCTGGAGCGTCTTGAACAGGCATGGATCGCATCTGGTTTCACGCTTTCGCGCACGGAACTTCTGGCCCGCGATTTGTAGCCAAGTTTTTTCACCCCCCCGGGGTGACAAACCATCCGGTTTGAAGTATCGGTCTCTTCGCAAACTGTCGGAGGGATGCAGATGTATCACGGGATTTGGAAGAACTTTCGCTGACGCGACTGTCCCGTGAGGGTGTTGCGTCAAGCGCACCTTGTCATACATCTCCATCCACTTGTGCTCTTAAGGAGCCTCCGGCATGTTCCGCTTCTTTGAAAACCTTGTAGACCCTTATTGCGATTACCCGCAGGAAGACCGTCCACCAACCCGGTTGTGGCCCTTTATGAAGGCCTATGCCGAGCCATTTCGGCGCGTCTTTGTCTATACCGCACTGCTGTCCGTGGTCGTAGCCGCCATCGAAATCGGGCTGATCTACTACATGGGTCGCGTGGTCGATCTGCTCAGCGGCACTCCGGCGGAAGTCTGGGAGCGGCATGGCCTGGAACTCATTCTGCTCGGCCTGTTCGTCGTGCTTATCCGCCCGGTCGTGCAGGCCCTGGATGTACTGTTGCTGAACAACGCGGTGATGCCGAACTTTGGCACACTCATCCGTTGGCGCGCCCATAAACATGTTTTGCGTCAGTCAGTTGGCTGGTTCGAGAACGACTTTGCCGGACGGATCGCCAACCGGATCATGCAAACGCCTCCGGCGGCGGGCGAAGTTGTCTTTCAGGTCTTCGATGCGATTTCCTTTTCGATGGCCTATCTCATTGGCGCAGCGATATTGCTGTCGGCGTCCGACCCTCGCTTGTTGGTACCTCTGCTGATCTGGTTCGCCCTGTACTCCCTGCTGATCCGATGGACGGTCAAGCGTGTTGGCCCCGCCTCGCAAGCGGCCTCTGATGCCCGGTCAACGGTGACCGGGCGTGTGGTTGACAGCTACACCAACATCCACTCGGTCAAGATGTTCGCCCATCATGACCGGGAACTGGACTATGCCAAGGAAGCGATCGAAGAGACGCGCCGGACGTTTCAGGTCGAAATGCGGCTCTATACCATTATGGACGTCGCGCTTGTTCTGTTGAACGGCCTCCTGATCGTCGGCGTTGTGGGCTGGGCGATTTACCTTTGGATGACGGGGCAGACCACGGTTGGCGCCGTTGCGGCAGCGACCGCCCTGACCTTGCGGCTGAATGCCATGACGGGCTGGATCATGTGGGCCCTGACGACGTTCTTCCGCCAATTGGGTGTTGTCGCCGAAGGAATGGAGACTATTGCGCAGCCGATAGATCTTGTGGATTCCCACGATGCCAAGCCGCTCGAGTTGTCTCAGGGCGGCATAGAGGTTGTGGATGTGTCTCACCACTACGGGCGCGGGACGGGTGGTCTGGACCGTATCAGTATCTCCATCAAGCCCGGCGAAAAGATTGGCCTGATCGGCCGATCCGGAGCGGGAAAATCCACGCTGGTGAAGCTGCTGTTGCGTTTCTATGACTCTGAGACCGGGCGCATCCTGATCGATGGGCAGGATATCCGCGATGTCACACAAAACAGCCTGCGGCAGAACATCGGGATGGTGCAGCAGGACAGCTCTTTGCTACATCGCACCGTTCGGGAGAACATTCTCTACGGCCGGCCTGATGCCACGGATAAAGAGGTGATCGCGGCTGCCAAGCAAGCCGAAGCAGATGAGTTCATCCAGACGCTGTCCGATCCTCAGGGTCGGAGCGGGTACGAAGCGCATGTTGGTGAACGAGGCGTGAAACTTTCGGGCGGTCAGCGCCAACGGATCACGTTGGCGCGTGTCATCCTGAAAGATGCACCTATCTTGTTGCTCGACGAAGCGACGAGCGCGCTGGACAGCGAGGTTGAGGCCGCGATTCAGGATACGCTCTACGGCATGATGAAAGGCAAAACCGTGATTGCAATTGCGCACCGTTTGTCGACCATCGCGCAGATGGATCGCATTCTGGTTCTCGATGGCGGGCGGATCGCAGAGGAAGGCAGCCATTCAGAGCTTTTGGCGCGGCAAGGTCTCTACGCTCAATTCTGGGCACATCAGTCCGGCGGCTTCCTGAACCCGGAGGCAGCGGAGTGAACATCGGAGGCTGGATCAACGCATTTGAGCCAGCGGAGGGACCACCGCCACAAACGCTTGGGGCCTTCATGCGATGGTGCCTGTCGGGCGCGTGGCCGGCTTTGTGGCTGGCGGTGCTGGTGTCTGCCTTGGCCGGCGCAATGGAGGCCGGCACCGCACTGATCCTGGGGCTTGTCATCGACTCAGCTGTCGACAGCGGCCCCGATGCGTTCTTCGATGGCACAAACACCGCAATGCTGGTCATGGCAGTGGCGTTTTTCCTGCTGGCACGACCGATCTTGTTCGGGCTGTCGGCTTCGGCCAACTCGATCATTGTCGGGCCAAATGTGAATCCGCTGGTTCTGTCGCGCCTCAATCGTTGGACGCTGGGCCAGTCCGTCAGCTTTTTTGACAACGACTTCGCGGGACGCATCGCGCAGAAACAGATGCAAGCTGCGCGGGCGGTCACGGACGTCGTCGTCGAAGTGATCAACGTCGTGGCCTTTGCTCTTGCATCTTTGGCGGGGTCCTTGATCCTTCTGACCGTCATCAGCTGGCAGATCACGATCGTATTTCTGATTTGGCTTGCGGGTTATTTTGCGCTGATCCGGTGGTTCTTGCCGCGCATTCGCAAACGGGCCGCCGGGCGCGCCGCGGCCCGTGCGATGGTCTCGGGGCAGGTCGTCGACACCATCACCAACATTAAAACCGTGAAACTCTTTGCCCATGCGGACCACGAAGATAGGGCGGCGCTGGGCGCGATGGCAACCTTTCGCGAACGGTCTCTGGATTTCGGATACTTGGCGGCGCTGTTCCGGTTTTGCCTGATGGGGCTGGCGGGGCTGCTGCCTGTTCTGCTGATTGGCGGCACGTTATGGCTCTGGCAAAACGGGATCGCGTCAGAGGGCGACATCGTGGCCGCCGGCGCTGTGTCGATCCGGATTGCGCAGATGACCGGGTGGGTCAGTTTTACACTGATGGCCATTTACTCGAACCTTGGCGAGGTCGAAGACGGAATGCGGACGCTGACCCCGCGTGAGCGTCTGCCGGATGCAGACGCCGCACCTGACCTTGTGGTGCAAAACGGAGAGATCGTATTTGACGATGTGAGCTTTGCCTATGGTCGTGAGGCAGGCGGCGTGAAGGGCATAGACCTGACCATCGCACCGGGAGAAAAGCTCGGGATTGTCGGCGCGTCAGGTGCCGGGAAATCAACGCTCGTGTCCCTGTTGCTCAGGCTCTATCAAGGCGAATCCGGGCGGATAACCATTGACGGACAAGACATCGGCCACATCACTCAGGAAAGCTTGCGCCGCCAGATCGGGATGGTCACCCAGGAAACCGCCATGTTCAATCGATCGGCGCGCGAGAACATCCTCTATGGTCGCCCCGATGCCACGGACGAAGACCTGACTGCCGCATCCCAAAAGGCCGAAGCGCAGGACTTCATCCTTGAACTTGAAGACCATGTCGGGCGCAAAGGATACGAGGCGCATCTCGGAGAACGGGGTGTGAAACTGTCTGGCGGTCAGCGCCAGAGGATTGCGCTTGCGCGCGCCATCCTGAAGGACGCACCCATTCTGGTGCTGGACGAGGCAACCAGTGCCTTGGACAGCGAGGTGGAAGCCTCCATTCAGGCCGCACTGCACCGGGTCATGCAGGGCAAAACGGTGCTCGCCATCGCGCACCGCTTGTCCACTTTGTCCGAAATGGACCGGATTGTGGTTATGGACGAGGGCCGCATTGCCGAAACAGGCACGCATGAGACGCTATTGGCGTCGGGCGGGCTCTATGCGCGGTTCTGGAACCGTCAGTCCGGTGGGTTCATCAGGACCGAGGCCGCAGAGTGACTACAGGACGCGAGCCCGGCGCGGGCGCACGTGTGTCGTGCGTGGTGGAGCGGCTTGGTCATCGCGGGGACGGAATCGCCGACGGGCCGGTCTTTATCGATCGCGCCCTGCCCGGTGAGCATGTGTCGGGTGTGCTGGACGGGCAAAGGCTCACCAATGTTCGGATCGACGTCCCATCTGCTCATCGCGTTCGACCGATGTGCCGGCACTACAAGAGCTGTGGGGGTTGTCAGCTTCAGCACGCCGCGGATGACTTTGTGGCGGACTGGAAGGTTCAGTTTGTCTGCGCCGCGCTTGCGGCACAGGGTCTGGAGGCCGAGTTTCGCCCCATCGTGACCTCGCCGCCACGCTCCCGGCGCCGCGCGACGTTGGCGGTAAAGCGCACCAAAAGTGGGGCGATCGCGGGTTTTCACGGGCGCGCATCCGACACAATCACCGATATCGAAGACTGTGTGCTGGTCGATCCCGACATCCTGAAAGCACGCGCGGGCCTGAAGGAGTTGGCGCTGATTGGCAGCAGCCGCAAGGGCGCGCTCGCCGTCACAGTAACGGTGGCCAAAGGAGGCGTAGACGTTTCGGTATCCGGCGGCAAACCTTTGGAAGAAAAGTTGAGATTGTCCTTAACCCAGATCGCGTCGGCACACGGATTTGGGCGGCTCAGCTGGGCAGGAGAAGAGGTTGTGACCTTGTCCAAGCCGGAACAACAGCTGGGCGGCGCTTGGGTGACACCGCCACCGGGCGCGTTTTTGCAAGCAACTCTTCAGGGCGAAGACGCGCTGCGCGCTGGCGTCTCCGAAATTGCGGGCGAGGCCGGGCGCATTGCAGATCTGTTCTCGGGATGTGGCACATTTGCCCTGCCGTTGTCAGCAAAGGCTGAGGTACATGCGGTTGAAAGCGACGCAGATATGCTGGTTGCCCTGGATGCTGCCTGGCGCCAAACGCAGGGGTTGAGACAGATCAGCACCGAGCGCCGTGATCTGTTTCGGAACCCACTTTTGTCATCTGAGTTAAAGGCCTTCGACGCCGTCGTTCTTGATCCACCTCGGGCGGGGGCCGAAGCGCAAGTGGCGGAGCTGGCGCAATCCGGGGTCCCGCAAATAGCGTATGTTTCGTGCAATCCGATCAGCTTTGCGCGCGATGCTGTAACTCTGGTTGCCGCGGGCTATTCGCTAAACTGGGTGCAGGTTGTCGATCAATTCCGTTGGTCGACGCATACCGAGTTGGTTGCTTCGTTTGCGCTCACGTGATGAATTGCGTGATTTTTTCTCCAAACAGCGACAAAAAAACACTTATCACGAATCAAATCGGAGTATGAAATCAGCGCTAATCGCGCTATTCAGGGGCCGAGGCAAAAAAATGAGAGCTGTTCAATGAAACGCCGTACATTCGGACTGGGCGCTGCGTCCGCGCTTGTGGTCGCGGGGTGCAGTAGCAGGAGCAAGTTTCGGACATATCGCGGACCTGCGGTCACATCGATCGTGGTCAACAAAAGCGCGCGCAACATGTACCTGCTTCACCACTCCGACATTCTTGAAAGTTATCGGTTCGATCTGGGTTTTGCCCCGGTCGGCGACAAACAGGTCGAAGGCGACGGAAGAACGCCGGAGGGCACCTACCTGATCGACCGCAGAAATCCCAACAGCCGGTTTCATCTGTCACTTGGGATTTCCTATCCCAACGCCCAGGACATCGCCGAGGCGCGAGCATTGGGCAAGAGCCCGGGTGGTGACATCTTTATTCACGGACAACCCAATGCCTTCAAGGCTGATGGACCCGACTGGACCTGGGGCTGCATTGCCGTGAAAAACAGAGAGATGGAAGATATCTACGCTATGGTCAGGACAGGAACGCTGATTTCGATCCGGGCCTAGTTGCCCATGATCAGCGTCCACCAGATCTTCCCGCCCGGCTCCTGAAACCAGGCGAAGCCCATGTTGAACGCTGCGGGGTCCAGAATGACTGTGCGGGTTCCAGGGCGTTCCATCCATGCGGCAAGCGTTTCAAGTTCGGTCTCGTATGTTTCCGAGATATTCTCACCAAGCAATCCGCCCGTGTATCCCACGCGCTGGACACGATCGATCGGCGATGACCCATCCGATCCGAAATGCCAGGGACGGTTTTGAACCGACATGTCCCGCGAATGTGTTTCAGCCGCGGCGTTGAGTTGCGCATTTAGTTGCACCGGACCCGAACCAGAGGCGCTGCGGAGCGCATTAACCGAGTCTAACATGCGAAACTGTATCTTGCTCTTGTCACCCCCCCGGATTTTGTAAACTTGGGGCAAAGGCCGTCCGTCTGCACCGATGCCCCCACCTTGCGGAGTAGGCGCGCAAGCTGAAAGGACGAGCAGGCTGGCCAGCAGCAGAGCAAGTAGTCGCGTCATAGATCACCCAATTGTCGAGTCAGGTTTTCGCAATAGCGTGCCAAAGCGCATGTTTCAAACCCGCATGCGCATGAGCCCGCGCACGGTGCAAGGTTTGATTTGCGACTGAGGCTTTCAGGCCATAGACTGCCGGAGATTTCTGCTCCGCCCTGTCTGGAAAGCCGACATGTACCGTAAAAGCCCGAACCGCACTGACCGCCGTCGTTTTCTGACTGGCTCGGTGGCGACTATTGCGACGCCCTTTGTTGCGCGTGCTGCCTTTGCAACGGAATCAACGTTTGATGACAAAGAGATATCCGAAAGCGTCCGGCGTAACATCTCCAGCTTTCAGGCGAAGGACTGGCAACCGTACTTCAACAGCACCCGAAACGGGGCGATCCTCGTCGACATAACTTCGCGTGCATTGCACTACTGGTCCGAGGATCAGAGTGTGTACAAGCTTTACCCCTCAAGTGTCCCGGTTTCCGAAGACCTGACCCGCCGAGGCCGTACCAGTATCATCCGCAAAGTTGAGGGTCCCAGCTGGAGCCCGACGCCGAACATGCGCAAACGGAACCCCGAGTGGCCTGCCTACGTGCCTCCTGGGCCGGATAACCCACTGGGAACCCACGCTCTTTATCTTAGTTGGACCTATTATCGAATTCACGGCACGCATGATACACGCAAGATTGGACGCCAATCTTCGAACGGATGCATAGGCCTCTACAACGAGCATATTGCCGAGTTGTTTTCGATGGCGAAGGTTGGGACACAGGTGTTGCTAATTTGACGACATTCGCCGTTTGTGAGGTTAGATAAGCCTAACAAGCGTTTGCAATCACCGCTTTTTGCTGCTTAGAAAAACCCACGAGGTAAGTCTTGGGTGCAGGGTTCATTGCATAAATTGGACCTAGCCAAATACTGGAGGTTGACAATGAAGAAACTCGTTCTCGCTGCTGCTCTGGCCGCAGGCGCGACCGCTGGCTACGCCGGCAACCTGCAAGAGCCGGTTGTTGAAGCGCCGGTCATCGTGGAAGAAACCCGCAGCTCTTCGGCTGGCATTATCCTGCCGCTGCTGCTGCTGGTTCTGGTTGCCGCAGCTGTTGCAGCAGACTAAGAAATCTTAAGATTTCAATTGGGAAGGGCGTCGATCACTCGGCGCCTTTTTCATTTTTGGGTTCTGATTTCGCCACCGGACGGGAAGAAACTCAGCTAATCCAGCCCGCCACGTTTTCCTCGATCACCTGAACCAAAGCCGCAATGTGCGGGTCCTCGTCGTTCAGGCAAGGAATATAAGTGAAGGTTTCGCCCCCTGCGTGTTCAAAACTCTCACGGATTTCTTCGTTGATCTCCTCGAGCGTCTCTATGCAGTCCGCAGAGAACGCGGGGGCACACACAGCAATGTTTTTCTTGCCGTTTTCGGCTAGGCGGGCGACTTCTTCAACCGTGTAAGGTTTCAGCCATTCTTCGGGGCCGAACTTCGACTGGAACGTCGTTGTGATTTCGGTGTCCGCCCAGTTCAGTCGCTCTTTCAGCAGCCGCGTCGTTTTCTGGCATTGGCAGTGATAGGGGTCACCTTCCAAAAGGTACCGTTTGGGCACACCGTGGTAGGAACAGACCAGGATATCGGGCCTTGTTTCCAGAGACGCGTATGCACGCTCTATCGATTGTGCGAGAGCATCGATGTAGAGCGGGTGGTCGAAGTATGGCGGGACCGTTCGGGACGTTGGTTGCCATTTCTCTTCCATCAAAGCGCGAAAAAACTGGTCATTTGCCGTTGCAGAGGTGGCGCCCGCGTAGTGTGGGTAGAGAGGGAAAAACAGGATGCGCTGGCAGCCAGCAGCGACCATTTCACGAACTTTGGACTTTGTGGACGGGTTTCCGTAGCGCATGCAGAAATCGACCATCACCTGGTCCCCATAGCGCTCCGCAATGGCGGATTTCACCTTGGCGGTTTGCTGCTTGGTGATCGTCATCAGCGGGCTTTCCCCCGCCTCTTCGTTCCAAATGGACTTGTAGGCTGCGCCGCTGGTGAAAGGGCGTTTGGTCAGAATGATAAGTTGCAGCAAGGGTTGCCAGAGCCAAGCGCTGTAATCGATCACCCGCTTGTCAGAAAGGAACTCACCCAGATATCGCCGCATAGACCAGTAGTCATACCCGTCCGGCGTCCCGAGATTCGCCAGAAGAATCCCGACGCGATCCGCACTGACCGGTGGATGATCGTCCGGAGCATGGCTTGGTCGCGCGGCTTTCATGGCTGTATCGAACATGGCTTGGTCCTGCTGGCTGGTCTGACTGTCAGATAACCGCATTTCGGTCGCGGTCAATCAATCAACGGCTTTTCATCGGTGTTCAACGCATCCGCCAGCCGCGCCTGTGCCGAGCCTGGCCGCAAAGGCTTTGGCTGCGAGTCTGCAGGTGCCCAGCCGGTCAGTGTCAGGATTTCAAAGGTTGCTGGCACAACGCCATCAGGTGCCGCATGGCGCTGATGATAGAGCGCGGCGGTCTGGTCGAAAACGGAGCGCCGGGTCGCATGGCGCAAGCGGTCCGTCATCGCATTGGTTTCACCCATGGCGCGCAGATCACGCATAAGGTGCCGTGCAGATCGATATTGCGCGGTCAGAGTCTGACTGTCTGCGACGGGCAAAGCAAAGCCTGCGCGTTGCAGCAATCCACCAATATCTCGCAGTTCGGACATTGGCGAAACCCGTGGAGACAAGCCACCAGTTGAGCGGATTTCGGCGTCGGAGAGGCACGCCCGCAATTCGGTCAGCGTTTCACCACCCAATAGAATTGCCAGACAAAGGCCGTCCGGTTCCAGTGCGCGCCGGCATTGAACCAGTTGCCCGACCGGGTCGTTTGCCCAATGCAAACACATCGCATGCACAACAAGATCATGGGCGCCTGTCTCCAGATCGAGAACGTCCTGGTCCGGCACAAGGGTCGCTTTGGGCAACGCTTCTCTCCAGAGGTCAGGAAATGGGGTCACGACAGCAACAGACTTAAAGTGTCTGTTAACCATCTCTGTCCGATCATTCAGTTCCCGGACGGCGGTATGGTGCAAAAACAGTGCATCGGGGCGCGCTCTCGCGCGATGTCGGGCCAAAGCGACGTGATCAAAGAGAGGTGGCGGTGCAACCATGGACGTTACCTAGAGCGATGCTGCAGCAGATTCAAACATCGCTCTCGCTCCTTTATCCACCCAGGTGTCTGGGGTGCGGGGTGCTGGCGGAGAGTGATTTTGGGCTTTGCGGCTCATGCTGGCGAGAAACCCCATTCATAGGTGGGTTGGTGTGCGATTCCTGCGGGACTCCGCTTCAAGGTGTTCAAACCGACCACCGGGTGGAGTGCGATGCCTGTATGAAAACGCCGCGGCCGTGGTCCATGGGGCGCGCCACGATGCTGTATCGTGGCAAGGGGCGGGATCTTGTGCTGAGCCTCAAGCATTCCGACAGAGCCGACATTGCGGGGCCGGCGGGCCGATGGATGGCGGGCGCGGCGCGGCCTTTGATCCGGCCCGACACGCTGATTCTGCCAGTCCCGCTCCACTGGGCGCGCGTTCTGCGCCGAAAATACAATCAATCGGCATTACTCGCCGCGTCATTGGGACAGGCGATTGACCGCCCTATCGGCTTGAACGTCCTGAAAAGGGTGTGGAAGACAGAAAGTCTGGATCATCGTCCAGCGGCAGAGAGGGTGTCAATTCTCTCTGGCGCCATTCGCGTTGCGCCAAATCACCGGGACGCACTGAACCACAGACCGATCCTGCTGGTGGATGACGTGATGACGTCCGGCGCCACATTGGCCGCGTGTACAGAGGCTTGCCTGACGGCTGGCGCATCCGAGGTATGCGTTCTGGTACTGGCGCGCGTTGCAAAGGACACCTAAATCCCCGACAAGAAGCGCAGACGTTGGGAGTGCCAATGATGAAGTCCATTGAAATCTATACCTCGCCCTTGTGCGGGTTCTGCCACGCGGCAAAGCGCCTTCTGAAACAGAAGGGTGCCGAATTCTCCGAGATTGATG
This sequence comes from Paracoccaceae bacterium, assembly GCA_965250275.1. Classification (GTDB taxonomy): domain Bacteria; phylum Pseudomonadota; class Alphaproteobacteria; order Rhodobacterales; family Rhodobacteraceae. The sequence continues at coordinate 235,220 of OZ252297.1, read as the reverse complement.
TCTGGGCCGAACCAGACCGAAAACCCGAGATGATTCAGCGCGCAAATGGTGGGCGTACTGTTCCGCAGATTTTCGTCGGGGATGTTCATGTCGGCGGCTGCGACGAACTTTATGCCCTGGACAGAGCCGGCAAACTGGACGCGTTGCTGGCCGCTTGATGAAAACGGCGTTGATCCAGCTGACGTCTTCGGATGACCCGGTCGAGAATCTCGCTCAGACCCGGACATGGGTCTCTGAAGCGGCGCGGGCAGGCGCAGCATTCGTGCTTACGCCGGAAGTGACCAACTGTGTGTCGACCAGCCGGTCCCGCCAGAATGACGTCCTGCAGACCGAAGATCAGGACCAAACACTGGCAAGTTTGTGCAATCTGGCCGCGGAAGAGAACATTTGGCTTTTGATTGGCTCGCTGGCTCTAAAGACTGGCGACGAGGATGGACGGTTCGCCAACCGTTCGTTTTTGGTCGGGCCGGATGGACACATCGCTGCGCGGTACGACAAAATTCATATGTTCGACGTCCAGGTTACCGCGGAAGAGACCTATCGGGAATCGGACGGATACCGACCGGGCAATCGTGCCGTGACTGCAAAAGCCCCGTTTGCAAAGATCGGGATGACGATCTGCTATGACTTGAGGTTTCCGGCACTCTTCCAGGCACTGGCAAAGGCCGGGGCGCAGGTTTTGACGGTTCCGTCGGCGTTTTCTCCAGTTACTGGGGCTGCGCATTGGGAGTCACTCCTGCGGGCACGGGCCATCGAAACCGGTTGTTATGTCATTGCTCCGGCGCAGACGGGCACCCACCCATCCACGCGCGGCAAAACTCGTGCAACTTACGGTCACAGTCTTGCAGTTTCTCCGTGGGGCGATGTTCTGTTGGATGCGGGCACATCGCCCGGTCCCCACTATTTTGACCTCGATATGTCAGAGGTGGCGGCCGCGCGACGCAGAGTGCCATCGTTAAGCAACGCCCGCGCTTTCGAGGGCCCGTCATGACCGAAGAGACTAACGCACTTGCCGTCGCTTTGTTCAGTGAGATCCTGACCGCCGATCAGCTGCTGCGCAATCGGCTGAGCCGCGTTTTGCCGAAAGGTATGGAGTTGTCTCACTTCTCGGTGCTCAACCACCTCGATTACGTCGCTGACGAACGCAGTCCTGCCCAGCTGGCCGATACGTTCCACGTGACCCGGGGCGCGATGACAAACACCCTGAACAAGTTGGAATGGGCTGGGTACATCCACATCCGACCGGACTGGGACGACGCGCGACGCAAAATGGTGGCGATAAGTCCGGCAGGCCGACGGGCGCGGGACCAGGCGATTTCGGACATCACACCGATGATCAATCAGCTTGTCGGCGAGTTGGGGATCGAGAAGGTTCGGTCGGTCCTGCCCATCTTGCGCGAGTTGCGAGCGCGGCTGGACCGCGCACCCTAACCGGGCTTCACGCTGGCGGTGACGTAGTTCACGCTCAGGTCGCGATCTGAAAGCCCCCATGTCCACGTAATGGGATTGAAGACAAAACCCTTGCGATCGACCGGGGACAGGCCAGCCTGCTCAAGCAGAGCAAACAGCTCATCTGGCGTAATGAATTTTGACCATTCATGGGTCCCGCGGGGCAGCCAACGCATCACCACCTCGGCCCCTATGATCGCCATCGCATAAGACTTCGGGTTCCTGTTGATCGTCGAACAGATGTGCAATCCCCCAGGGCGCAGCAACTCTTGGCAGGCCGTGAGGTAGGACAGGGGATCCGCGACATGCTCAACAACTTCCATGTTCAGAACCGCGTCGAAGACCTCTCCGGCTGCCGCCAAGTCCTCGGCGGTCGTATGCCGATAGTCGATCTCCAAGCCTGACTGCTGCGCGTGGATTTCTGCGACCGGGATGTTGCGTTCTGCCGCATCGGCTCCGACGACTTCGGCCCCCAGCCGCGCCATCGGTTCGGCCAGAAGTCCACCGCCGCATCCTATGTCGAGAATGCGCAGGCCCGAGAAGGGTTTGACTGACGCAAGGTCACGATCAAACTCACCGGCAATCTGAGCGGTTATGTAGTCCAGACGGCAGGGATTCAGCATATGCAATGGCTTGAACTTGCCATTGGGATCCCACCATTCAGCGGCCATAGCCTCGAATTTGGCAATCTCAGACGGATCTACGGTAGATTGTGCCGCTTGCATTCCGTTCTCCATGTGCTCTTTTCCACTGCACGGTTTATATAGGTCAGTAATGGACAAGTTCTCGGACCAAAAGCGCGCAGTGCAATATCTGTACCCGCCGATCGACCCGTTCGATCAGCGGATGCTTGAGGTTGGCGAGGGACACCAAGTTTATATGGAGCAATGCGGCAATCCCGAGGGCATCCCCGTGGTGGTTCTGCATGGTGGTCCCGGCGGGGGATGCAGCCCCGCGATGCGCCGTTACTTTGATCCGCGGACCTATAGGGTGATTCTATTTGACCAACGCGGGTGTGGGCGATCACGGCCGCACGCGTCCGTGTCGCATAACACAACCTGGCATCTTGTTGACGATATCGAGAGAATCCGGCGCAGTCTGGATATCGAAAGTTGGATGGTTTTTGGCGGCAGCTGGGGCGCAACGCTGGCTCTGATCTATGCGCAGGCGCATCCGGATCGCGCGCGTCATCTCATCCTGCGCGGTGTTTTCCTGATGACGAAAGCCGAGCTGGACTGGTTCTATGGCGGCGGTGCCGGAAAGTTTTGGCCAGAGCCTTGGGAACGCTTTGTGTCGCTGATCCCCGAAGATGAGCGCGACGATCTGGTGGCTGCGTACAACCGCCGGCTTTTCTCGGGCGATATGGGGCAGGAAACCCGCTATGGACGCGCCTGGTCTGCTTGGGAAAACGCGCTTGCATCAATTCATTCCAACGGCACATCCGGGGAAAGCCCCGGGGATTACGCCAGAGCCTTTGCCAGGCTGGAGAACCACTATTTCACAAATGCGGGGTTCCTCGAGTTCGACGGTCAGATTCTGGCCCACATGGACCGCATTGCCCATGTCCCGGGCGTGATCGTGCAGGGCCGTTACGATATGATCTGCCCACCTAAGTCAGCCTGGGAATTGTCCCAGAAATGGCCTGCCGCCGAGATCAAAATGATCCGGAATGCAGGCCACGCTCTGTCAGAGCCCGGGATCAGCGCTGAATTGGTTCGCGTGATGGACTGGATAGGTGAGGCGTCGGTTTGAGATGATGAAAGTGGACCGGCGCTCCCTTTTGACTTCAGGTGCCGCGGCAACCCTCTTGGCTGCTACAGGGACATCCCTGGCGGATACGCCACGATCCGGCGGGCGCCTGCGAATTGCCCTGGCCCCGTACCCGGACGTCTTACCGCGAGTTGCCCGTGCGGCGATCTTTGATTCGCTGGCCGAAATCGGGCCTGATGGGGTCTTGAAAGGGGAGCTGGCCGACGGTTGGCAGAGCGATCCCAGTGCTCGATTCTGGACGGTGACCCTTCGACCGGACGTGCGATTTCATGACGGAGCACCTTTGACTGCGGCGGATGTTGCAGCATCGCTGCTGGCACAGGATTTGCAGGCCAAGAAAATCGCGCCGGTTGAAGAGAGAACACTGCAGATCGAGCTGGATCAGCCGAACCCCAGTTTACCCTATCTGTTGGCCGATGCGCGTTTCCTGGTTTTCCGCGAAGCTCACCTGCAAGAGCCGCTCGAAGCGCGATCAGGGACAGGGCTCTATCAGTTGCAACACTATCGGTCAGAGCGCCATTTCCTGGGAACTCGCGTGGCGCAACACTACAAGGACGGGGTTGCAGGTTGGTCCGATCAGATCGAAACAGCGATGATTCCCGACCCGGCGGTACGGGCAGAGGCGCTGCGCGATGGGTTTGTTGACATTGCGGAACTGCCCGACCCGGAAACCCTGCGCGGCGTGGGTGATGTCAGGTTCCATAATTCTCTCGAACACGGGTTGCTGGCCGCGCAATGCGGTGTTGGACGCCCAAGAGAAATTGGCACAATCGCAGCGTTGGATGATGCCCGCATAGCGGAACGCTGGTGGCTGACCTGACCGCTGCTTAAGAATCGGGTTGTATACTCCGACCCTCAGGCGTATATCCCCCTCAACAGCGGCGCGTCGGGCTCTGGCCCCGAAGCACCACCGGGAAATTCTGACGGGCCGCGGGCCCGTTTTTTTGTTCTGTGGACCTATGTCAAACGACCTGATTGCGAAAGCTGCCATTGACCGGCGCCTTGCAGAGATCATAACCCCCGTGATCGAAGATCTGGGGTACGAACTGGTGCGTGTGCGCCTGATGTCTGGGAAATCCACCACGCTGCAAATCATGGCAGATAAAGCCGGCGGTGGGATCGAGGTGGACGACTGCGCCCAGATTTCCAACGCGGTCAGCGCAGTTCTGGATGTTGAGGATCCGATTTTGGATGCCTACACGCTGGAGGTGTCCAGCCCCGGAATCGACCGCCCGCTGACACGCCTGAAAGACTTCGACATGTTCGAAGGATACGAGGCCAAACTCGAAACTACTGATCTCATTGATGGTCGCCGACGCTTTAAGGGTGTGCTGGCTGGTCATGAAGGAGACGAGGTGCTGATCAACATCGAGGAAGGCACCATTGGTTTGAAATTCGACTGGCTAAGCGATGCAAAGCTGGTCCTGACGGACGATCTGATCAAGGAAATGCTGCGCCAGCGCAAAGCGGCGGGCGCCCTGAACGAAGATCATTTCGACGAAATCGAAGAAGAAGCGTCTGCAGAAGATGCAAATGCCGGAACGACGCAGGAGAGTATCTGATGGCAATCACATCCGCCAACCAACTGGAACTGTTGCAGACCGCCGACGCTGTGGCGCGCGAAAAGATGATCGACCCCGCGCTTGTTGTTGAAGCGATGGAAGAGTCTCTCGCACGCGCCGCGAAGAGCCGCTATGGCAGCGAGATGGACATACGGGTGTCCATCGACCGCAAAACCGGGAAGGCGACGTTCACGCGCGTGCGGACTGTGGTTGAGGACGAAGAGCTTGAAAACTATCAGGCTGAATTCACGGTTGAGCAGGCCAAACAGTATCTCGACGATCCTAAGGTCGGCGATCAGTTCATCGAAGAAGTGCCGCCCGTCGAGATGGGGCGCATCGCGGCTCAGTCGGCCAAACAGGTGATTCTGCAAAAAGTGCGCGAAGCGGAACGCGACCGCCAGTTCGAAGAGTTCAAGGATCGCGCAGGCACGATCATCAACGGGCAAGTCAAACGCGAAGAGTATGGCAACGTCATCGTTGATGTCGGCACCGGCGAGGCGATCCTGCGCCGCAACGAAAAGATCGGACGCGAAAGCTATCGGCCCAATGACCGTATTCGGTGCTACATCAAGGATGTGCGCCGCGAGCCGCGCGGGCCGCAGATATTCCTGTCGCGTACCGCACCTGAGTTCATGGCCGAACTCTTCAAGATGGAAGTGCCGGAGATCTACGACGGTATCATCGAAATCAAGGCTGTCGCCCGCGACCCCGGCAGCCGGGCAAAGATTGCAGTGATTTCCTACGACAACTCGATCGATCCTGTCGGTGCCTGCGTGGGTATGCGCGGCAGCCGTGTGCAGGCCGTGGTGAACGAACTGCAAGGTGAAAAGATCGACATCATTCCGTGGAACGAGGATCAGCCCACGTTCCTGGTGAATGCGCTGCAACCTGCCGAAGTCAGCAAGGTTGTTCTGGACGAAGAGGCAGAACGCATCGAGGTCGTCGTGCCCGAAGAGCAACTGAGCCTCGCCATCGGTCGTCGCGGTCAGAACGTTCGGCTTGCCTCGCAACTGACCGGTCTGGACATCGACATCATGACCGAAGAGGAGGAAAGCGCGCGCCGTCAGGCCGAGTTTGAGCAGCGCACCAAGCTGTTCATGGACACGCTGGACCTTGATGAGTTCTTTGCGCAGCTGCTGGTTTCCGAAGGTTTCACAAACCTCGAGGAAGTGGCCTATGTCGAGCTTGAGGAACTGCTGGTCATCGACGGTGTCGATGAAGGAACTGCTGAGGAACTCCAGGCACGGGCGCGCGACTATCTGGACGCAGTGAACAAAGCGGCTCTGGAGAATGCACGCGCGCTGGGCGTTGAAGACAGCCTGGTTGAATTTGAAGGGCTGACACCCCAAATGATCGAAGCGCTGGCGAAAGACGGCGTGAAGACGCTTGAAGACTTTGCAACCTGTGCGGACTGGGAGTTGGCAGGCGGCTGGACAACCGTCGATGGCGAGCGCATCAAGGACGACGGGCTGCTGGAGCCCTTTGACGTTTCACTGGAAGAGGCACAGAACATGGTCATGACCGCCCGCATCCTTTTGGGGTGGGTCGATCCGGCGGATCTCGAAGCGGCAGAGGAAGACGCAGAGGGCGAAGACGCCGAACAGCAGGAGGCCGGGGCCTGATTCAGGCCTCGTCTGGATCGAAATGGGTCGCAGCAGCGTCTCAGAGGATCGCGCGGATGGTCCGGATCGCAAATGCATCTCGACAGGTGAGGTGCAGCCCAAGCATGGGTTGATCCGGTTTGTTGTAGGGCCTTCTGATGAGGTTGTGCCTGACATACTGGGCAAACTGCCCGGTCGCGGTGTATACGTTTCCGCGGACCGCGCGGCACTCGATCTTGCTGTGTCCAAGCGGGCCTTTGCAAAGGCCTTCAAACGACAGGTCAAAGTGCCTGAGGGGCTTGCGGACCTGACAGAGCAATTGCTGGCGCGACGGGTCATTGACCTGATCAGCCTTGCCCGAAAGTCCGGCGACGCGGTGGCCGGATACGAAAAGGTCAAGGACTGGCTCGCAAAAGAAGAAGCGCAGATCCTGATTCAGGCAACAGATGGATCGGGACGTGGCAAGTCGAAGTTGAGCACGCCGCACTATGGCCAGTACATCGGCTGGCTTTCATCTGACGAACTTGGCATGGCTTTTGCGCGCCAAACTGTCATTCACGCCGCGGTCGCCTCTGGTGGACTCGCAAAACGTGTTGTAGAGGATGCCCGACGGTTGCAGGGCGTGCGTAATACGGACGGTGGTAGTGGCCACCGGGAAGGATAAAGAGCTTTATGAGCGATAGTGACGGCAAAAAGACATTGGGTCTGCGCGGCGGCTCCCGTCCGGGGAATGTCAAACAGAGCTTTAGCCACGGCCGCACCAAGAATGTCGTGGTTGAAACCAAGCGCAAGCGCGTTGTGGTGCCCAAACCCGGCGCGGCAAAAAGCCCCTCGGGGAGTGCGGCGCCAGCCGGCGATCCGTCCAAACGGCCCGCGGGCATCACCGACGCCGAAATGGATCGCCGCCTGAAGGCCGTGCAGGCCGCCAAGGCGCGCGAGGCCGAGGAAGTCGCCAATCGTGAAGCCGAGGAAAAAGCCCGGCTGGCAGAACGCGAAAGGCGTCGTGCTGAGGCGGAAGCCAAAGAGCGCGAAGAAAAAGAGCGCGAAGAGCGCGCGCGGCAGAAGGCCGAAGAAGAAGAGCGCAAGCGTCAGGCCGCCGAAGATGCGGCGCGTGCCGCGGCTGCGCAAGCGGCAGAGCCCGCTGCAGACGCGCGTGCGCCCGGAAAATCAGCTCCGTCCGCTGCTCCTCGCAAATCCGAACGCGAGCGCGAACAACAGCAGCGCCCCTCGCGTGGCAAAGGTCGCGATGACAGCCGCCGGTCCGGCAAACTGACACTCAACCAGGCCCTGTCGGGCGGTGAGGGTGGCCGGCAGCGCTCGATGGCCGCGATGAAGCGCAAGCAGGAGCGCGCGCGTCAAAAGGCGATGGGCGGTTCGGTCGAGCGCGAAAAGGTGGTTCGCGATGTGCAACTGCCTGAGGCGATCGTCGTGTCGGAGCTCGCCAACCGCATGGCCGAACGTGTCGGGGAGGTTGTTAAATCCCTGATGCAGATGGGCATGATGGTCACGCAGAACCAGACCATTGACGCCGATACCGCCGAACTGATCATCGAAGAGTTCGGTCATAAGGTCGTGCGGGTGTCTGATGCGGACGTCGAGGATGTCATCCAACAGGTTGAAGACTCCGACGATGAATTGCAGCCACGTCCTCCGGTGATCACGATCATGGGCCACGTGGACCACGGCAAGACGTCTCTGCTGGACGCCATCCGGAACGCAAAGGTTGTCGCAGGCGAAGCTGGCGGTATCACGCAGCACATTGGTGCGTATCAGGTGAAAACCGATGCGGGCCAGGTGCTCACGTTCCTCGACACGCCCGGTCACGCCGCGTTCACTTCGATGCGGTCCCGTGGTGCTCAGGTCACGGATATCGTCGTCCTGGTGGTAGCGGCCGATGATGCTGTGATGCCTCAGACGATCGAAGCGATCAATCACGCCAAGGCGGCAGAAGTGCCGATGATCGTGGCGATTAACAAGGTCGACAAACCCGACGCCAACCCAGACAAGGTGCGTACGGACCTGCTTCAGCACGAAGTGATCGTGGAGAAAATGTCTGGCGAGGTTCAGGACGTTGAAGTTTCGGCCATTTCCGGCCAGGGGCTGGACGAACTGCTGGAAGCCATCGCGCTGCAGGCAGAAATTCTGGAGCTGAAGGCGAACCCGGATCGATCAGCGCAAGGCGCGGTCATCGAGGCCAAGCTGGACGTGGGTCGCGGTCCGGTTGCCACTGTCCTCGTTCAGAACGGAACCCTGAAACAAGGCGATATCTTTGTGGTCGGAGAACAGTGGGGCAAGGTCCGCGCGATGGAGAACGACAAGGGCGAGCGGATCAAATCCGCCGGCCCGTCGGTTCCTGTCGAGGTTCTCGGTCTGAATGGGACGCCCGAAGCTGGCGATGTGTTGAACGTTGTCGAAACCGAAGCGCAGGCACGCGAAATCGCTGCCTATCGTGAGCAGGTCGCCAAAGACAAACGCGCGGCAGCAGGTGCTGCGACAACGCTTGAGCAACTGATGGCCAACGCCAAGGCGGACGAGAACGTCAGCGAGTTGCCGATCCTTGTGAAAGCTGATGTGCAGGGCTCAGCCGAAGCGATCGTTCAGGCAATGGAGAAGATCGGGAACGAAGAAGTGCGCGTTCGGGTATTGCACTCGGGTGTTGGCGCGATCACCGAAACCGATGTTGGTTTGGCTGAAGCAAGCCAGGCGCCGATCATGGGCTTCAACGTGCGGGCCAATGCGAGTGCACGCAACACCGCGAACCAGAAGGGCGTGGAGATCCGCTACTACTCGGTCATCTACGATCTGGTGGATGATGTGAAAGCGGCTGCCAGTGGCCTGCTGAGCGCAGAAGTTCGGGAAAACTTCATCGGGTACGCAGAGATCAAAGAGGTGTTCAAGGTCTCGAACGTGGGCAAAGTGGCTGGGTGTCTGGTCACCGAAGGCGTTGCACGCCGGTCTGCAGGTGTCCGTCTGCTCCGAGACAATGTCGTGATCCACGAAGGCACGCTGAAGACGCTGAAACGGTTTAAGGACGAGGTGCCCGAGGTGCAGTCCGGACAGGAATGCGGTATGGCGTTTGAGAACTACGATGATATTCGCGCAGGCGATGTCATCGAGATCTTTGAGCGCGAAGAAGTCTCACGGACTTTGGCTTAGCGAGTGAGTCCCTCAGAATAGAAAATGGCACGGCTTGCACCGTGCCATTTTTTTGTGAGTGATCGCCGGTCAGGCGGCCTGTTTCACGGGCCGGCCTTCGTAAATGGTATCTCCAACCCTTACGGCGATGCGTCCGTCAGGCAGGGCGCGCACAAAAGTGCCCTGCACAGAGACGCAGGTCCCGACTGTGATGGTGCGAAGCACGTCAAATCTCCCCAAAGATGACTAAAAATATAGTACTCAAAAAATGACTAACAAGAAATGAACAAATTGACGTGAATTTGGTCATTATCCCGTAATTGTACACGATATATAGGCATTTTTTGTACTGAAGACTCTAAATCAGGCCCGCTGGCAGAGAGTTCTTCACAACTCTAGCGTGTGTCGGCTGCTATAGCCAGTCCCTGAGGATCGGGATCAAGGGTAAATCTGCTGCTGGCATCGGGTAGTCGCGAAGCCGTGCGGGCCGGACCCAATCCAATGCCTGCCCCTCCTTTGCGACGGGTATGCCTTGCCATTTCCGGCAAGCAAAAAGGGGCATGAGCAGGTGGAAGTCGTCGTAGCTGTGGCTCGCAAAGGTCAGTGGCGCCAGGCAGGATTCCCAGGTGTCGATTCCAAGTTCTTCTTGCAGCTCCCGGATCAGCGCGGTTTCGGGGGTCTCACCCGGCTCGACTTTGCCGCCGGGAAACTCCCACAGACCCGCCATGGATTTACCTTCTGGCCGCTGGGCCAGCAGGACACGGCCATCGACATCGATCAATGCCACGGCAGCGACAAGAACGGTTTTCACGACCGGTAGTCCGCGTTGATTTCGATGTAGCGATGCGTCAGGTCGCAGGTCCAAACGGTTGCCTTTCCTGTGCCGACCCCCACATCGACCGCAATCGTCAATGAGCCCTGCTTCATGTAGCTGGCGGCCTGGCTTTCCTCGTAGTCAGGGCTGACCCAGCCTTTCTCCGCAACCAGAACCTCGCCAAATGAGATTTTCAATTTGTCACGGTCCGCTTGCGCGCCAGACTTTCCGATCGCCATCACAATGCGGCCCCAGTTGGGATCTTCGCCCGCTATAGCGGTCTTAACCAGCGGCGAATTCGCAATAGACAGACCATGAACCTTGGCCTCCTCGTGCGTTGCGGCTCCGGTGATCTGAATTTCGACGAACTTGGTGGCGCCCTCGCCGTCCCGAACGACCTGATGCGCAAGGTCGCGCATCACTCCATGAAGCGCATCGCGGAACGCTGGATTTCCGCTGACGTCAACGTTCGATGCCCCGGTGGCGCAAGCCATGAGGCTGTCCGAGGTTGATGTGTCACTGTCGACCGTGATGCAGTTGAATGTCACATCGTTCAGCTCAACAAGCAGATGTTGCAGCTCGGCCTGCGGAATTTTTGCGTCGGTAAAAATGTAGACCAGCATCGTGGCCATATCCGGGGCGATCATCCCGGATCCCTTTGCGATCCCAGCTATCCTGACAAGCTGGCCGCCGATTGAAAGCTCGGCGGCAGAGCCCTTCGGAAAAGTATCCGTGGTCATGATCGCCTGTGCGGCGCCCTCGATTCCCCCTTCTTCGAGGCCATCTGAAAGCTCTGTCAAACAATCCAATATGCGGTCATGCGGCAAAGGCTCGCCGATCACACCCGTGGAGGCCGTGAACACCCGTTCTTGAGGAACTTCCGTCAATTCAGCCACCGCGCCGGAGATTGCCGCAACCGAGGTCTGACCAAAGTGGCCGGTAAAGGCATTGGCGTTCCCTGCGTTGACCAGAATAGCCGCACCGGGCGTGGGGTCGCTCCCCAGTTTGGACTGACAATCCAGAACAGGCGCTGCGCGGGTCAGTGAACGGGTAAAGACGCCGGCCACAGAAGTGCCGGGCGTCAGCACTGCGAGCATCACATCCTTGCGGCCCGTGTAACGGACGCCAGCGGCGACAGAGGCAAACTTCACCCCGTTGATCACGGGAAGATCAGGAAACGTGGCCGGAGCCAGAGGGGAACGCTGCATTGCGGAACCTGACAGTTACTTCCGGACGAGATCCAACTCGCCTATGACCGAGGGCTCCAGCCCTTCTATCTCCAAGCGCTCTATGTTCGCGCTCTCGGTCAGCGACTCGACATGTGCCTGAACTGCGTCGCGCTGCAGCCGCGCAAGAAGTTCATCTCTGACCAGTTCCATTGCCGGAGCCTGCTTCGCGCGCACGTCGTTCAGTTGGATGACATGCCAGCCAAACTGGGTCTGCACTGGCTCTGATACTTGACCGGGCTCCAGCGCCACGGCTGCTGCCTCGAATTCAGGCACCATCATCCCCGGACCGAACCATCCTAGGTCGCCGCCCCGTGGCCCCGACGGCCCGGTTGATTTCTCCTGAGCGAGTTTTGCGAAATCCGCGCCCCCATCCAGTTCTTCTTTGATCGCGTTCGCCTCTTCTTCGGTCTCCACCAAGATATGAGCTGCGCTGTATTCTTCGCCCTGGTCGGAGTCGACGAACTGGGCATCATAAGCAGCCTGAATGTCCTGCTCGGAAATCTCTTCTGCCAGCAGGTCTTCGACCACCTCGGCGGCCATGAGGGAGCGGCGCTCGTTTTCAAGAGACAATCGGACATGGTCGGGCACGTCTCCTGATGCCGATTGCGATAGAGCAGTCTGCTGGATCAGTTGATCCAGAATGCCGTCAAACAGAGCTTCGGGCGGATAGTCCCGAAACTGGTCGGGGAGGGTTGCATAGGCGATCATCATGTGGCCCAGCGTGATATCTTCGCCGTTCACGCGCGCAATCACAGAGTTGGGATCCTTGGCCTCGTCCGCTGTGAGGGGCATTGCAAGGCATGCGGCCACGACGAGCGAAGAAAACAGAGTAAAACCTTTGTTCATTGGGGTATCCTGTAGGGGCCGTTTCGGTGCACGGCGTTGACACTGTTTCGCCCGACCCTTACATCGCCTTGTGGCCACGGCGGGGCCGTCTTCTCTCACGTATCTACGGGCTGCGTGCAAGGCGGGCAAGTCTGCGACGCGCACGAAAATGTCAAAGCCTCTGGAGTGAACATGTTGGGTTTGGGATCAATCGCCAAAAAGGTGTTCGGGACGCCGAACGACCGCAAAATCAAGGCGACGCGCCCCATCGTCGAAAAGATCAACGCGCTTGAGGCAGACTTCGAAAAACTCGACGAAGATGGACTGCGTCAGAAGACGGACGAATTCCGCGCGCGTCTGGAAAAAGGTGAGAGCCTGGATGATCTCCTCCCGGAGGCATTTGCAACCTGTCGTGAGGCGGCCAAACGTGCGCTGGGCCTGCGGGCCTTTGATGTTCAGCTCATGGGCGGGATTTTTCTGCATCAGGGCAACATTGCCGAAATGAAGACTGGTGAGGGCAAAACCCTCGTCGCAACATTCCCGGCATATTTGAACGCGCTCACCGGGAAAGGCGTTCATATCGTGACTGTGAACGACTACCTCGCCCGTCGCGACGCTGAATGGATGGGCAATGTGTTCAGCTTGCTGGGAATGAGCACCGGTGTGGTCTATCCCGATATGCCGCAAGAGAATAAGAAAACAGCCTACGAGTCGGACATCACATACGGCACGAACAATGAGTTCGGGTTCGACTATCTGCGCGACAACATGAAGTCGGAACTCTCCGAAGTGTTCCAGCGCCATCATCACTATGCGATCGTCGACGAGGTCGACAGTATCCTTGTGGACGAAGCACGAACCCCGCTGATTATTTCTGGTCCGTCGCAGGACCGGTCCGAGCTCTACGTGTCAATTGACACTGTCGTCCCATCGCTCTCCGAAGAGCACTACGAGATCGACGAAAAAACGCGCAACGTTTCGTTCACTGACGAAGGCAACGAGTTTTTGGAGGAGCAGCTTCACGCGCGTGGCATGCTGGAAGAGAACCAGTCGCTCTATGATCCGGAGAGCACGACCATCGTGCACCACGTGAATCAAAGTTTGCGCGCCCACAAACTGTTTCAAAAGGACAAAGATTACATCGTTCGGGATGGACAGGTCATTCTGATCGATGAGTTCACAGGCCGCATGATGCCGGGCCGGCGGTTGTCCGATGGTCTGCACCAGGCAATTGAGGCCAAGGAAAACGTTAAGATCGAGCCTGAAAACGTGACGCTGGCCAGCGTGACCTTTCAGAACTTTTTCCGGCTTTATGACAAGCTGGCTGGGATGACTGGCACTGCGGCCACAGAGGCGGAAGAGTTTGCAGAGATCTACGGTCTGGGTGTTGTTGAGGTTCCGACAAACCGGCCCATCGCACGTGCCGACGAAGATGACCGCGTGTATCGAACGGCCGAAGAAAAATACACCGCCATGATCGAAGAAACCAAAGAGGCGCATGACAAGGGTCAGCCTGTGCTTTTGGGGACCACATCAATCGAGAAGTCTGAGATGCTCAGCAAGCTGCTGGAGCGTGAAGGCATTCCGCACAACGTGTTGAACGCCCGCCAGCATGCCCAAGAAGCTCAAATTGTGGCCGATGCCGGCAAGTATGGCGCCGTAACGATTGCCACCAACATGGCTGGACGCGGGACCGACATTCAACTCGGCGGCAATGTCGAAATGAAAGTCCTTGAGGCGCTGGCCCAAAACCCGGAAGCAGATCCCGAGGCCTTGCGTGCGGAGGAAGAGGCCCGGCACGCGGACGAGAAGAATCAAGTGATCGATGCGGGTGGTCTTTTCGTTATGGCGTCCGAACGCCATGAAAGCCGCCGTATCGACAATCAGCTGCGCGGTCGTTCGGGGCGCCAGGGCGACCCCGGTCGTACGGCTTTCTATCTCAGCCTCGAAGACGACCTGATGCGGATCTTTGGCTCCGACCGGTTGGACAAGGTGCTTAAGACACTGGGTCTGAAAGAAGGCGAAGCCATCGTTCATCCGTGGGTCAACAAGTCACTCGAGCGGGCGCAGGCCAAAGTCGAAGGCCGCAACTTCGACATGCGCAAGCAAATCCTGAAGTTCGATGATGTTATGAATGACCAGCGCCGCGTGATTTTCGATCAACGGCGCGAAATCATGGCGGCTGACGATCTGTCGGAGATCACAGCCGATATGCGGCATCAGGTGATTGACGACCTGATCGAACATCACATGCCGCCCAAGACCTATGCCGATCAATGGGATGTTGAGGGGCTGTATGCGCAGGTGATCGAAGAGCTTGGCATTGATGTTCCGGTCATCGAATGGGCCGAAGAAGAAGGCGTTGATGACGAACAGATTGCTGAACGGATTGCCAAGGCTGCCGACGAGTTCATGGCCAAGAAGGCCGTCGATTTTGGCGCAGAGAACATGCGCAATATTGAAAAGCAGGTGCTGCTGAACGCCATCGACACCAAGTGGCGCGAGCATTTGCTGACCCTTGAGCATTTGCGGTCTGTTGTCGGTTTTCGGGGCTATGCAAATCGCGATCCGCTCAACGAATACAAAAACGAAGGGTTTCAGCTGTTCGAAGGTCTGCTGGACTCACTGCGGTCAACGGTGACCAAGCAACTGTCTAACATTCGACCGCTGACCGAAGACGAGCAGCGCGAAATGCTCGCACGTCTGGCGGCTGAACAACAGGCGCTGCAACAAGCCGCCGCGCCGAAGCCAAAACTCGAGACTGTTGGCGCAGGTCCGGAAGCGGGCCCCGCCATCGAGGGTTTTGTCGAAGATGACCCGACAACTTGGGGAAACCCCGGTCGAAATGACCCCTGTCCGTGCGGCAGCGGCAAGAAGTTCAAGCACTGTCACGGGCGTTTCGTCTGACGCGTCGTTGCCTTGATCCTGCCTGAATGACTCCCAAAGGCGGCCATATGTTGGCCGTCTTTGTCAACAATTGTGCCTGAGAACAATTGGGTCACGGAGTGCGTCATGTCGAAGTATCGCAGTATCGCTATGATTGGCGGAACCGCAGCTTGTGCACTGGGCATTGGCTTTTTCATGCAGCGCGATCAGGGTGCGGATCAACCCAGCACCACGTTTGAATCGACCAAGGTTTTGCAAAGTGAATTGGTGCCGGTGAGCAGCGCGGGTTTTTCAACGAGTGAAGAAACACAGCTGGAGCTTGAGGACATCACATTGACCTCGGCAACTCCCGAGGATGTGGTCGAAGCGGCCTCAGAACTGCAGACTCTCCCTGATGCGCCCACAGATCCGGATGTTCCAAAGCTGGGTTGCGGGATCGATGCCGCGGCAAACGCAACAAATATGGCCAATGTGCATTTGTCGATGTCTGCGCCATGCCTGCCAAATGAGCGGGTGACGGTGCACCACAATGGAATGATGTTCACGGACACCACCGACGAAGCAGGGGCACTGTCCGTCACAATTCCCGCGTTGTCCGAAAATGCGGTCTTCATTGTCGCATTTTCAAATGGCGATGGTGTTGTGGCGCAGGCCGATGTACCGGACCTGTCTGAATACGACCGGGTTGTGTTGCAGTGGGCTGACGCGCAGAATTTTCAGATTCACGCCCGCGAATTTGGCGCAAGCTACGGGGAGCCCGGCCATGTCTGGTCCGGATCTGAAGCAGGTGCAGCTAAGGGTGTGGTGTCCCGTTTGGGAGAGCCTGAAACACTCGCGCCGCAATTGGCAGAGGTTTACACCTTCCCGACTGTCGCATCAGAACAGAAGGGCGTCGTCGCTCTCAGCATCGAAGCTGAAGTGACCGCGTCGAACTGCGGGCGCGAAGTCATGGCACAATCGCTTGAGTTGCGCGAAGGTGGCAGCTTGCGGACGCGTGACGTTGTGTTGTCAGTACCCGATTGCGATGCGGTTGGTGACTTTCTGGTGTTGAATAATCTGGTGGATGACCTGAAAATCGCGGCCAATTGATCCGCGTGTAGAGGTTCCCCTATGACTTGGCAGCGTGCGGCGATTTTCGCCGCACTTTTCTTTTGGGCGTATCCCCTGGCCAGCCTTGCAGAGGACGTCACGCTGACCTCCCGCGATGGTGCTGTTGAGATCACGGGCACGCTCCTTGGATTTGACGGCGAGTTCTACCGTGTTGACACGCAGTTCGGCGAGCTGACCGTTGATGGGTCGGGCGTTTTGTGTGACGGGCCGGGCTGCCCGAATTTGACAGACTTTGTAGCCGAGGTGACCTTTTCGGGGTCCTCAACCATGGCCGAAAAACTGCTACCGGCGCTGGTCGAAGGGTTCGCGCTGCGCAATGGTTTCACGACAGAACGGACGCAGGGCGAGGTCGACCAGTTCAGCTATGTTCTGACATCCGGCGAAACAGGCCGGGTGGTTGCCAGGTTCATCTTTCGCATCTCCAACTCAGATCGGGGATTTGCCGATCTGCTCGCCGACAACGCGGACGTTGTGATGTCCCTGCGGGAAATTCTGCCTGACGAACGCGCCATGGCCGAAAGTCTGGGGATGGGGGACATGACAGGTGCCAATCGCAGCAGGGTGCTGGCATTGGACGCGATGGTGCCCGTTGTTGCACCCGAAAATCCGGTGCGGGCCATTTCCTTGCCGGATCTGGCCCGGATCTTTGCTGGCGACGTCATCAACTGGTCTGACATGGGCGGTGCCGACGCCCCGATTTCGGTGCACTTCCCCGAGCTTGGCTCGGGGATGGCGCAGGCGGCCCAAGAGCGACTTTTGCGGGCGGTGGGGGCAAAGTTGAGTGATGGCGCTGTTCTGCATGCCCGAAGCGGGGACCTGCCAATTGCAGTGGCGCGCGACCCGTTTGCAATTGGGATTGCAAGCTTTGCGGAAACTGGGGCGGCGCGGGTTTTGACCCTGAGCGGGGAGTGTGGGTTTTCACTCGCCGCTACCCGCAGAACCATCAAGACCGAAGACTACCCGCTTACGGCGCCTCTGTTTCTGTACCTGCCGGCGCGGAGGTTGCCGAAAGTGGCGCGGGAATTTTTGCGCTACACCGCCAGCCCGGATGCACAATTTGTCATCCGGCGCGCAGGCTTTGTGGATCAGGCTCCGGAGGAAATAGCGGTAAATCGGCAAGGCGACCGGTTGTCCAATGCAATTGCCGCGGCAGGTCCGGAGACCTCGCTGGAGCAGTTGCAGACCATGCTCAAGACTCTCGACGGGATGCGCCGTCTGACAACGTCGTTCCGGTTCGAGAGTGGCTCGGTCAGACTGGATGCCCAGTCGCGCTCGAACATCCAGCAGCTCGCGCGATCCCTCGAGGCGGGGGTTTACGACGCGAGGCGTCTTCTGTTTGTCGGATTCAGCGACGGTGACGGCGCCGCCGCATCCAATCGCAACATCGCGATGGCGCGCGCCAAGGTGGTGTATCAGGCCGTGAAAGAAGCGGCTGAAACCGCAGATCTGGGCCGGGTCGACACAGACGTCGCGGCGTTTGGCGAAGCAATGCCCATGGCCTGCGACGACAGCGACTGGGGACGACAGGTCAACCGGCGCGTCGAGGTTTGGATCCGCTAAAGCCAGCCTTGCGCGCGAAAGCTGAATTCGGCCGATTTTCCAATGACGATATGGTCGTGCAGCGTCAGTCCCAGCGCGTCACACGCCATCTGAATTTGGCGGGTCATGTCGCGGTCTGCGCCGGAGGGCGTCGGATCGCCGGATGGATGGTTGTGGACAAGGATCAGGGCCGAGGCGTTGAGCTCCAGCGCCCGCTTGGCAACTTCGCGTGGATACACCGGGACATGATCGACCGTCCCCTTGGCCTGTTCCTCATCTGCGATGAGTGTGTTTTTTCGATCGAGGTAGAGGACGCGAAACTGTTCTGTCTCTCTGTGGGCCATCGTTGTGTGGCAATAGTCGAGTATCGCGTCCCAACTGGAAATCACGTTTCTTTCCATGACCCTGGATCGTGCAAGCCTGCACGCTGCCGCTTCCACGACCTTCAGTTCTGTGGCGACACTGTTCCCCACGCCTTTAACGGCCAGAAGCCGATCGAGCGGTGCTGTGATCACCCGATTGAAATCCCCGAATTCGTCGAGCAATGCACGCGCCAATGGTTTGACGTCGCGCCGGGGGATCGCGCGAAACAGCACAAGTTCAAGCAATTCATAGTCAGGCATAGCCGTCGCGCCGCCCGCCATGAACCTGTCCCGCAGGCGCTGTCGGTGGTCCGCGATGTAAGACGGCAGTTTGCCCTTGGGCGACTCCGCTGCCTTGGCGTTGTCCAGCGCGAATAGAGACGGCATCGCCTCGTCAAAGGAATGTGGATGGCTCATGTCGCCACCATCCAAAATCGGAGTGAATGAAGGGTTAAGGTGCGCGGCAACTGCTTAGCAGAGCAGCTGATCTTGGTGTTCGATCTCGCGAACTCCAAAAACGAAAACGGGCCCGTCGACACCTTGTGTCAGACGGGCCCGGCATCACCAACAAACCTCGAAGCGTGCAGTCAGCTTTTCATCGAGTCCCAGAACGACTTCACTGACGAGAAGAACGTCTTTGACTCCGGATTGTTGTCTTCGCTCAACTCCTCGAACTCGCGCAGCAGTTCCTTCTGGCGGCTGGTGAGATTCACAGGGGTTTCCACTGCCAGTTCGATAAACATGTCGCCCGTGCCCTTTCCGCGCAAAGCGGGCATACCTTTGCCACGCAAACGCATCTGGCGCCCGGACTGACTGCCCGCGGGGATCTGGACGCGACCGCGGCCGCCGTCGATGGTGGGCACCTCGATTGCCCCACCGAGCGCAGCGTTGGACATCGACACAGGCACACGGCAGTACAGGTTAATCCCATCCCGCTCGAAGAGCTCGTGCTGCGTGACCTCGACAAAAATGTAAAGGTCGCCGGGAGGTCCCCCGCGCATCCCCGCTTCGCCCTCACCCGCAAGACGGATGCGGGTTCCGGTTTCGACGCCAGCCGGGATGTTCACGTTCAGCGCACGGTCCTTTTCGACCCTGCCAGCCCCGCCACAAACCTTGCAGGGGTTCTGAATGATTTGCCCCAGACCCGAGCAGGTCGGACAGGTCCGCTCGACCGTAAAGAACCCTTGTTGCGCGCGTACTTTGCCCATGCCCGAGCAGGTCGGGCAGGTTGTGGGCTCGGCCCCACCTTCGGCACCGGTGCCGTCACAGGCGGAGCACGCAACGGCCGTGGGCACGTTGATGGTCTTTTGAAGCCCGGCAAACGCTTCATCGAGGCTGATCCGCAAGTTGTAGCGCAGATCAGACCCGCGCGCCGCGCGGCGACCGCCACCCCCACGCTGACCACCCATGAAGTCGCCGAAGAGATCGTCGAACACGTCCGAAAATGCGCTTGAGAAGTCGCCACCGCCGAAGCCTTGTCCGGGCCGTGGGCCCCCACCGCCACCGCCTTCGAACGCGGCATGTCCAAAACGGTCATAGGCCGCTTTCTTCTCGGCGTCCTTCAGAATTTCATAGGCCTCGTTGGCCTCTTTGAATTGCGCCTCAGCCTCAGGGTTGTCGGTGTTTCGGTCCGGATGCAGCTCTTTTGCCTTCGAGCGATAGGCTTTTTTGATTTCATCGGCCGAGGCGCCCTTCCCGACGCCCAGCACATCATAAAAATCCCGTTTTGCCATCAGTCTGTTCCTTCAAACGGAACGAAACGGGGCCGGCCCTGTTGCCGGACCGGCCCCATCTGGTTCCGCGATCACGCCTTAGGCACGCTTGTTGTCATCCAGATCTTCGAACTCGGCATCGACGATGTCGTCCTCCGGATCGCGCGGGTCATCCGCTGCAGCCGGTTCGTCATCGCCATCTTCCTGGCTGGCCTTGTAAATGGCCTCACCCAGTTTCATGGCCGATTCCGTCACGTTCTGGATTCCGGATTTGATCTTGTCGGCATTGTCCGTCTCAAGCTCGTCCTTCAACGCGGCAATGGCCAGTTCGATCGCTTCGATCGTGGTCGGGTCCACCTTGTCCGAATGCTCTTCCATCGACTTTTCGGTCGAGTGGATCAGGCTTTCGGCCTGGTTCTTCGCCTCGATCAGTTCGCGACGTTCTTTGTCCGCCTCGGCATTTTCCTCGGCGTCCTTGACCATTTGTTCGATGTCCTCTTCGGAGAGGCCACCCGATGCCTGGATCGTGATCTTCTGTTCTTTGCCGGTGCCTTTATCCATGGCGCCGACCGACACGATGCCGTTGGCATCAATGTCAAAGGTCACTTCGATCTGTGGCATGCCGCGCGGCGCCGGCGGAATGTTCTCCAGATTGAACTGGCCAAGGATCTTGTTGTCCGCGGCCATTTCGCGCTCACCCTGGAACACCCGGATTGTCACCGCATTCTGGTTGTCTTCCGCCGTTGAGAAGATCTGCGACTTTTTCGTCGGGATCGTCGTGTTGCGGTCGATGAGGCGCGTGAAAACGCCGCCCAGAGTTTCAATGCCCAGCGACAGCGGGGTTACATCGAGCAGGACCACATCCTTGACGTCACCTTGCAGAACACCGGCCTGAATGGCGGCGCCCATCGCAACCACCTCATCCGGGTTCACACCCTTGTGCGGTTCTTTGCCGAAGAACTTGGTCACTTCTTCGACCACTTTCGGCATACGGGTCATCCCGCCAACCAGAACAACCTCGTCCACATCGGATGCAGACAAACCTGCGTCTTTCAGGGCTGCCTGGCAGGGCTTCAGCGATGCTTTGATCAGGTCACCAACCAGTTGCTCCAGCTTGGCGCGGGTCAGTTTCATGACCATGTGCAACGGCTGGCCACCGTTGGGGTCCATCGAGATGAACGGCTGGTTGATCTCTGTTTGCGTTGCGGAGGACAGCTCGATCTTGGCCTTTTCCGCTGCCTCTTTGAGGCGCTGCAAAGCCATCTTGTCTTTGGTCAGGTCGACGCCGTTTTCCTTTTTGAACTCATCGGCAAGATAGTTGACGATGCGCATGTCAAAGTCTTCACCGCCCAGGAACGTGTCCCCGTTGGTGGACTTCACTTCAAAAAGGCCATCGTCGATTTCGAGGATGGTCACGTCGAACGTACCACCGCCGAGGTCGTAGACAGCGATTGTGTGCGTGTTCTCTTTGTCCAGACCATACGCCAGAGCTGCCGCGGTCGGCTCGTTGATGATGCGCAGAACTTCAAGACCGGCGATCTTGCCTGCGTCTTTGGTGGCCTGGCGCTGGGCGTCGTTGAAGTAAGCCGGCACAGTGATGACGGCCTGCGTGACTTCTTCGCCAAGGTAGCTCTCGGCGGTTTCTTTCATCTTGCCAAGAATGAACGCGCTGATCTGGCTGGGGGAGTAGGTCTCACCCTTGGCCTCGACCCATGCGTCGCCGTTGCCGCCGTCGATCACTGCAAACGGCAGGTTCTTCTTGTCCTTGGAAAGATCCGGATCGTCATTGCGACGACCGATCAGACGTTTGACGCCGAAAATTGTATTGTCGGGGTTGGTCACGGCCTGCCGTTTGGCTGGCTGACCTACCAGACGTTCATCGTCGGTGAAGGCGACGATCGAGGGTGTTGTGCGGGCACCTTCCGCGTTTTCGATGACCCGGGGCTGCGAGCCGTCCATGATGGCGACACAGCTGTTCGTTGTTCCGAGGTCGATACCAATGACTTTTGTCATACTTTTTGATCCCTTCTCACATTAAGGCGATTGCCCGAGGCCTGAACCCGTTTTGGCGTTCCTGCCCCGATCTGATGTGCGGCTGGCAGCTATGCTCCGTACCGCGTCTGGGCGTATATAAGAGCGGGCTTATTGCCCTGCAACCGTCGAAACGCGGGGGATTTGGTGAATTTTCCCTGTTTTTCCGATGCAATCGCGAACGAAGGGCCAACAATGGCAACATTAACGATCCGCGGTGTTCAGGTTTGGAAGGGATTGCTTGGCCCGCGCGAGCAGGCCGACATGGTGCGGGCGCTGCGAGAGGTGATCCGCAAAGCGCCGCTTTTTGTGCCCGTGACACCCTCGGGAAAGCCGATGTCGGTTCGAATGTCGGCTGCGGGGCAATATGGGTGGTTGTCCGGTCCAGGTGGTTATCAATACGCAGACCGGCACCCCGATGGCGGCCAATGGCCCGCGATCCCAGAAGAGGTACTGGGAGTCTGGCGGCGACTGGTCACCGATACCCGCATGCCCGAATGCTGCCTGATCAACTTCTATGGTTCCGATGCCCGTCTGGGTATGCATCAGGACAAGGATGAAGCGGACTTCTCGTGGCCGGTGGTTTCAATTTCTCTGGGGGACGACGCGCTGTTTCGCCTGGGTAACCTGACGCGTGGTGGCAAGACCGAATCTGTCTGGTTGAATTCAGGCGATGTGGTCGTGATGGGCGGTGACTCACGGCTCATCTATCACGGCATCGGCCGTGTGCGCCCGGGGTCGTCGCAGCTCTTGTCTTCTGGAGGGCGGATCAATCTGACACTGAGGATGGTGACGTAGACAACGTGCAGCATCCGCTGAAAAGCGCTGGCGAGGCCGCGCCGATGAAAAGGTCGATGTCCAACCCGTAGCTCTTGCTCGACTCCTCGTGCCTGCAGATCTGTCTTCGGATCACCGCGCGGATATCCTCGCCTGCGAAAATCGCCAATCGATTGCTGCTGTTCAGGGCCGGGCGCAGCAACCCAAAAGGGCGTCTTTCCGGGTTTGCCTCAGCTTCGGAAAAGGTGATTTGTGCGCCCTGCTGGACGTCAAGCGTCCAGCTTGGCTGGGATCCGTGGCAAGCAAATTCTTGGGTCAGCAGGTACCCGGCCTCGTTCCGTTGCCGAATGAGATACTGCATTTCAACCCAAACCGCGGAGCTGTCCAACGAGATCAATCCCCAATCCCCGTTCTCATCCGTCAGGATGACTTCCAGTCCCGTCGCGTCAGCTGGAATCTGCCCCGCTGCCGAACCCTGTGGTTGATCGAATGAGGTGAGAGCGTTCCCCTCAAATGTCTCCGCGACGTCAAAGAGCGCCGGAAAGGCCTGCGCATCGGCAATCGTGGCACCCGTCAACCAGATAGCGGTGCCCCAAATCGCGGTCTTCATCGGCGCGCGTTCCAACTGATCGATGCGTGCCGGCGGGTGTAAAACTCACCCATCAACCCAATCATCAGGAACGTGATCCCCAACAAAAGCGGATACTCGATGCTGGTGTACCGGGGGTTGTAGTTGATGAAGGTAAACCCGCGCGCCTGGTCGATGGCGTGAAACAACGGGTTCCAGTCAAACATGGCCAGCATGAAACTGGGCAGAGAGTTGGCCACAAACATCTTGCCGGACGCAATCATATTCGCGCGCTGATACACTGTGGTCATCACCGACACCGCAGTGGGAAACCAGGGCTTCAGTGCCAGAAACACAACGCCCAGCGCAGCCCCGGTAAACCATGCGATCAGGAACATGCCATATGCCCCTATGGGATCCTCGATGACCACAGGCGTAAAGGCGACGTGATAGACAAATAGGATCGCAAGCAGGGACAGTGTCTGGATGTAGAGCGCCCCAAGAGCGGCCGCGCAGATGCTGACGACTGTATTCATCGGCGCATGCTGCATCATCGGGCTGGCCGGGCCCTCGGACCCGACGACCGACCCCAACGTTTTTGTGTGGGTCATGAACAGGAAGATTCCCGACATCAGGTAAAGCAGGAAGTCCCCCCGGATCGCCGCACCGCGCAACCCGAGAACCGTGAACATGATGTAGAACGCCATCACGAACACGAGGATTTGCAACATGTTCACGCCGATCGCGAGAAAGGCATTGTTGTGTGCTTTGCGCACACTGCGCACGATGGAATGATAGATCGTCTCGAAGATCCGCAGGGCGGCACCGAAACGCGTGGATTGCTGGTAGGTGTGCTGAAACATCGCCCGCGTGATCCTGAACCGCACCAAACTTGCCACGGAATTCTTGCCGTTCCGTTGTTCGGGCAGCATAAGGGCGCACAGCTGAATTATCAATGAAGCCCAAAAAGAGCGGAGCACATTCTTGACCTATGAGACATTGATGCCGGTGATCCGGCGTCTGGCGATTGAGGCCGGTGAAAAGATCATGGAGATCTACGGCGCGGATGATTTCAAAGTCTCCGAGAAGTCCGACAGCAGCCCTGTCACTGAAGCCGACGAAGCCGCGGACGCGCTCATATTTGCAGGGCTGCGCGACGCGTTTCCCGACATGATGCTGGTGACAGAAGAACAAGCAGCGTCACATTCCGCGAAAGGCGAAACCTTTCTGATTGTTGATCCTTTGGATGGCACTAAGGAGTTCATCAATCGCCGCGGGGACTTCACCGTGAACATCGCATTGGTTGAAGATGGCGTTCCGGTGCGGGGCGTGGTCTACGCGCCGGCGAAGGGGCGCATGTTCTACACGCGCCCGGATGGCCAAGCTGTTGAAGAAACAGGCCCCTTTGATGCTGATCAAGCGGGCGCGGCTCGCGAAATCCACGTCTCGAAACCCGACAATGACGCATTGATGGTGGTTGCCAGCAAGTCACATCGCGATCAGGCCACTGACGACTACATTGGCCGCTACGCGGTGCGCGATATGACCAGCGCGGGATCGTCCCTGAAATTTTGCCTGATCGCCACGGGAGAGGCAGACCTCTATCCGCGTCTGGGTCGCACGATGGAATGGGACACAGCCGCCGGGCATGCCGTACTTGCCGGAGCGGGCGGCGAAGTGGTCCGCTTCGATGACCATACCGCGCTGCGCTACGGCAAGGATGGATTTGCCAACCCCTTCTTTGTTGCATACGCACCTGGCGTCCGGCTGGAACGCGGCTGATGTCTGTGTTGGTCATCATTCCCGCGCGCTATGCGTCGACCCGATATCCCGGCAAACCTCTTGTTGCACTGAGAGGAGCAAACGGTGTTTCGCGGAGCCTGATCGAACGATCGTGGCTTGCGGCCTCGGCTGTTAAGGGCGTTGACCGGGTTGTCGTGGCAACGGATGACGACCGTATCCGAAGCGCCTGTGAAGCATTCGGGGCCGAAGTCGCAATGACATCGGAGCTTTGTGCTAATGGAACGGAGCGGTGCGCAGAAGCGCATCAGACACTGGGCGAGGCCCATGATATCGTTGTGAATCTGCAAGGCGATGCGCCGCTTACGCCGCCCTGGTTCATCGAGGATCTGGTTGCGGGACTGCGCGCAGCGCCTGACGCCGGGGTTGCGACGCCGGTACTCAGATGTGACGGCAAGGCTCTGGCAGGTTTGTTGGCGGATCGCCGGGCCGGTCGTGTCGGTGGAACCACCGCGGTGTTTGCGGCGGACCAGTCCGCCCTCTACTTCTCCAAAGAGGTGATCCCTTTCACAGGCCGGACATACGGTGATACTGATCCGACGCCGGTGTTTCACCACGTCGGGGTCTACGCCTATCGGTCAGAGGCATTGCTGAAGTATCCCGAATGGCCTGTGGGCACGCTCGAAACACTTGAGGGGCTTGAGCAGCTTCGCTTCATGGAAAACGGACATAAGGTTTTGTGCGTCGAGGTCGAAGCCCGTGGGCGGCTCTTTTGGGAGCTCAACAATCCAGAGGATGTTCCGAAGATCGAGGCGATGATGGCGGACATGGGGCTGGACTGACGCGTTTGGTCTCTCAGCGTAGCATTCGATCTGCCTCGTCGGGCGCTCAGGCGACGTGTGGTGGCGTTCAGCTCGCTGCGCAAAACCCAGATGCGGCGTCGTATCTCGGCATAAATGCACGGTCGAATCAATCCGTAGCATCTCCCCAATTGTCGAAACCTTTAGGGAAATTGACCGCGCGAGGGCTGTCGGAGCCGATCAAAGCCGCATAAGGCGTGCTGCGAGAGGTTTTTTTGCAGAAAATCCGCTGCGGGCAATGGACGATCCGGTGTGAATTGAGCGATTAATGGCACATTGAACACAATCAGATAGCGTGTTTTGCCCGGTGTTGTGTCACCCCCGCATTATGGGTGTATACAAGGCTTCCAAGCGGTGGGTGATTTGCTGCTAACAATTTGAGGATCAGAATGCGTAAGCGAGTGACTAAGGCGATTTTTCCGGTGGCAGGTCTGGGAACCCGGTTCCTTCCCGCCACCAAGTCTGTCCCCAAGGAAATCATGACCCTCGTCGATCGCCCGTTGGTTCAGTACGCCATCGACGAGGCGCGCGCGGCAGGCATCAAAGAGTTCATTTTTGTCACCTCGCGTGGGAAGTCCGCGCTGGAGGACTACTTCGACCACTCTCCCATTCTTGAGCAAGAGTTGAAGAAGAAAGGCAAAACAGAACTGCTTGAGACCCTCAAGCAGACTGACATGGAAAGCGGCGCGATTGCCTACATCCGGCAGCACAAGGCGCTTGGACTTGGCCACGCCGTGTGGTGCGCGCGACGCCTGATTGCAAACGAACCGTTTGCCGTCATCCTCCCGGATGACGTGATCGCAGCCGAAACGCCTTGTTTGCAGCAGATGGTCGAAGCGCATGAAGAGACGGGCGGCAACATGGTTGCGGCTATGGAAGTTCCACCCGAGCAGGCCTCTGCTTATGGCGTTTTGGATGTCGACGAAGATATGGGGTCGATGGTCAAGGTTAAGGGTATGGTGGAAAAACCCAAGCCAGAAGACGCGCCTTCGAACCTTGCAGTGATCGGCCGCTACATTCTGGGTCCTTCGGTCCTGCGCAACCTGAACCAGATGAAATCTGGTTCCGGAGGAGAGATTCAGCTGACCGATGCGATTTCGGCCGATATCGGCACCGAAAATTCCGTGTATGGCTATCGCTTCAGAGGTCAGCGGTTCGACTGCGGGTCGAAAGCTGGTTTCCTGCAAGCCACAGTTGCCTTTGGTCTGGCACGTGACGAGTTGCGCGATGATCTGTCCCGCTATTTGCGTGAGATGGTTCAATTGGATAAAGCGGCGCAATAAGCACTCGATCACAGGGCAGATCCAACGTGACCAACATTCTGGTGACAGGTGGTGCGGGCTACATCGGCTCGCACGCATGTAAGGCACTGGCAGCGGCGGGGTATGTGCCCGTCACATACGACAATCTGGTGACCGGCTGGCGGGATGCCGTGAAGTTTGGCCCATTCGAGGAAGGCGACCTACTGGACCGCGACCGCCTCGACGCGGTCTTTGCCGCGTATCAGCCCAAGGCAGTCATGCATTTTGCGGCCTTGAGCCAGGTTGGCGAAGCGATGAGCCAACCGGGCCGCTACTGGCGCAACAATGTTCTGGGATCGCTGACTTTGATCGAGGCCGCCGCAGCAGCGGGTTGCCTGAACTTCGTTTTCTCGTCGACCTGCGCAACCTACGGCGATCAGGACAATGTGGTTCTGGACGAAAACAGCGTCCAGATGCCCCTGAACGCTTACGGAGCTTCGAAGCGTGCAGTTGAAGAGATTTTGCGGGACTACGACGCTTCGGACGGTATGCGTCACGTGATTTTCCGCTACTTCAATGTTGCAGGCGCGGATCCAGAGGGCCAGATAGGTGAACATCACCGCCCGGAAACCCGTCTGATCCCGGTGATGTTGCAGGCAATCGACGGTCAACGTGAGCCTTTGACGGTGTTCGGTACGGATTATGACACGCCTGACGGCACGTGCATCCGCGACTACGTCCATGTCTGTGACCTCGTGGATGCCCATGTTCTCGGTCTGCGTTGGCTGGAGGACGGCAAAGAGAACCGGGTGTTCAATCTGGGCACTGGCAGCGGGTTTTCCGTTCGGCAGGTGATCGACGAATCCCGGGTCGTCACGAACCGGCCCGTTCCGTACTCCGAAGGGCCGCGGCGTGCCGGAGATTGCACGAAACTGGTGTCAGGTTCAGTGCGTGCGGAACGCGATCTGGGCTGGACACCCATCCGGTCGACGCTGCACACCATGATTGAGGATGCGTGGAAGTGGCACCAAAAGGGACATTACGCATCCTGATCGGCGGTGGTGAGTGTCAATTGCAGCGGACGCATGGGAAGCCTATCGGCTGAGATGGAAGCGGCGGCGTCTGTTATGGCGCGCGTTTCGCAAGCGTCGCGAATTGACATCGGTCGTAAATCGGACGGATGCGGTGTCCGCCGGCGACGTGCTCGGTTTCATGACGGTGCGGAACGAAGTTTTGCGCCTGCCATTCTTTCTGACCCATCACAGACGCCTCGGCGTGAAGCATTTCCTGATCGTGGACAACAACAGTCGGGATGAGACCGCCGCTTATCTCAGGGAGCAGCCGGACGTGTCGCTTTGGTCGACGGAGGCAAGCTACAAATCTGCGCGTTTCGGGATGGATTGGGTGACGTATCTGTTGATGCGGTATGGGCATGGGCATTGGTGTCTGACACTCGATGCTGATGAGATCCTGATTTATCCGCATTGGACCGAAAAGCCTTTGCAGAGCCTGACGGAGTGGCTGGACCAACGTTCCCAGACCGCATTTGGTGCGCTGATGCTGGACTTGTACCCGAAAGGTCCAACAGATCAGACCATCTATCGAAGCGGGCAGGATCCTGTGGACTGTCTGCAATGGTTCGATGCCGAAGGCTATACGCGAACGCGGCAGGAACCTTTGCGAAATCTCTGGCAACAGGGTGGCGCGCGTGCCCGTATGTTCTTTCAGGAAGATCGTAAGCTTGCGCCAACGCTAAACAAACTGCCGCTGGTGAAATGGAACCGTCGCTTTGCGTATGTAAACTCGACCCATGCCTTGCTGCCGCGCCGTCTGAACCTTGCCTATGACGGTGTCCCCGCGCGCCAGTTGTCCGGCGTGCTGCTCCACACGAAGTTCCTCAACACCATTGCCAAACGCTCGAAGGAAGAGCGCCGCCGCAAGCAGCATTTCAGCGACAGCGCACTCTATGACGCATATTACGCAGCACTGATCGATAACCCGGATCTTTGGTGCGACCGCTCTGCTCGCTACGAGGGCTGGCAGCAATTGGTTGATCTCTCGCTCATGTCATCGGGCGACTGGCCGAGCTGAAACGTAAACAATCTGGCTATCTTGCCAATTCTGTTTACCAATTTCGTGCAAAGATCTATTGTGCAGCCATGGAAACCGGTGGCGCGAGATTACTGGATCCGGAGCGATGGGCGGAGATGTGGTCCTTGGGATGAAGACCGCATAGGCAATTGGACATGCTGCGCTTTATCGGTGTTGGGGTTTGAAAGGTGGTCCGGCATGGGCGTTCTTGAATCGTACGGCCTGCGACTGTCGCGCAAGCGCAGGCAGCTGCGCGCCCGCCTGCGCAGCCGCGATCTGTTAGCCGTGCGAGATCAGACCGCGACCATCAGACCCGGATCAATCCTCTCTGTCTCCATCGTGCGGAACGAGCGTGTCAGATTGCCGTTCTTCCTGCAGTACTATCGACGCCTTGGTGTCAGCCAGTTTCTTTTCGTCGACAACGACAGCACGGATGGCACGTTGGATTATCTGGCCGATCAGCCCGACGTGTCGGTTTGGCACACGAAAAGCAGCTATCAGAGATCGAATTTCGGGGTCGACTGGCAAAACTGGTTGCTGCATCGCTATGCGCACGGCCACTGGTCGCTGGTCGTCGATCCCGACGAGTTCCTGGTGTATCCGTTCTGCGATACGCGCCCCTTGCTTGCCCTGACAGATTGGCTGGACGCATCGTCGGTCAAATCGTTCGGAGCCATGCTGCTGGATATGTACCCAAAAGGGCGGCTGGATGAGCAGCCCTATCACGAAGGGCAAGACCCGATCGAGATTGCAAACTGGTTCGACAGTGGAAACTACACACTGAAAAAGAACAAGCGGTATGGAAATCTCTGGATACAGGGCGGGCCGCGAAGCCGTGTTTACTTCAAGGATGACCCTGCCAAGGCGCCTGCTCTCAACAAGATCCCGCTTGTGAAATGGGATCGGCGCTATGTGTATGTCAGTTCATCTCACATGTTGCTGCCGCGGGGTCTGAACCTTGTCTATGATGAATGGGGGGGTGAGAAGGCATCCGGTGTTCTGTTGCACGCCAAGTTTCTGGACACATTCTCTGGCAAGGCGACCGAAGAGCTGGACCGCGGCGAGCACTACGCCGCTTCGGCAGAGTATCGCGCCTACGCTGAGGGCCTGAGTGAACGGCCTGAGCTGTGGTGCAAGTGGTCCGAAAAATACATCAACTGGCGACAGCTGGAAATTCTTGGGCTGATGTCAAAAGGGAACTGGGCTTGAACGTGCAGGAGACAGCCGCGTGACCGTCGGCATCGTCATGCTGGTGCATACCGCGCTGGACCGTGCGGAACAGGTGGCCCGGCACTGGACGGCTGCGGGATGCCCGGTCGTGTTGCATGTTGACCGAAACGTGCAGCGCAAAAGCTACCGTGCGTTCGAGGCCGCCCTATCGGATGACCCGCTGGTCAGATTTTGCACGCGCCATCGCTGCGAATGGGGCACGTGGGGGATTGTCGCCGCGTCGCAGGCCGGCTCCGAAATGATGCTGGAGTGTTTTCCCGAGGTGCACCACGTCTATCTGGCGTCAGGGTCCTGCCTGCCATTGCGGCCTGTGCAAGAGCTTATCGACTACCTGGCTGCCCGCCCGCGGACGGACTTCATCGAAAGCGCAACAACAGCGGAAGTGCCCTGGACAATCGGTGGCCTGGATCACGAAAGATTCACGCTGCGTTTTCCGTTTGCATGGAAACGCCGTAGGTATCTCTTTGACCGGTATGTCGAATTTCAGCGGTTCTTCCGGCTGCATCGGAAGGTGCCTTCTGGGCTTGTGCCCCACATGGGCAGCCAATGGTGGTGCCTGACTCGGCAGACCTTGTCCGCTATTTTACAGGACCCGGATCGCGCGACCTACGACCGGTTCTTCCGGCAGGTCTGGATCCCGGATGAAAGCTATTACCAGACCCTATCAAGGGTCTATTCAACGAATATCGAAAGCCGGTCATTGACGCTGTCCAAGTTCGACTTTCAGGGGAAGCCGCACATTTTCTACGACGACCACCTGCAGTTGCTGCGCCGCTCGGATTGCTTTGTTGCGCGCAAGATATGGCCCAAGGCCGAACGGCTATATCAGGCATTCCTGATCGACGGGTCGACCGCGATGAAGCGGACGGAACCCAATCCGGGCAAAATCGACCGGATCTTTGCCAAGGCTGTCGAACGCCGAACCCGGGGGCGCGCTGGGCTGTATATGCACAGCCGCTTTCCCAATGAAGACTGGGAAAACGGAATCACCTCCAGCCCGTATTCGGTCTTTCAGGGGTTCACGGAGCTCTTCGAGGACTTTGAGCCGTGGCTGGCGAAAACCACCGGCGCACGGGTTCATGGCCATTTGTTTTCCCCGGAACGGGCGGAATTTGCCGAAGGCCAGACGTTAATCAACGGGGCTCTCTCCGACAGCGCGATCAAACGGGACTATGAACCAAAAGCGTTTCTGACGAGTCTGATCTGGAACACCCGCGGCGAGCGGCAGTGTTTTCAACTGGGGCCCAGCGATAATCAGAAAATCAATAAGATGATCGCACGTGATCCGAATGCGCAGATCTCAGTCATCAGTGGGGCGTGGGCTGTACCGCTGTTTCGCTCCAACCGAAACTTTGCTGATCTGCGCCGCGAGGCGGCGGAGTTGCAGAAGATCGAGAGCAAGCACCTGGACATTCTGCGCTCAGCGCAAACGAAGGCGCGCGTGCGAAGCTGGACGATGGCGGAGTTCATCGAGGCCCCAATGGAACCGCTGCAAACTATCGTTGACGAGATCGGGCAGGCAAATCCGCGACGGCTCACCGAGGCGCCAAAGATGGTCAATCTGGAGGGGTTCGGTCAGTTTCTGCAGAACCTGAAGAACCAGGGTATGCACCCCTATCTGATGGGAGATTTCCCAGTGGAACGGGCGACGAACACTCAACCTAAGCCCCCGCGCAAACCTTATCTGGTGAAGTAAGTCGTAATGTCAGGGTCATATGATTGCTTTGTGGTTTTTGCGGAAATGCGGACCGGGTCGAACTTTCTTGAGACAAACCTGAATGCAATCGATGGCATCCGGTGCCATGGCGAAGCCTTCAATCCACACTTTATTGCGTATCCCAATCGCACTGAATTGCTGGACATCTCCCAAAAACAGCGTGATTCCGATCCGCATGCGTTGCTTCGGGCCATCCGCAAAGACCGGGTTGGATTGGCGGGGTTTCGGTACTTTCACGATCATGATCCCCGCGTCCTTGACGCCATTCTTGAAGACCCGAAATGCGCTAAGATCATGCTCTCCCGCAATCCGGTGGACAGCTACGTTTCCTGGAAAATTGCGCGGCAAACCGGACAGTGGAAGCTGACCAAATTGAATCGTCGAAAAGACGCAAAGACGACGTTTGATGCGACCGAGTTTCTGGCGCAAGTGCAGAAAAACCAGGCCTTTCAGAAATACGTGCTGTCCCAGCTACAACAAAGCGGCCAGGTTCCCTTTCGGCTCGACTACGATGACCTTCAATCCGTGGAGGTCATGAACGGATTGGCGGCTTGGCTGGGCGCTCCCACTCGGCTGTCTTCACTTGATCAGAGCCTGAAACGCCAGAACCCCGGATCGACACTCGAAAAAGTCTCTAATCCAGAGGACATTGCGAAGGCCGTGGCCAATCTGGATCGGTTTGAACTGGGCCGCGTCCCAAACTTTGAACCCCGGCGTGGCGCAGTCGTTCCCACGTACATGGCGGCCCCGAGATCTCCGCTGTTGTATCTGCCGATTCAGTCGGGTCCCGAAGCTTTGGTCAGAAACTGGCTGGCCGCCGCTGATGATCTGCCAATCGAAGAGATACAGACCGGACTGACCCAAAAGCAGCTTCGGCAATGGAAGCGGCGCAGCGGCAATCACCGCAGTTTCACAGTTCTGCGGCATCCCGTTGCGCGCACATATGCAGCGTTTTGTGACTGTATCCTGCCATCCGGCTCGGACCTCTATCCGAAGATCAGGAACACGCTTAGGCGCGAGTTTGGCATGGCTGTACCGGACGACCTGCGAGCGGAAGAGTACAGCTTGGAAATGCACAAATCCGCCTTTGTTGCTTTCCTAGAGTTCCTGCAGGCCAATCTTGCCGGTCAGACAAGTACACGCGTCGACGGAAACTGGGCCACGCAAAGCGAGGTTTTGTCGGGCTTTGGGGGGTTCGCACTGCCTGACTATGTGCTGAGAGAAGAAGAACTTACTGAAATGCTGCCGCACATTGCGCGTCAGGTTGGACATACCAAACCGCCGCCCGTGAGCGCGCCGGATGAGCCTCGTCCATTTGCACTCAAAGAGATCTATGATGAGCAAATCGAACGACAGATCGGCAGCATCTATCGGCGCGACTACATGATGTTCGGCTTTGGCCCCTGGAAAAACTGACTCAGGCGGCCTGTACTGGTTGCGGCTCCGTCAGAATGGCATAGAGCGTCGTGGCCTCAAGATTTGCGCGAAGCTTTGCGCACAAGGTCGGCTCTCGCAACGTGCGTGACACAAGTGCCAGCGCTTTGAGGTGATCAACCCCGGCGTCTTCTGGTGCGAACAACGCAAAGGCGATATCCACCGGTTGCCGGTCAACAGCGCCAAAATCGATTGGTTTTTCCAGAACGACAAAGGCCCCGATCACCTGGTCGAGGCCTGGCAATCTTGCGTGTGGCAAAGCCACGCCGTGGCCGACCCCCGTTGGGCCCAGGCTTTCGCGATCCAGAAGTGCATCAACCGTTGTGTTCGTATCAAGACCATAGGCCGCATCTGAGATCTCACTCAGTTCCTGAAACAGGCGCTTCTTGCTCGAAACGGCAGACAGCACTTTGACGGCCTGCGGCTTTAGAATGGACGACAATTGCATCAATCGTGCTCCACAAAAGCGCCGAAATGGGCGCTTGTTTGATCGTATCTGTTAGGGGTCGATCCAGCCGATGTTTCCGTCATCGCGCCGGTAAACGACGTTCAACCCGTCTTTGCCTTCATTTCGAAAGACCAACACCGGCGCACCTGCAAGCTCCATCTGCATCACCGCTTCGCCCACAGACAAGGATGGTATCTGCGTTTCCATCTCGGCGACGATCATTGGCTGGAGCGTTTCAGGCTCGGCGTCTTCGGCCATTTCATCCGACGCGAGGATATAAGAGGAAGCTCCGAAGAGTTCAACCGGTTCTGAACGATCGCGATGATGATCCTTCAGCCTGCGTTTGTAGCGCCGCAGCTGCTTCTCCATTTTTTCGCCGCAGGCGTCAAAAGCTGCATAGATTTCAGTGGCATGGGCTTTGGCTTGCGCGGACAGTCCAGTAGAAAGATGTACGGTCGCTTCACAAACATACTCGTGTCCGGACCGTGAAAACACGATATTGGCATTGGTCGGTCGCTCAGCGTATTTCTCGACAACGGTGCCTAACTCCGTCTTGACGTGCGATTGGAGGGATTCTCCGATGTCGATCTGTTTTCCGCTGATTTGATACCGCATGTGCGCTCCTTCGCATGTGTCACCCGACACAGAACCGCTGCAGGCGGTTCTGGCTCTTGTTCGTGTCAGGTGTGGATACTCGGCTCTTTGATGCTGCCCCAAAAGCCGCTGCCTGGATAACATGCCCGTTCAGACATTGCGTAGGACTCGTGCATCGCCATGCAGCCATTTGAGGCGACGGGGAGGGGGTGTGTCAATCAAAAGCGATGAAATCAGGGACGCAAGGCCGCGCCGGGGTCACGTTCCTCAGGAAATCCGGAAATTGTCGCCCAAATAGACACGGCGCACATTTTCGTTTTGCACCACGTCCTCGGGCGTACCCGACATGAGGACCTGACCGTCGTGCAGAATGTAGGCGCGATCGACGATCTCCAGCGTTTCGCGCACGTTGTGATCGGTGATCAGAACTCCGATTCCGCGTTTCTTCAGATCCGATACCAAATGGCGGATATCCCCCACCGAGATGGGATCCACACCAGCAAAAGGCTCGTCCAACAAAAGGTATTTCGGGTCAGCTGCAAGGCAGCGGGCAATCTCTACGCGCCGACGCTCCCCTCCGGACAAGGCCAATGCCGGCGCGCGTCGCAGGTGCTCGATGGAAAAGTCTGAAAGCAATTCCTCCAATCGCTCGCGCCGTTTGTGGCGATCGCTCAGGGTGATGTCGAGCACAGAGGAGATATTGTCTTCCACACTGAGACCACGGAAAATGGACATTTCCTGCGGCAAGTACCCGATGCCCAATCGCGCGCGCCTGTACATCGGGAGCGAGGTTGCGTTTTGGCCGTCGATGGTCACCCGCCCGGCTTCGGGAAAGACGAGGCCAGCAATGGCATAGAACGTGGTGGTTTTTCCGGACCCGTTTGGACCCAGCAAGGCAACCACCTCGCCCCGGTCCAGTTCCATCGTCACGTCTCGGATCACGACTTTCTTCTTGAACGACTTGCGCAGTTTCTCGATCCGTAGACCGGCTGATCCAGATGCAAGGCGAAGATCGGGTTTGGCCATTATTGATCCTGCGGTTGCAGAACGGTTTTGACGCGTCCGGCCATCCGGGCTGTTCCGGTGGTCAAATTGACCTCCATTCGGTCCGATGTCAGCGCATTGCCGCCTTGAGTCAGCAAAACATCTCCGGTCATCACGATCACGCCCGAATCGATGGTGTATTCTGCGCGCTCAGCTTCGGCCGCATCAGGACCGTTCACCAGGATAACGTTTCCGGTCGCTTCCAGACGTTCGATGCCCTGGCCTTCGGTTTTGTAGATCACCAGCACCCTGTCGGCGGACAAACGCATATCCCCCTGTCCGACCAACACCGTTCCAAGAAATTCCGCAGAGCCGTCAGTCTGATTCACATCCAGCGTATCAGCGGTGACCTCGACGGGCAGGCTGGTGTCCGCTTTGAGAGAACCGAAAGCAAGCTGAGTGCCCTGCGCGTGCGCCAGAGTGGCGCTGGAGGCCAGCATCAAACTCAGAAGCGCAGTGTGCAAATAGGACACAAGTTATCTTTCCGATTGTTTGGGTTCGTATATCAGCTTCACGCCGCCCTTGAAAAGCGTGTGCAAGGCTTGCTCACCGTTTTTGGAGAAGAGTTCCATTTCGCCGGCCGTAAATGTGCCGGGTGGGCCTGACCCCGAGATTTGTCCCGGCGACTCTGCGCGGGTCCCCGCAAGAGAAGCAGTTAGCTTTTGGGTTTCCACGCGATAGCCCGACGATGTTTCCAGAACCACGTTTCCAGTAAATGTTGCCAGGTCGAGCGGCCCCTGCAACGAACCGGTCTCGGATGTCATCGTGATAACGGTTCCTTCGGTGGTCCGGATTTGCGCGGACAGGTTTTCAGCGCCTGCGGGTTTATCGCCAACGGCGGGACTCGCGGTCGTTGCGGTCACAATGACTTCACCCCCATTGTTCGTCAGGCCGGAAAAGAAGGGTTGCGTGACCTGTTGATCGCGCGTGCGGTCAGCGATTTCCTGCTCTGCAAAGGGGATTGTCGCGTCAAGGTCGATGCCGCGCGACAAAAGAAAGAGCGTCGACAAAAGCGCCAGCGCGGCCAGCGGCAAAAGTACTTTCAAAAAGGCGATCAGGCGCGAGTACCGGTCCATCGCAACCTCGTTTTCAGCCGAGTCCTGCGCGCAGACAATCGTGGATATGCAACAGCCCTACAGGCCGTGCATCAGGCGCTTCCACAACAAACATACAGGTGATCTGAGGTTTCGGCAGCGTCATCATTGCAAGTGCTTCCTCGGCCATCGAATCTGCGTCAACGGTACGAGGGTTCTGTGTCATCACACTGTCGACGGTGTGATCGAGCAACCCATCCATGTTCCGTCGCAGGTCGCCGTCGGTGATTATGCCTTCCAGCGTTCCATCGGGCGCCACCACGCCAACCACGCCGAAACCTTTTTCGCTCATGATCAACAGCGCGTCACGCATTGAGAGGCCAGTCGGCGCGATGGGCAGCTCGTCGACAGAATGCATCAGGTCACGCACCTTGGACAATTGCGCCCCAAGCTTTCCACCGGGGTGGAAGTCCCGGAAGTTCTCGGGCGTAAATTCGCGCGATCGCATGAGTGCAATGGCCAACGCATCGCCCATAGCCAGGGTCATTGTGGTCGATGTCGAGGGTACGACCCCGTAGCCACAAGCCTCGCCCAGCTGTGGAATCAAAAGGTGCACGTCCGAGTTTCGCATCAGTGTGCTTTCAGGGCGGCTGGAGAGGCCGATCAGAGGGATTTGGAACCGGCGCGTATAGGCGAGCAGATTGGCCAGTTCGGGCGCCTCGCCGGAGTTGGAGATCGCGAGCACCACGTCGCCGTTTGCGACCATGCCGAGATCACCATGGCTGGCTTCGGACGGATGTACGAAATGGGCCGGGGTTCCCGTGCTGGCCAGCGTGGCGGCAATCTTGCGTGCGATGTGACCGGACTTTCCGATTCCGCTCACGATGACGCGCCCGCGGGCGTCCAGAATCATCTGCGCTGCTTTCTCGAACTCTGAGTCATCCAGAGCGTCGGCCAGCGCAACCAGCGCGGTCGCTTCGTCTGCGATCACCTGGCGGGCAGTTGTCAGAAGAGAAGCATTGTCTGTCATGAGTGGGCAAAGATATCGGTTTCGGGCCAGCCCGCCAAATCAAGGCGCGCGCGCGTTGGCAGGAACTCGAAACAGGCTTGCGCCAAGTCGGTTCGCCCCTCGCGTTCCAGCCGTTTGTTGAGCTCTTCCCGAAGCGCATGCAGGTGCAGAACGTCCGACGCCGCATAGTCCAGTTGTGCGTCGGTCAAAACCTCTGCCCCCCAATCGCTCATCTGCTGTTGCTTGGAGATATCCAGGCCTAGAAGCTCTTGGGTAAGGTTTTTCAACCCGTGCCGGTCGGTATAGGTGCGGACCAGTCGGCTCGCGATCTTGGTGCAATAGACCGGCGTGGCCAGCGCGCCGAATGCGTGAAAAAGAGCCGCAATGTCAAAGCGGCCAAAGTGAAACAGCTTAAGCGTGCCGGCATCACGCAGCATTGCGCTCAGATTGGGTGCTTCCGTTTGCCCGATTCCGACCTGAACGATGTGAGTGTTGCCGTCTCCTCCGGACATCTGCACCACACACAGGCGGTCACGGTGGGGGTTCAGGCCCATTGTCTCGCAGTCGATGGCGACAACATCGCCAAGGTTCAGCCCGTCTGGCAGGTCATGTTGGTAGAGATGATTGGCCACTGTGCGTCCTTGCGGCTGAGGTTTCCGCCCAGATATGCCCTTTGCCCGTTGAACTCAACTGCCGCAGGGTTAC
This sequence comes from Paracoccaceae bacterium, assembly GCA_965250275.1. GTDB lineage: Bacteria > Pseudomonadota > Alphaproteobacteria > Rhodobacterales > Rhodobacteraceae. The sequence continues at coordinate 196,703 of OZ252297.1, read as the reverse complement.
AGGCGCTGCTGACTGGCGGGACCGGGTGAAGCGTGCATATGCTTGTTTCAGTCAGTGGAGGAGAGCGTGATGCGCGCATACGATCGCGAAGACCTGTTGTTTCAACTCTTTGAAGTGGCCGGCGTAGAGGAGCTGATCGCGGGGACCGACTTGGACCGCGAGGCCGTGATGGGCATCCTGGACACCGCTGATCAGATCGCGACCGACCATTTCCTGCCAAATGGGCGCGTGCTGGACGAACAAGAGCCTGAGTTCGTCGATGGCCGCGCGGTGCTGCCAGACGTCGTGAAGCCCGCAATCGACGCTTTCGTCGAAGCGGGGTTCATTGCATCCGGATTTGAGCCTGAACACGGCGGCATGGGTCTGCCGGAACTGGTTCACCAGGCGGCAGGTTTTGTTTTAGGTGCGTCCAACATCTCGCTGGCCGGATATGGCATGCTCACAATTGGCGCAGGGCGGCTGATCCAGTCGTTTGGCACTGACGAACAAAAGCGGCGGTACCTGGAGCCGATGGCCGAGGGCCGGTTTTTCGGGACAATGTGCCTCAGTGAACCGCAGGCCGGATCGTCACTGTCGGACATCACAACCCGCGCAGAGCCGCTAGAAAATGGCCGGTATCGCATCACCGGGCGAAAGATGTGGATTTCGGCTGGGGAGCACGATCTCTCGGAAAACATCTTGCACATGGTGCTTGCCAAGATCCCCAGCAGCCCACCCGGTGTGAAGGGCATTTCATTGTTCATCGTTCCCAAGCTTCAGGCCGATGGCAGCAGCAACGACGTGGTCCTGGCGGGTCTGAATCATAAGATGGGCTATCGCGGCACCACAAACTGCGCCCTGAATTTTGGAGAGAAAGGCATCTGCACCGGAGAGTTGGTCGGCGAACCAAACCGGGGACTGGCCTACATGTTCCAGATGATGAACGAGGCCCGGATCGGCGTCGGGATGGGCGCCACGGCTCTGGGTCAGGCGGGGTATCAGGCGTCACTGGCTTATGCATTGGAGCGGCCTCAGGGTCGCGCTCCGACCGCAAAGGATCCGACATCTGCGCAGGTTCCAATTGTCGAACATGCAGATATCCGACGGTTGTTGCTCGCACAAAAGGCTGCAGTAGAGCCGTCTTTGGCACTGGCCCTGATGTGCGCGGCACTGGTGGACCGACATCACGGTGGAGACGCAGATGCGCTGACCTTGCTCGACGTGCTCACGCCAGTCGCCAAATCGTGGCCGTCAGAGTTCTGTCTGGAAGCGAACAAACACGCCATCCAGATCCATGGTGGCGCCGGATACACCCGCGACTACCCGGTCGAGCGCCATTACAGGGACAACCGGCTAAATCCCATCCACGAAGGCACCCACGGGATCCAAGGGATGGACTTGCTGGGCCGAAAAGTTCTGCTCGACAACGGCGCGGGATTTCAGGCGCTGGCGGCTGCAATCCGATCTGACATTCGGGCCGCTGCGGACAGCGAGTTCGCGGCACCCTTGGAGGAAGCCTGGACCCGGGTTGAAGAAATCACCCGTCATCTCGCGGCTCAGGTTATGGCATCGCCGGATCGCGGCCTTGCCAATGCCACGCTCTATCTCGATTGCGTTGGCCATGTAGTGATGGGGTGGATGTGGTTGCGGATTACCGAAGCAGCACGCAGGGTGCAGGCGAAAGACGGCGAAAGCCCGTTCCTTTCGGGAAAGTTTCAGACAGCAAGGTACTTTTTCACCCGTGAGCTGGCCCGGACCGAAGGTTGGTCGCGGACCTTGATGGCCAACGATCAAAGCGCCTTTGATATGGCCGTTGATTGGTTCTGAACTGAAATCGGGACATCAGGACAAAGTTTGACTAACCCGGCATTGCGATGCTGAATACGGTTGGTTCATGCGCGATTGCCTTTGAAGACAGGCGCCAACGCGCTGCGACCGGAGGATCATCGCGTGCCGTGCAAGAAGTTGGCGTATGCGATTGTTTAGGTGAGCCAGTGATACGTTCTGTGTTCTTGGCGGGACCGGCTTGAGGAGAAGACCTATGGGAAAGATGATGACACAAGAGCTGACGATCAGCTCACTCATCCAGCATGCGGCCCGCTATCACGGCGCGACAGAAGTTGTTTCGGTCGAGACGACCGGCGATGTGACCAGAACCAACTGGGCGGGAATCGAGGCAAACGCGCGAAAACTCGCGGACGCGCTGGATCGCCTAGGCGTCGCCGATGGCGCGCGCTGTGCCACCATCGCTTGGAACAATCGCAGGCATCTGGAGATCTATTTCGGTGTCGCGGGTGCGGGAAGGGTGTGCCACACAATCAATCCCCGCCTGTTTCCCGAGCAACTGGTCTACATCATCAACCACGCCGAGGATGAGGTGTTGTTCATCGATCAAACCTTTGTCCCTGCCGTGGCCAAGCTCCGCGAGCACACCCCTACGATCAAACATATCGTCCTGATGGGCCCGCGCGACGAAACGGCCGCAGCAACCATCGACGGGCTGTTGTTTTACGATGAACTTCTGGACGCAGAGGCCGAGGACACCGATTGGCCGGACATTGAGGAAACGCGGCCATCGAGCCTCTGTTACACTTCGGGCACGACCGGAAATCCGAAGGGCGTGCAATACACGCATCGTTCAACCGTGCTGCATTCGATTGGCGGCAATCAGCCCGACGGTTTGGCCCTTTCTGCTAAAGACACTGTCATGATGGTCGTGCCGATGTTCCATGCCAATGCTTGGGGCGTGCCGTACATTGCCGCCGCCGTTGGCTGCAAATCGGTGCTGCCCGGGCCAAACCTGGACGGTGAAAGCCTCGCGCGCTTGATTGATGCCGAGCAAATCACCGTAGCGCTGGGCGTGCCCACGATATGGATGGGTCTGCTTGCAGGGCTAGAAGCGACGGGCAGCAAGGCCACTAGCCTGGAGCGCACTATCGTGGGTGGATCTGCCTTGCCGACGTCGATGATTCCGGCGTTTCGGGACAAGTATGGCGTCGAACTCATCCATGCCTGGGGCATGACGGAAACAAGCCCGTTGGGCACGTTGAATCAGCTGCTGCAGAAACACGCTGCATTGGACACAGAAACCCAAGGAAAGATCCGCGAGGGTCAGGGACGCCCGCCTTATGGTGTGGAGTTGAGGCTTGTCGATGATGAAGGCGCGTTGCTTCCCAACGACGGCCAGACGCAGGGCAACCTGCAGATTCGGGGTCATTGGATTGTCGACAGTTACTTTCGCGCCGAAGGTAATGCGCTCACCGATGACGGGTGGTTCGACACCGGGGATGTCGCCACCATCGACGCGGATGGCTACATGATCATCCGCGATCGCTCGAAGGACATCATCAAATCGGGTGGGGAATGGATATCCACGGTCGAACTTGAGGATATTGCCATTTCGCATCCTGACGTAGCCAACGCTGCGGCCATTGCCGCCCGGCATCCGAAATGGGACGAACGTCCTGTGGTGGTTGCGGTGCGCCAGCCGGGGGCTGACGTGAGCGGTGAAACCTTGCTGGAGCATTACGGCGGAAAGGTCGCAAGTTGGCAAATTCCGGACAAGGTCATTTTCGTCGATGAACTTCCCGTAGGCGGAACGGGAAAGGTCCTGAAAAACAAGCTGCGCGAGGCCTATGGCGACGTGTTGGTCTCCTCTGACGCGTGAGCAGGTTTGCAGACAACTTGAGCTGTTAAATCCGGCTTAACGCCCTGTTTGGTATCCCAGATGTCGGGTGAGAACAGGTGGTGAAGATGAGTGGGTCGACGAATGTCGCGCCGGTCATCATCAAACGCAAGAAGGTCGTATCTGGTGGTGGACACCACGGCGGTGCATGGAAGGTCGCGTATGCCGATTTCGTGACCGCCATGATGGCTTTCTTCATGATGATGTGGCTGTTGAACGCGACAACAGAGAAGCAACGAAAGGGGATCGCGGACTATTTTTCTCCGACGATTCCGATCAACCGAATTTCGGGGGGCGGCGACGGCGCCTTTGGCGGCGACAGCATGATGTCGGAGCGTGTCCTGCCGCAAAACGGCACAGGCGCATCCAGTCTGCGCCCGACGGACGCGCGCCAGTCGCGTGGCTCCACGGGAGTGGACGAGAGCCTGGCCAGCCGCTCTGACCAAGAGGCCGATTTCAGCGCGGTCGAAGAGGCCCTGCGCGGGCGCAGCGGGGAAAGCCTGGTCAGCCCGGATGCATTGAAACACATCATCACGCGCGTCACCGATGAGGGTTTGATCATCGAAGTCTTTGCGCGGGACGGCGCACCTCTTTTTGAGGAAGGGACGGATCGCCCGGTGCCGGTTCTGCGCGAAGTTGCCCGATTGATCGCGCGTGTCTCTGCACAAGTCCGCAACGATGTCGCCGTAGCAGGACACATTCGCGCGCATCCCGTTGTGCTGAGGCACAACCCTGTTTGGGACTTATCCGCAGCACGCGCAGGCGCGATGCGCCAGTTATTGGAAAGCGGCGGACTCAGGTCGGACCGAATGCGCCGCGTGACGGGCCACGCAGATCGCGCGCCGGCTGTGGGTGATCCAATGTCCAACCGCAACAACCGGCTGGAAGTCATTCTGTTGCGGCGATGAGGTAAAACTGGCGACCATTTTAGCTGTTAGCGCCATGTTAAGCGCTGAGTGCGTACTGCTTGGACACCCGAAAAACTGACGCAGAAAAGGGCGTGTCCATGACAATTTCCTCCTCGCTAAATGCCGGAATCGCGGGTTTGTCCGCAAATGCGACCCGCCTCGCTTCGATTTCCGACAACATCTCGAACGCGTCGACCTTTGGGTACAAACGGGTCCAGACGGACTTCCAATCAATGGTGATCTCTTCATCTGGCGGGTCCTATTCTGCGGGTGGAACCCGGGCGACATCGCAACGTCTGATCAGCGAACGGGGATCTTTGGTGGCCACAACAAACCCCACGGACCTTGCAGTGCGTGGGCGCGGCATGCTGCCGGTCGCATACAAGTCGGGGTTGGCCAACAACAACGGTGCCGCCGAAATGCTGCTAACAACCACGGGGTCGTTTCGAACCGATGAGAATGGATACCTGACGACGAAAACAGGGTTGGTCTTGTTGGGTTGGCCTGCAAATCCGGACGGCACCATACCAGTTTTCCCGCGCGACACGGCAGAGGGGCTCGAACCAGTCCGTATCAACGTCAACCAACTCACCGGCGAACCGACCACACGGATTTCGTTGGGGGTGAACCTTCCAGCCACAGAAACGGAATCCACGGCGGATGGTGATGTTCAAGAGCTTTCCATCGAGTACTTTGACAATCTTGGTAAGTCCGAAAGCATCCGGGTGGAGTTTACACCGACCGTGCCTGGCTCAGGCGCGTCCAATCAATGGACCATGACACTGCGGGACACCGCGCAATCCAACGCGGTCATTGGCGAGTACACTCTGGAGTTTGAGTCGAATCGCGCCCAGGGCGGGACCTTGGCGTCCGTCGCAACGGTGTCAGGCGGGGCCTATGATGCCGCCACCGGCAAAATGATCGTCAATGTCGCGGGCGGACCGATCGAAGTCGATCTTGGGCTGATCGGCCAGCCTGATGGGATCACCCAGGTGTCAGATCGTTTTGCGCCCATGAATGTAGCGCGAGACGGCTCGCCTGTTGGAAACATGACGGATGTCGAGGTCGATGATCGTGGCTACGTCCATGCAATCTACGACACCGGCGTTACCAAGAAGATCTTCAAGGTGCCGCTTGTCGATCTGCCCAACCCGAACGGCATGACGGCGATGGACAACCAAACCTACAAACCCTCGCTGGAAAGTGGAAAGTTTTTCATGTGGGACGCCGGTGATGGGCCGACAGGTGATATCGTCTCCTTTGCACGCGAGGAATCTGCAACGGATGTTGCCGGCGAACTGACCGCGATGATCCAGACTCAGCGTGCTTATTCCTCGAACGCGAAGGTGATCCAGACGGTCGACGAGATGCTGCAGGAAACCACCAACATCAAGCGATGACCCTGGAAATCAGCAGCAGGACCTAAGCTATGTCCCTTACAACCGCATTGAACAGCGCTGTCAGTGGCCTAAGAGTTGCCAGCCGCGCCACCGAGCTGGTGTCTGAAAACATCGCAAATGCCAGCACGCCTGGGTATGCCCGCCGCAGCCTGGCCGTCAGTTCGCTGGTCACAGGAGGTCGCGGCGTCCGGATCACAGGTGTGCAGCGCCATATGGATCCCGCACTGCAGGCCAGCCGCCGGCAGGCCGATGCCGAGCAAAGCCATGCGCGCGTCGTTGCGCAATTTCACACACGCCTGTCCGCCGCAGTTGGTGAGCCCGGCGACAGTGCGTCGGTGACCGGTCGGCTTGCCACGTTTGAGGCCAGCCTGATTTCCGCCGCTTCCAGACCGGATTCCGCGCAACGGCTCGATGCCGTTGTGCGGGCCGCCAACGATCTGGCCGCCGGGATCAACCGGGCGTCGCAAGAGGCCTCAAACCTGCGCAGCGACGCCGATCGCAACCTGAACGCCGAGGTCGACCGTCTGAACGACGCACTGATCGAAGTAGAGCGACTGAACACACGGATCAGATCGGTCGCGTCAACGGGCGGCCCTGCGGAGGGCCTGGTCGATCAGCGGCAACTTCTGGTTGACGAGATCAACAAGATCATACCGGTGAACGTCGTGGCCCGTGCATCCGGTGAGATCGCGTTGTACTCCAATGGCGGCGCGACCCTGCTCGATGGGTCTGCAGCGGAGGTTTCGTTCACACCTGTCAACCTCGTCACGCCCGAGATGACGCAGGCGAGTGGCGCGCTGTCGGGTCTGCAAATCAACGGATTTCCAATCGCGTCAGACGCTCAATCCGCCCACCTGCGGGGCGGGGCACTTGCTGCGCAGTTCCGGATTCGGGATGAGCTGGGGCCCGAGGCGCTTTCGCAGCTGGATCAGTTGGCTGCGGACCTGATCCAGCGCTTTGAGACTGCCGGGCTCGACCCGACAATCAGTGCGGGCGATGCGGGGCTCTTTACTGATTCCGGTGCACCGTATGACCCTGCCCTGCTCACTGGTCTCGCTGGCCGCCTTGCCATCAATGCTGCCGTCGATTCAGCCCAGGGCGGCGCCAGTTGGCGCATGCGCGACGGGCTGGGGGCGGCAGCCCCCGGGCCCCAGGGCGACTCGAGTTTGCTGCAGGCCTTTGGTTCGGTTCTCGAATCGCCGCGCGCGCAGAGCTCGGGCGTGCTGACAACCGGTGACGTGTCCGCCGCGGCCCTTGCGACTGCCCTGTCCTCTGCAACGGCTCAGGGTCAGGCGCGAGCGGATCAGGCGCTCAGCTGGGCAGCAGGGTCTTTCAATGAACTGCAGCGTGCCGAGGCGGCAAACGGCGTCGATACGGATCAGGAGCTTCAATCCCTGTTGGTTTTTGAACTGAACTACGGCGCCAATGCGCGCGTGATCGAAGTGGTGGATGAAATGATGCAGCGACTGTTGAGGATTTAAAGATGATCACGTCTTCACTGGGCGACATGGCCCTGCGATTTGAGATGCGTGGCCGCGGCACCGAACTCAAACAGACCGTGGCGCGCCTGACAAATGAGCTGAACACCGGGCGCACCTCCGATCTGATCGGCAGGCTTGGTGGTGACTACGGATACCTGAGCGATGTTGAGCAAACACTGGTCAGGCTTGAGGGGTACAAGCTGGCTTCGACCGAAGCCACAATTTTGATCGGCGCGACGCAGACCCGCCTGGGGCAAATCCAGGACATTCTGAGCCCGCTCAGCGAGACGTTTTTCACGGCCTCGAGTTTCAATCCACCGGAACTCCCCGATCAGGCGGCGCTTGAGGCGAAGGGGCAGTTGGCCACGATCATGACCTCGCTCAATGGGGTTTCCGGCAGGCGCAGCCTTTTTTCTGGCTTGGACACCGACAGCCCGGCGCTGGCGCCTGCCGAGGATTTGCTGAACGGTCTGCGCACTGCCTTGACCGGTGCGACGACCGCTGCACAGGTTGATCAAGCGGCAAAGGACTGGTTCGCTGACCCGGCTGGGTTTGAGGCCCAGATCTACACAGGATCAACGCAGGATCTGCCCCCGGTACGTGTCGGTCCCGGCGAAGAGCTGGCGTTGTCGCTGCGTGCAGATGATCCGGTGTTCCGGGATATGATGCGCACCGTCGCAGTCGTCGCACTGGTCACGGATCCTGCGATTGGATTGTCTCAGCAGGAGCAGTCCGAATTGCTGTCGATGTCCGCGCAAAGCGTTCTGAACGTCAATGATGACCTGACCGCGCAGCGATCTGATCTCGGCTTTGCCCAAGCGCGCCTTCAGGAAATACAGACCCGGACCGAAGCAACCCGCAGCGGACTTGAACAAACCCGTCTTCTTCTCGTAGAGGCGGACCCTTTCACCACATCGACGCAACTGGAAGAGGCCCGGTTGCAGTTAGAGAGTCTCTATGCCGTGACCGCGCGGCTGTCTCAACTTTCGCTTGTGGGTTTCCTGCGATGATCCGCCTGGGTGTATTCTTAGCGGCCTTGTTGATCCCGTGCGCAGTTTTGGCCGGACCGATCCGGCTCAAGGATCTCGTCGAATTCGACGGCGTGCGCGGCAACGATCTGGTTGGGTACGGACTGGTGGTGGGCCTCAATGGCACCGGAGACGGGTTGCGAAACGCGCCCTTCACCGAAGAGATCATGACCAACATTCTGGAGCGTTTGGGTGTGAACGTGACCGGCGAGCAGTTCCGGCCCAAAAACGTCGCCGCCGTGTTCGTGACCGCAACACTGCCGCCGTTTTCCAGGGCCGGCAGCCAGATCGATGTCACGGTGTCCGCGATCGGGGATTCCAAAAGCCTCCTGGGTGGCACGCTGATCATGACACCACTGAACGCGGCGGACGGACAGATCTATGCGGTGGCCCAGGGGACGATCATCGCCGGTGGCGTGTCCGCACAGGGTGATGCCGCTTCTGTGGTGCAGGGTGTCCCAACATCGGGCGTGATCCCCTCGGGCGCACGCGTCGAGCAGGAAATCGACTTTCAGTTTTCTGACCTTGCGACGATCCGGTTGGCCTTGCGGGAGCCGGACTTCACGACGGCCGCCCGGATCGAGGCGGCGATCAATGGCAACTTCGGCGCTGGCGTCGCACGGATGCTGGATTCCGGCACCGTGCAAATGGACATCCTTGCAACGCAATCCCCATCAGCGGCTCATGCAATGAGTCGGGTCGAGAACATACTGGTCGAGCCCGAACGGCGCGCCCGAGTGGTGGTCGACCAACGTTCGGGCACAATCGTCATGGGTGACGACGTCCGGCTCTCCCGCGTTGCTGTCTCGCAGGGGAATCTGACGCTTCGGATCGAAGAGTCGCCCATCGTTGTGCAACCAAACCCTTTTGCCGAAGGCGAAACCGTCGTTGTCCCGCGCACCGGTGCCGAGATCGAGGAAGAGCCGGGCGTCGGACTGGCCGAAGTGCCGGAGAGCACGACGCTGTCCGAAGTGGTTGCCGGTTTGAACGCGCTGGGCGTGGCCCCGCGCGACATGATCGACATTCTGAAAAGCATCAAGGCCGCGGGCGCATTGCACGCCGAGTTTGTGGTTCGCTAGGCAGGTCCTTGGCCATAAAATGCAAGGGCGGGAACAAGACCTTAAATCGGAATATCACTAAGACCTGCCCAACAACGGACGTGCATCTCAGGCCGGTGACTGACCGACCGGGCTTTGCACGATCATCTGCAGCGCGTCGGCTGTAAGCGCCCGGAACCTCTTTGGGCGCGACGTTTGCGTGCCCTGCCGGCAACGCTGCAGGTGCCAACCCTCTGCAATACCCCGTTTGCTGTTCTGTGTTGTGGAGATCAAGCCATGGTCAAGACACCAGATTCGCCACACTTACAGGCAGTTATGGATATTTTGTTCGACTCGCAGGCAGAAAGCCGGCATATCGTAGCCAGTTTCGTTAGTAGGGTTTGCGATCATTTTGCTCTCAGCATTCTCGCTGTTATGTGTGCCGAACATGTCGGAGCGTCACCGCCGGTTGTCTGCTGCGCTTCTGCACATCCGTCGAATTGATCCTGCGGAGCATTTTGGGATGGGTCCTGAACACCCGGGCGTTCGATGTGCTTGGGATTCGATTTGGAGATGCAGGACAGAAGGCCAGTCCACCCACGCGCGTCATGGCGTTCTGGGTTGTGGGTTTGATGACATCTCGGCGGGCGCCCTCAGAGCAGCCCGCGTTCAGGTGACCCCATGATTTTGACCCTGACACCTCTGAAAAGACTGCAATATCGGATTCAACCATGAGAATTTTCTATTATGATGTCGGCCTCGGTTTTTTGGCAGAAACACATCTTTTTCACGCTGTCGATGAGCTGACCAAGGGCGGCCACGATGTCATCTTCTACAATCCGATGATGGAATTGGGGCACGATGCGCCGGTCGATCAATACTGCGAGATGCTGATGGATAAGCTGCGCCAGGAACTGGAGTCGGGCGGAATCGATCTTTTCTTCTCGCTGGCGTGGGACAATTCGATCAATGCAGAAACCGTGCGCGAGATCTCACGCATGGGTATCCCCACCGTCAACTTCAGTACCGACGATCTCTCCCATCCATTCCGCGTCAAATCCATCACATCGGCTTATGACCTGTGCTGGACATCCGCTCGCGAGAGCATGGATTTGCTGCGGGGATACGGCGCCCGCAATCTCATTGTGATGCCATTTGCCTCTAACCCACACGTTTTCAGGCCCCTGCCCGTGCCGGAGGAGGAGAACATCTGCTTCATCGGGACCGCCTATGGCGCGCGGGCGCGCGGGATCGCCAGTATGGCGCAGGCAAACGTCCCCGTAAAAGTTTATGGCGCGTCGCCAATGGATATCTATGGACAGAACCGCGGCAACCCGGCGACCCGTGCCCTGACGAACATGTCGGAAGGCTGGGAGCGTTTCCTCAAAAGCGTCGCGGTGCCAGGTGGACGAAAATGTATCCATGCGGCGCTCAAACGCACAGCCCAGGAACTGGTCAGCAGCCCCCCCGAAAAACGGCCAATGGACGGCACTGTGGAGTACCTTGGCAGTGCCGGGTTTGAAGAGATGGCGGAGATCTTTTCGAAATCAGCACTGAGCTTCGGTTCGATCGAAGTGGCCAGCACATTCGTCTTAAAAGACCCGCTTCTGTTTATCCGCTTCCGAGAATTCGAGGTCGCAATGTCCGGGGGCGTGCATCTGGTCAATCGCTTTCCCGAACTGGAAGAGTACTTCGAAGAGGGCAAAGAGATGCTCTACTATGGTTCGACCGAAGAACTTGTTGATAAAGCGCGGTTCTATCTCGCCCCCGAGCGTGCCAGCATACGCAAGGATATTCGCCAAAATGCCATGAAACGTGCCGTTGGGGACCACACCTGGTCGCACCGGTTCAGGCGTGTTGCACAGGAACTGGGTCTGCCGTTCTGATCTGCCAAGCGCGCTGCGCGGCGACATGCTGCCGACGGTGCCCTCTGACCGCAAAGATGTTTACACATCTTAAAGTGGTAAGTATGCCTCCCAAGTGAAGCAAAGTGAGGGAGCCCCATGCCGAATGATCTCGCGACTTTGGAAGACTTGCCCAAGAGTTACCGGGATGAACTGAGCGCTGCGGGCGTCGCACCGCTGTGGCCGATGATGCGCAATGTTCTGCCGCATGGGGCGCCAAACCCTGTCACACGCGCGGGGTATTGGTCCTACGAAGCCCTCAGACCCCTATTGCTGCGTGCCGGAGACCTCACCCCGGTCGAAAAGGCCGAACGACGCGTGTTGGTTCTCTCTGACCCCGGCCGGGGCGTTGGTGCGATGCAGGCCACGTCATCCATCTATCTCGGGATGCAACTGCTTTTGCCGGGAGAAAGCGCACCAGCACATCGGCACACACCATCAGCAGCGCGGCTGATCGTTGAGGGTTCAGGCGGGTACACGGTGGTCGAAGGCGAGAAGCTGCCAATGGAGGAGGGGGACCTTGTGCTGACGCCCGGCGGCGAATGGCATGACCACGGGCATGACGGGACCGAGCCTGTGGTCTGGCTGGACGCGCTTGATCTGCCGCTCTTTGTGTACCTGGAAGGATCGTATGCCGAAGAAGGGGATTTGCAGGCGCAACGCAATCGGCCAGATGCCAGTGCTGTTGAATACCTGTCAGCAGGACTTGTGCCCAGTCGCGGGCATCCGGTTCGTCCGAGCCGGTTCCCAATGATCCGATATCCCTGGTCCAAGACGGAAGCCGCGTTGCGTGCCATGGCCCGGTATGGGGACAGCGGATTGGCGGAAACCGACTATGTCAATCCCGAGACGGGTGAAGATGTACTTCCAACCATGGGTTTCACCGCGATGTTTATCGGGGAGGGCCAGGAGCATCGGCCGCCTCGCCGTTCATCCTCTGCGGCCTTTCACGTTGTGAAGGGGTCGGGCCATACCGTGGTGAATGGCGAAAAGATCAGTTGGGGACCAAAGGACACGTTCACAGCACCAGTCTTCTCCGAGCTGTCGCATCATGCGCAGTCCGAGGCGTTTCTGGTGCGTGTTCACGACCGTCCATTGCAGGAAAAGATTGGATATTATGAGGAGCGCCCGGTTTGAGCGGAACACTCTTTGATCTGCCCGGATTGCCGGCGATTCCGGTTTTGGGCGAGGCTGCGGCTTATCCCATTGGGCGCATATTTTGTGTCGGGCGCAACTATGCGGCGCACGCTGCCGAAATGGGGTTCGAGGTCGACCGTGAGGCCCCGTTCTACTTCACCAAATCTGCCGCCAACGCCATCCTGACCGGCGCAGAAGTCTCTTACCCTCCGGGAACGTCTAACTATCATCACGAAATGGAACTCGTCGTAGCGTTGGGCGCGTCAGTTTTTGAAGCTTCGCCCGACGAGGCCCGCGCGGCTGTTTACGCTTATGGTTGCGGACTGGACATGACCCGCCGCGATTTGCAGATCGCATCCCGTGAGAAGCAACGACCATGGGACCTGGGCAAAGACGTGGAAGATGGTGCTGTTTTTGCGCCGCTGACCAGGGCCGATGATGTGAGCCACATCGGGACCCAACGCATTCAGCTGTCGGTGAATGGCGAGATCCGTCAAGACGCAACGCTGGATGAGTTGATCTGGAACGTGGAGGAGATCATCTGCGATCTGTCCAGATTCTATCACTTACGTCCTGGTGATCTGATCATGACCGGTACGCCGGCTGGCGTGGGACCGGTGCAGGCAGGTGACGTGATCACCGGCACCATAGACGGCCTGGAACCTATCAGGCTGACCCTTGCGCCATCTGCTTGAGTGCCAACTGTGACGGCCGATCCGAAAGAACGCTTTGTCATCGCAGGTGGTGGCATTGGAGGTCTGGCGGCTGCGGTCGGCTTGGCACAAAAGGGCATTCCGTCCATTGTGCTCGAAAAATCCAAAACGCTTGGTGAGATCGGAGCAGGCATCCAACTCGGGCCGAATGCGTTTCATGCGTTTGACTACCTGGGCGTCGGAGACGCTGCCCGCGAGATGGCGGTCTACATCGACAATTTGCGGCTCATGGATGCATTGAGCGGTGAAGAGATCACGCGAATACCGCTGGATGATGCATTCAGGGCGCGCTACGGCAATCCCTACGCCGTTGTACACAGGGGGGATTTGCACGGCGTATTCCTGCGCGCGTGCCAGTCCCATGATCTGATCGACCTGCGCACAAGCGCTGGGGTCTCGGGATATGAGCAGGACGCGACCAGCGCTTCGGCCGTTCTTGAAGACGGGGAGCGGATCCAAGGCGCAGCGCTGATTGGTGCCGACGGGCTATGGTCCAAGACGCGTGAACAATTGGTGGGCGATGGTGCGCCAAGGGTCTCAGGCCACACAACATACCGCTCAGTCATTCCGGTCGAAGACATGCCGGAAGAACTGCGCTGGAACGCGGCGACCCTCTGGGCGGGGCCGAAGTGCCATATTGTGCATTACCCGTTGTCGGACTGGAAAGCGTTCAATCTTGTTGTGACCTATCACAACGATGCCCCCGCCCCGGCTGCCGGACTGCCTGTTGAGCGCGAAGAGGTCCGCAGGGGCTTTGAACATGTGCATCCGCTGGCACAGCAGATCATAGACCGCGGGCAGGACTGGAAGCTTTGGGTGCTCTGTGATCGGGATCCGATTATGACGTGGGTCGACGGTCGTGTGGCACTGCTGGGTGACGCGGCCCATCCGATGTTGCAATATTTTGCACAAGGCGCCTGTATGGCAATGGAAGATGCGGTGTGTCTCACCGAAGAAATGGCAACGGGGGACCCGATCGATCAGGCGCTGATCCGGTATCAGGACAAACGCCGCCTGCGCACAGCGCGGGTTCAATTGCAGTCACGCCAGATCGGCGATCATGTCTATCACCCTTCTGGCGCACATGCGGAATTGCGGAATGCGGTCATGAGTGCGCGGAGCCCCTCTGACTGGTACGCGCACGTGGATTGGCTCTATGGCAGCACCGGTCTGGAAGGTGCGGTGTCATCTGAGACCCGAAATGCGCTTGGGGCTTGACTTTCTGTCCTGCGATATTGTGCATATGAGGTGGGGTTCAAGCGCGGTGACGCTGCCAGATAGGGGAGGTTCGCAACCAGTCGCGTTGCGTGAAGAACAGCCGCTCAGAGCGGAAACGCTGAATCACGGACACCAATTTACTGCGGCCCACCGGACCGACCGGGGCCGATATCGATCACGAATGGGAGGATCAAGATGACGATACGGAGAACGCTGTTGGGCCTTGTAGGCGGTGCCGCGATTGCGGCGCTGGCGACAGGCTTCACCGCGACAGTGGCCGTCGCACAGGAAGTAACCTTGAAACTGCACCAGTTCCTGCCGGCACAAGCAAATGTGCCGAAACTGGTACTGGATGTTTGGGCCGACAAGGTCGAAGCGGATTCGGATGGCCGGATCAAAGTCGAGCGCTACCCGTCGATGCAGCTTGGAGGCAAGCCGCCAGAACTGATGGACCAGGCCATCGATGGCGTCGCGGATATCGTCTGGACCGTGGTCGGCTATACGCCGGGTCGCTTCCCCAGCACCGAGGTGTTCGAACTGCCCTTCATGATGACCAATGCCCGCGCTGCGAGCCAGGCGTATTGGGAGATGTTCGAGAAACATATGAAGGACACCGAGTTCAAGGATGTGCACATCCTGGGCACTTGGGTGCATGGTCCCGGCCTGATCCACACCAAGGACCCGGTTGTTGAGCCGAGCGACTTGCAGGGGATGAAAATCCGCGGTGGTTCCCGCTCGGTGAACGGCCTTTTGACCGAACTCGGCGCAACGCCGGTTGGTATGCCGGTTCCTGCGGTTCCCGAGGGGCTTTCCAAAGGCGTCATTGATGGCACGACCATTCCGTGGGAAGTCACCACCGCCCTCAAGGTTCCGGAACTGGTCTCTAACCATACGGAATTCACCGGCAATGCGCTTTACGTCCTGACGTTTGTTCTGGCCATGAACAAAGACAAATATGAGAGCCTGCCAGACGACCTCAAGAAAGTCATCGACGACAATTCCGGGCTGGAGTTCTCGGTTTTTGCTGGTGGCACTCAAGAAGACTCGGACGGTCCTGCACGGGAAATCGCGCTCGACCTCGGTAACAACATCATCACCCTCGACGAAGCGCAGACCGCTCAGTGGAAAGAAGCGTCTCAGCCGATCTACGAGGCATGGGTGGCTGATATGAACGAAAAGGGCATCGACGGTCAGGCGTTGATCGATGAAGCCCGGATGCTGATCGACAAATACACCCAGTAAACGTTCAGCAAAGACAACGGCCGCGGCGCCTGCCGCGGCCGAATTTGTGAGGCGCAGGCAAAACATGCAGATACACAGACTGATGATGTCGCTTGCACGGGTGATGGCTGTGCTGGGCGGTATTGTCCTGTCGTTCCTGATCATTTTGACCTGTGCATCCATTCTGGGGCGGCTTCTGAACGGCGTGTTTCACGGGGATTTAATGGAACGCGTGGCGCCTGGGTTTTCGCAGTGGATGATCGAGATCGGCGTGGGGCCCGTAAACGGGGACTTCGAACTGGTCGAAGCCGGTGTCGCATTTGCCATTTTTGCTTTCATCCCGCTTTGCCAGATCACGGCCGGTCACGCGTCGGTTGATGTGCTCGCAAACACATTTCCACGCGGTGTGAACCGCTTCTTGCGTATGGTGACCGAAGCTGTTTTTGCCGGCGTGCTGGTACTGATTGCCGTTCAGTTGTGCCAGGGCATGATTAGCAAGATCTACAATGGTGAGACGTCGTTCCTGATCGAGTTCCCGGTCTGGTGGGCCTACGCGGCCAGCCTCGTTGGGGCGGTCGCCGCCGCCATCGTGGGTATCTACATGGCAATTGTGCGGGTGATCGAGTTTCTGACCGGCCGCATCCTCGTTCTTGACGGAACGGAGGCAGAGGCATGAGCGACCTCATGATCGGGGTGGTTTCGTTCCCCGCGTTGATGGTGCTCATTTTTCTCAGGGTGCCCATCGGACTGGCGATGTTCGTGGTCGGACTGGTCGGACTGATCATTGTCACGGACGGCACAACCGTCGCCTTCGCACGGCTCAAGAACGAGACCTACACGACATTTTCCAGCTACTCGCTGAGCATCGTTCCGATGTTCTTACTGATGGGGCATTTCGCGACGTTGGGCGGCATGTCCTCCGCGCTCTTCAAAGCGGCAGAGGGCTGGCTGGGCCACCGCAAGGGCGGCGTTGCGATGGCGGCGATCGGAGCCTGCGCGGGGTTTGGCGCCATCAGTGGCTCGTCATTGGCGACGGCCGCCACGATGGGGCGCGTGGCCCTGCCCGAGTTGAAGCAATACGGGTATGCTGGCGGATTTTCGACGGCAACGCTGGCAGCGGGCGGGACCTTGGGCATTCTGATCCCGCCGTCTGTTGTTCTGGTGATCTACGCCATCCTGACTGAACAGAACATCGCCAAGTTGTTCCTTGCAGCTTTCATTCCGGGCATCCTGGCCGCCATCGGATACATGATCGCGATCTCGGTCTATGTGCGGCTCTATCCGGAATCGGCCGGTACACGGCCGCGGGTCCCCTATTCCGAGCGGTTTGCTGCCTTGTTGAAGGTCTGGCCTGTTCTGGTTGTCTTCGTGCTTGTTGTGGGTGGCATCTATCTGGGTTGGTTCACGCCCACAGAAGGCGCGGCCGTTGGAGCATTTGGCACCGGTTTGATCGCGCTGCTGAATGGTGGGCTGACCCGTACATCGCTTGTGGACAGTTTTTTCGTCACCGCCCGGTCGACAGCGATGATCTTCTTCATTGTTCTGGGGGCAGCGTTTTACAATGGCTTTTTGGCCCTTACGCAGGTTCCGCAGGAGTTGTCCAACTTCGTGGTTGCCCAAGGGTTCAGCCCCTATGTCGTTCTGGCACTGATCCTGGTGCTCTACCTGTTGCTTGGGTGTCTGATGGACAGCCTCAGCATGATCCTCCTCACCATCCCCATTTTCTACCCGGTGATCGCAGCGCTTGATTTCGGATTCGTGACGCTCTTGGGAATGCAAGCGGATGCAGTGGCGGAGGTGCTGAGAAACGGTGTGCCTGAGGGGGTGAGTGCAGAGATGCTCGCCTCCATACAGCAATCGGTGGCCGATGGTGTCGCGCTGACCCGCGAGCAGATGGGCGCCTTGGGCATTCGGGTCACCGAAGGCATTGTGAACCGCATCAACACAGAGCTCGTGGCCATATGGTTCGGAATTCTGGTGCTTATCGTGGTCGAAGTCGGTTTGATCACACCGCCCGTTGGGATGAACCTCTTCATTATCAACGCCATGAGCCGCGAGACTCCAATCATCGAAACCTACAAGTCCGTGATGTTCTTTGTCGGGTCCGATCTGATCCGGGTTGTGATCCTTGTTCTGTTTCCGGCAATCACCCTGTTCTTGCTCCCGTACTGAACCAGTTTCGGCAACAGAGTATTGTCCATAACAGTTATGTCACATATCTTTCTGAGCACGGTCGTCGTGCTTTGTGTCTTCGTGTGAAGCTACTCGACGGCGCGGGGCAAACCGGTAACTAGGCTCTAACAGGGGCGATCCGATGAAAACACTGGCGTCAAACGCACCAAACCCATCTACCGAAAGTATCTCGGAATCGGGTCTGCGACGCTTCTCCGGATACACTATGAAACGGGCATTCAATGGTGTGCAGACGGATGTGAACGCCGCGTTGGCGCCGTTCGGCCTTCGGATGTTGACCTTTTCCGTGCTTGTGATCATCGCGGACAATCCGGGTTTGCGGCAGTCCCAGCTCGCCGATGCGCTCTCGATCGAGCGCCCCAATCTTGTTGTCGTCATCGATGAGCTGGAACAGAAGGGGCTCATCGTACGCAATCGATCCGAGACTGACCGTCGAGCCTATGCATTGCATGTTACACTGGCCGGAGGACATCTGCGCAAGCAGGCCGACATGGCCGTTCAAATGCACGAAGCGCGAATGACGCGTCTGATGAGTGAAGACGAGCGAGTGCTTCTGATCGATCTTCTAAGCCGCGTGGAACGTGCTGCAATGGAGGAGACCAAGTGACTCAGCCAGGCAAGTACAGGGCGCACCTGGTTTTGCGCCAGGACAGAGAGGACGGCACGATCCTGCTGCGGTCGGGATATGAAATGTCCTCTGTCGCAGACACGTCGCGCGATTGGTTGCATCGATGGGCATCGGAACGCCCGGATGCGGTGTTCCTGGCAGAGCGCAGCGGGCCCGGGTGGCGCGAAGTGCCTTATGCCGAAACACTGGAGCAAGTGCGGGCGCTGGCTGCAGGCCTGCTTTCCCGCGGACTGTCGAAGGACACGCCGATCCTGATCATTTCGGGCAACGGGGTGGATCATGGCCTTCTGACATTGGCGGCGCACTATGTGGGCATACCGACGGTTCCGGTCGCTGAGCAGTATTCACTGATCCCCGGGGCTCAGAAACAGCTGAAATTCATCTTGGACCTCATCGATCCCCGGATGGTCTATGCCGTGGATGGAGAGCGCTTCGGTACCGCTTTGGCGATGGAAGAAATGGCCGGACGGGACATCGTTGTGAGCCAAAACCCGGCGCCATCGATGTCGACACTGGACACGCTAAGGTCAGAGGGCGAAGCAGGCGTCGACGCTGCGGCGGCCACCGTCGGCCCGGACTCGGTTGTGAAGATCCTTTTGACGTCCGGTTCGACGTCGCATCCCAAAGGCGTAGAAACCACGCATCGGATGATGTGCTCAAATCAGGCCATGATCCTTGATGCACTGCCCTTCCTCGAAGATCGCGTGCCACGCATCGTCGACTGGTTGCCTTGGAACCATGTCTTTGGCGGATCGCACAATTTCAACATGATGCTGTCGAATGGCGGCAGCTTGTATGTTGACGATGGCAAACCCGCACCGGCGCTGATCGGAAAAACCATCGAGAACAACAAACTCATGAGCGGGACCATGGCGTTTAATGTGCCGGTGGGCTTTGCGCTGCTGCGCGATGCAATGCGCAAGGACGCCGAACTGCGGCGAACCTACTTCCAGGACCTCGATATGCTGTTCTACGCTGGCGCCTCTTTGCCAAGGGACGTTTGGGAAGACCTGGCCGAGATGGCGATGGATGTGCGCGGAGATGTTCCGTTGATGAACTCGTCCTGGGGACTGACAGAGACGGGCCCAGCCTGCATGCAGCAACACGAACCGACCGAATTGTCCGGCGTGGTTGGCGTCCCGATGACCGGATGCACCGTCAAATTGATCCCCGAACAGGATGAGCGGTTCGAAGTTCGAGTCTCAGGCCCGAACATCATGGAGCGCTACTTTAAAAACCGCGCGAAGACAGAAAGCGCCTTTGACAACGAGGGGTTCTTTCGCACCGGCGATGCGATGTCGTTTGTGGACCCAGACGACATGTCGAAAGGGTTGAAGTTTGACGGACGGATATCCGAGGACTTCAAACTGATGACCGGGAACTGGGTGCGGGCAACTGCATTGCGGCTGGAGCTGCTGACGGCGTTGGCACCCCTGGCGGCTGATGTGATTGTCACGGGCATCGGGCGCGCCGAAGTCGGGATATTGATTGTTCCAAGCCCTGATACCATTCAGTCCCTGCCGGACGTGCAGGACATCGAAGGGGCCATCCTCAGTCCAGCGCTATTGGAAATGCTGAAGGAAA
The DNA here is from genome assembly GCA_965250275.1 of Paracoccaceae bacterium. Classification (GTDB taxonomy): domain Bacteria; phylum Pseudomonadota; class Alphaproteobacteria; order Rhodobacterales; family Rhodobacteraceae. Next base: position 176,587 of record OZ252297.1, on the reverse strand, counting down.
AACTCACCGAACAGGCCATGCACGCAGCAGGATCCACCAATCGGGTTGTGAGGGCGTTGGTTTTGGCCGAGCCGCCCTCCATGGCAGAGGGAGAAATCACGGCGAAGGGCAATCTCAACTTCGCCAAGATTCATGACAGGCGCGCGGCGCTGATCGAGCGGCTCTACTCCGATGTTGATCCGGCGGTGGTTCGGATTTGAGGTCGGTGGAGGTTAGAGGAGCGCGGTCTGCCCATCCAATGTCCCGACAGCGCCATAGGCCTCCGGGCGGCGGTCACGGAAGACCCCCCAGTTTGCACGGTATCGAGCCGCTTCATCGAAATCGACTGTCGCAGTGATGACAGTCTGCGACGTCCGATCCGCATCTGCCAGGATTTCACCGGTGTACCCGGCGATGAACGAGGTGCCGTAGAAGGTCATCGATGTGGACCCCATTTCTTCATCACCGATGCGATTGGATGCGACCAGAGGCATCACGTTTGCTGCCGCATGACCTTGCATGGTTCGCCGCCAATGCCCGGCACTGTCGATGTCAGGTTGCGCCGGTTCCGAACCGATTGCGGTCGGATACATCAGTACTTCGGCACCTCGCAGGGCGAACGCACGCGCGGTTTCCGGAAACCACTGATCCCAGCAGATGCCGCAGCCCAAGCGCCCAAACCTGGTCTCGACAACCTGAAAGCCCGTGTCCCCGGGCGAAAAGTAGAACTTCTCTTCGTAACCCGGAAACTGGGGAATGTGGGTCTTGCGATACTTGCCGACGTGTGATCCGTCGGCGTCAAAGACCTCGACCGCGTTGAATCGGGCCAGTCCGGCTTCTTCGTAGTACGACACCGGAAGGACCACGCCGAGTTCTTTGGCCAAGGTGCGAAAGTGAGAGATCACGCGGCTGTCCTGCATTGGTTTGGCAAGGGACAGGTGTCCGTAGTCCTGTTCGAGACAGAAATAGGGGGTTTCAAACAGTTCCTGCAGCAAAATCATCTGCGCGCCAGCATCTGTTGCTTGTCTGACCAGAGCTTCGGCGGTCGCAATGTTCTGATCTATGTCCCAGGAGCATGCCATCTGGGTTGCAGCAAGAGTAACTGGGCGCATCTGTATCTCCTTCTGGTGCCGGTCCGAGAGCGGCGGGCATGGAACTGTTGCTCAGAAGTGCCCCAAGCACGGGATCTGTTCAATCCCTTGCCGCAACGCGCCACCCGTGGCCGCACCACATCTGAAGGGGCAAATGCCCATCGACCGGGCGAGCACGATGAGCAAACCATGTGAGGCGGTGGGGAAACTCGAATGTCAGGTCAAAAGTTTTTAAGGGTGGCCAGATTTGGCCTCGCGCGTGCGCTTCTACTTGCCGTTCCCGATCACAATCAGTGCTGCGGTTTTCAGAATCAGCCGAATGTCAGTGCTCAGACTGATCTGGGAAACGTAAGCGGTATCGAGTTTGACGCGCTCGCCATAGCTGAGGCTGTTGCGGCCGAGCGTCTGCCAGAATCCGGTGATGCCCGGCTTGAGCGACAGGTAGGTCTCGCGTTGATTGCCATATCGTTCGAGTTCGTCCGGTACGACCGGGCGTGGGCCGACAAAGCTCATTTCGCCCTTCAGAACGTTCCAGATCTGCGGCAGCTCATCAAGGCTGGACTTCCTCAGGAAGCGTCCAAGCTTTGTGATCCGAGGGTCGTCACTCAGCTTTTGGTTGAGTGCCCATTCGCGTGCAGCTTCCGGGTTCCTGGAGAGATAGTCCGCCAGTTTCGCTTCAGCGCCCACGGTCATCGTGCGCACCTTCCAGCACCGGAAGACTCGCCCGTTTTGACCAATTCTGGGGTGTCCAAAGAACCCAGGCGCACCCTCAAAGCGCACGATGAGCCACAAAACGGCAATGATCGGGGTCAGGAAGGGTAAGAGCGCCAAAGCCAGCAGAACGTCAAACGCGCGCTTGCCGAAACGGCTGTAGAGCCGGTCGGTTGCCACATCGGCAACGTCCGCGTCATCCATACGATCCAGATAACCATTTGCGACGTTACGCAAGATCAACTCCTAGATGTATACTCTCTACCAGCACACTCACAGCGTTTGGATCTGCATCAAAAACTTGCGGGCAAGACCCAACCCTCCCAAAGGCCAAGTAACCCGGAATCAGATAACCATCAAATGAAATATTTATTTTCGATTAATGCGGGCGCGTGTCCGCCAGGATTCGCTGCTTTGTTAGTCAGTCAGCCGCGCCATCACCTCGATGTGCCCCAGAATCGATTTTCGCGTTCAAGGTGAACGGGTTGCCCCGCCTTGGAACATAATCACCTTTTGTTGGGGGTGTCATTTGCAATGGAACGGATCAGTCAAAAGGCGCGAATCCTCCAAATTTCAAAGACACCAGGAGCCGCGCGGATCGCAATGAAATGAACCGGCAGCTGGTTGCAATTTTCAGTGTCTTAAAGCTGCGTCAGCCCGCGATTTCAGACGACAAGGACAAAATGCTCGCAGACGCCGGATCAGAACCGGAACTTCGCCCCAATGAAGGGGCCAGAAAATGAAAGATCAGAAACAACCGGCGAATTGTCGATCTCCCAATCCATGTGCCGATACCCGAAGCTCAGGTCCCAATTGTTGATTCGGTAGTCAAAGGTCAGCGCCAGTTGCCATGTCAGTTCGCTTTCACCTGTCCCAACATCGGCGTAGTAAGCCAGACCCCAGCGGTCAGACAGCCGTTGCGACCCGCGCAGACCGATAATCGCATCCCAGTTCTTGAGGTCAGACGTGAGGCGCTGCGATCCGTTGCCGACGGCGATATTCGCCGTTACGTCCATGCCAAGATAGCGCACACCCCAAAACCCGTTGAGCCGGGACTGTGCGTCACGCATGATGTCGTAGCCGGCGCCGCTGGTGAAGACGAACCCCTTGACCGAGGCATCGGCAGAGGCGGGAATACCCGGTCCAACCACGGCGTTCTGACCATCAGACAGCTTCAGGTAAATTGCATCAGCGAAGAGCGACCATGGTCCGGTGTTGGCTTCCAGCGATCCCATGACCCCAAAGTCGAGACGGTCAAGAATGTCGCTGAAACTCATGCTCATGTCTTGGCCTGTGGTCGTTGTCCCGCCAATCGTGGCGCCCCAAAGATAGACGAGGCCGGTGAAATCCCAGTTTGACTGGGCGGACGCAGGCGCCATTCCTGAAATCGAAAGCGCGGATGCGATGGCCACCGCGGAAGCGGATCGTTTTACAGTGGAAATGAAGGTCATCGGTCTTGCTCCCAAATCATTCAGAGTTCGTTTAGTTCCTTGGCGATCCAAAACGGGATCTCGGCAAATACGCCGATGGGCCTGCGTCTTCTCTAATTTCAATCGTCATGCAGGTTTCTGGTTCAAGTCGGGTCATGGCGCCCAACATCGCTGGAAGCCCGGTTTTTCCAACCTTAGCGTAAGGTTAACAACGATTCCATCGCTTGGTTCTCTGACCAATGTTTGGTCGAGGCTCAAAACCTCTCTTGCGAAGAACGTACTATGTCCGATGAGAGGCTGGCCAAGCTGCTCTTGCCAGTCCCAATGGGTTCGGCCAAATGAGCCAACACCTGAAGGTTGCAATTCAGGCCTCGCGTGTCAGGTTGCGCCCAAATTTGCGGCGTGAGTTTTCCACTTGGTCGACAAACGCAAGTATCTGGCCGCGCAGTCGAAAACTTCAAATGATTGTAAGTGTTCTCGCTGGACGCAGATGAATTGATCGGTAACATGCAATTCTGTCCTTCAACCTAAGCAACCAGCCACCACAACCGACTCGCCCATCACGCGAAAGCAAGAAGGAACGCCCATTGAGCATCAAGGCCACACTCAAGCCCTTTGTACCGCCCATTGTCTGGACCGCGGCGCGTCGGGCGGTGAAACCGCGGCGCATAACAACTGAGCATGCCTCCGCAGCGTCGGATGTTTTTGCGTCTCAGGACAGCTACAAGATCGACTTCAGCCGCGTCTCCTTTGGAGGCAGCAACTACTTTGTACCCAAATATGCTGCGCATCGCCCCGCGTGCAGCGCCATTCTGGACGGGCGATTGTTTGAGCCGCAAACGCATGATTTGGTTGCGCGGCTCTTGAAAGATATGGGCGGAAGCATGGTGCACGCCGGCACTTTTTTTGGCGATATGCTGCCTTCTTTTTCCAAGGCCTGCTCAGGTACCATTTTTGCATTTGAACCGGTGCTAGAGAACTTCGTGCTGGCGAAGCTGACTGTAGACTCCAACCGGCTCGACAATGTCATGATCTACAACGCGGGGCTTGGGGATCGGGTCTCTGTTTCTCATGTCGATACAGGTGCGGACGCAGCATCTCACAACGGGGGTTCTTCTCAAATCTCGGATTCCGGACAGCAGACCAATCTGTGTACGATAGACAGCTTGGACATCCAGGATCTTTCGATCATTCAGCTGGATGTCGAAGGCTTTGAACTGCAAGCGCTGAAAGGGGCGGTGGCATCGATCAAGAAACACGATCCCGTCATCATGATTGAAGACAACAATGATAGTTGCAGGGGTTTCTTGGAAAGCATCGGCTATAGGTCAGTGATGTCGATTCCTGGTTTGACAATCTGGGCAAGTGACGCTCGGTCTGCCTTGTTTGACGCAAGCGTGTGATCGGGCGGGCAAACGATCCCCCACGTATTGGTGTCAGGGACCAAAACACTGCTCAGAGGCCATGTTGTCCCATCTACAAATCGTTCAGGTCCGCCAGCCGGGCCAGCTTTTGCCGGAGCGTTGATCCAACCTCGCCGGGTTCGGCATCCGGATTGATACGACCGTCCTTCAGCGTCTCTCGCACAGTTCTCATTTTGCGCGCGTCGCGGGCGCATTGTGCTAGCGGGCGCAGCACACTCGGCCAATCAAAACCGGGTTTGTAGTGGCCATTGGCGACGACATCGTCCAGGGCCTCCGCAATCGCGGCCCAGTCTTGCGCTGACCAGTCGTCCGGGCTGGCCTCGTCGCGCAGTTCCAACATGTAGGGTCTAAGAACACCAAGCGCTGCCATCTGCGTGTCATTCTTTAAGTTTTCAATGGCGGGTGCGACACTGGAAAGGCGAGTGCGCAACTCACTCCAGAGCCGCCACGCCCGGCCAGTAAGATCGTCATCAAGGATCTTTGCGTAGTCTTCCGAGACGGGCCAGAACTCGCGTTGACAAAGTGTTTTCGGGAAAACCACACCCGCAATGGCCGGACCAAAGGTTGAGCGCGGCACGCAAAAGTCCGCCTTGTGATACTCTTGGCGGTCATTCTTGGGTCGCGCCCATTGCCGGCTCAGAATGCTATCCATAATCGTCGCAGGCCAGACATACCCCAGATCAGCCGCGAGTTCCTGATGGCTCGTGGGTTCGGCCTCGTGCATCTTTGCCTCCAGCCAAGTGCTCAGCTCTGCGACATGAACGCGATCCAGATGGTTCAGGCTGCTGTAAGAGGACATCAGAATGCGCGGAGTGGCGCGCCAGTTTTTATCAGACCCAGCAGGGTCTTCGGGGTCTTCGACCTTGGTCCACCCTTTTTGACCAGCGCGCTCATAGAGCGTGCGCCCGACATCTTCTGTCAGGTCGGCTCGGAACCAGAACGGCCGGACGGTTTCGAAGGTCTGAACGATCCCGCTTGGCGTGACCTCTTCGGATTTCGGGATCAGTCCGAGCGTTTTGGCAATGGGCTGGGTGGGGAACTGTGCGATCGAAAGGTGCAGAGGCTTTTCGATCTCGTGTAACTCATAAAGCCGGTCGATGCGCGTCGATCCCCGGACAATGCCTTGATAGCAAGCCCGATCGGTATGCCATGAGTCCCGGAACTGTTTGAGCGAGAACGTGTTGAGGGGCAGTTTGCCCGCCATCAGTTCCAGCGCCAGAGACCGCACACGTCTGAAAGAGTCGCTTTCCGACATCTGTTCGTAGCGAGATCCGCGTTGTCCATACTTAGCGTCGAGATCGTCAATCAGGCTCGGGGCCCATTGCCCGACGATATGGCGCCAGCCGTTCGTATCTTCCGGTTCACGGGGCTCCTTTCGATGAACAGTCAGGAGACTCCGATCCAGCGTCTCCGCTCCCACATTCAAGGCAGGCAACACGAGCGAGGAAACCCGTAGCAAGCCGTCTTTGCCGGTGTCTTCCGGTCCGCTGTTTTCCATCCATGTCTGTGGTGGGCTATCAATGTTGGCGCGCAAGGTCGGAACGCCAGCCACTTCGTTGCCGGTTATCGCGACCGTTGTGTCATCGACATATGAGAACGCTCTTACAACACCTGCGCAGCGCAGTTTCTCCCGGTCACGTTGGTCTCGCCCTTCGGGCGTGCTCAGGTCATAATCACTGTCGTCGTACCAGTCGTAACACCGTGTCGGGACGAGAAACGTGACCTCTCGGCTCGAGAGAAGGCCCACGTCGTTCACCTTCGACAGCTTGTCCGTGTAATTGTAGGCGACCGCATAGACGTGCTGTCCCCAAGGACGGAATCGCAGTTCCTGATCCACGTCCAGATACTCGCTGACAAATGCGGACAGACTCTCCCGCTTGGCCAGCAGAGGCATGACCCGCACCGTTGCGTTGGGAATGGAGAACGGACCAGGCACAGCCTGCAGTGCGGGGCCGCGCGCTGTGACATAGGCGGGTGCCGGAAGAGGCTCCGCAGCCTCTGCTACCGGCGCGGATTTGTTTTCCGCTTCCAGTCGTTCCTTCATTTCCGAGCCAAGCCGCCACGCCGACGTGCGCGCGCGCCACGCGACCACTTCGCCCTTGCCGTAGTCCATATCCATCCGGAACCACATCGGAAACTGCGGCTTCAGACTGATCACCGGGACGCCTTCTTCCAACCGCATCGACGTGCCCTTGAGTCCCAGCGATTCCACAATCGGCTGGCTGCCATGGCCATGAATGTCGATGCGATATCCACCATCGATCTGGCCGAGCAGAACGTTTTGCTGCCCCAGCAGGCCGCCACGGTAGACCGTCTGCGCCTTCATCGCGGAGTTTGTGAGCGCCTGGTAACAGGCTTCGGACGGAGAGGCGGAGTCCCTGAATTGTTTGAGGTTGATCGTGTTACCGCCCATTCGTGGCAGCATCGACCAGGCCAGGTCCCGCAAACCGGGTGCCCAGGCGGCGCGGTCTCTTGCAAGATCCCAGGTCTGGCGCTTCATAAGTTTCCGATACGTATTCGGGTCCCGCAGATCCGGAAACTTCGCGGTGCCGGACATGCCACCCATCCCAATGGCGCCAAGCGCACGTGTGAAATCTAACGCGCCGCTCATCAACCCGCCGAGGGTTTCGGGCGCTGACCGCACAGGGTCGAACAGGTTGGTCAGATTTGTGGGGAAATCGGCCAGACGAGGCGGCCCCTCGTGATGCACCGACAGGAGTGGCTTGCCCGTCGCTCTTTCCCCACTGTAGGCCTTGCCAATGACCCGCGAACTGACGCAGAGCATTTCGCGCACGCCATGTGGATCGTTCACCCATTCCCCGATCGCAGGGTCTAGATCGACCAGCAGTTTTGGCCATCCGTAGACCTGCCTGCCGGTCAACATAGACAGCTCGTTGTCGACAAATATGAACGGACAGACCGTGGCCCAGTCAAAGAATCGCAACTTGCCGTCTTGCATAAAGCTCCAGCGCATTGGGATGGCAAAGGCGACCTCGTATTGCGAGATCCACCCCATATTGGCGGCCTTTGCGGACATCTTGCCGTAGTCCAGCACCATGAGAAGGACGTAGGGCATGGCAGGCTGGAACTGGACTAGGTCGGGCGCCACGTTGAGCTGAGCGTCACAGAAGGATTGTAGCCGTTCCAGCGACGCGGGTACCGGGAACAACGCCATCGTGACATCGCGAAACTTGAAGGGTGGCTGCTGTTGCAACGTCGCCGCTTCGCCACGTGCGTCATTGAACATCGGCAACGCTCTGCCATTTTGCACTGTGTCGGTCATCAGTCCCCCCAGGTCGTCGTTCCAGTTGCGTCTTTGGCAGATGAACTGGACGATTTCTTTCAAGCGTGACCTGTCAACGCCCACCAATCAAGAAAGAACACACATTAAGAAGAAACGTGGCAGCGACAGATTTGGGGATGATCTGTTAATGACGAAGTGCTGCAAAGGCCGCAAAATGGGTGGAATTGGGATCTTCCAATGATCTTCGCGCCTTCGGGTTTTGGTCGGGTGGTCGGCGATGAAAAGGTTACGTGCACGTCAACCCGGCCTTCCCACGAATGACCTTAGAGCGTCAGTTTCGTCTCTTGCCAAAGGATGGATCAGGCGTACCAACGAGGCATTTCAGGATCCAGGGGTATGACGTGGTCACGTAGTACCCGTATTGCCCGTCCACGGTCATGCCGTTGCATTCATCCAGATCGCCCTCGCCTGTATAGACATAGTCCTCCAGGTAAGTGCCATCGGGCATGCCGCCGGGACCTTCAGGGGGTGCGGGCCTCGGTGTGGTCTTGAGCGCGTAGCCGGATCGTGCCGGGCGGATCACGCCCTCTGCATCTTTGAAGATAGTCCCGAACACAGGGAATCCATCCGCAGCAAATCCGATCACGGGCGATGGCATCTCAAGATTGCGATCCAGAAACAGCGCATTTGGATTCGCATGGTAATGATAGCGCCCGTCGGGCTGAGCATGTGCATTGTGCAGGTCGACGCCGAAATGATCATCGTAAGATGGCGGATCCAGTAGCCATGGGTCCGTGTCACGGCAACCGGCCAACACGTTTCCATTCGCGTCTGCCCGTGGCCCCTCTGGTCGGTAACACCCTGCCGACAGCAAATCGACAGGAGTTCCATTCAGCAGTATTGCGTCGAAACTGCTCTGCGATAGCGGCTCTGGCGAGCCGGATTTCGAAGGGTTGCGCGGAATTCGGAACGTTCCGGTAAGTTCTTTGACATCATTGGCAAAGCTTGCCGTCGGCCCGTTGAAATCATGATTGGGGATGCCGTTGGTTTCGATCGTGCACGTCTGATCGTTGAACGAAATCACGACGCTTGCCGAAAATTCCTGTTGCCGAGTGATGTCCTCCACCATCGCGGTGTAGGTTCCGGCGTAGTCCGCGCAATCTCCGGATCGTTCGGACAAAATGGCGTTGGTGATGTCGGTGCTGACAGACTGCGCGCTACCACAGGTCGCGAACGCAAGAGCGATCAGGGGTCCAATGCAGTGTTTTGCCGGTCTCATCCAGTGCCCCCTCAGCAATCGTCACTCTTTGCACCGGTATCCGCGTTGTTCGCAGTGGCGGCCCAGGATCTATTAACATGCGGAGCGGGCAGCGGATCAAGTGAGATCACGTTGGGTTCACTCTTTGCGGAGTTAACTGCGCATCTCCTGAACGGAATAGATGGCCGTTTCAGACCTTTTGATCTCCTTTGACGCATTCGCACTGCAGAACTAAGCTGCCCGGCAACCTAAATCGCAACAAGCGCATGTCTGATCAAGAAGCAGCAAACAGGTCGGTCGCCGACCCTGCGGGCCAAGTGGCTGTCAAAGCACTGGGGTCCGATGTTGAGGAGTTCAAGTTCGCACTTCCTGTCGGGCTTGGTGCAGCGCTTGCGGCCTTGGCGTCTCTGACAACCTGCTATGCCGGGATACTGGCCAGCTACGTGCTCGGGGTAAGCTGGATGGAGATCAACCCACATGTCCAAGCGGTGTTGATGTGGGGTTTTGCCTTGCTGGCCGTAGCGTTTCTATGGCGTGACCGGACCCGGCACGGGAGCGACCTGCCCCTTGCCATTGGTGGCATCGCCGCTGTGATTTTGATCGTGACGCTCTACTTTGGCTATGACGAGCGGGTCGAGGCACTTGCTTTCATCCTTCTGGTCATTGGTGCGCTGCTGAACCAGATCTTGCTGCTGGACGCGTTGAACCGAACCGTGCGCAGTCAAGCGCTTGAAATCGACGGGCTCAATCAGACTCTCACCGAGAAGGTCGAGGTTCAGGCGGACGAAATCGACCGGCTTGGACGTCTCAAGCAGTTCCTTGCCCCGCAAGTTGCGGAACTGGTGGTGGCCGAAGGCAGCGGGGCCTCGCTCGACACCCACCGCCGATACATCGCCTGTCTGTTTTGCGACATTCGCAATTTCACAGCGATTTCAGAGGCTGTGGAGCCCGAAGACGTGATCGCGATTCTCCAGCAGTTTCATGACCGGGTGGGCGAACTTGTTGCCGATCATGGGGGCACCATCGGGTACCGTTCCGGGGACGGGGTTATGGTTTTCTTCAATGATCCGATCCCGTGTGACGAACCGGTCCTGAACGCGGTCGAGCTTGCTCTGGCCATCCGGGCGGCGTTTGAGGACATCCGCGCGCCCTGGCAAAGGCTGGGTCATGCGATTGGCCTGGGGATTGGAATAGCAAGCGGGTATGCGACGCTGGGTTTGATCGGATTCCGTGGGCGATCGGACTATACCGCGATCGGGAGCGCGGTAAACACGGCGTCCCGTTTGTGTGATGTGGCTGAGGACAAACAGATCCTGATCAGCCAGCGCGCCCATATCGATATCGAAGGCAAAGTGGCGGTTGAGTCTCTTGGCGAATTCGATCTCAAGGGGATTGCAAAACCGATGGAAGTGCTACGCGTCCTGCGGGCGGCGGATGGGCGTTAGTGCCGAACCGGCAGTTTGCCTTTCAACGTGACGCTGCTCTGTTTACGCGGGCCCATTGATCCGCAACGGCGACGATGGTCGCCAGCAAAGCCAAGGCACAGAGCATCGCCTTGGTTGCGATCTCCATCGTTCCATCAATCAGCATGGCATGCGCGACGGTGCCCAGAACGGTCACCAGTGCAAGGGATGTGTGCCATCTGAGCCAGCGGCGTGGTCGAATGTGCAGCCGTTTCCGAAGCAGCGCCAGCGCTGCCGTCGCGATGATCGCCCACATGGCGATCACGCCCCAGGCGGAGAAGGGTGTGGGGGACACAAAGAGCAAAGCATCGACAACATCGGGAGGTGAGGTCACCCACAGGCCGGCGATATGAAGCATCACGGCAGAAGCGATCACCAATCCAACCCAACGGTGCACGCGCCGCTTTCGCATCCCCGTGATGCCGGGCAGATATCCCGCCACAATAAGAGGCTGAACCAGAAGCAAGGCGAGTGCTGTTATGCCTGCGAACCCGGCGCTGATGTAGATCGCATCGCGCCACGCCAGCAAGGGACTGAAGGCCGCGGCCGCGATGGGTGCCAATACGGCAACCATCAGCGCGAACCAGACCAGAATTGCGCGTTTCAAGCGCCGGCCTCGCTAAGAGATGGGTTGCAGCACAAAATGCGCTTCCAAACTCGTGTCCGAACGATGGTTCATCACGGGGCGCAGAAACACGGTTTCGAAGTCACCGCTGTCATAAGCGAGGTGACCATGTGGCTGACCGAATGCGGGTATGATCTGTGGCATCTCGAGCCGGAATACACCGTTCTTGTCTGTCAGTGTGGCCCCGTGGCTGCGCACCGCACGTTCATGCCCTTCGGTTGTGTGCGCCCAAATCTGAATGCGTTGGCCCGGCAAAGGGGCGCCGTCGCCCGCGCGCCGGACAGTGCCAGACATCCAGAACCCACCTCCACCAATCCGGTCGACGATCGGAGCACCGGGCCGATAGTTGTTCGATCCTCCCCGCATCGAACGGGTTGGTGCAAGTCCTTGCGCGCGCGCAGGCACGCTCCAAACAGAAGCCCCAGTCGCGAGAAACGTACCAGTCATCGCAAGCAATGCGCGGCGGGTCGGTGCAGTCGATTTCATTGGAGGGTCTCCCAAAACGCGTGAGTTTGTGCGGCCTTTCCTTGACAGCATTATAGAGCTTTCGCGGGCGTTTCCCAAGATGGGAGGTGCGCCGCGCGGTCGCCAAAAGGACCTATTTGGGACAAAAGTGCGTGTGTGCCGGGTTAAGTCGCAGGGGTTGGTCGTTGTACCGTTCCGCGCCAGCAGATTGGCACTCACAGCCCAGGTACGGATCTCAGGGCATTGCCGTGATTTTTTCCAATGCCGTTTTGTCGACCACGGTGATCGTGCTGTAGCCTGTGCGAATGGCCCCTGCGTCAGACAACATGGCAAGCGATCGGCGCAGACTAGACCTTGGCATACCGAGCAATGCACCCAGCTCCTGTTGGCTGGCTGAGATGTCCGGTGTTGTGACCGAAAGACGAAGAAGCAGACGGGCCAGACGCATCTCCGGCGCCAGTGTCAGTGCCTCGCAAAGGAATTCCATCAGTTTCAGTGCCTGCAAGATGGCCAGACTGTAAAACGCTGGCCACAGGTGTGGTCGCTGCTTAAGGAGTTTGCGGAGCGCTTGGCGCGAGACGAAAAAAACCTCGCAATCTGTCGCCGCGATCAGGCTGAAGGGGCGTCGCTGACCCGGCATGATGGCTTCCTGCCCGATCCAGGCTCCGGGTTCGATGCGGATCAGAACAAAGGATTCCAGCTCGTCGGGCGCATACTCCACATCAAGTGTGCCCTGTCCCAAACCGTAAATTCCGTCGGTGTCGTCATCAGTCAGAAACAGAGCCTGACCTTCGGACAGCCGTCTCCAATGCCCTTTGGAAACGAACCAGTGCTTCAACTCCTCGGGCTGTTCCGCAAGCCAGCCAACAGTGTCGAGAGGAGCAATTCTTGTCAGTGACGATCCATCAAACTGCTGCAATGTGTCCTTCCCCTCTCACCCTTGCAAAGGGCCTTAGAAAGCGCACCCGCGGTCTCGTTCGGTCATCGTAGACCGGCCCATCCGAATTGAAAGCTGAACCGATCGCGGACGCGCCTCTGCTGTTTCTGGCGCCGGTCGGTACGCTCAAAGAAAAGTCCTTCAGATTGGTCCATCTGAACCAATCTCGGATCGACATGCAAATATAAGTCGGATGTTCGCAAGCGATACTCCTCCTCGAGCGTCTTAGAGGCGTCTGACTGGCGAAGGAGCGCGCGATTGAGTCAAAGGTAACGGCAAGAGGGAATGCCAAATGTCATCAAGTGATACATTACGAGCAATGATGCATGCAGCGTTGGTTCTGGTGGCGACAGCCGGACTGACATTGGCGCAGGAGTCAGGAACTCAGGACAACACGAGCAAACCGAACATCCTCATTCTATGGGGTGACGATATCGGTCAGTTCAACACCAGCGCCTATAACATGGGTATGATGGGCTATCAGACGCCCAACATCGACCGGTTGGCGGAAGAAGGTGCGCTCTTCACCGACTGGTACGGGCAGCAAAGCTGCACCGCAGGGCGCGCCGCCTTTATCACAGGGCAGTCGCCTGTTCGCACGGGGCTGACGAAAGTGGGTCTGCCCGGCGCACCTCAGGGCCTGCAACCCGAGGATCCGACCATCGCGGCGTTGCTGAAGCCGCTTGGGTATATGACAGGCCAGTTTGGCAAGAACCACCTTGGCGATCTCGACGCGATGCTGCCCACGAACAACGGCTTCGATGAGTTTCTCGGGAATCTCTATCACCTGAACGTCGAGGAAGAGCCGGAGAACCCTGACTATCCGGAAGATCCGGCCTTCAAGGAGCAGTTCGGACCGCGCGGCGTGATCCGTTCCTACGCGGATGGTGCGATCGAAGACACCGGCCCTCTGACCCGGAAGCGGATGGAAACCATCGATGATGAGACCACTGCCGCAGCGCTCGACTTCATGCAGCGCGCCCATGACGAGGGGAAGCCCTTCTTCCTTTGGTGGAACGCCACGCGCATGCACATTTTCACCCATCTCTCCTCGGAGTGGGAGGGCAAGAGCGGTCTCGGCATCTTTGCCGACGGAATGCTGCAGCACGACAATGATGTGGGTCTGCTGCTCGATAAGCTCGATGAACTTGGGATCACCGATAACACCATTGTGATGTACTCGAGCGACAACGGCGCCGAGGCGTTCACCTGGCCTGATGGCGGATCGACCATTTTCCGCGGCGAAAAAGGCACCAACTGGGAGGGCGGGTATCGTGTTCCAACGCTCATCCGCTGGCCGGGCGTCATCGAGCCGGGCGCACGGATGAACGATATTGCCGCACATGAAGACATGCTGCCGACGCTCTTGGCCGCAGCTGGAGAACCGGACATAACGCAGGCTCTTCTGGACGGCGATGTCGAAGCTATCGGGCGAACCTATAATGTTCATCTGGACGGCTACAATCTGTTGCCAGCGTTGAAAGGCGAGGCGGAATGGCCACGCAATGCCTTCATCTATTGGACAGACGACGGCGAGGTTGCCGCGCTGCGTTTCCGGAACTGGAAATTCACGTTCATGGAGCAGCGCGCCGAGGGCATGAACATTTGGAGTGAACCCTTTGTCACTTTGCGGGCGCCGTTTCTGACGAACTTGCGCATGGACCCGTTCGAGCGTGCGCGGGACATCGACAATGCGATGGGCTACCAAAAATGGGCTTTTTCCCGCGCATTCATGGTGACGCCCGCGGCCGCCTACATCGGCAAGTGGCTGGAGAGTTTTGAAAACTACCCGCCACGGCAGAAGCCGGGCACGTTCAACCTAAGCGCCGTCATGGAGGAACTGACCTCCGGCGGGAACAACGCCAATTGATCCTGTTGCCCCGGCATTTACCAACCTGAGTGCCGGGGTACATCCATCCGTGACTTCGCTTGGGCTGCGCGACACACTGCCAGTCTGCCTGCATCCGGTCCGTGGCTACCGGTCCTAGGCGCTCTTTCTCCTGAATCGCTTTTGCACGAGTTGTCCGAGCAGGGTTTCTACGCCGACCAACTCGAACATCAGTGGATGATCCAGCAATCCGAACAGCCGCTCGCCGCCGCCCAGCAAGATTGGAACTTCGGTGACGATCAGTTCGTCAATCAGGTCAGCCTGCAGGAAACCCTGAATGGTTTTCCCGCCGTCGATGTAAAGCGATTCAAAACCCAGCCCCTTCGCCAATCGAACGATGTCCTGAGGGGAGCCGCTTGCAAACTGTACCTTGTCAGCGAAGCCCTCCGGGGCAGTGCTCATAGTTGAACTCAAGACAATGCCCGGAACGGGATAAGGCCATCCGGACCCAAATCCGACAACGGTTTCAAAGGTCACCCGGCCCATTACGATCGCGTCGATCCGCGTCATGAAATCCGAGAAACCGAGATCATCCCCTGATGGGTTCGGAACGGAGGACAACCAGTCCAGTCCTCCATCCGGCGCGGAGATGAAGCCATCAAGGCTCGTCGCGATGTAGACTATGTTGGCCAATCAGAGTCCTCCAAGCTTTCGTGAACAGGACCGTCTTTGTTGCGGACACAAAGGAACGAACGTTTCTCATACAGTGCCGGGCGCGGACAGAGCAAACACGTAAACAGGCACTTCCGAATTGGCCTTGCCCAATGAGGCGGCTCAGAATCATGCTACAGTGATGCTGTCATTTGGGAGTATTGTTATGACGGACTATTTTGATCTCGGTGATTACAGCCGCCTGGCCAGCAACGCACCAGAGGCACAAACCTGGTTTGATCGGGGGCTTGTCTGGGTGTTTGCCTACAACCACGAAGAAGCCATTGAATGCTTTGAGAAGGCCCTGGCAATCGACCCTGGCTGTGCGCTGGCCCATTGGGGCATCGCCTACGCAATCGGGCCGAATTACAACAAACCTTGGGACGTTTTCACGCCGGAAGAGAAGGCGCCCGCGCTGGCCAGAGCGCATGACGCGCTGAAGGCTGGTCTGGGGTTGGAAGATGCCAAACCGGCGGAGCGCGCTTTGATCGAAGCGCTGGCCTCGCGCTATCCAACCGACCCGGACATCGAAGACTATCAACCCTTTAATGATGGTTTCGCCGAAGCCATGCAGCCGGTTTATGCCGCCAACAGAGATGATCTGGATATCGCATGCATCTACGCCGAAGCCTTGATGAACCGAACGCCCTGGCAGCTTTGGGACTTCAAAAACGGAGTTCCGAACCCGGAGGCGTCGACTGTCGAGGCCATGGCGGTTCTCGAACGTGCCTTTGACGAAACGCCCGGGGCATGGGACCACCCCGGATTGTTGCATATGTACATTCA
Source organism: Paracoccaceae bacterium (assembly GCA_965250275.1). GTDB lineage: Bacteria > Pseudomonadota > Alphaproteobacteria > Rhodobacterales > Rhodobacteraceae. The sequence continues at coordinate 160,635 of OZ252297.1, read as the reverse complement.
CCTGATGGAAATGTCGCCACATCCGGAACGGGCCCTGAGGCATGGTGACAGGCTGAAGGATCTTGTGCCCGACGCGGGGCACCTGGTGCACATGGCGACCCATATCGATGTGCTGTGCGGTGATTACCAAAACGTGCTCGATCGCAATCTTGCGGCCTCAAGAGTCGATGAAGACTTCAAGGCTTACGCGGGGCCGGTCAATTTTTATGCGCTCTACCGCATTCACAATCTGCATTTCGCTTTCTATGGGGCCATGTTTTTGGGTCAGAAAGCCGCCGCTGTTGACGCCGTGACGCGGTTGCGGGCCGAGGTACCGGATGAAGTTGTGCGCTCTTACCCGGATATCTTCGAGACCTTCGTGGCTGCGGCGCCCCACGTCTACATTCGGTTTGGCATGTGGGAGGAGATATTGGAACTGGATCAGCCTGCCGATCCGGAACTCTACGTGACCACGAATGCACTGATCTACTATGCCAAGGCTGTGGCGCTCGCCAATCTCGGGCGCCCTTCGGAGGCTGAGTCCGCAATGGCCGATTTTCTCGCCGCCTATGCCAAGGTTCCCGACACTCGCATGTTGTTCAACAACAAGGCGCGCGATGTGCTGGCCGTTGCAGAGGAGATGATGAAGGGCGAGATCGCCTTCAAGGCCGGACGGCAGGCCGAGGGGCTTGCGCATCTGCGCACCGCGGTCGAACGCGACGATGGCCTTGAGTACGAAGAACCGTGGTCGTGGCCGCAACCGACCCGGCACGCGCTGGGCGCGCTGCTGATGGAGGCGGGCAACTACGATGAAGCCGAAGCGATTTACCGCGCCGATCTGGGGTTGGACGGCAAACTCCCGCGTCCCAGTCAGCATCCGCGCAACGTTTGGGCGCTGCACGGGCTACATGAGTGTTTGCAGCGACGCGGTGAGACTGCGGAATTCCCGCATGTCTCTGTGTTGCTCGATCAGGCAATCGCGCGAGCCGACATTCCGATCCGCGCAAGTTGCCTTTGCCGGGCGCAGGCTGCCTAGGGAGCGACCCTGGGTCAGCCACGCGCAAAGAGAAAGGGTGTCCCAGATAATGGGGCATCCCCAAACCGAACAGATGAGTCAAACTCTGGTAAAAGCCAAAGACGCTATGACGCCAATGTGCGATATCGCCGGAGATCCGGACCAGCCGTGATCAGCCCTGTTCTGTGTGAGTTGAGTTGACGAGCGACCAATGCGCTGCGCTCCGAGGTGCAATTCGTGCCGGAGGGAATTGATCCAGAAACCATTGTGCCGATGAAACCAAGGCCAGTTATGCATCAACAATCAGATCGGAGCAGTCAGATCAGGCTCCCCAATTGCCGAAGCCGCCGCTCTGGACGCTCAATAAAGCTCTGATTTCTCTGAAATGTAACGCAGAACTGATCTTTTCGATCTGCGTATTGTTCAGGTCAGAACGTGAAAGGCATGCTCAATTCGGCCCGCCTGATATCGACCGAAATCTCGTTCAGCATGTACTCGTGGGTCTTTTGCCATTCCCGCAGGTACATCTCTCCCTTCTTGCGTGCGGCCTTCAGTTGCAGCAACGCCGCGTCTAGTTTCTTCTGGTCCAGTTTCGCCTTTTTGACGCCCTTGAAGTGAGCCTCCTGCGCATCGAGGTAGCTGCGCATTGTCTCGAATACCCGGTTTCCTTCGGGGATGCAGATGATCGATCCGGCGAAACTGGGATCGTTCTTGCCGCCCAGTTTGCAGAGCGATTGCCACTTCTCCGCATTCTTCCACGCCTTCCGGGCTCTTTCTTTGGCTTTGAGCAACTCTTTGACCTGTTTCTCACTTGAGATGCCGGCTTTTTGCAGCCGCTCCGCATCCCCTTGGACCTGGGCGATCATTGCAAAAGTCTCCTTCACCGGAGCTTCCGCCGCAGCGACGTTCTTGTAGAGTTCAACTAATTGCTTGTGATGAGCTTTTAGATCTTTCAGTGAAACCGCCGGCACTTTGACTTTGTCGCCAGCAAGGATAACGTTGGGATCTTTGCGTTTCTTGCGCAATGAGGCGTTTTCGGGGTGGTTGTAGAGCTTTCTCCAATCCGACCCCTTGAACCCGTATGATTTCGCAATGCCGGTCAGATGCTGCCCCTTTTTTACCGTATGGGTATGATAGTCCATGTACTCTCCTGCAGTCACGCGCCGCGTCCAACACTACCGGGTATATCCTCTCAGGTAACCCGCTTTTCCCTTTGATATCTGAACAAACGCACCTTCTTGGTCACCATAGCCCGTCGTCTTTCACGCGGCAGTTCTCCGAGTGGACTTGGTGGGGTACCCATCCGCTGGCCTAATCCGTTACTCGCAGGTTCAAAGGCCTCGGAAGATTCAGAGCCACCGCAGCATCTTCGAAGGCAACGGGTTCGGCAGGAGGGTTTGCGATTCACCGGCACAAATCGACATTCTGAATCGCTTTCATTCCCCAACCGTTGCGGAACGCCAAGGCGCCCGCGCCATTCTCGACGTCGCAGACGACGCCAGGCGCGAGGTCCGTTCGATAGCGACGTTGGACGGCTAGATGATCGACGGACCTGTAAGGGCGCGCACCAGAGCGACCCTGTTTCAAGCCAGACATTCGACGCGTTGGTTGCGCGCGGGTCCATGCACGCTTACATCAACTGCCGACATCGAAAACCTTCCCCACGCTATTCTGACAAAGGCAACTGTGCCACTTTCTGCAGGTCTTTGTTGGTCCGGATCAGATCATCGATGGCTTCGTGTGATCGTTCGGCTGCTCGGGATCGTCCTCCGTGCTTCCACGATAGATGATTCGATCATGCGGCGTGCCCGCCGCGAGCACCATTCATGCGACAAATGTGGCAGCCACGCAGCTTTCGCCTTGTTGTCGCGCGGAAAAGCGCGGTTCTCGCGAATAGCAAACGTGTGTTCGGGCGGAGTTGTTGTGGCCGCGAGGTGAGTAAACGAACTGGATCGAAGGTCTCTGCAATAGGTTTGCACCCGCGCGGTCCACCGCTGTGGGCTGGTAAGAGACTCCAACCAACACAAACTGCCTAGTCCTCTGCGTCTGCGGCCTCCTGCAACAGGCGCAGGGCATTGCCTCCGGCGAACTTTGAAATCTCGGCCTCAGTCAGTCCTGCCTCCAGTAGGCGTGCGAGTATCTCCTGATAATCCCGGTAGTCCCGAAACCAAGGGCCCATTCCCGCTTCGATATGATCCGTCGACCAGCCAACATGGTCGATACCAGCAACGTCTATCATGGCCATCACGGCTGCAACAAAATGATCTGCATCTCGCGCGCCGATCGGATGAGTCGGACACCAAGTACCGATCATGCCACCCGTGTCAGCGATCAGGCGCGCGTAATCAGCTGTGATCCAGCGTGCGTTGGCCGCGGGCGCATCACCAAATTGCATCAGCGCGTGGCTCAGCATGATCGGACCCCCCGTGACTTCAGCCATGTCGCGCGTGGTCTCCAGCGTTGCGTGGGCGCTGTCTATGACCATGCCCAGTTTCCGTGCCTCAGTCACCGCTTCGCGCCCAAAATCGGAGAGCCCATTGTGCACAGGCGGATCCGTCTGTGCATCGCCAACCTTACAATAGGCGTAGTGGATCGGCTGGAATTTGGTCATTCCTGCGCGCCGCAGATCAGAGAGGCGTTCCAAGTCATCCTCGACCATGTGGGCGCCCTCATTCGACAACAAGAGCGCCAGTTTGCCTTCGCTGTGTAGTCTGTCGATATCTGCCTCTGTTTCAGCAATTTCAGCCGGAAGCTGTTCCAGCAGGGCTGACAATTCCCCGAGCAGGCGTTCGCATTCAGCCCATGCCTCACCCGGCGCGAAATCACGGGACTTGTTGCCGGGTGCGCCGAGTTTCAGGATTGGTAAGTCACTTGTCAGGTTGATCCAGACGGCACGGCATCCCGCATCGATCATGCCTTGGGCGATTTCGACAATGCGTGCGTCGCCGATGTACTGTGACAGCGGGTCTTCGCCACCGGGCAAACCGCGAGTCTCCCACAGCCCGAGATGGCTATGGCTGTCGATCGAGGTTTGTGTCGCCAGGACGCGACGGACTGTGTCGAGGCTTTCTTGTCGCGGATAGGCCATGTTCGTCTGTTTCCTTGTTTGGCGGATGGACCGCAGGCTGCCTCACCAAGGCTCCGTCGCAAGCGTCAAGGACAATGGCACGGTGGTCGAAACTCGCGGCGCTTAACCAGACCGACTTATCATCGGGAGCTTCATGACTCGATCCAGGGGTCATCATCTTTTGGCCACCAAAGCCCTGTACGACGGGTATAGGGTACCGTTGTCGCATCCGGGGTCAGCGTGCCCGGCGTTGCGCAATGAATGATCTCTTCGGCAATCGGCGCGAACCCGGCGTAGAAATGATTTGAGGACTTCACGACCACGAGCTTGCGATCTGCCAGTTTGCAGCCCAGCCTCTCGAACGCTTCAGGGCTGAAACACTGGGTGCGCGTATCGTTGACGATGAGATCGATCCCGTCGGTTTCCAACCACACAGCTTCGCCCATTTCCATTTCACCCCCGCCAAAGGGTTGTGTGAGGTCCTGTGCATGGCCCCGCACAACGACATCGAGGTCCACGGGATCTCCCGAGGCCGGACCGTGCTTTCCTCCCAGTCGCACTGGGAGCGTGGCACCAACACCTGCGTCGGCGCAGAGCCGAACCACAGTTGGATCATAGAAGATTGCCATCGCCACACCGCTCAGGCCGCGGTTCAGGATTTCACGCAATACAAAAGTCGAATCCGCAGGCGCGCCGCCCCCCGCGTTGTCCGCCATGTCAGCGAGGACAATCGGCGCTCCATTCAATTCTGACGCTTTTGTCAGCCCGTCCGAAAGGTTTGGAGCTTGGACCCGTGTTGCCTCACGCAGGTCCCAGAACTGTTTGCCCCAGCGCGCTGCCGTTTCAGCGGCCTGCTTTTCATCGCCATCGACGATGGCGATCATGCGGGTGCCGACCTCCGGAACGTCCCCCCAGGGAAAACCGTGCGTGAGCGTCAGATGCAGCAATCCCGGCTCACTCTTGGGTGCGGCGATCATCGCATCGACGAAATCGCGCATTGGTCCGTCGCCCCCGGGGTTGGTCGGATAGAAGCCGATCATCCGGCAATCGAACATGGCCATCACCGGCTTCGTGCGCCCCTCTGCCATGTCTGCGGCCATCGTGAACAGTTCCTCGGCGCGTGGCGTCGCATCAATGTGCGAGTACTCCTTGAAGTTCACGATCAGGTCACACGCCTGCATCATTCGGTCGGTCATGTGATTGTGCGGGTCAAGCTCCAGCCCGATCACCGCGTTCGGCGCCACATCCCGGAGCATCGACATCAGTTCCCCTTCACAATCGAGGCAGGACTGGCTGACCATCGCGCCGTGGCACTGGATCAAGACCACATCGACCTTTCCCGCTGCATTGAGATCATTGACGACCATGTCGCGGAGGTCTTCCCAGACGGATTGAACTGTGATCCCAGCTGGCTGGGCGAACGCAGCAATGCTTTCAACCACTTCCCAGCCCTTTTCCTCCGCCCGGCGACGCCAGACATGAAGCGCTTCGGTAAACAGGTTTGGTGGCTTGGTGGACGCGTTCCGCTCCAGGTTCAGGAGCGTGTCAGAAAAGCCTGCAAGGGCTGTCGGAATGGGCGAGAACGTGTTTGTTTCTGTCCCCAATGTCGCCATGAACAGCTTCATGTCTGTGTCTCCACTCTTAGATGCGCGATGCGTTGCACGAGATCGGCCGCGAGGTGTATCAGGATCAGGCCGAAGGCCACCGGAATGGCGACTGTGAACCAGACCATGGGGACATCCAGCATCTCGGCTGGCCGGTTCGCAGTCCGGTCAAGAAACGACCGCGCGAAACCACCCCCAGGCCCGACAAAACAGTACCAAAGAACGGGCACCGCCAGCAGCAAAACGCCAACTGCTCTTATTGTTGCAAGCACGAGGCCGGTTGTCCCCCCGGTCTCCGCCGCATTCGGAAAGAGCGTTGGCTCTGTCCTGGCGCGAAAGGCTGCTGTTGCGCCCAGCAACCCTGCCCAAATCATGGCGCGGCGCGCCAGTTCCTCAGTCCAGATCGGCGGCTGATCAAGCAAATAGCGCGCGACCACTTGCCATCCTGCGGCACCAACCATCACCAATACGGCAATCGCCGCGGCGATTATCGCAATCCGGTTGAGTGCGGCCGAAACCTTTTCGAGAGAACCGGCGAACCGCTGCACAGTTAGCGTCCCGCAGCAGCGAGCCAGGCCGCGACTTCTTCCTCGTTCAAGACCCCGTCTGTGTAGGTCTTCATTGAGGCTTCAACGAAGGCTTCACGCGCTTCGGGGCTCAGACGAGTGACGGTAACGCCTGCGGCCTCCAGCTGCTCAAGGATGTTTGTCCGAGCCAACAGCCATTTCCGATTGGCAGCGGTTGCCTCGGCAGCGGCCGCGTCCACGATCGCCCGTTCGTCATCGGACAATCCCTGATACCAATCCTCGGAAGCGATTGCGATGCGCATGGCGGGCAGAATGGACGCATCCGTGAAATGCTTGATGAAGTCGGTATGTCCAAACATCAGTGGCACGAATGGCGGGTTCAGATATCCGTCTGCGACCCCTGTTTGCAGTGCATTCGGCACCTCGGACCAGCTGACCATCGTCCCGGTCGAGCCCCAAGCCTCGTAGAGTTTGATCTGCGTCTCGTCGAGCGCTCTCATGCGCAAAGCAGACATGTCGTCGATCGATTCCACCGCCTGCTTTGTGTTGAATATACCTGACGGCAGACCGAGCGCTGTGAAGGCGAGCACCCGGACGCCTTGCGCAGTTGTCTCTTCATTGATCCGTTCCAGCAGCCCTCCCTCAGCCAGCGCTGCGTCGAGTTCCGCCGCGCTTTCAAACAGGTAGGGCAGGTAAACGCCGTACGTGATGTTGGACAGCTGACCTGCCGATTTCACATCCGACATGGAGATTTCCAACAGGCCTTGCGACACCTGATCGAGCCTTTCGGCTTCCTCACCCAACGCGCCGCGCTCGTATTCAACGGCTTCCATGCCATTGGCATTTAAGTATTCAGAGAAGGTGTTTGCCCAGACATACGATCCCGAGTTTTCGAGATCGGATGGGCTATCCAGTGCGATCTTGACCTCGGCTGCAACCGGTCCTGCACAGGCAATCGCGAGACCGATTGCGGCAAAGATATTGATTGGTTTCATCTCTTTTCTCCCTTTTTGAACAGTCTATCCGCCCAGGCCCAGTGCCCGTGGCAGTGCGAGTGAAATCTCCGGAACAGCGATCAAGACCCCCAGCACGATTATCTCTACGATGACGAACGGCATCACCGCGGCGGCCAGTCGCCAGTAATTCACCTTGGTCACCGTCGATACGACAAGGAGGCATCCCCCCAAGGGTGGGGACACCAGCCCGATGCAGAGGTTGAAGCAAATCACGATACCGAGGTGCGTCGGGTCCGCACCTTGCGCCAAAGCAACGGGTGCCAGCAGAGGCACCAACAGCGCCAGAGCCACTGGGATGTCCAGCATCATGCCTCCCAGAATGAAGATGACATTCATGACCAGCATAAACTCAAGTGGTCCAAGCCCCAGGTTGGTGACCCCCGACGCAATCGCCTGTGGAACACGTTCCAGGGCTGCGAGGTGGCCGAGCGCCGCGACAGCGACGAGTATCATGAAGATCGAGCCAGTAAGCATGGCGGTGCGGGCCAGTGCTTCGCCGACATCATTGAGCGAGATGCCTTCGTACACACGACCGGCCGCGTAGGCCGCGACAACTGCGACCGCGGCAGCCTCGGTGGGCGTCATCCATCCCAGCACGATGCCCCCCACGATGATGAGTGGCAGCGAGAGTGCCGGCAGCGCCTGAATGGCCGTTGCAACCAGTGGCGGCGTTTCATCCGGACCGAGCCGGGGATGATCGCCGACACGCGCGGCAATCAGGTTGGTGATGAAAAGCGCAAAAGCCAGCAACAATCCCGGCAAAATCCCGGCGATAAACAGTGCCGCAACCGATGTCTGCATGATCGCGCCGTAGAAAATCAGGATGATCGAAGGCGGGACAATGGGTCCGATGACGGCCGAAGCAGCGGTGATCGCACCGGCATAGGTGGCCGAATACCCACGTTCTTTCATCGCCGGAACCAACGTATTCGACAATGCAGCCGCATCCGCGATGGCCGAACCGGAAATGCCGGCGAAGAACACACTGGTCATGATGTTTACGTGGCCAAGCCCGCCCCGCAGGCGACCGACCAGAGCCATGGAAAGATCGATCAGCACGCGGGTCACACCGCCTCGATTCATCAACTCACCCGCGAGGATGAAGAGCGGCATGGCCATCAGCGAAAAGACGTCGATCTGACTGAAGATCTTCTGGGGCAGGATCGCGAGATAGCGGGCATTATCCGTTGCAAAAAATGCAAGAACCGCCGCGCCGCCAATGACCCATGCCAACGCCGCCCCCGAAAGCAGGAACATGAGCGCAGCTGCTGGAACGAGCCAGATCAAGCCGCCGCTCCAAATCGCGAAGGAGCAATGGTGCCCGGCTCCAACCCGGCCTCAATGATGTCTTCGGGGATCTCTCTACCCATCGCCAAAGCGGCGGCTACACGTCCGGCGGCTGGTGCTGTCTGGATGCCGTAGCCCCCCTGTCCGGCCAGCCAGAAAAATCCCGGAACGACCGGATCAAACCCGATCACCGGGTTCTTGTCCGGCGCAAAGCTGCGCAGCCCGGCCCATTTTTGTTCGATCCGTTTGATTTGCAGGATCGTGACTCGCTCAATCCGGTCCACACAAATCGCCACGTCGATGTCCTCAGGCGCCGCGTCGCAGGGTGGGGAGGGCGTTTCGTCCGCCGGTGAGATCAACACCCCTCCTCCTTCCGGCTTGGCGTACCAGTCTTCTTCAACACCGACGGCCATGCGGGACATGCTCAGGTCCATGCCTTCAGGCGCAGCCACGATCATCGCCGTGCGCCGTTTGGGTGTGATATTGGCCGGCGCAACGCCGCAAAGCCCGGCGAAGGAGTCTGCCCAAGCGCCGGTCGCGTTAATGACCACCTGCGCGCGTACTTCACCGGCAGAGGAGTCCAAGATCCAGCCACCGCTCTGATGGGTCGCCGCCATTATCTCTGCGCGACAGTGCAATGTTGCGCCGCTTGCGGTCGCGCGCCTCAGAAACCCTCGGTGGAGCGCATTCACATCGATTGCGTGGCTCTGGTCGTCCCAGAGGGCCGCGGCGAGCGCCTCTCGCCGCAGCAGCGGGCAAAGCTGAACAGCTTCGTCCGGGGATATGCGAGGAGCTGATGAACCCAGTTCCGCTGCCAATGCGTCTGCAGTCCCCTCCTGACCCGGCGCAGCAGCGAAGATGACTCCACGCGGGGTGAGCAAAGGATGCTCGGAAAAGCCTTGTGGGGCCCCTTCAAAGAACTGTTGAGACGCCCGTGACAACGCCCGTATTGGCGGCGGGCCGTAGGTTTTGGAGAACAGCGCGGCGGATCGCCCGGTGGTGTGATAGCCGGGTTGCGCTTCCATTTCGAAAAGTGCAACCGAGCCAAACGGCGCGAGCTCAGAGGCCGCAGAAGCTCCGGCGATGCCCGCTCCCACGATTGCAAAATCGACCTCCAGTACCTGTGCCATTCCGGACCTCGTCCAGCAGATTCGCTGTCAAAGGCTAGTTTCTTTTTTCGTATTGGAAAAGAATTTTTTCGCATTCGAAAAATGGTGGCTCACGACCTGAAAGCGCGTTAGGGTGTTGGAATGAAGACCCAAACCGCTCACATGCACGAACCGGACGACAGCCGATCGCGTATGGGTGAAAGGTTGCGTACGCTTCGGCAGGACAAGGGTTTGACACTCCAACAAGTCGCGGATCGAACCGGCATCTCGATCGGCACGCTCTCAAAGGTCGAGCGCGGCCTCACCTCACTTGGCTATGATCGCTTCGAACGCCTGGCACAGGGCATGGACGTGGACATGGCTGCCCTTTTCGCCGAAGGCGCAACGATCGCACCGGGCTCTGTCACCGCAGCACGGCACGGCGATGTGACGCCGCATTCGACGGAAAACTACGATCTCGGCTTCCTGTTTTCCGAGTTGTGGGGCAAGACCATGACACCTGTGATTGCCGTGCACCGGGCCGACCGACCGATGAACCTCGATACGTGGATGCGGCATCCGGGACAGGAGTTTGTCTACGTGGTGGATGGCGTGCTCGAGCTTTTGTTCGAGAACCGGCCTCCCTTACGGCTGAATGCCGGCGACAGTGCCTATTTCGACAGCTCGAACGGCCATCTTTACACGTGCGGCGCTGGTGACCAGGTGACCGTGCTGGTGGTCTGTTCCGCCCCGCAAGAAACCCTTATCGACCACTTTAAGGAAGTAGTATCGGATTAGCGATGTTCGGCGCATTCAAAGTGCGGCGGGCCGAAATCTAGGTTTGCTCGGGATCGTCCTCCGTGCTTCCACAATGGTTGACCCGGCCCTGCGGCGTGCCCGCCATGCTCACCATGCATACAACAGACACGCCAGCCCCGAACAGCGGGCGCCCTGCAACGATTGCCGGTAGATTTTGCCGCCGCTACGCATCTCGGTGCGTTGTGCAGCCTTTGGATCGGGTCCATAAACCATCGCCTTGCGGACTTTCCGGCTTCCCACTTTGAGGTCTGTAAACGGATCTGGGCGGACCTTGCGCGGGGTCTTCAAATGCTACGGCAGCGCTTGCAAACAAAGCTGCCTTTTCCGTTGGAGGATCAAGTGTCCGTTTGGGAACGACACACCGTTCACTGATCTAAAGACGCATGCTCATCTCATGCCATGCCATTCCACCGTGGTCAGAGGCAGACGGCTTCAGGTACGCGTAGCCGAGTTTTTCGTAGAGCGGCACATGATGTTCTTTGCACATCAGATGGATAGTCGCTTTTTGCATCTGCCGCATGCGCTTGACAAACTCACCCATCATCAACCTTGAGTAACCCTTGCCTTGTTCCGCCGGGTCTACAACGACGGACATGATGACGACATTGGGCGCGTTTGGGTCGTGGCCAATAAGGTCTTTGAAGTCCTCGTCAGACATCTCAACCTCATGAGCGCAACCGCAGTTGATGAAGCCAACAACCCTTCCATCCACTTCGAAGATCAGGAAGCCATCGGGATATGTCTCAATTCGCTTGCAGATTTTGGCGCGGGTTGCAGCTTCGTCACCCTCGTAAGCCAAGGTCTCGATTTCGAAGCAGCGATCTGCATCGGCCGTTTGGGCATTTCTAAACCTGCTCATACAGTTCTCCCCGTCTTTAGGGAGAAGCCTAACCCAACGAACCACCTTTCCAAGACAGATCGCTATATGCGTGGGCGTGGTGAGTCGGTTAACAAAGGTGCGCGAACAACACAGCGACCACACTCTTGATCACACTTTTTTGGAGGTAACGGTTAAGTTATTGATTAGTGGCGGACAGACGAGCAATCGTATATTCTTTTTAAAACATTGAATTAATGAGAAGAAAAATGAGCTGCACAGCAGATAACCACATTTCATACCACATCGTGGCCAAATTCCCAGAACTCCGTTACACGGAGATTGAGTGCAGTTTGTGATCGCGAGTTAGTTCTGTCTTGCGCGGTTCAATCGAAGCGACGAGGACGTCGATGACTTCAGGCGTTCGGTTGGTCGATGCCCTCGTGGGTTCCGGCGACGACCGTGCGAGATTCCACTTGAAGCAACTACTTCGGCTTGGATCGGTTTCGGCGTCGCCCGTTGCCCTCCGCGGCGGCCGTGATGGCTCCGGCCAGGATGAGCGGAGTTGCGATCAAAAAGGCGTTGGAAAGCTGTAGTTTGAAAACGAACACATCTGCCAGCACGGGCCAGAGCAGCGCAACGTACTCAAATGGTGCCAGCCTGGAGGCTTCGGCGTAGCGGAAAGCCAGTGTCATGGCGATATGCGCAAAGCCGCCAAATAGGCCCGCTGAGATAAGAAAAACCAGCGCCTGAGCATCTGGCACGGTCCAGCCCCAAGGGAGCGTCAAAAGGGCACCGATCATCGACGCCAGGACAAAGTATAGCGCAATTGCGCCCGGGCTCTCCGTTCGGTTGAGGCTTCGCACCATGACCAGCGCCAGCGCGGAGAGAACAGCAGAGATGATGCCGATAATGAATCCGGCCAGCCGTCCTGTGTCTGGAGAGTTGGAGTTCAGCTCCGGCCAGACCAGAACCACAACGCCGGCAAAGCCGAGCACCAGCCCGCCCACACGCCAGACCGTCAGTCTCTCTGAAAGCAGAATGACAGCGGCGATTGTCATCAAGACCGGTGAAAGCTGCGCGATGAGAATGGCCTCGGCCACGTTTAGCCGCGCAATCGCCGCAAAAGACGCGAACATTGCCAATGCCCCAAAGCTGGAACGAATGAAATGCGCTCCGGGGCGATTGGTGGCCAGGCCGCCGGGAAACTCGCCGCGAATCCAAAGGAACACGATCAGCGGGAATAGTGCGAAGAGAGAGCGAAAGAAAACGATCTCGCCCAACGGCACCATCTCACTCACGGATTTTACACTGATGAACATTCCGGCCCCGAACATGCCGGACAGAATTCGCAATGCGATGCCGAGCGACGGACGGTTCACCCCGCTGCCTCGCGGCCGCTCTCGTTTGCGAGCGCGTCACGCAGGGCGTCCCCGGCCAGATTGATTGCGAGGACGCTGACCACGACTGCCAAGCCGGGCCAGATCATCTGAAGCGGCGTTGACCGCATGTGGATCCGGGCGTCGAGCAACATCGTGCCCCATTCTGGCGTCGGGGGTTGAACGCCAAACCCAAGAAAGCCCAGCGCTGAGATGCCCAGGATGGCGCGGGCAAACATGCCTGTCCAGACCACCGTAAGGGAAGGCAGGAGCGATGGCAGGTAATGCCAGCGGGCGATGGACCAGGGCGATACTCCAGCCAACTTCGCTTGGATCACATAACCTCGTGATTGCAAAGAAAGCCCGATCCCGCGGGCCACCCGCGCGTAGCGCATCCAGCCAGTGATGCTCAAAGCAAAGATCAGGCTCCAGGTTCCTGCGCCCATTAGACCTGCAATGACCACCGCAGCGATCAGGTCTGGAAAGGCCAGAAAGGTGTCAGTGGTGCGCATTGTCACCCAGTCTGCCAGTTTGCCGCCCAGCGCTGCGGCAAGTCCGATCAGCGTTCCGGCACAAAGCCCTATGAAGGATATCAGGAAAGCCAAACCCAATGACCAGCGCGCGCCATAGAGCAGGCGGGACAGGATGTCTCGACCCAACGCATCCGTACCCAGCAAGAACTCGCTGCTTGGCGGTGAAAGTCGTTTGGGTATGTTGATCGCTGCGGGGTCATGAGGTGCGAACATCGGACCCACTATGGTGACGATCAATATGGCTCCGGCGAGAATGGCAACGCTACGCATCGCGCTCTCCGATCCGGGGATCGATCGCCCGGTAGATCACGTCGATGATCAGATTGACCGAAACGAACAGCAGCGCGGTCAGTACGACTACAGCCTGCACCTGCGGGAAGTCTCGAGCTTCGATGGCTGTGATCAAAAAGGTCCCAAGACCCGGGCGACCAAAGATGACCTCGACCATGACCGCACCCTCAAGCAGAAAGGCCAGCTCAAGACCAAATACGGTGACCACCGGAATGGCCGCATGTGGTGCAACATGGTCCCGACCAATGGCCCTCGGCGATACGCCCCGGCGCCTGAACGCGGGGATAAATGGCTGGCCTTGAGCTTCCAATATGCCGGACCGGATAATTCGAGTGAGCGATGCGGCTACACCAAGTCCAAGTGTGACCGCGGGCAGAATGGCATGTGCGGGCGTGCGGGCTCCCATGGCGGGAAGCCAACCCAGATGCACCGCAAAAAGCAGGATGAGCAACAGCCCCAGCCAATAGGCTGGGATTGCGGCGCCCAATGAAGCAAGCGCAACAGCGCATCGGTCGAGTAGCCCACCCGGTCGTTTGGTTGCCAAGATCGCCAGCGGAAGGGCAATGGCGAACCCGATCAACAGACCGGCAATGGCCAGTGGAAAAGTGTAAGTGATTGCCACCCACAGATCGGGCCAAACCGCACGGCCAGTGACTGCAGAGTATCCAAAGTCGAGCGTCATGAGCGGGCCAACCCAAGCCATGAACGCTTCCCAGAAGCTGGCGTTCAAACCGGCTTCTTCTCGGACCTGATCAATAACATCATCTGTGAGCAGCGCGTCAAAGCGGGCCATGGCGATGGCCTGAGCCGGGTCGCCTGGGGCATTCCAGAGGAGCGCAAACGTCACGATGGCTGTCCCTGCCAGCACCACGGTGGCCCGAAGAAAAAGGGCGATCAACATCGCGGTCATCAAAGAGCCTCCAGCGCCCCAAGCGCGATGGCCGCGTCTCGCAACGTTCGGCAATAGTCCGTTTTGGGGCTGGCTGCGAAGGTTTGAGGATCAGCAGTCTCTTCAATCCGACCGGTCCTCAGCACGGCGATCTCATCCGCATATGCGACAGCGTAGCCAAGGTCATGGGTGACGATCAGTGCGGCGAAACCTTCCTCGCGTTGAAGGTCCGCGATGAGTTGCGCCGTATGCTTTTGCGTTACCGCGTCGAGCGCAGAGAGAGGTTCGTCGAACAGAACGAGGGGTGGCGCCGCGACCAGTGCGCGCAGAATGCCGACCCTCTGGGCCTGACCAATCGAAACCTCGCCCGGGCGCCTGTCCAGGATCTCGGCAGGGAGCTCAAGGCCGTCGCAGAGTCGCTGGACTCGCGCGTCCTGAACCGTCCGCTCTTGGGTGGTCATCGATTCCATCACGGATCGCAAAAGCGGAAGACGAGGGTTGAACGCTGACCGTGGCTCTTGCATCACCAATGCCGGACGGCAGGCCGCGACAGGAGCACCTGCCCACGTGATCTCGCCTTTCCAAGGGCGGATCAGTCCAAGGATCGCAGCGATCAACGTGGACTTCCCGGCCCCGCTTTCGCCAACGACGGCGAGCGTTTTCCCGGGCGAAAGCGACAAGGATACTTCTTCCAGCGCAACAGCTTTGCGCCGTTTTACCCAGACGTTCCTGACCTTCAGCACGGCAGCGCCATCCAGTTTCGATGAGCGGACAAGGATTTGGCGGCTTGTGTCTGTGGGCGTTCCAAGATCTCTGAAGTGGATGCCTGTTCCACGATTCGTCCGTCATGCATAACCATCAAGCTAGAGACACGTCGCGCGGCAAGCCCGAGATCGTGCGTGATCAGCATCATCGCGGTGTCGCCGCTGCGAAGATACTGGTCGAGCAAGTCCATGGTTGCCGCAGCCACAACTGGATCAAGGGCCGAGGTGGGTTCATCCAGTACGATCAGGTCAGGTGAACCGATCAGCGCCATGGCGATCACAAAGCGCTGCTGCATCCCACGGCTCCACCCCCATGGGCGTTTGCGCAGATCGCCACCTTCGATCTTCAGTGCGTTGAAAAGGGTCTGTTTGTCCGCCGAGCCGGCTTCCATACCCAATGCCCGTTCCGCTTCACGCCAGTGAAACGACATTGAACGCAACGGATCCAAAGCCTCGTCAGGGCTTTGCGGCACGTGTGCCACGCTTCTGCCTTGCGAATGCAGATCGTCGATCAGAGCATGGCCCAGCGTCGATTTCCCGGACCCGGAAGAACCGACCAAGCCGATCCGGTCACCAGGCGCAATTTCCAATGATGTGGGATGTAAGATGGTCCGGCCTGAGCGAACAGCGCTCAGACCGGAAGACTTCAGCCTCATTCGGCAAACTTCGTCTCGTGTGTGATCCAATAGGTCTCTGTCGGATGCACCGCATAGCCGGTCAGGCCCGGTTTGGAGACATTCACCTGGGCGACATGAAAGACCGGGATCATGGCTGCGTCTGCGGCGATGATCTCTTGGACCTTGTCATAGATTGCTTCACGCTCCTCTTGGCCGAACGTCAGCCGACCATCCGCGAGGAGCTTGTCCAATTCCGGGTTTGAATACTTGCCCGAATTCGAGCCACCATCCGATTTCAGCAGCGCTTCGAGCACCGCACCCGGATCGCCTTGCGGAGTGGTCACCCAGGCCTGCAGAAACATGTCCGCGTCTCCTGCAGCGATAGCGTCATTGCTGGCGCCCCATTCCCCCACTCTGACATTGGCCTTGATCCCAATGGCTGAAAGGAAGGCTTGAGCCAACTCCGCTGTCGGTGGCAAAGCTGCACGGGACGAATAGGTCACAATGTCGATCTCGAGCGGCTCGCCATCAAGCATCCAGCTACCGCCTTCCTTTACCGCACCGGCTTCGGCCAGGAGTTCTTCGGCCTTAGAAGGGTCATAAGCGACCGGTATATCTGCCGCCCATCCTTTGCCATCGGGAAACACGGTTCCGGCAGGGACGCCACCAACACCGGAGAGCACTGCGTCGACGACGCCCTGGCGATCAATTGCCATCGACACGGCCTGACGGATCAGGGGATTGGCCATGGGACCGTCGGCGGCGTTCACGGTGAAGAAATAGAGACGTGCGGTTGGCGCTGAAAAGCCCAGTGCACCTGTGCTTTGGATCCGCTTAAAGTCTGTTTCGGGATAGTTGATGACCATATCAACTTCGCCTGCTTCGAAGGCCAAGGCAGCCGTTGCCGGATCTCCCGCCACCACGACACGAACCTCTGCCAGTCCTGGAGCTCCGAGACGGTAATCTGGGTTCGCTTCCACACGGTAAAGCTGTTCTGGCACAGCCTCTTTGAAAACGAAGGGACCGGTTGCGTTGATTGGAAAAGCATCGGAAGCCTCTCCCAAAATCGCAATCGCGGGCTCCGAAAGCGACCAGGGAAAAGCCGCATTCGGGCTATTCGTTTCAAAGACGACGACGTTGTCCCCGTCCGTGGACAACCCGGCAAGATCCAGAAGTTTGGCTACGCGGGCGTTATGGCCCGGATGGCTTTCGTCCGAGATCGGGGTAATCGCGTCAATCACGGACTGTGCCGTCACTGGTGTTCCGTCATGGAAACTCAACCCATCTCGAAGCGCGACACGCCATGTCGTCGGTGAAGACTGCTCGATGCTCTCTGCCAGACGAGGATAGAGCTTCAGATCGTAGTCGATCCCCATCAGCGTCTCGGTCACACCGGTTTGGTTCGACATCCAACCATTGTAGCCGGCGCGCGGGTCAGGCACCTCGGCGGTCGGCCCGAACCCGACAGAGATCGTGAGACTACCTTCTTGCGCTGACGCCGGGAGAGTGGCGCCAAGCGCCAACATGGCAGCAAGGGCAAGCCGTGGAATGAGAGACATCAGTTTTTCCTTCTGGTCAGGGAATTCAATTTGCAAACAGCATGCTTCTGTCATCGGTGAGCGGAGGTAACTGCGAGAGGTCAGCCTGTACGCATGGTTGGATCTGGCTTTGCCCTGTGCGATTCTACTGCGAAATTTTGTAATGATATTACATACTAGTCAGCAAGTGAATTTTGGGCCCTATGGCACGAACCGTTGATAATATCGCCTGAGTTTATTTGCTCACTACCGGGTCTTCTGCTGCGAACGCCCCTGTGATGTGCGCACCCAAATGCAAAGGTATGCAGCCGCTATGCGGGGCCCCAATGCGCCGGATCAAGGCGAAACAGCTGGGACAGCTGTGCGTAAACATCGGGGGAGTCTTGCTTCAATGCGCCCGGGCGCTCAAAGAACACCTCGACTGAAACGGCGAAGAACTCCTCATGGCCTTCGGCGCCGTAGGGATCGATGAGGGTGCGCCGGCCATGATTGACCGCCTTCTCGTGACGATCAAACGCGGCAAGGAACACGCGTTCCCATTCTGCAAAGCTCTGCCCTTCGGTCAGGAATGGCACTCCGTTTGTGTGGCCGGTCAATCCATCAATCTGATGCGCGAACTCGTGCAGAACCACATTGTGTCCGTCATGATCATTCAGTGATCCGGCCCGACTGTGCGCCCAGGACAACACCACCGGACCCCTGTTCCAGCTTTCGCCAGTCCGCACGATTTCCTTTTCGGTTACCACAAAGCCGTTCTGGCGCCGCTGACGGGACTTAAACGCGCTGGGGTAAAGCAGAATAGAGCGCAAGTTGTCGTACCACGTGTCAGTGTTCACGATCAGCAAGCAAGCTTGCGCCGCGATCGAAAGGCGCATTTCTTCGGTCACCTCAAGGCCATTGTGCCCAATGAACGTCACCTGTTTGAGAAATCGGTTCATCTTGCCCTCGAGGGCCGCGCGATGCTCGGTCGGCAAGCGGCGCGTCAAGGGAACAACGCGTTCAACAATCGTGCGTTCGTGCGCGGTCAGCGGGGTTTTGAGAACTTCCTTAAGCGCACGCGAACGCGCCGCATAGCGATAGATCAGAGCGCCAGCCAAAAGCGCCACAACCAGAAGAAAAATCATCATGGAACCAGTGCCCTGTACATTGCCACCCACACAATCAGCCCCATGGGCCCGGCCGAGGTCAATGCCTTGATGTTGGACGGGAAGGGTCACTCCCTGCCATCTCCCTGAGCGCGGCGATTGCGCAGAATCTCGATGCGCTAGTTTCGCCGCAGGGAACTGAGCCAGAGCGACCCCATTTGCAGAAATGCACCGGCGCCTTCAAAGACGACCCCAGGCGCGGACAGGGTGACTTCGCCCTTTGGTGTGCTCAACTTCAATGTGATTGCCTCAGGGCCGGGTTTGGCGCGCAGGCGTAACTCAAGCGCCTCAAACAAACGGTTCAAAGACGCGAACCTTGGAGAGGTCAGTGAAAAGTCGGCGATGTCGCACTCGGCAGGCGCTTTGAACTCCGGTCGGTCGGGCCGTTCTTTCCAAGAAATCACGCAAGGGCGGGTCGAACGGAAGCCTGGTCCGACAATCCCGCGTGTGTAGCGCCTGCGCCCGAACGAGCTGTCATGATCCAGATGTTCGATGCGTTCGACCGGTGCGCCAACGCTTTTGGCAACAGCACAAAAGCCGTCGAAGTCATCGGTTCCAAGGTGCCAGAAGAAAGGGGACGGCGTTCTGAAATTTCGCAAGGTTTCCTTGATCGGGTGGAACCCCCGGTGCGTCGGGTTCGGCCCGATGATCTCCAGCGATGCGCCATCACGCAGCTTCATGGCGTGGCTCCAGTACCATTGGCCATCCTCTGGTTCGAGTGCGATGACCTGTGCGCCGGTTAAATCTTGGAGCCACTCCGCGCCGAGTTTGGTGTCATGGACGCCGAGTGCGACATGATCGAATTCAAACTTTCCAAGTGGTTTGATAACCCGCGACATACCAGTGCTCACCGCCCTGAATTTCTGCGCAACTAAACATTTGCTGTGGCGCGTTTGAGTTCCTGGTGTTGGTCTTCGATCAGTCCGATCTTCCAGTAACCGGAGATATAGGCATCCTCCTTTGTGAGGCCTTTCTCGCTGATCAGAAAGCTGCGCAGCGCCCGCACAGAACTATGTTCACCAGCAATGCAGGTCTGCATTCGACCATTGGGCCAGTCCATTGCCCGAACGGCGTCGATCATGGCTGTTGAGGCGCGATGTGGCTCAGGATGCAACATCCAGCGCACCTCGATTCCCGGTGGCACATCAATGTCCTGAACATCTTCGGCGCTTGTGATCTCAAACAGTGCCAAACCAACGGCATCCTTTGGCATTGCTTCAAGCGTTGCCGCCGCAACCGGCAGCGCCGACATATCTGCCGCGACAAGGTAGAAATCCGCATAGAAGTCGCTGAGTTTGACTGGGCCAGGCCCCGCGAAGCCAAGAAAGGAGCCGGGCTTGGCCGCGCGCGCCCAAGCCGATGCTGGCCCATGATCTCCGTGGTCGACGAAATCAATGTCTAGTTCCTGAACATCCGCCCTATGGTGGCGGACCGTGTATGTCCGACGCACTGGTGTCGGTCCGTCCACGAAACGCGCTTCGAACGCTGTCCGCGCTTCGTTCGGTTCGGGAAGCATGATCTTGCAGTCGGCCCCCTCGCGACCAGGTGTCATGCCCTCAAGCGCCTTACCGGCAAAGGTGACGCGAATCATGTTCGGCGTCATGTGCCAAGCTTCCTTGACCGTCAGAATACGGGGCATTGACTTTGCCATTGGGCGTTCCTTTCGAAGGGGCGGTCATTGTGGCAAAGGCTCTGCACCGATCGCATGTGGTGTATCCCTGCGCAGGTGGCTTTCGGGTGACAAGGTGAAGCTGCCATAATAACCAACTAAAACTATCAGATTTTTCGAATATGCACCGAAATGTAGCAACGACAAGGGTACTTTTCGGATAACGAAGACCCGGCCTTGAATTTCCTGATTATTTTTGTCAGATATGTCGTACAAAGCTAGGCGCACGCTGCGCCCAGCCGGAAATGAAGTAGGTTTTCCCGTGGGTTGACCCCGGTCACTTGCGTGCGACCGAGATTCGGTTCGCCTGCGCGGCTTTGTACAAAGAACAATCCAATGACACGTAACTCCAGCGATTTTCATGATGTGATGACACTAGGCGCTCTTTTCGGAACGCAGCCGAAACCAGAGCTTCTTGACCTCGAGATACGGCTCTCGCATGCGGCGGCTGACTCCACCAACCTCCATGTCATGAACCAGCCGCAGCGCGTGGCCGGTCCGGAGTCAGTTGCGGTCAGTTCCGACTTCGGTGGAAACGTGGTGAAGCTGCCGCAAGCCGCCGCCTCGGTTGCGAGGACCGCAGACCAATGAGCAACCAACAAGGAAGCGAAAAACCCTGTCATCGCAGGCTCTTGGCCAATGAGTGTTGGGTCGCGGATGCGGGCATGACAGAGGATCAACTGAGCGTTTTGACTATCGCGCGGTACTATTTTGTGGCCTTTGCCGACCCAAGTTCGCAGGCGTGGATTCGCGCATCGACATTTGCGCGATGCGCATTCGGCGAAGCGCGGGGCGCCTTGGTTTCAGCCGCGGTCCTTGATGCGGTGCAAGAAATCCGTATGGCCCGGCGCACGATGTTCCGTTTCTCAAACCCGGAGTGCCCATCCTGTGCCTCGGTCTTGCGTGAGTGTGAGCGCCATTTGTTGGCCGTCATTGCCGCTCTCACTCGTGGCCAACAGAGCGAAGTTCACGCGCACGCAATGCTGCTTTGTGAGGGCAACACTTCCGAAGGTTTGATCGGGGCGGCAAGCTCGTTGGCGTCGCTTCTGCCACAGTCTGCCCGGTCCGATCTGACACGGCCTCATTTTGTGCCGGCGCGCGAAAGCTGACTCCTGCAAAACAAGTGATTTTTGATAAAGTGGTCAGCCCCGGAAGTACGAGACGCCAAAAACTCGGCTAGAGTCAGATATAGACAACACTTGAACAGTTGTTTAAGTGTTTGTCATGGCTGGCCACGAACTTCACATTGATCAGACGACCGAATTGGCCGAGGTGTTTGGCCTGCTGGCAGATCCGACAAGACTGTCCATTGTTCTGTCGTGCATTAAACTTGAACGGTCCGCGGGCGCCATCGCCGAGACGCTTGGCCTGTCCGCCTCGCTCACCAGCCACCATCTCAGACTGCTTCGCTCTGCCAGGATTCTGAAATCTGACAGGCGAGGCAAGCAAGTGTTCTACGCGATGGCCGATGAATGTGTGCCCAGCGTCCTGAACATCATGATCGAACACTTATTCGCTCACGAGCACGATGATCCCGATTGACCCTAACGGAGAGAGATACATGCCTACTGTCACCCAACAAAAATGCGCCTGCGATGATTGTGTCTGCATTGTTGATATCAACGATGCGATACAGAAGGATGAGCGGAACTACTGCAGCGAATCCTGTGCAAACGGACATCCGGACGGATCCGGTTGTGGACACACAGGATGCAAGTGCCACGGCTGATCCAAACAAGCGATCAGCGCCTGCCATGTCAGTCGGTGGAAACCAACGACCCTATTCCAAACCATTGTCCTTGGAACACCCTTTGGGGCAATATGAACTTGGCGTTGCGGGCAAACGCTTGGCTGTACTTGGCCCAAGGTAAGAAAAGCCACTCAGCTGCACCGGACCAATTGAATACCGAAATCCCGATCGATTCAGATTTCCTCTGTGGTGCGATCCTTAATGGACAGAACCGCGACCATGGCGACGACGGCGAAGACCATGATGTAGAACGCAGGCGCCATATCATCCGACGTTCGTTCGACGAGGTAAGTGGCAACGGCGGGGGCTGTTCCTCCGAAGAGGGCCAAAGCCAGGCTGTACCCGATGGACAGCACACTGACGCGCACGGATTTTGGGGAAATCTCCACCAAAGTGGCAGGGTTTGCGCCAAACAGGAGGCCTATGATCAGCGTGAAACCGAGCTGTCCGAGCAAAATCATGGACGTGGCCGAATGGTGCATGAGGGCGAACAGCGGATAAGCGGCAATCAACAAAGCAAAGTTGATGACGAACAAGGTGCGCTTGCGGCCCCAGACGTCGCCCAACCAGCCGCCCAGAGGCACAACGAACATCATGACAACCAGTGCAAAGGTGTTGATGTCCATCGCACGCGCCGTTGAAACATGCATCTCATCGGTCAGGTACGACACGGCAAAGACAAACATGATGTAGAACCCGACATTTGCCGGAAGTGCGAGGCCAGCGACGCGCAAAAGATCGCGCCAATGCAAGCGGAACGCTGCGACGACAGGCGACATCTCGCGCTCGCCACGATCCACGGTTTCCGGAACGGTCAAAGACCGCCTGAGAAGGAGGCCAATCACCATGATAACGATCCCTGACATGAAGGCGAAGCGCCACATAGTATCGTTGATCTGCTCTTCCGAAAAAATGTTGGCCATAACGGCGGCCAGCGCTGAGCCTGCCAAAAACCCGGCCACGCCGCCCACATTGGTCACGCTGGTTAGGAGTCCTCGCTGACGTGGTGGTGCGTGTTCGGCAATGAACACCATGGAGCCTGTGAACTCCCCGCCAACCGATATGCCCTGGCACACTCTGAGCAAGACAAGAAGTACGCCGGCAATCGGACCAATCTGATCGTAGGTCGGCAAAAACCCTATGGCTGCGGTGCTGCAGCCCATCATCACAATGGACAGCACCAGAATGTGCTTGCGCCCGATCGTGTCACCCAGATGCCCGAACACCATCGCTCCGACAGGTCGTGCAAGATAGCCAGCAGCAAATGCGCCGTACACAGCGAGCAGCGCGCTCAAAGGGTTTGATGATGGGAAAAACTGTGTCGAGATGTACTGAGCGAGATAGCCATAAATGGCAAAATCGAACCATTCCAGCACGTTTCCGATTGCCCCAGCAGCCAGAACCTTGCGCAATCCTGGCGCGGCATCTTCGGTCTCTGCGTCGTCTTGTTGCATTGTTGCGGGTCGTTCCAGTCTCACACCGTCAATTTTTCAGCAAGACTGAACGCGAAAAAGCTCATCAGGCAAGAGTTTAAAGCATCTTAAGTTCAGGCCTCCCTTGCGGCTGAATGCCGGCGACAGTGCCTATTTCGACAGCTCGAACGGCCATCTCTACACGTGCGGCGCTGGTGACCAGGTGGCCGTGCTGGTGGTCTGTTCCGCCCCACAAGAAACGCATATCGACCATTTTAGGGAAGTAGTCTCAGATTAGCGATGTTCGGCGGGCCATCATCATGTTGGTCTGATGGATGGCCCCCATCTGGATTGCAAGCATGGCTTCAACCTCATCCTGTGGCTGAACGCCGGCAACAACCGACATGACGAAGTTCGAGGATGTCTCTGAGATCGTGCTGCCTTGTTTTCCAAGTGCGGCGACCTTCTCGAGCACACCTTCGTAGAACCGCGTGTCGACCGTCCGCATCGGAAGCACAAGCATTGCCATGCAAACTCTGTTGAAAACCCGCAAACTGGGACTCTTGGAGCATCTGTTAGAAATCAATGAAGGAGGGTAGTGGCGGACCGAGGAGCAATCGCATGTTCCTGTTAAGGCATTGAAAAAATTACAAAAAATGAGCGGCTTAGCAGGAAACCACATTTCATACCACATCATGGCCGAATTCTCAGAACTCCGTTGCACGTGGATTAAGTGCAGTATGTGATCGCGATTTAGTTCTGGGTCATGTCGATACTCGGCGAATGGGGAAGTGCGCTGCAGAAACAGCCCAAGCATTGATCGCCGCATCCAATTCAAATGCGGTCTTCCAAATCTGCACGTGATCTCAAGCCGGTCCCAGAACTTCCAGAGATCGATAACCCCTACGAATGCGCTGCTCTCCCTCACGCTCCGCGAGCGCCCTTGCGACCGCTCCACGTGACAGTGCGCACATATCAGCGAGCTCGCTTTGCGAGATGGGTATGGGGCGTCCGTGCCCAACACTCTCAGCGAGGCGAGACACAACCGCCCAAACACGATCGCGCGGATCGCGAATGGTCAGATCGCGCGCTGCACGAACGGATATGGCGCTGTTGATCGCAGCGAGCCGAGCCATTTCCCGCCAAAAATCCGGGGCCTCGTCTGTGATATCCTGAACCGCCCGTTCTGACACCGCGAGCAATGTACAGCCAGCACTTTGCACAGAGACGCCGACACTGCGATGTGCACCTGTCAGCATGGCACCTTCCCCGAACCAATCTCCTGGACCAAAAAGGTGCCCGAAGATGATGCCGGTATCCGCATCCTCTATTCTGACGGCCAGAACCCCTTCCAGTACGCCGTACATAGGCCCCACTGGGTCCCCGAAATCATAGAGCAGCGCGCCTTCTTCGAGCGACACAGCACGCCCTCGTTCGACAAAGAGCTTCGCAAGCTCTGAGGGAGCGCTGCCGAGCCAACGTGAATTGGCGATATGGTCTTCAAGGTCAGCGCTCATCAAAAAAATATGCACAAATGTGCTTCAGGTTACAATCACCGTGCTCGATTGACCTAGGCTCTCTTTTTGTGGGACGTCCTGGGAGCATCTGGAAGTGTCAAAAAACCTCGTACGCCTCGCCATGGGTGGTTTATTGATGGCTCTCCACGGGACACCTGGGCAAGCGGTCGAAGGCGGAATTGAAACCTACCTTCTTGGAAGTCGCGATAGTTTTGCGGGTGTCCTGCCGCCACCAGGCAGTTACTGGAACAACGATTTCGTTTTCTTTAGTGGATCAGCCCCAACGCTTTCCTCCGGGAACGTCTCGGTGACCGACCCGGAGATCGATGTTTTTACCTACAAGCTGAATTTCACTTATGTCCCTGACCTGACCATCGGCAGCGCCCGCGTTGGGATCAACATTAACATCCCTTACGTGTCGGCCGATGGTCAGTACGCAGGTGTGATTGGCCAAAACATCTCGGGTTCGATCAGTGACGAGGGCGAAAACGCGTTCGGGGACATCACGTTCACGCCCTTGTTGAACTGGTCGTCTGGCAAAGTGAACACGATGCTCGCATTGCAGTTCTTTCTGCCAACTGGCGACTACAGGACTGCCCAGGTCAATGTTGCGAACCGCACCGTTGACTTGTTGAACGCAGGAAAGAACCGATTTGCCTTTGATCCAACGGTCTCGATGACGTGGTTCGATCCGCAATCAGGCTGGGAGGTGACGGGCGCGCTGGGCGTGACCATCAGCGCTCGAAACGATGCGACAGACTATCAGACGGCCCCTGAGATGCATTTCGAGGGCACTGTTATGCGCCATCTTCCGAACAAGACCGCTTGGGGCCTAACCGGATATGCCTATCAACAACTGGCCGATGACAGCGGGAGTGGCGCTGATGTAGTGAAGGCAGCCACAGGTGCCGACAGTCTGCAAGCGAGGGTCTTTGGCCTTGGCCCGATCGTTTCATGGAGCACCACCGTCGGCTCCACCCCGGTTTCGCTCAAAGCAAAGTACATCACGGAGTTCGGTGCGAAGCGCCGATTTGAGAGTGACAAGTTCTGGCTGACTCTTGGGTTGGTGTTCTGATGCGGAACCCGTCGATTTTGCATCTCTTCATCGGCTCCGGCGGCGGCTTGATGCCGGCAGTTGTTGCGCTGCGGTGTATGCGGTGGGCGCGCTCATGCCGAGCCAAAGTTCCACTCAGAGGTTTCGGCCAAAGGATCTTTGGCTTTGACCAATAAGTTAGGAAAGGAACCCCTTATGCTCCGTTCAGCCATAGCCGCCTTGCTCCTGTTGGGCACCCCTGCTTTCGCTCAGGATGCACCACCGGATCAGGCAGCGGATGTGCTTCAGGGGCGGCCCTACTCTCCCAATGCAGACCGGGGTTTCCCGGAGCATGTGTACTTTGGAGATACGCATGTTCATTCTGCGCTGTCGGCAGATGCTGGCGGCGGCGGAACGGTATTGATGCCGCGCGACATGTATCGCTTTGCCCGAGGCGAGCAGTTGACGTCCAACACAGGGCAACCCGTAAAGCTGCCGCGACCCTTCGATTTTTACATGCTCACGGAACACACGGATGGGATGGGGGTGATCACCGATATCAAGAAGGGCACCCCGAACATCATGGCAGATGCAGATGGAAAGCGTTTCCATGAAGCGTTTGCCAAAGGGGGCACTGATGCCAAGGACGCCTCTATCGAATTGATCGCGAAGTTCAGCCAAGGAACCCTGAGCGACGCGTTGCTCTATCAACCTGGCTCTCCAGGTTACGACAACACTTGGCGTGATCTGGTTCAAGCTGCGGAAGAATTCAATGAACCGCACGTGTTTACCGCGATCATCGCCTACGAATGGACCTCTCTTGAAGCCGGCGATAATCTGCATCGCAACGTCCTGTTTCGTGACGGGCCCGAGCGGGCTCTGCAAGTGGTTCCATTCCTCACCGCTCCGCCAGCGGGGAGCACCGATCCACGCGAATTGTGGAAGTGGATGCAAAACTATGAGGACCTAACAGGCGGGGATGTACTTGCCATCCCACACAATCCGAACCTGTCAAACGGTCGAATGTTCGCGCCAAATGATACGTTTCGAAGTGGCGCCGAGTTTGATGCTGAATACTTGGAGACGAGGGCAAACTGGGAACGGCTCTTGGAGATCCAGCAAACGAAAGGCGACAGCGAAACCCACCCGCTGATTTCCCCAACCGACGAGTTTGCCGACTACGAGTCGTGGGATTGGGCGAACCTCGACGTGTCAGCCGCCAAGACACCAGAGATGATACCTTTTGAATACGCGCGCGGTGTTCTGAAGGAAGGGCTGCGTTTTCATGCAGAGAAGGGGACCAACCCGTTCAAGCTCGGGTTTGTTGGCGGCTCGGATATTCACACTGGGCTGACAACACAGGACGACAACAACTTCTTCGGAGCCTTTACTTGGATGGAACCGTCCTCGACCCGCGCAAACAGCGTTGCGAAAGGCAATCAGGACTTGGGAATCTCATACAAGGGCTGGCAGTACGCCACGCCTGGACCGACCGCAGTCTGGGCGACAGAGAATACGCGTGCGGGGATATTCGACGCCTTGGAGCGGCGAGAGGTCTATTCCACGACAGGTCCTCGAATAACGGCTCGCTTCTTTGGAGGAGCATTCGAACCATCCGACATCAAACACCGTGATCTCGCGCGAATTGGGTACACTAAGGGCGTGCCCATGGGCGGTGACCTCATCGCGCCGGAAGAGGGAACGGCACCATCGTTTCTCGTCTATGCGCTCCGCGATCCAATCGGCGCCAATCTTGACCGAATTCAGATCGTTAAGGGCTGGGTGGACGCCGCAACAGGTGAGACCAAAGAAAAGGTCTTTGATGTTGCGTGGTCAGGTGAGCGTACACCCGATGAGAATGGCAAACTGCCAGCGGTGGGGAACACGGTTGATCTGTCGATCCCTTCCTGGACCAACGATATCGGACGTGCAGAACTCGGTGCGGTTTGGTCTGATCCGGACTTTGATCCTTCGGAACACGCCTTGTACTACGCGCGCGTCATAGAGATCCCAACGCCGCGCTGGACAGCCTATGACGCGGTTCGGTTTGGAGTGGATATGGAAAGCGAGGTTCAAATGGTCACTCACGAACGCGCTTACACCTCTCCGATCTGGTACACACCTGAATGACCCGCAAGACTTGCGCCTGGAAGCAATCATTGACGGTGACTCAACAGCGGGGTGCTTCAGAATACGCTCGAGTCACCCTTCCGCAGAAACATTCGTTGAAGGACAGTACTATGCCAAACGCGATCAAGGCCGCCGCCATTATGTCCCTTTGTTCCACTTTCGCGCTGGCGCAGCAATCGACCGTACCTGACGATGGTTCGGTCTTGCCATTTCCGCCAGAGCCAATGGCAGGCGTCGCGGAACAGCGTTTGCAAGATAGCACCATGGCTTGGCCCGATCCGGTTCAGCGCCTTCCGGATGATGCGCCAAACATTCTGATCGTCCTGCTCGATGATGTGGGCTTTGGCATTCCGGAGACTTTTGGTGGCGCTGTTCAGACGCCCACGCTTGATACGCTTGCGGCGGAAGGTATCGCGTTCACCCAGTTTCACACGACATCGATCTGCTCACCGACGCGTGCATCGCTACTGACAGGGCGCAACCACACACGCGTGGGGTCGGGCACAATTGCTGAGAGAGCCGTCGCCTTCGACGGCTATACCGGCGTTATCCCGAAGGAGGCGGCGACCGTTGCCGAGGTTTTGAAGGAGTACGGCTACCACACCTCCGCATTTGGAAAGTGGCATAACACCCCCGCCACAGAGACAACCGCAATAGGCCCCAAGGATCGTTGGCCGACGGGGTATGGGTTTGAGTATTTCTATGGGTTCCTCGGCGGAGAGACCTCTCAATGGGAACCACGGCTGACCCGAAATCTCGACGCGGTTGAACCTCCCGTTCATGACCCCGACTATCACCTCACTCAAGATCTGGTTGACGATGCATTGAACTGGCTCGACGACTATCGCGCCTTTGATCCCGACAAGCCGTTTTTTATGTATTGGGCACCGGGCGGCGTGCACGGACCCCACCACATCTTTCCCGAATGGGCCGAAAAATACGACGGGCAGTTCGATGATGGCTGGGATGCGTACCGCGAGGCGACATTCAAACGGCAGTTAGAACTCGGCGTGATCCCGGAAGGCACCGAGCTCACCCAACGGGATGAGACTCTGCAGGGGTGGGATGAGGTCCCCGAGAAGGAGTTCGAGTTTCAGACACGTCTGATGGAAATTTTTGCAGGATTTGTCGAGCACACTGATACACAGGTTGGCCGACTGCTCGACGGGTTGGACGAACGCAAGCTTCGCGACAACACATTGATTTTCTACATCTTCGGTGACAACGGCTCGTCGGCTGAGGGTCAGAGGGGATCGATCAGTGAGCTTCTTGCACAAAACAACATTCCAAACACTGTCGACCAGCAACTCGAAGCGCTCGACGGGATTGGAGGGATCGACGTCCTCGGCGGCCCGCGCACGGACAACATGTATCACGCCGGGTGGGCATGGGCTGGAAGCACGCCGTTCAAAGGAACCAAGCTTCTCGGGGCGTACTTCGGTGGCACACGCAACCCGTTGGTTGTGAGTTGGCCGGGTCAGATCGAACATGACGGCAAGATGCGCACGCAGTTCCATCACGTCGTGGACATTGCGCCAACAATCTATGAGGTCTTGGGAATTCCCCATCCCAGTGTCGTGAATGGACACACACAAATGCCCATGGATGGGGTGAGCCTTGCCTACACCTTTGGTGATGCCGATGCGGCGCCACAGAAATCCGAACAGTTTTTCGACAACAACGGAAGCCGTGGCATCTATCTCGACGGTTGGTTTGCGGGCACGTTCGGACCGTTTACGCCTTGGGACAGTGCCGGTTCAGCGGCGGGAATTGCCGACTGGGATTCCGACAAGGACGTTTGGGAGCTGTACAATCTCAACGAGGATTTCAGTCAGGCCAATGATCTCGCCGCCGAGATGCCAGACAAGCTGGCCGAGATGAAAGCTCGCTTCCTGGAGCTTGCCGCGGACAACAAAGACTTTCCGATCGGGGCAGGCAATTGGTTGCGCATCCACCCCGAGGACCGCATCGCCTCTGCTTACAACAGCTGGACCTTCGGCCCTGAAACGAAGCGAATGCCAGAGTTTGCCGCGCCCGGCATTGGCCGACAATCGACACGCGTGACAATTGACGCCGAGTTTGGCGAGGCCGCAAATGGCGTGATTTACGCTGTCGGTGGCGCGGGAGGCGGTCTGTCCATCTATGTCGAAGATGGCGTGCTGACGTACGAGTACAACATGCTCATCATCGAAAACACGCAAATCACAACAGACGTGATTCCTGCGGGCCGGCACAAGATCATAGTGGAGACGACCATCGATCAACCGGGCGGCGCGGCTGACGTCGTCATCTCTCTCAACGGTGACCAGTTGGCGGCGGGGCAGGTCCCTCGCACGGTGCCTGCAGCCTTCACAGCAACCGAAAGTTTCGACATCGGGCTTGATCTGGGGTCTCCCGTTTCGCTGGTGTACGAAGAAGCGCGGCCATTCGCTTTTGACGGCACAATTTATGATGTGATGATCGTCCAAGGAGCGGCATTGCAAGATCAATAGCGCCAACCGGAAGCCGCGCATCGTTCTTATCGTTGGCAAAATGAGTCTGAGTTCTGTGTTGCTTTTGGGGCCAGTGGGTTGGGTCCACGGGGTTGCTACCAACTTAGTTGCACCTCACTGTCGTGGGCGTGGCAGGAATGCGTGCGGAAGCGGCTAAGTGGGGGAATCATGCAGCGAGTGCTGGTTGTCGGGGGAAGAACAACAGGGCTTATGATGGCGCTGGAACTCGCCCGTCGTGGCGTGCCGACACGATGCATCGACCAGTCGTCTGGGATCGACCCACATGTGAGAGCAAACCTGCTGCATTCGCGAACCTTGGAGATACTCCAAGGGCTGGGGCTTGATGAGCAAGTGACCATCGGTTCTGTGCCCGAAAAGAGCCTCGCTTTCTACCGAGACGGAGAGCACATCGGCGACAACCCACATGCCCCAGTAGAGTCCCCATTTCCTTATGGTTTGTCGCAGTCGCAAGCGCACACCGAATCTACTTTGGAAACCTCCCTAAAACGACTTGGCGTTAAGGTTGAGCGCTCTGTAGGGTTGACGTCCATCAAACAGGACGGCGCTGGGGTGAAGGTCTCGCTACGACACGGGAACGATCGCGAAGAAACGGAAGTCTATGATTGGGTGGTCGGATGTGATGGCGCTCATAGCACCGTTCGCAAACACCTCGGGATCGCCTTTCCGGGGGAGCCCGATCACATCCCCTACATACTTGGCGATGTTGTTGTCGATGGTGGTGACGACTTGGCGCCAACCACGGCACACATCTTTTTCCACGAGGATGGCGAGTTGTATCTGTTCACGCGCTTGCCAAAAAACCGACAGTTCGTCGTTGCGACTCTTGCAAATTGCGTCAGCACAGACGCTGCGCCAACCCTGGAAGACCTTCAGGCAATTGTTTCGAAAAGATCAGGGCGGAGCTTGGTTTTGCGTGACCCACAATGGCTTGGGCACTTTCGCATCAGTTACCGCCAGGCGGAGCACTACAGGAAGTGCAGGGTGTTCTTGGCAGGCGACGCGGCCCATGTTCACAGCCTTTTAGGCGGGCATGGCATGAACATGGGTGTTCAGGACGCCCACAACTTGGCCTGGAAGCTTGCTCTCGTGGCAAAGGGAGAGGCCCGATCCGTCCTTTTGGACACTTATGAACAAGAACGGCGTCGAGTCGATCGCGGAGTGATCGATTTGACACGTCAGATTACTGACACGATGGAGCAGTACGTTGATCTTTCACCGCAAGAAAAGGACAAGTTGATCGCTTATCTCTTTACGCCAGATGACAAACGGCTCGACGGCGATCGCACCGCGCAGGAGATCTCCACCGACTACGCTGAAAGCCCGTTAACACTACGTCGAGAATTTGCCTTCCAAGGGGGCCCAGAACCGGGCACCAGGGCGCCTGATGCTGATGGGCTGATTGTATCGAATGCGCCGACGAGCCTGTTCAAAATGCCTTCCGACGTTGAATTCAGGCTGTTTCTTTTCTGTGCGGCAACCGGCAACGAACGCGTGCCGGAAGTGCTGGACGCATTGGCATCCTCTAAACGTTTCGAGCGGTGGGTGAAGCCGTATTTGGTTAGCAAAGACCCGAAGTTTCCGCACACAACAGATGCCACGATCATTTTCGACGAACACGGCACAATGCACCAAGTCTATGCCGCCGACGGTCCATGTCTCTACCTTGTAAGGCCCGATGGGTATGTGGCTTACCGAAGTTCGGATTTGAAAAGCATCGACACCTATTTCGCCCAAACTGAGGCTTTTCAGTCTTAAACTACGCCGACGCGTTGCATCTGAGAGGGCTCGCTGGCCCCCTCTTCGTTCTTCGCGGCGAGATGCGAGGAGTTAACTTTGCCTAGCCAAACTCCTTAGAGAGTTCTTTGATCCGCTTGTCGCGCTCTTCTGATGCTTTCACCAGTTCATCATCGGCCTTGCGCCGAGTCGACGCGTGTTTTTCCAGCGCCTCGAAGGCTTTCTTTTGGTCTTTTGAGGTTTTCGCCTTTGACAGCTTTTCGGTTAGCTTCCCGAAGGTCATTTCCCACTTTTCGCGTTTCTTTTCAGCATTCGCATATTTTTGGTTCACGAGTTGCAAGGCTTTAACGTCCGGCATTTAATTTTCCCATCCTGTTTGACCTGGTTGCATTTCGCGCAGAGTATCGAACCCCGAAACCGCACTAAACTGCTGTATGTCTCAAGAGCGCGCACTTTACGTGGGGTAGTCTGGGCCCCTTTGGATCGATCTAAGACCAAGATATTATTGAAATTTCCCGGGGAAAGCTATGAGCCGATACGAGAACTTTGTCAAAATGGCACATCCACTGGGTTTACAGCCTTTTGGCGGTCGGTATCGTCGACGTTGCACACAGAAAGGTCTGAACTGACCTTCGAACCTTGCAAGGGCGTGACTTATGAACAGACTCGAACTCTCGTCAGATGAACTGCCGGAAGAGATCCGTCTGGAAGCTTGGAATGATACAGTGCCATGGCATACACGTCCTGTGTCGAAAGAGGCTCACAGCTTCAGATTCAAAGCATCCATCGCGCCTCTGGGGCCGTTCTCTATTCGGGACGCGGAGACCAGCGCGGCGATCAGCCAATCCAACTGCGGACAACAGCGCCAACTCGGTGATCTGTTCCAGGTGGTTAAGACGGTGTCGGGTGGGTTTCGGCACGTCATCAATGGCGATGTGATCGAGGCCAGGGAAGGCGACATCCTGTTTCTGCGCCTGTCTGAACTGAGCTTCTCATACAACGAAGACCGCGCCACCCGGGCCCTGACCGGACCGATTGATCTGCTCAATTTTGATCCGGCAAAGCATCAGAATGTCATTCGCTTTCCACATCATGATCCCTACACCGCTGTTGTCGGCGCCGCATTGGACCATACTGCAGAGTCTTTTCCCGACCGTTCTGACGCTTCATCCGATGCCGTGTCGGGATCGATCAGTCAAATGGTCAATGGTCTGGTACTGAACGACAGGACAAGTGCAGAGGGCATCTCGAACATAGCGCAGTTTCGTCAACGCGCGGCAACAGAGTTCATCGAAAGAAACCTCGCGGAGCCGGGATTGAATGTCGCCATGGTCAGCGATCACATGAGGGTGAGCCGTGCAACGCTCGCGCGAGACTTCAGTGAATATGGCGGTCTCGCGAACTACATTCGGAACGTCAGGTTAGATAAGGCAATGGTTCTCCTCAAAAGAGGAGTGCCTGCGCGGGGGAAGGTCTCTCTGGTTGCGGAAGAATCTGGCTTTTGGGACATGTCCCATTTCAACAGGGCCTTCCGGGCGAGATTTGGGGTATCCCCCAAAGATGCAATGAACCTTTGATCTGTTGACACTATGACCTGCGCGTCGGTGTTCGCAGTCCGGCAGCCCTACTTTTCTGCGCGACATCGTCCATTCTTCGACCATGTCTTGCAACGGTAGGTGGATCCAATACAGCGTTAGCAGATCGCCTACCGTGGCGGAATGCCAAGGCGCCCGCGCCATCATCGACGCTGCATAAGATGCCAGGCGTGAAGGCCGCTCGATAGCAACGTTGGACGGTAAGATGATCGATGAACCGGTAGAAGCGCGCGCCAGAGCGACCCTGTCTCAAGCCAGACATTCGGCGCGTTAGTTGCTGGCGGGTCCATACAGCCATAGGACAACTGCCGAACTTGCGAGCGTTCCCAACGCCGTTCAATCATGGAACTTGTAATACTTTCCGCAGATCTTTTTCCGCCCGGATCAGGTCGCTGATGGCTTTGCGTGATTGCTCGGCTGCTCTGGATCGTCCTCCGTGCTTCCACGATGGATGACCCGGCCCTGCGGCGTGCCCGCCATGCGCACCATGCATATGACAGACACGCCAGCCCCGAACAGCGGGCGCTCTGCAAATTGCGCCGGTAGGTCTTGCGGTCGCTGCGCATCTTGGTGCGTTGCGCAGCCTTTGGATCTGGTCCGCGAACCTTCGCTTTGGGGACTGACTGCCTTTCGACGTTTCCACATTAAGGTCTGCAAGCGGACCCGGGCAGACCCTGCGCGGGGTCTTCAAATGCAGCAGCGCCTGCAAACAAAGCTGCGGTTTCCCTTGGAGGATCATGTGACCGCTCGGGAGCGACTAACTACGCACTGATCTAAAGACACATGCTCATCTCATGCCATGCCATTCCACCGTGGCCTGAGGCGGATGGCTTCAGGTACGCATAGCCGAGCTTCTCGTAGAGCGGCACATGATGTTCTTTGCACATCAGATGGATAGTCGCTTTTTGCATCTGCCGCATGCGCTCGACAAACTCATCCATCATCAACCTTGAGTAGCCCTTGCCTTGTGCCGCCGGGTCTACGACGACGGACATGATGACGACATTGGGCGCGTTTGGGTCGTGGCCAATAAGGTCTTTGAAGTCCTCGTCAGACATCTCAACCTCATGGGCGCATCCGCAATTGATGAAGCCAACAACTCTTCCATCCTCCTCAAGGATCAGGAAGCCATCGGGATATGTCTCAATTCGTTTGCAGATTTTTGCGCGGGTTGCTGCTTCGTCACCCTCGTAAGCCAAGGTCTCGATTTCGAAGCAGCGATCCGCATCGGCAGTTTGGGCATTTCTAAATCTGCTCATACAGTTCTCCCCGTCTTTAGGGAGAAGCCTAACCCAACGAACCACCTTTCCAAGACAGATCGCTATATGCGTGGGCGTGGTGAGTCGGTTAACAAAGGTGCGCGAACAACACAGCGACCACACTCTTGATCACGCTTTTTGGGAAGCAACGGCTAAGTCTTTGAATTAGTGGCGGACCGAGGAGGATTCGAACCCCCGACCCCTTGATTCGTAGTCAAGTACTCTATCCAGCTGAGCTATCGGTCCACTAAGACCGTGCATTTAGCTATAGGCTCGGGGCTTTGCAACCCCATAAACGGCTCACAGCGTCCCGTCGCCCTTTGGCAGGCAGACTTCGAAACAGGTGCCGTCCGCATCGCTGGTTTTGAGCTTCAAGGTGCCGCCATGCCCGCGGATCAGCTCCGCCGAGATTGCCAGTCCAAGGCCAGATCCGCCCTTGCGTGCACCGCCCTGAAACGGTGTGAAGAGGTGCTCGCGCGCCTTCTCAGGCAGTCCGGGTCCTGTATCCCGCACCTCGATCCGCCAGCAGTCTTCGTCCTCTTGAGCGGCGACGGTGATCGTTCCGGCTTTGCCGGTTGCCGCGAGCGCCTGACGGGCATTGCGGACGAGGTTTGAAATCACTCTGTAGAGTTGTTCGGGATCGGCGCGGATGGCCATCAGGGTCGGCACTTCGTCAACGAATTGAATCTGATCCGCATCCGCTGTCAGCCGTTCGCTGTCGATCACATCGCCAACGACGTTCGACAATTGAAAGACCGACAGGGTCGGGGCGGGTTCTTCGGCCCGCCCAAAGGCGAGTGTGCTTTCACACAACGACACTGCACGCGTGATGGACCCGACGAGTTTGGGAGCCATGCGGCGCACCAGCGGGTCTTCGCTCGCTTCGATGCGATCAGTGAACAGCTGTGCACTTGTCAGGATGTTCCGCAGGTCGTGGCTGACCCGGGCCACCGCGCCGCCGAGCTGCGCCAGCCGCTCCTTTTGCTTCAGGGCCTGCGTCAGTTCTGTTTGCAGCATCTGAAGCGCTTCTTCGGCTTTGCGTAGCTCCGTGACGCCAGCACGCGGCGTGATGATACCGCGCGCGTCTTCGGGCGCGGCTGCGTACCGCTGCATGTAGCCGACGACGCCCTCGATCGGACGCACCAGAAAGGCCCGCACTGCGAGAAAGAGCAAAACGGCAGTAAAGATCGAGATCACCGCGGACAGGATCAGGATGCGAATTCCGTAGTCGATCATGGCCGCGCGGAGCGGCGCGGAGTCCATCGTCACTTCGATCAGGAGGCCGGCCTCGCGCACGGGTGATCCGATCACCCGGATGACTTCATCGTCGCGCTCAAAAAACCGCGCAAGAGCGTCTCGGATCAAAACCACCGCACCGGGGTCGCGCAGGTCATAGGTTCCGTCAATCGGTCCGGGCATTGGCGAAGACAGGACGAGTTGCCGGACTTCATCGCGCCGCAACACGACATTGTAGACTTCGGCGTTTTCAAGCAGCTCAAGCTCAAGTTCGGTCTCAAGCATGTCATCTGCCAGCAACGCAAGTGATGCGATCTGCGCCCGCTCCAGCCTGTTGAGCAAATAGTCTTCGCGAAACCGTGCGATGGACGGGACAAAGATCAACACCTCTGCCAGCATCACAAAGACGGTGGTCAGGATTAAGAACCTCCCCGACAGCGAGTTGAGCATTTATCCCTTCCCGGTCATGGCATCCATTTCTGAACCAACCTGACCACTCGTTTCACCACCTGGCTGTCAAACAGTTTCGGCGAAAAATATGCGCCCGCCGCGCGTTTGTTAACCTCGCCGATTGTGGGATACGGCGATACCATCGCTGATATCTGGCTCATTTTCAGCCCGTTGGCCAGCGCCAGCGCCCAAAAGTTCATCTGCTCGCCGGCCTGGTGACCGACGATGGAGACGCCGATTGGGCGACCTTTGACAATCGTGACCTTGAGGAAGCCACGGGTCTTGCGCTCGGCGATGGCGCGGTCGTTGTGGTGGTAGTCGAAGCGGGCGACATCCAATCGGTCCCCGTGAACCGCCCGCGCTTCGGCTTCGGTCAGGCCAATTTGCCCGAGTTCAGGGCTGGTGTAGGTGGCCCAGGGTATGTGGTCGCGCCGTACCTTTGCCCGCAATCCCAAGACTGCGGAACGGACGACCACACCTGCGTGATATCCAGCCACATGGGTGAACTGCAGCCCACCCGCAACATCGCCTATGGCGTACACCTTTCGGTTCGAAGTCAGGAGCCGGTCGTCGACCTCGATGCCGGTCTTTGTCGTCCTAATGCCTGCGGCTTCGAGGTTCAATTCTTCGACATTGGCTTTCCGTCCAACGGCCAGCAAGAGGTGAGTGCCTCGAAACACCTGCCCGTCTTGGATTTCAACTTCAATTGCGCCAGCCTCGCCTCTTACGGCAGTGGCCATTGCGCCCTGGACAATGCGAACACCTTCCTTCTCCAGCGCCTCGATCACCACGGCAGCGGTTTCGGGGTCATCTTTTGGCAGGGCTCGATCCGCTTCGATCACTGTGACCTGGCTGCCAAGCCGGACATGCGCCTGAGCCATTTCCAACCCGATCGGGCCACCACCGATGATCAGCAGATGATCGGGTTGGTCGCGCAAATCAAACAACGTTTCGTTCGTCAGGTAAGGCACCTGATCCAATCCCGGGATCGGCGGCACCAGCGGGCGTGACCCGGTGGCGATGACAATTCTCCGTGCGCTGATCGTCGTATCGCCTGCCTGAACCTCGGCCGGTGATACAAAGGTGCCGAACTCCCGGATCACCTTCACGCCAAACCCTTCGAACCGTTCCTGACTGTCGACTGGCGCGATCTGTGCGATGACGTCGTTGACATGGTCCTTGGCTGCTGCGTAATCCACCGTCGGAGCCACGTCTGCGACACCAAATGCATTTGAATGTCTCTGTGCGTGCGCGGCTTTTCCGCTGGCAATCAGGGCTTTGGAGGGAACACAGCCATAGTTCAGGCAATCTCCGCCCATTTTATGGCCCTCGAGCAAGACAACGTCAGCCCCCATCTGGCTGGCTCCGGCAGCCACGGACAGACCACCGGACCCGGCGCCGATGACCAGGATGTCTGTCTTGATTCGAGCCATGGGATCAGATCTCTTTGCGGCCCTTCAGGGCGTTGACGACAATTGGCAGCGCGGCCAGAACACAGAGCCCCAAAATAGGCCCGAGAACGTAAGGCTCCCAAAGCAGCGATAAATCGGGCGTCTCGCCGCGCGCAAACACCTCTCCAACGCCCACGCCAATCCATGTGAACACCAGAGCTCCGGGAATGATACCCAACGCGGTGGTCAGAATGAAATTGCGGAATTTGACGCCAACCATTGCGGGCAGAAGATTGGCCACAAAGAATGGCACCACCGGGACCAGCCGTAACAGGAAAAGGACGCTAATTTCATTCGCTCTCAAACCGTCCTTGATCTTCTTCAAGGTCCCGTCAGAGGCTTCCAGCTTGGCTGTCATTGAGGCTCCCAGACCCCATCGGGCGGCCAGAAAAATGATCGAGGCACCAATCGTTGCCGCAACGATGTTCAGCGCGGTTCCGGTTGCCAGTCCGAACAGGAATCCACCCGTCACGGACGCAACGGCTGCGCCGGGCAGCGAAAACGAGACAATCAGAACATAGATGGCAACAAACACCACAACGAGTGCCAGGTAGTGTTGATCCCGAAACGCCAAAAGCGTTTCCCGGTTGTCCCGAAGCGTTTCGAAGTTCAGGTAATCGCTCAGCGTCAACGCCCCCAAAACTGCCACAACCAGGATCAGGAGCAGTGGCAAGTGACGCAAAAAACCGCGTTTCGGGGGTTTGCCCACGGTATCCGGGGTCTGGGTCATGGGTTTTCGTCCGAACATTGATCTCGACTGTAGTACGAAATCTGGCCGCGTTGGCTCCAAAGGAACAGACCGATCACAAGCGGTTGATGCGAGGTGACCGCTTTGCACCCGATTTGAGGGGCCAAAAGGTCCGCTGAAACAATTCCCTGACGTCTGTAACGAGAATTATTGCAATCGTGTCAGATTCCGGCGCGCACAGGGTTTGACTTACGGGCCAAGCCCCCTTAAAGCACGGGCTTCGAACAACCGCCGGGGGCGAATCCGCGCCGACCCAGCTGATGAATTGGAGACCGGAGCGATGAAACGCACCTATCAACCCTCGAACCTGGTACGCAAGCGGCGCCATGGGTTCCGTGCGCGCATGGCCACCAAAGCCGGGCGCAAG
This sequence comes from Paracoccaceae bacterium, assembly GCA_965250275.1. GTDB lineage: Bacteria > Pseudomonadota > Alphaproteobacteria > Rhodobacterales > Rhodobacteraceae. The sequence continues at coordinate 121,396 of OZ252297.1, read as the reverse complement.
ATTCTCAACGCGCGCCGCGCGCGCGGCCGCAAGGCCCTGAGCGCCTGAGCGCTTAACGCCAATCTGAAACTCCATGACACCGCCGGAGACCCCTTTGGATGGCGACGCCGCCAGGGGGGAACATCCTCCGGCGGTGTCTGCACGTTTGCAGGTTATGCGCAAACGGGCTGATTTCCTTGCCGCTGCGCGGGCGCGGCGCCAGGGCGTCGCCGGCATGATGGTCCAGGCGCGTCCTCGCCAAGATGACGATCCTTTGCGAGTCGGGTTCACCTGCTCAAAAAAAGTTGGTAATGCCGTGGCCCGAAACCGTGCCAAACGCCGTTTGCGTGAGGTTGCGCGGTGCGTGCTGCCGGTACATGGGCGCGCGGGCTGGGACTATGTGCTGATCGGTCGGCACGACGTCACAGCGACCCGCGACATTGCGGATTTGCGCAAAGACCTTACCTTTGCCCTGTCAAAGCTACATGGAGAGTCGCCGTGACCCCTTTGGCGCACGTGTTTGCGTTGCCTGTGCGGGCCTATCGGCTGCTCTTCAGCCCTTGGGTTGGGTTCAACTGCCGGTATCATCCGACTTGCAGTGCCTATGCTTTGGAAGCTCTGGAGAAACATGGCGCCTTCAAAGGGGCTTGGCTGGCGGCACGGCGTATCGGCCGGTGCCACCCGTGGGGCAGCGCGGGCGTGGACAACGTTCCCGACTGATCATCGCGGCGACTCTCTTGGCGCGACGTCACACTGTGGCCGACCTTTCGTCGAGGCGGATCAAAGCTTCTCAAACGTGATGATCACTTCGCCAAGGTTCACGCCAAAGCGGCTCAGATAGGCGCGGTTGAGCAGCCGATCGTCGGACAAGAGCCACATCCAGTCATCGAAATCCAGGCGCTGGGTGTCTGTGCTGCCATCCGCCGACACGATCGGGAGGTCGATGCTGTATCGCCAGTTGAACACATCCCCGCGTTCCTCGCCGCGCGCCACACCCTGCACACCCGGGGCCGTACCTTCCCACGTCTGCTCTCCGGTCTTTCTTAGGTTCCAGATGCGTTGCTCTTCAGCGCCGTCGTCATAGACAAAGTCCTCGACCAGTTTGAGTGTCTGGCCGTCCCATGTGCCGCTGATCTGAACCTCGAACCGGCGGCGCACCGTGCCGAAGATGTCCTGGAACTGTCCGTAGGCCACACTCTGACCTTCGAAGAACTCCTCTAGGTTCAACTCCCGCGTCGACAGGACGTCATCGTCCAGAGACGGCTTCCCCACACAGCCCGCAAGTACCAGCACCAGCAGTGCCACCGCTATCTTTCGCATGCCAAGTCCTTTGCTCTTTTCTGATATACGCAACAGAGGGCCTTTCGGTTTTCGTCTCAAATGCGCTAAGTGCGGGCTCAGATCTGACGAGGCATGTCATGTTGGACAACACGAACGAAATCCATCCGCTTTTTGCGGCGGCGCCAAAGACGACCGAGTTCCGGAAACTGCGCAAACGGATTGTGCGACATACGCGTGAAGCAGTGGACCAATACGGTATGGTCGAACCCGGCGCACGCTGGTTGGTGTGTTTGTCCGGGGGCAAAGACAGCTACACGCTTCTAGCGGCGCTGCATGAGTTGAAATGGCGCGGGGTTTTGCCGGTAGACATACTGGCCTGCAACCTCGATCAGGGACAGCCGGGATTTCCGGCGACGGTCTTGCCAGCCTTTCTGGAGCAAATGGGTGTCCCGCATCGGATTGAGTACCAGGACACCTATTCTGTGGTTATGGACAAGGTTCCCGCCGGGCGAACCTATTGTGCGCTGTGCTCTAGATTGCGGCGCGGGCATCTCTATCGCATTGCCCGCGAAGAAGGATGCTCTGCGGTTGTGCTGGGCCATCATCGCGACGACATTCTGGAAACGTTTTTTATGAACCTGTTTCATGGCGGTCGTTTGGCCACTATGCCGCCAAAGCTTGTGAATGAAGAAGGCGATTTGTTTGTGTACCGCCCGCTGGCACATGTGGCCGAAGCGGACTGTGAACGCTTTGCGCAGGCACTGAACTATCCCATCATTCCGTGCGATTTGTGCGGTTCGCAGGACGGATTGCAGCGCCAACAGGTCAAAGCCATTTTGGACGGTTGGGAAAAGAACAGCCCGGGCCGGCGCCAGGTGATGTTCCGTGCGCTCATGAATGCACGGCCATCGCATCTGCTGGACCCCAAACTGTTCGATTTCGCCGGCCTTGCGCTGGATTCGGGGTCCAATCCCGAAAATTCGACGGAAATGCCCAAGTTGCGTTAACACCTCGCTAGGCTGCAGCGCCCTAGGGTCGGCGCACCTCCGTTGAAAGGGTGCGTTATGACGTTGCCGCCATCCGGCCATCAGGGCCAGATCCGTTCGCAAATTGTTCAGGTTCTGACCGGTCCGCCAATCCTTGCCTTCCTGCCCGCCGCATCTCTGGCGGCCTATTGGTTGGGTGGTGAGCCTGCGCTCATACTGGTGTCGCTTGGCAGTCCGCTCCTTTACGCCGCGGTTGGTTCATTTGGCCAGGTACCATCGACCCGGCACGGTACCCATGACAGAGTCACGGGCCTTGTCCTGCGCGACGGCTTCTCGGATGTGCTCTCGCAGGTCTATGAAACCACTCGGCAAGCGGACGTGAAATCCGCCTGCTTCATGCTGGAGTTGGACGATTTTCACCGTCTGGCGGACCGGCAGGGCCAGGCTGCTGCTGATCTTGTCGCCCAGCGGACAGGCGAACGTCTGATCGGTGTTTTGCGAGACGGAGACACTGTCGCGCGGATTGGTGACGCCCGGTTTGCAATCTGCCTGAAGGCGGTGCGCCAGCTCGATCTGGAGCTATGCATTCAACTGGCCGGACGCTTGCAGACTGCCACCGAAGAGGCTGTCCCGGTCGATGGTGCGACCATCTACATGTCCTGCTCGGTCGGCTTTTGCCTGCGGAGCCGGGCGCCCGGAGCAACGCCAGCGGCCTGGTCGGATGCCGCTGCAGCCGCGCTGTCGGAGGCACAGCAGGTCGGCCCTTCCGGGATCAGAGCCTATTCTGCGGAATTGCACCGCCGGTCCCGCGCGCGAACTGATCTGCGCGATGACGCTACAGCGGCGCTCGAAAGCGGACAGATCCAACCCTGGTATCAACCGCAGATTTCAACTGACACAGGGCAGGTCACAGGTTTTGAAGCCCTCGCTCGCTGGACCCATCCCGTCCATGGCGCGATCTCTCCGGACGAGTTTCTGCCGGCCCTCGAAGATGCCGGACTGACGGAACGGATGGGAGAGGTCATGCTGTATCACGCACTCACGGCGCTCAAGGCATGGGACAGCGCCGGTGTCGATGTCCCGCGTGTGGGCGTGAACTTCGCGGCGGCCGAACTGCACAACCCGCGGCTCGTCGACAAGGTCGGCTGGGAGCTTGACCGTTTCGATATCGCGCCCGAACGTCTGTGCGTCGAGGTGCTGGAGACCGTCGTCACCGACTGCCCGGACGATGTCGTCAGCCGCAATGTCGCCGGACTGGCAGAACTCGGGTGTCGCATCGATCTGGATGATTTTGGCACGGGCCACGCCTCTATCGCCTCTATCCGTCGGTTTTCAGTCTCCCGAATTAAGATCGACCGCTCCTTTGTGATGAAAGCCGACCGAGACCCTGAACAACAAAAACTGATTGGCGCAATCCTTACGATGGCAGAACGACTTGATCTGGAAACGCTGGCAGAAGGCGTTGAGAGCGTGGGAGAACATGCATTGCTGGCGCAACTGGGTTGCAACCATGTTCAGGGATTTGGGATTGCCCGTCCGATGCCCTTTGACCAAACGCTGGATTGGATCAGCGGCCATCAGGCCAAACTTCAGGACGCGCCGCGCATTGGCGGGCAGGCGGGTTAGGCGGCTTCCCCGTGGTCCGGCGCGACAAATCACCCGATTCCACTTGACCTTTGGGGTCGCACTCTGTTGAACCCACCCAGTCCTTTTAAACTCACGGGTGGCAGTCTCTGATGGACGACCAGAACAAGAATCTCATCCTGGCAACAGCGCTCAGTTTCCTTGTGATTCTGGTCTGGTTCTTTCTGTTTCCACCCCCGGAACCCGAAACGATCGCGCAGACCCCGCCAAGCGCAGAGGCCACAACCGGCGATGGCGTTGCCACCGCGCCCAGCACCGCCGCCGCGCCCAGCAGTGCCGATCCGGCAACAACCGCGGGCGAGCAGGCAGCGGACGCCGCGGTCGACCTGAACATCCCCCGCATCGAAATCGACACGCCGCGCCTGATCGGCAGCGTGTCTTTGCTTGGAGGACGGATCGACGATCTGTCACTCAAAGACTATCGTGTGAGTATCGAGCCGGACGCGCCGATCGTCACCGTGCTGTCGCCTGTCGGGCAACCCGAAGCCTACTATGCGCTCTACGGCTGGGCGCCGGGTGCGGGTCTGACACTTGAGGATGTGCCCGGAGCAAACACCGAATGGCAGGTCGAGTCCGGCGAAACGCTCACTCCCGACTCTCCGTTGACCCTGATCTGGGACAATGGAAACGGTCTGACGTTCCGCCGTGTTCTGGAAATCGACGAGAACTTCATGTTCACCGTGACGCAGAGCGTCGAAAACCAGTCGGGCAGCGCAGCCACGCTCGCGCCTTATGGGATTCTGGCGCGCCATGGTGAGCCGCTGGACCTGAAGAACTTCTTCATCCTGCATGAAGGTGTTGTGGGCATGGCGGACGGGAAGCTGACCGAAACCGACTACGACGACATGCCGGATTTCCCGATCGTACCTGGCGAGGGCGCCAAAGCGGAAGTCGTTCAAGTGGCGGAAAACGGTTGGATCGGCTTCACCGATCACTACTGGATGACTACGCTGATCCCGCAGCCCGGTAGCCCGTTCAAATCTGTCGCAAAATATGACGACCGTCGCGATATCTACCAGACCGAGGCTGTCCTGCCGACCCAGACTGTGGCCTCAGGTCAGACCGGAACCGTCACCACCCAGCTCTTTGCCGGGGCCAAGGAGTGGGAGGCCATCCGGAACTATCAGCGCACGGGCATCGAGGGGTTTCTGGACAGCATCGACTGGGGCTGGTTCTTTTTCCTGACCAAGCCGATCTTCTGGCTGCTGCATGAATTGAACAAGCTGATCGGAAACATGGGCTGGGCGATCATCGGCCTGACACTGATCATCAAAGCGCTGCTGTTCCCGCTGGCGTTCAAATCTTATGTCTCGATGGCAAAGATGAAAGAGCTTCAACCACAGATGGAGAAGCTCAAAGAAGCTGCCGGGGATGACCGCCAGAAATTGCAGCAAGGCATGATGGAGCTCTACAAGAAGGAAAAGGTGAACCCGGCTGCGGGATGTTTGCCGATCCTGCTGCAGATCCCGATCTTTTTCTCTCTGTACAAAGTGATCTTTGTCACGATCGAACTGCGCCACGCTGCTTTCTTTGGCCCGTTCCAGGACCTCAGTGCACCTGATCCGACGTCGATCATGAACTTTTTTGGGCTGTTCCCGTGGCCTGGTCCCCAACCCGACACGCTGATGGCGCTGGTCTTTATCGGCATCCTGCCATTGCTCCTGGGCATCTCGATGTGGCTGCAGCAAAAGCTGAACCCGGCCCCGACCGATCCGACCCAACAGATGATCTTTGCGTGGATGCCATGGGTCTTCATGTTCATGCTGGGCAGTTTTGCCAGCGGTCTGGTTGTTTACTGGATTGCCAACAACACGATCACATTCACCCAGCAATACCTGATCATGCGCAGCCAGGGCTACTCTCCGGACCTCTTCGGCAACATCAAGTCGAGCTTCACCAGAAAGAAGCCGAAAACGGATGAGAAATGAGCATCGCGGTCTGCGGGCTCTGGCGCCATCCGATCAAAAGCCATGGCCGCGAAACGCTGCAGTCCGTCACCCTGACCGAGGGTCAGACCATGCCGTGGGATCGGGTCTGGGCCGTGGCCCATGACGCCTCGAAAGCGGACAACGAGGCTTGGTCGCCCTGCGCAAACTTCTCAAGAGGATCAAAGGCGCCGGGTCTGATGGCGATCGATGCGATCGTGAACGAAGAAACCGGGCGTCTGACCCTCACGCATCCTGAGCGGCCCGTGCTGGAGCTGGATCCGGACGCGGAACCAGACCGTCTGATCGAGTGGGTGCAACCCATCATGCCCGACGACCGCGCGGTTTCGACGCGTGTTGTGCGGGTACCAGGACGGGGCATGACCGATACAGATTTTCCCTCTATCGGTATCGGGAACATGGCCACGCATCGCACCATTGAACAAAAACTGGGGCGGCGGCTGTCGGAAAAGCGCTGGCGGTTGAACATTTGGGTCGATGGGCTCAGCCCGTGGGAAGAGTTCGACTGGATTGGCCGGGACATCGAGATCGGCTCCGCGCGTTTGAAAGTGGTCGAACGCATCGAGCGTTGCATGGCGACGACCGCCAATCCCGAGACCGGGCGGCGTGATACCGACACACTTGGCCTGCTGAACAGTTGGGGCCATCAGGACATGGGTGTCTATGCTGTTGTCTCCGGGACTGGGGAGGTCTCTGTCGGGGACGCTGTGCGGCTGGTCTGATGCAAGTCCCGTTCAATCTCGCCCCCTTTCCCGATGCTGCCAGCGTCGAAGCGGGCCGCAGGCTGTTCGCGCGCGACTCCACTTTTGTGAAAGGCGTTGTGGCAATGTCGGGCCTGCCACCTGCGGACCGGCTGGAGGTTTGCTTTGCCGGCCGCTCAAATGTCGGCAAATCGACTTTGATCAATGCGCTGACGGGTACAAAGGCCCTGGCGCGCGCCTCAAACACACCGGGCCGGACGCAAGAAATCAACTATTTCGCGCAAGGCGACAGCCTCTACCTGGTCGATCTGCCGGGCTATGGCTATGCAAATGCGCCATTGCCAGTTGTCGAAAAGTGGCAGCGGCTGATGAAAAGGTATCTGTCAGGACGACAGACCCTGCGCCGGGCGTTTGTCCTGATTGATGCACGCCATGGCGTGAAACCTGTCGACGAAGAGATACTGAGCCTGCTGGACAGCAGTGCCGTGACTTTCCAATGCGTTCTGACCAAGGCCGACAAGCTCAAGAGTAAGGATCGCGATATCGTTGTGGCACAGGTACGCGCCGCGCTGGCCAAACACCCCGCAGCATTTCCAGAGATTGTGATGACCTCCAGCGAAAAAAACGAAGGAATTGAGACCCTGCGGGCGATCATTGCAGGTTTGAGCTGATAAACTTGCCCGCTTTTTGCCAAGGCAGCCGGAATTTGGCGTATAGCGCTTGCCTGCCACACCCCTGAATGCGCAAAAGGGCGCAGATCGAAGAATGAAAACGCAAACCATGAACCGCAACTGGATCGCCACCGCTGAAACACTTTCTCGCGCTTTGCCTTACATGCAGCGCTACACCGGCGCGACGGTCGTCATCAAGCTGGGCGGGCACGCCATGGGCAGCGATGAAGCAATGGAGAGCTTTGCACGCGATGTCGTGCTGCTGCAGCAGGTTGGCGTCAATCCTGTGATCGTTCACGGTGGTGGACCGATGATCACGGCCACGCTGGACAAGCTGGATATCAAGTCAGATTTCGTGAACGGGAAACGTGTGACTGACAGCGCGACGGTCGAGGTCGTCGAGATGGTGCTCTCCGGCCTCGTGAACAAGCGGATCGTTCAGGCAATAAATGGCCAGGGTGGTATGGCGGTTGGATTGTCAGGCAAAGACGCAAACCTCATGATCTGTGACCAAACGGATGCCAAGCTTGGGTTTGTTGGCACACCTGCGAAGATGGATCCGACGCTGCTCCATACTCTGTTCGAGAATGACATGATCCCCGTTATTGCGCCTTTGGGTGGCGGTCGGAACGGCGAAACCTTCAACGTCAACGGGGATACGGCTGCTGGTGCCATTGCCGCCGCGCTGCGGGCCGACCGTTTGCTGCTGCTGACAGACGTTTCGGGGGTCAAAAACGCAGACGGTGAGGTTCTGACCGAGCTGAAAGCCCACCAGATCCGGGACCTGATTGCGAACGGGGTGATTGCCGGTGGTATGATCCCGAAAACGGAGACCGCGTTGACCGCAATCGAAGGTGGCGTACGTGCGGTTGTCATCCTGGACGGGCGGGCCCCCAATGCGGTTCTGCTGGAACTTTTCACCGAACATGGTGCGGGGTCGCTGATCCGCCCCGACTAACACAGTCGTGTTATCCTTGGCCTTGTCGCACAAGTCTGGCCGTCTAAGGTTACCGCATGGAAAACGAAGGCGTTCTGCGGCTCTCGATCTTTGTCGCGCTCTTTGCAGTGTTTGCAATGGCGGAGACTTTTGCGCCGCGCCGTGAGCGGGTGCAACCGCGCGGGCGTCGGTGGCTGACGAATTGGTCCATCACGATTCTGAACACCGTGACCTTGCGGCTTATGGCTTTCGGTATGCCGTTGCTGGCTGTTGGCGCAGCGGTCGATGCTCAGTCACAGGGTTGGGGTTTGTTCAACACAGTCGGTTGGCCGTGGTGGCTTGAATTCGTTCTGGCGGTGCTGATCCTTGATTGCGCCATCTGGGCGCAACACCTGATCACCCACAAGGTTCCCGTTCTGTGGCGATTGCACCGGGTGCATCACGCAGACCGCGACATGGATGTGACAACCGCGATCCGGTTCCATCCGGTTGAGATTGCGCTGTCTATGTTGCTGAAGATCGGGCTGGTGTACCTGCTTGGACCCGCAGCACTGGCAGTGCTGGTCTTCGAGATCCTTTTGAACGGAACAGCCATGTTCAATCACGCGAACATCCGGCTTCCCGTTGCGCTGGATCGGGTTCTGCGTTTGATCCTTGTCACGCCCGATATGCACCGGGTCCATCATTCGGTGCATCGGTCGGAACATGACAGCAATTATGGATTTGCATTGTCGATCTGGGACCGCATGTTTGGCACCTACATTCCGCAACCGCGCGAGGGCCACGACGAGATGACTGTGGGTCTGAACTGGCAAGATGATCGCCCGTCGCAGCTGGGGTGGAGCTTGCGGCTGCCGTTTGCCCGGAAATGACCATGGATGCGCTGAGCGCGGCCGCCGCGCCGCATGGCTTGTTCATCATGGGGGTCTTGGACCCCGAAGATATGGCGGGCACATTGGTCTTGCTCGGCGCCGGGCCTGAAGTCTGGCCCGTCTTCACCGCTTCTGAGGAGTGCGGTGATGGCCACGCTGATCCGCTGGACCGATGGTCGAAACGCGTGATCGGAGCGCTTGCCTCAGCACTGGGCGGATCTTCGGTGTACCCTTCGGACGGGCCGCCGTACTTGCCATTCATCCGCTGGGCGCAGGAAAGCGGGCGATTTTTTCAAAGCCCGACCGGAATGCTGGTGCATGACACAGCGGGCCTGATGATTTCCATTCGGGGGGCCATCGTGTTGCCTCATCGGGTCCCATGGAAGAGAGCCGATCAGGACTCGCCCTGCACAGGGTGTTCTGCTCCATGCGTGACTGCCTGTCCAGTCAGCGCTTTGTCTGCCTCTGCGCCTTACGATGTCCCCGCATGCAAAGCATTCCTTGACACCGCGCCAGGGCAGGATTGCATGGACCATGGGTGCGCGGTGCGCCGGGCCTGTCCGATCAGCCAGAGCTTTGGTCGATCCTCGGTTCAGTCGGCGTTTCACATGACCGCTTTCAAAGGATGACAAGATGAAGACTTTGATCCTGATGCGCCATGCCAAGTCCAGCTGGGCAACGCCCGGGCAACTGGATCACGAGCGTCCCCTGAACAAACGCGGCCGTAAGTCAGCGAAAGCGCTTGGAGATTGGTTGCGCGATACAAATCGTGTGCCGGATCAGGTTTTGAGTTCTGACTCTGTCCGCACCAGAGAGACGTTTGAATGGCTGAACCTCGACGCACCGGTGGCATTTGTGTCAGCGCTGTATCACGCTGACGCAATGGCGATAAAAGCAGAGCTGCTGAAGGCCACGGGCGATCGGGTGCTGGTTCTGGGCCACAATCCGGGGATAGCAGAATTTGCCGCCAACATCGTACGAAACCCGCCCGATCACCACCAGTTCTACTTCTACCCGACCTGCGCCACCACGGTGGTCAGCCTGCCGTATGCGGGCTGGTCCGAACTGCGCTGGCAGGAGGGGGATGCACTGGACTTCGTCATACCCCGCGAGCTGATTGCGGCGCAGGATTAGACCAGGCGAAGCAAGGCACTAGGCTCAGGTCTTTTCCGTTGCATTGAGAACAAAAAACGGGCGCGACGGTGTCCCGCGCGCCCGCTCAGGATTTGACGTGAGATCAGTGTCCCAGAATCTGGCTCAGGAACAACTGCGTCCGGTCCGATTTTGGGTTGTTGAAGAACTCTTCGGGTTCGTTTTGCTCAACAACCTGTCCTTGGTCCATGAAGATCACACGGTTCGCGACCTGCCGGGCGAAGCCCATCTCGTGGGTCACGCAAAGCATCGTCATGCCTTCTTCGGCAAGCTCGATCATGGTGTCGAGCACCTCTTTGATCATCTCGGGGTCGAGCGCCGAGGTCGGTTCGTCAAAGAGCATGATGCGGGGCCGCATGCACAGCGAGCGTGCAATCGCAACACGCTGCTGCTGCCCGCCGGACAACTGCCCGGGATACTTGTCGGCCTGATCGGGGATCTTCACCTTGGTGAGGAAATGCATCGCCGTTTCCTCGGCCTCTTTCTTGGGTGTTTTGCGCACCCAGATCGGGGCCAGCGTACAGTTCTCGAGGATCGTCAGATGCGGGAACAAGTTGAAGTGCTGAAAGCACATCCCAACCTCGGACCGGATCTTGTCGATGTTCTTCAGATCGGATGACAGGACGGTGCCGTCCACTTCGATCCGGCCCTGCTGATGCTCTTCCAACGCGTTGATGCATCGGATCAGCGTCGACTTACCCGAACCCGAAGGTCCACAGATGACGATGCGCTCGCCTTGGTAGACGGTCAGGTTGATATCGCGCAGCACGTGGAAGCTGCCATACCACTTGTTCATCCCTTCGATCGTGATGGCCACTTCGTCCGAGACTTGCATTTGTGCGGTGTCGTTCATGATGCGACCCCCTTCTTATCGATGATCGGTTGCGAGCCTGCGCTCCAACCATTGTGAGTATTGTGAGATGCTGTAGCAAACCACGAAGAACAGAACGACGGCGAACAGGAAGAGTTCCCAATAGACCCCGTTCCATTCCGTCGAGGCGAGGATCGGTCCACGGATCATACCGACCAGGTCGAACATCGAAATGACCGAGACCAGGGTCGTGTCCTTGAAGAGGCCCACCGCGACATTCACGATGCCGGGGATCGAGATCTTCAGCGCTTGAGGCAGAATGATCAGCCGCATGGCCTGCGGGTAATCCAGCCCAAGGCTGTCCGCCGCTTCGTACTGGCCCCGCGGCAGGGCAGCCAGGCCACCCCTGATCACCTCAGCAATGTATGCCGACGAGAACATCGTGATCATGATGATCACGCGCAGGATCAGGTCGAAGTTGGTTCCGGGTGGCAGGAAGTACGCCAGCACCACGTTGGCCACGAACAGCAGGGTGATCAGCGGAACGCCCCGGATGAACTCGATGAACACAACACAGATGATCCGGATGATCGGCATATCAGACTGCCGGCCCAAAGCCAGAACAATGCCGATGGGCAACGACAGCGACACACAGACCACACCGAGGATCATGTTGAGCATGAAGCCCCCCATGTCACGGGATGGCACGGCCTCAAGGAAGGTTTGCTCTGGCGTCAAAGTTGGGATGACAAATCCACCAATGCTCCAGATCACAATGGCGACGGCGACGCCTCCAAAGAAACCCATGGCAAAGCTGTTCGCCACCCAGCGCTGGAATGCGAGGTAACCGCCAACCACGCCGATCAGGGCAAAGATCGGGGCCCAGATGGTCCCGCCCCAGATCAGGTAGAAGGCGATGAAAGGATACAGCGCTGTAATGATCAGCAGCTTGCGCGGCAGATCGAAGAACAGCACCGGCGCTGCAGCCACAAGCAACAGAAAAAACGCCAGAGTTGGACGCCAGTATTCGGTTGCCGGGTACTTGAAGCCGAAGAGCAGCTGGTTCCAACGGTCACTTAGGACCGCAAAGCACGCGCCCGTTTTGCCCTGCAGTATCTCCCGGCATTGCGCCAGCGAGTCTGCGTTCCAGACCCCGTTCAGTATCCACGGCAAAGACAGGGATAGGATCTGGTAGATCGCAAGCAAAGACAGGAGCGTCAGGATGGAATTGAGCGTGCTCGAAAACAGGTTCGCGCGCATCCATTTGAGGGCGCCGGTCTCTGCCGCTGGTGGCGGCAGTTCCGGCAGTGTTTCTGTGCGCACATAAGCTGCAGAAGGTGCATGTGAATCTGACATCTTAGCGCTCCTTCAGCTTAATTGAGTTGTTATAGACGTTCATGATTGCCGAAATGCTCAGGCTGATGATCAGGTAAAACAGCATCAGCAACAGCACGGTCTCAATCGCACGGCCGGTCTGATTCAGTGTAATCCCGCCCAACGTCCCGGTGATGTCCATGTATCCCACCGCAATGGCTAGCGAACTGTTCTTTGTCAGGTTGAGATACTGCGAAATCAGGGGCGGGATGATGACCCGCAAGGCCTGCGGAAGGACCACAAGGTTCATAATCCGGCCGGGACGCAGACCGAGCGATGCGGCCGCTTCGGTCTGGCCTTTACTGATGGCCTGAATGCCGGCCCGTACGTTTTCTGCGATGAAAGCGCCGGTATAGATCGCCAAGGCGAACCAGAGTGCAATCAGAGAGCCGCGAATTTGCAGACCGCCCTGGAAGTTGAAGCCTTTCAGTTCCGGATACTCCAGACCGATGGGGCGACCCATGATGAAAAAGGCGATGATAGCCGGGACGAAAAGGATTCCAACAGACGGCCAGAACCGGGGCAGCAGTTGCCCGGTGTCATAAAGCAGCTTGGTTGCATAGCGCCGGTAGGCGACGACCCCTGCAATCGAAAGCAGGAAGACAACGACAACCACCATTGACCCGCTGTTCCAGACCGGAGCGGGCGCATAGACCCCACGGTTGGTGAACGCAAAGGCGTTCAGGAACATCGTGGCACTTGGATCGTCCCCTCTGAATGCGCGCGGTCCGGGCAGAGCGGCGGTCATCACAAAGAAGATGATAAGGATCCAGATCAGAACTGGGACGTTGCGGAATGCTTCGACATAGATCGCCATCAGTTTTGAGACGACCCAGTTGTTGGAAAGCCGCAAAACACCTGCGATGACTCCCAGTATCGTCGCAGTGATACATCCCAGGAACGCCACGATGAGCGTGTTCAGAATGCCGACAATCGCAGCCCGCATATGGGTGGATTGGCTGTTGTACTCGATGGGCCGTTGGTTGATGTCGTAGCCCGCTGGCTCTCCAAGAAAATCATAGGAGATGTTCAGACCAGCTGCCGCGAGGTTGCGCACCAGGTTCATACCCAGATACGCCATTGCCGCGATCAGCAGAGCCAGCGCAATTGCCTGAAATGTATAAGATCGATACCGCGTGTCGTTCAACAGCATCGACAGCCGGAACCCCTCATGCGGTGGGTCGGTGATTGTTGTCATTTTCTTACTTCCCAGCGGTTCCCCGGAAATTGTGTGACGCGATCGGTTTCGTCCGCTCTGCGTATGATCCGGATATTCTTAATTGGAAAAGAGAAAAGGGCGCGGACTGTGCCGCGCCCTTTTCAAAGGATGTTCTTACCGGAACGGTGGCGAGTACATCAGACCGCCATCGGTCCATTGGGCGTTCAGGCCACGTGCCAGACCAATCGGTGTGGTTTCACCGATGTTCTTGGCAAAGACTTCGCCGTAGTTGCCGCCCGCCATGATGGCGCGCTTGGCCCATTCAGCGTCCAGACCCAGCATTTCGCCCAGCGTGCCTTCGGTGCCGAGGATCCGGTTGATTTCCGGGTTGTTCGAACCGCTGGCCATTTCTTCGACATTGGTCGAGCTGATGCCCAGTTCTTCGGCAGAGACCAATGCGTTCAGCGTCCAGCGAACAACATCACCCCACTCGTGGTCGCCATGGCGAACAAGCGGGCCCAGAGGCTCTTTGGAGATGATCTCAGGCAGCAGAACGTGTGCTGACGGATCTTCGAAAGTGGCACGTGTCGCGGCCAGACCGGACGCGTCCGTGGTGTAGACGTCGCAGGCACCGGCAAGGTACTGCTGCTGCGCTTCGGCGTTGGTTTCGATCGGAACCGGCTCATAGCTGATGTTGTTGGCACGGAAGAAATCCGCGAGGTTCAGCTCGGTGGTGGTGCCGGTCTGGATGCAGACGGTCGCGCCGTCCAGTTCCTTGGCCGAGCTGACGCCCAGGTCCTTGGGAACCATGAAACCCTGACCGTCGTAGTAGTTCACGCCGACAAATTCGAACTTCAGGTCGACATCGCGGCTGAAAGTCCAGGTGGTGTTCCGAGCCAGCATGTCGATTTCGCCCGATGCCAGAGCGGTGAAGCGTGTCTTGCCGGTGGTTGGCACGAACTCGACAGCATTCTCGTCGTTGAGCACGGCGGCTGCAACGGCGCGGCAGACGTCAACGTCAAAGCCGTTCCAAACGCCGTTGGCGTCTGGTGCAGCAAACCCGACGAGACCGGTGGTCACGCCGCAGTTCAGCTTGCCGCGGGCCTTTACGTCATCCAGCGTGCCCGCCAGAGCACCACTTGCCGACAGACCTGCAACAGCAAGTGCGCCATAGATTACGGTTTTTTTCATTTTTACCTCTTCCTGATTTTTTACCGCCCTGAGTGAGGACAGATCGCCAATCCCATGCGGAATAGCGGGTTGTACCGAAAAGGGGGTGTCCCCCTACAGTGGGCGTGAGTTTGGTCGGATTCATCAACGCGCGTCAAGGGCGGGATCACAAATTTCTATTTTAGAAAAAGGTGCTTGCCTCTAGGGAAAGCATCAATTGCGCGCATTGCCGTCTTGGGAAAAGTCGTAAAAGCGTTTTGCATGGTGAAATGCGCGACGTTTTTGCTCGGCATTTGCACTGGCTTCTTCGTCGACGCCCCATTGTTCTTCCTGCCAGCTTTCGTCGAGTCGAGATAAATCCCAAATGGCGTCTGCCGGGCGCCAGTCCAGCGCGGCTGCAAAACCAAGGATGAGAGAACCCGACAAACTGACGAGATCGTGGAAGGCGGCCAGTTCAAACGGCGTCAGCGCGTGGACTTGGGCCTCCAGAGCAGCCAGTGCCCGAGCATCCTGAGCCTCATGCATGATCCCCGTACGTGGCACCAGCCGCGCGCCCAAGGCATCGTCGGCCCAATCCAGAACAGGATCCCACTGTTCGGCTTGGCGCGTGACTAGCTCTTGTGGTCCCTCAGCGCGGTAACACAGCAAATCCGTATCGCCATAAGCCGCCAGCATTCCGGCGACCTCTGCGTGCTGATGGCGGACCTTGTCGAGCGCTGAGTTTGCGGATTGTGTGACTGGCATCGTCCCAGGATCGATGGTCTCGATCTGGGCGTCCCACTCGGTGGCAACGGCTTCGGCCATGTGGCGGGTGGGCATGATCAGCGTTGCCTTCGCAGGGGTCTTCAGGCGGCGCCCGTCGAGTTCGACGCCAAAGCCGCTCTCATCGGGCACGACGCGTGTGTCTGTCCAGAAACGTTTTGTCTGCCACTCACTCATTTGGATATCATCCCAATCCGCTGCAGGGCATCTGGCAACTCGGACCAGTCCTTCAGGACATGTTTGGTATCTGCAAGGGCTTCCGGCGGATGATAGCCCCAACTGACGGCAATGAAAGGAACGCCGGCAGCCTGCGCCATATCTCGGTCAAAGGTCGTGTCACCAATCATCACTGTCTCTGAAGGAGCCGCACCGGTCTCTTCCATCGCGGTCAGAATCATGGAGGGATGCGGTTTGGATGGATGAAAATCGGCGACCTGCCGGGTGGAAAAAAGGTCCCCCCAACCATGCGCCTCGATCAATGCGGTCAGCCCACGCGCGGATTTCCCAGTCGCTACGCCGAGTTGCAGGTCAGACCTGTCGGAAAGGCGGTTCAGCATGTCAGCGGTGCCAGGATAGAGCAGGGCCGATTCCCCTGGGCCAGACTGGCGGCGCAACTCGAAAAACGCGTCCTTGTAGTGCCGCTCCAGCGCATCCAGATCATCGGGGGTGGCGTCAGGTGCAAGGACCGGCATCGCGCGATGCAGAGATAACCCGACCACGGACAAAACTGCGCGCCGGTCGGGTGCCGCCAATCCGACGGTTTCAAAAGCAATAACCATCGCCGCGTGGATGTGACCCTGACTGTCCACCAGGGTACCGTCCACATCGAACAGGATCAGGCCGGCACGATCGCTCATCGAATGCTCTCGAACGGATCATCTGCCGCCAGATCCTCGGACCAGCCAAATGTGTCCCAGCTTTCCTTCATATGCGGAGGCAAGTCGGCGGTCAGGCGCAACGGTTTCCGCGTGACAGGGTGTTGCAGCGAAAGGCTCCGTGCGTGCAGATGCAGTTTCTTGCTGATGATCCCGCCCAGCTGCGCGCCCCAGCCATCGCCGAGGTTGTCCTGGCTGGAACCCCCGTATTTTCCGTCACCGGCAATGGGATGTCCCATCTCGGCCATGTGCACGCGCAACTGGTGTGTACGTCCGGTAACCGGTTCCAGCGCCACCCACGCGGCCCTGCCCGCAACGCGGTAGAGCGTGGCATAGAGCGTATGCGCCCGCTTGGCGCCCGGTGTGTCATCGATGTCGCGGGGATGCAGGGCAATCATCTTTTCGCCCTCCCCGTGTTTTCCGTGACCGGGCGCCTTCACAAGTCCCGTACGAATTTCGCCGAGATAAGGCGTTGGCACCCCGGCCACGAGCGCCCAGTAAATCTTGTGCGTTTCGCGGTGGCGAAAGGCGGCGGTCAGGCCGGCTGCGGCAACGCGGTTTCGGGCCATCACCAGAACACCGGAGGTGTCCTTGTCGAGCCGGTGCACAAGGCGAGGGTTCTCTTCGAGGTCAAATCGCAACGCTGGCGCCAGCGCATCGATATGCCGGGTGACACCGCTTCCGCCCTGCACAGGTAGGCCTGCTGGTTTGTTCAGCGCCAGAACATCGGCATCGCGGTAAATCACGCAGCTCCGGATCATCTCGGCATCGGCCTTCGAGACCGTTTGGGCGACTGGGGCGGGCGCTGCGGCGTCCGGCAAGGGCGGCACCCGAACCTTCTGTCCCGGGGCGACGCGCGTGGAGGCTTTGACCCGACCGCCGTCCAGCCGCAATTCGCCCTTACGGCACATCTTCTCGATCCGTCCCTGACTGACATGCGGGAATCGCCGCCGCAGCCAGCGATCGATCCGCTGGTCGGCGTCGTCTTCCGTCACAGTCAGGGTTTGCACACCACTCATGCCCAGATCCCCCGGGCCAGCCATAGACCGGCGGCAAGCCCGCCAACCGACAAGGTGACGGACAGCAAAACATAAAGGGCGGCCTGACCATAATCGCCCCGTTCGAAGAGGGTCATCACCTCCAACGAGAAGGCCGAGAATGTGGTGAAACCCCCGAACAGGCCAGTCATAACAAGTGGGCTCAGATGGGTCAGGCCGCGCTGTGCAGCCAGCACGACGAACACGCCCATCAGGAAGGATCCCAGCACATTGACCGTCAGGATGGCCACAGGAAAACTCGTGTGCCCGATGTGGCGCAGGATCGCCACACCGATCAGATATCGAAAGGATGCGCCGACCGCCCCACCCAGCGCGACCATTGAAACGGATGCCAACATGGTCGGTCTGTCGCCCGCGGCAGGCAGCTTGTCAAGCGATGCGCTCAGAGCAATCCGGCGTGCGCCATGGCCGCGTCGATCGCGGCTTTGGAGCTGTCTTCCAACTCTGTCAGAGGGGAACGGACTTCTTCAGAACACAATCCCAGACGCGACATCCCGTACTTGGCTCCGACAAGGCCGGGCTCAATGAAGATCGCTTCATGGAGCGGCATCAGTTGGTCCTGAAGCGTAAGGGCCCGGGCAAAATCGCCAGACAGTGTCGCGGCCTGAAACTCTGCACAAAGCTTTGGTGCCACATTGGCGGTCACTGAAATCGCGCCCACGCCGCCATGGGCGTTGAACCCAAGCGCGGTCGCATCTTCGCCGGAAAGCTGGATGAAATCCTTGCCACATGCAGCGCGCTGCTGACTGACCCGGTCCAGCTTGGCGGTGGCATCCTTGACGCCAATGATCCGCGGCAGCTTGGCCAGTTCGGCCATGGTCTCGACAGACATGTCGATCACGGACCGCGGCGGGATGTTGTAGATAATGATCGGCAAGTTGCAGCAGTCGTGGAGCGCCGTGAAATGGGCGATCAGCCCGCGTTGCGTGGGTTTGTTGTAGTAGGGCGTGACTACAAGAGCCGCATCTGCCCCGACATTCTCGGCATGCTGGATGAACCGGATCGATTCCAGCGTGTTGTTGGAACCTGCGCCCGCGATCACCGGAATTCGGCCTGCGACGGCTTTGACCACTTCTTCGACCACGGTCTCATGCTCATCGTGCGTCAATGTCGGGCTTTCACCGGTGGTACCCACAGGCACAAGACCGTTCGAGCCTTCGCCGATATGCCATTCGACAAGTTTCTTGAGGGTGTCCAGATCCAGTTCGCCGTTGCGGAACGGCGTGATGAGAGCGGGCATTGAGCCTTGGAACATGGGACCTCTCCTCTTGGTTCACCCTGATGGCAATCTGTCGCCGCACGCCCGGACACATCGAATTGTGAGTTGATCACAGGCGTACACGGATTAACGTCACAGGCTCTAGCCCCGGTTGCTCTGGAAATGCAAGTGATGACGCGCGTCCTGACCTCATTGTGCCTCGCTTTTTGGGCCTGGCCGGCTTCCCTTTCGGCCGATCCAGCGGAATCAATGGCCGCGGCGATCGAGCAAATCCGAACCAGCAACTGGGAGGCGGCTCGCGAAAGCGTCCGCCGCGACAGCCAGGTGGCCCGCGATATTGTCGAGTGGCACCGGTTGCGCGCCGGGTTGGGAGAGTATCCCGATGTGCTGGCATTTCTTGAGCGCAATTCGGACTGGCCAGGCATTGCGTGGCTTCGCCGCAAGAGCGAACCGGCCATGGCCAATGCGGACCACGACGTCATCTTGGAGTACTACGCCGCAGAAGCCCCGCAAACCGCCGAAGGTGTGTTGAGCTATGCCCGGGCGTTGGAGGCAAAGGATCGTCCGGGTGAGGCAGAGGCCAGCATTGTCCTCGCATGGCGCACCATGCCAATGGGCCGGACCGTGCAGCAAAACTATCTGCGCGATCATGGCGACCTGTTGAAGCCCCACCATGCCGCGCGGTTGGACAGGCTTTTGTGGGATCGGCACCTGGTCAGTGCGCGGCGCATGTTGCCATTGGTCGATGACGGGAATCTCAAACTGGCAGAAGCACGCATTGCGCTGCACGAACTGGCTCCGGGCGTGGATGCCCGTATCGAAGCTGTTCCGGCAAACCTGCAATCCGCGCCGGGTCTGGCCTTCGAGCGGTTTGAGTGGCGCGCCCGCAAGGGCAGGACCGAAGACGCCGTCGAACTCTTGCTTGACCGCTCCGCCAGCCCAGCCTCTCTGGGGGAGCCTGACAAATGGGGCAAGCGCCGCCGCGGACTAGCGCGACAGGCCATGCGGGCCGGTGACCATCGTCTCGCCTACCAGATCGCTTCGCAGAACCATCTGACAGAAGGCAGCGACTATGCGGATCTGGAGTGGCTGTCGGGATTTGTCGCCCTGCGCCTCTTGCAGGATCCGGCGACGGCTCTGCGCCATTTCCAGAATTTCGATGGCGCGGTGTCTTCTCCAATTTCGAAAGGGCGCGCGGGCTACTGGCTTGGCAGGGCGCACGAAGCGCTGGGCGACAGTGATGCAGCCGCCGCGGCGTATGCACAGGGCGCAAACTATCAAACCTCCTTCTACGGCTTGCTGTCAGCAGAGCGCGGTGGTGTGGCCTTCGACGCTGACCTGGCAAAGCCTCCCGACTTGCCGCCATGGAGACAGGCGGCTTTCATGGGGTCCAGTGTTCTGGAGGCGTCATTGCTTTTGCTGGATGCCGGCGAGATCAATCTGGCCGAGCGATTTCTCACCCATCTGGTTGAGGGGCTGGACCCTGTTCAGGCCGGTCAGTTGGGGAACATGGCGGTCGAGTTGGGCCATCCCCATCTTGCTGTCATGATCGGAAAGCGCGCCGCGCGCACGGGTCAGGTGCTGCCTGGTGCATACTATCCGCTGCATCCCGTCGCAGACATGGCATTGCCCATGGCGCCCGAGATGACCCTCGCCATTGCACGCCGGGAGAGCGAGTTCGATCCGGTTGTGATCAGCGGTGCCGGCGCACGAGGACTGATGCAGGTGATGCCTGCCACAGCGCGATTGGTGGCTGGGCAGATGGGCGTCATCGGCAGCCATACGACCGGGAGGTTGCTCAGCGATTGGCGGTACAACGCCCAGCTCGGCGCAACCTATCTCGCGGGGCTTGCCGGGGATTTTAACGGCAACGTCGTGATGATGTCGGCGGGTTACAACGCCGGTCCGGGCCGACCATCCGGCTGGATGGGCAGGTACGGCGATCCAAGGCAGCCGGGTGGTCCTGACATCGTCGACTGGATCGAGTTCATTCCGTTCAACGAGACCCGAAACTACGTGATGCGCGTGACGGAAAGCTTGCCGGTCTATCGTGCGCGGTTGGGAGAGGATCCTTTGCCCGTCCCGTTCAGCGAAGAGTTGGTCGGCTCTACGTTGCGCACTTACGCGCCGTGACCGCGGACGAGATCAAGCTGCGTTGCGCTCTCGCCAGAGCGTAAAGAGGCCAGCGCCCACAATGAGCGCAACTCCCACAGCCACGTTGACCCGAATGCTTTCGCCAAAAACAGCGATGCCCAGCATCGATGCAAACACAAGCTGGAAGTAGGCAAACGGTTGCACCGCGCTGGCTTCGGCAACGTCATAGACCTTGATCAACAAATAGTGGCCCCCTGCACCGGTAATGCATAGCAGACCCATCCAAAGCCAGTCACGCGCCGACATGGGCTCCCAGAACCACACCCCGATCGCGGTCATCACCACGGCACCGGTCACACCGGTCCAGAAAAAGCTGGTTGCTGCACCGTCGCGGCGCGCCGCGTAACGCGTCAGCAAGCCGTAAAGCGCAAACATCAGGGCCGCCAGCAACGGAATTGCGGCTGCCGGGTCAAACACCGTCATGCCCGGCTGCAGAATGATAACTACGCCGACAAAGCCGACTGCAATTGCCGACCAGCGGCGCCAGCCGACTTTCTCTCCCAGCACGGGTCCGGACAGCGCGGCAATGAGCAAGGGATAACACGCAAAGACCGCATGGCTTTCGATAAGCCCGAGCACCGTAAACGCTGCCACCATCACGCATATCTCGAGTGCCAGTAACGCGCCGCGAAAGATCTGGAGCACGGGTTGCTGTGTTCGTGCTGCCGCCCTCACGCCCCCTGCGTTGCGTCCGGCGATGGCGATGACGAAGGCGGCAAAGAACCAGTACCGGATCATGACCACCATGAGCACATTGTATTCGCCTGCGAGGTGGCGGGAGATGCCGTCCTGCAAGGCAAAAACAAAGGTGGTCGCAACCATCAACCAGATGCCGAGGCGCAGATTGTCGGTCCCGGAGGCTGCTTGTCCTGTCATGCCAGAACACCACGCGTCATGTGGCGCTTGCGGCCGTAGCCCTTCGTGCGGTCCACGGCAAAACCTGCCTCGGCCAGGGCGCGCCGAACGGCCCCGGCGGCGGTGTAGGTCGCCACTGTCCCCCCGGGCGCCGTATGCCGGGCAACCTCCATCATCAGCGCGGGTTCCCAAAGCTCAGGGTTTTTTGCGGGAGAGAACCCATCCAGAAACCAGGCATCCGCCAGTCCGGCCCACTCTGGCAGCGTTCGGCGGGCGTCGCCAATGACCACCTTGAGGGTGACCCGATCACTCAGAGCAACGTCGATGTTTCCGTCACGCCACGCGTCCAAAAGTGGTTCGGAGTCCAGTTCGGCATAGGGATGCAAGGCCCGTTCCATCTCTCGGTGAGTCATGGGGTAGGCTTCGAAACTGGTGAGGTGGAGGTGTCCCGCCGCGCCGGTCTGGGTCCAGAGCTGGGCGGCGGCGAGCATATTCAGCCCGGTCCCAAAGCCCAGTTCGGCAACGTGAAAACCGTCATGAAACCGTACAGGAAGACCGTTGCCATGCAGAAAGACATGTCTCGTCTCAGCCAGTCCGTCCTCAAGGCTGAAATAGGGATCATCGAACTGTTTCGAGACCGGGATTTTGCCGGCGCGCCATTCCAGTTCCGCTCTGAGGCCAGACATGCCATTCTTCCCAACGTCGCGCACAACGGCGCGACACTGGCGAAAGGCGGATCACTTGTCCATGATTGATGTCACGGTCCGCGGGGCGGGAATCTTTGGCCTGTCTATTGCGTGGGTTTGTGCGCAACGCGGCGCTCGTGTGCAGGTGATTGATCCGGGTGGCCCGGGCGCGGCCGCAAGCGGTGGCGTGGTGGGCGCGCTGTCCCCGCATGTGCCGGAAAACTGGAACTCCAAGAAGGCCTTTCAATTGGAGTCCTTGCTTGCGGCAGGGCCATTCTGGCAGCACGTACAGAGCACGGGGGGCGTCGATCCGGGATACGCACGAACCGGACGGTTGCAGCCGATTGCAGATGACGCGCAATTGGCGCTGGCCCAGAAGCGCGCCGTCAACGCGGCCGAGCTATGGCAAGATCATGCAAAGTGGACGGTTTGCAACAGTTCCGAATTCGGAGGGTGGGTGCCGCCAAGCCCGACCGGTTTTGTGGTTCATGACACCTTAAGCGCGCGGCTGCACCCGCGGCGGGCCTGCGCCGCATTGGCGGCGGCGTTGCAAGTGCGGGGTGTGCTGGTGATGCCGGATGGTCCGGACCGGGGCGCAGTCGTCTGGGCCACTGGTGTTTCGGGGCTGGAAAGTCTCAATGCGGACCTGGGTTTTGGACTTGGGTCCGGTGTCAAAGGTCAGGCGGCCTTGTTGCGATACAATGCAGGACAAGGCCCACAGCTTTTTGCGGAGAGTTTGCACTTTGTGCCGCACGCTGACGGGACATTGGCCGTCGGCTCCACAAGTGAGCGCGCATTCGAAGACCCCAAGGCCACGGATCATCATCTGGACGATCTGCTCGCCAGGGCAACGCAGATCCTGCCTCTGTTGCATGGGGCGGAGGTTCTGGAACGGTGGGCAGGCCTGCGTCCGCGCGCGCGCAGCCGCGCGCCCGTTCTGGGCGCTCATCCCACGCGTCCGGGCCATTTCGTGGCGAATGGCGGGTTCAAGATCGGGTTCGGTATGGCGCCGCGGATTGCAGACGTCATGGCCGATCTCGTTCTGGAAGGGCGTGACACGATCCCGGCGGACTTCCGGTTGGAGACGCTATTGGATCAAGGCCAGAAATCCTGAGGTCACCCGGGTGCAGCACCGCTACGTTTCGGCAACGGCCTCCATGCATTGGCGCCCATCTGGCCCTCGAACCCACATTTCTGATCCAGAGGCGCAGAGCGACGCGGTTTCAAAGTGCATCAGGGGCGCGGTTGCACGGAACCGGAACCCCTTGAGCGCACCAAGCCGTTCGATCGCCCAGATCATCAACAGTTGCGCGAGCAGGGGCGCGTGTACCACCAGACCGTCGTACCCCTCGACGTTTCGTGCATAGTCGAGATCGTAATGGATGCGATGCCCGTTGAACGTCAGGGCGGAGTATCGAAAGAGCATTGTGGTGTCGAATTCCACATCGCGTCTTTCCTGTTCATCTGTACGCGCAACCGGCGGAACAGGTTTCGGGGCGTCAGGGTTGGGGTCCTGACGAAAGACAAGGTCCTGCCATTCGGTGAGGCAGACTGTGCCGGACTGGATGACGTCGTGGCGTAGCGTGACAAATGCCAATGGTCCGCTGCGCCCGGATTTTTTGCTGGTCGCTTCGACAGTGGTGGTCTTGTCCGCAACCTGGCCAGTGCGCAATGGCTGCGCGAAACGCAGTCGACTGCCGGCCCACATCCGGCGCGGAAGGCCCATATCGGGGATCAATCCGCCCACGCGCGGATGCCCGTCGCGGCCCAGGGCCTGCGCCGGGTGTGGGTCCCAAAAATAGATTTGATGAAAAAAGGGCGGCAACGGATCACCGGCCCGGATCGAGGGTTTCTCTCCCAATACGACCTGAAGAGCCATCGCCCGCGCCGGGTCAAAGCTGTCGGTCAGGATTGGGCGTTGCCCGGCTTTGATTGTCATGGCGCGCAGGCTAAGACTTGCCCGCAGAAAGGACAATCGCCATGCAGTTGACCGCGCTCGATCATCTGGTGCTGACCGTTGCTGACATTGAGGCCACCATTCAGTTCTATGAAAAGGTACTGGGGATGGTGGCTGAGGTTTTCCATCCTGCGGATGGCTCGGTCCGCACCGCACTGAAGTTTGGTGACCAGAAGATCAATTTACATCCTGATGGGTCCGCATTCGAGCCAAGAGCTGCGCGTCCTGCACCCGGGACGGCTGACCTGTGTTTTTTGACGGACACACCACTGGAAACCTGGGAACATCACCTGCGCCGACACAAGATTGATATCGAGGTCGGACCTGTCCCGCGCACAGGTGCAACCGGTCCGATACTTTCGATCTACATTCGCGATCCTGACAACAACTTAATTGAGATCAGCACGGCTGTTTAGCGCGCAACCTCTGCGCGGAGCGACTCCATCAATTCTTGAAGCGTCTTGAGATAGAGCTCGCCGCTCAGTGTCCCGTCCGCCTCGAACGCCGAACTCGAGCTTGCAAGATGCACCTCGGGCCCATGCAAGACGCGAGGCCGGAACGCGACAAGACATTGGCGCAACATCGCCTGCGCCCGCTCGCCGCCAGAGCGGCCCGCAGCGGCGGACATGAGCGCAACAGGTTTGTCGCGCCACGGATTTCCTTCTACGCGACTGATCCAGTCGAGCGCATTTTTGAGGACGCCGGAGAGGCCCTTGTTGTACTCCGGTGTGGTGATCACGATCGCGTCCGCTTGCGCAATCAGATCTGCGGCCTCTTGTACAATTAGGGGGACCCCCTCAGCGGCTTCGTGATCACCGTGATATAGTGGGAAGTTCAGATCCACCTCTTTGAATGTAGAAGGCCCAAACAGACGCGCGGCTTCCTGAAGCAATTTGCGGTTGGTGCTGTCACGCCGTAAGGCTCCACAGAGACCAACAAGATTTGGATCGGGCATCGGTTCCCCTTCGTGATGCTGGGTGGTTTTCAGTTTTGGCTTGTTGCGCCGCTTCGAATAGAGGCGCCACGTTTGCTGAGGTCTAGCACGAAACACTCTTCCGCCAACCCGGCCGCTGGGCCGTCGGCGTAAAGTCTGTGCATTCGGCCAAAGTGAAATCAGGTCCGGATGAGGGCTCGCGCAGCTGTGCGAGGCGTCGGATCAGCTGATTTGGCGGGTGTGGACGCTGCTGGACATGTGCTTGGGTCACTTCGCGCAACAGCTTGCGTTTGATCGCGTCCTCGTAGCTGGCAAAGCCCGCAATCGTTTCGACAAACGCGAACGGGCCGGTGATGACGCGATCATGGAAGTACCGGCTCAACTGCGCGACGTCGACACCATCAAAGGTCACTTCGCCCATAGCGGGTCCAATGACCAATGCATTGACCACGATTGCCGCGGCATCCATCTGAGGCTTGGCATCCTGAGGCCGGACGCCATTGTTGTTCATGCCATCGCCGGAAATGTCCAAGGTCTGTTTGGTGCAATGGGATCGCGTTGCCAGAAGATCGCGGCCATAGAGCATTGCGGCCCCTAGAGCGGTGCGGCCGGTGCCGGTGACCTGCGGCTCTGTTCGCAGCGTTTCAGCTATGATCCCTAGAGTCTCTGGGCCGTCGATCCGCGTCCAGTCCACCAGAAGTGATTGATTGAACTGCCCGCTCCATTCGAACACCGCCAGTTCGATATGGTCGTCGTAAGGACCGATCATGGCCTGAACCACGTCCGGATCGATCAACGCCTGAGCCAGTCCATGCCGCTGCAGCGAAAAATCGTTCACATCCACCGAAAGAGAAACGTCGAGCCCCAGAACAAGTGCCTGTCGGCAGTCTTGGGCCGACACGGATGTCGCCATCGTGGCAAGCCACACCAATGCCGATTTGAACGCAATTCTCACCATGGGTGTCTTACTGGCCCGTTCGTCAACACTTATGCAGGCCGAAGATTGCTCCGAAAGCAGCAAGGGCCGCTGGGGCCCTTGCAGGAGAACTGCGGATTCCGCGTCGTGACTCGCAGGTTAGTCCGCGCCGGTTCCGGCGCAAATCACATTCTTGGAATCTCAGCGGCTCGGTGCGGCACCGAATTGCGGCCGTTGAGTTTCTTGCCGATCACGCGGAGTCGGGATTTGGGATCACGACGATTTCGACTCTGCGGTTGGCTTGGCGGCCTTCCGGCGTAAGGTTGGACGCCACAGGAACGTTCTCGCCCTGCCCGACGGGGCGGAGCCGATTGTAGGCCACGCCATCGGTTGCCAGGATGTCCGCAACCGCATTTGCGCGCCGCTCGGACAAGAGCTGGTTGTAGGCCGCATCACCCGTGTTGTCGGTATGGCCAATCACCTGCACGGTCGAGTTAGGATATTGAATTAGATTGCTCGCCACCAGGGTGAGGTCCGGACGCAACGCAGATCTGACCACGGCGCTGTCAGTGTCGAACGTGATGTCCTCTGGCAGCGATACAATCAGTCGTTCGCCGGTGTTGGTGACGGTGATGCGATCGTCACCCAGTTGCTGGCGCAGTTCCGCTTCCTGTTTGTCCAGGTTGTGGCCAATCAGGCCACCAGCGACGCCACCGACGACGGCTCCGATTGCGGTGGCGCCGGTATCGCCGCCGATCAGGTTGCCCAGCCCGGCACCAACGGCGGCACCAAGAAGGGCGCCTTGATTTGCGTTTTGGTTCGGACCATCCGGCACAAGTGAGCCCGGGTTGGTGCAGGCTGAAAGCCCGATGCCCGCGGCAAATGCCACGATGAGCGTTGATTTTGTGCGTGTCATGTCGATCCTGTCTGCTTAGCGCTGCTGCTCTGCGGTTTTTCCGCCTTTTACGCCCCCAATGTGGCAGCCGCAGCGCTGCTATTCAATAACAGGATCATTTCGGCAGTGTTTTGCCGACTTTCCGCCAGTCAGGCTTCGGCCCGGGCCGCCTCAAAGGCGAGCATCGCGCGCTTGACCGGCAATCCCCAGTGGTAACCGCCCAAACCGCCCGACTTGCGCAGTGCGCGATGGCAGGGGATCAGCCAGCTGACCGGGTTTCGGCCAACCGCCGTTCCGACCGCACGCGCGGCGCGCGGGCTACCGATGTGATTGGCAATCTCGGAGTAGGTTGTAACCTGGCCGCTTGGGATCGTCAGGAGCGCTTCCCAAACTTTGATCTGGAACGGCGCGCCGATGAGGAAAAGTGGGGCTTTTGACAGATGGCCTTCCTCGGCGCCGAACGCGTCGAGCGCCCAAGGTCGCAACATCATCGGATCCTCGATGAATTCTGCATTTGGCCAGCGCCCGCGCAAGTCGGTCATCGTCTCTTCGGCACCAGCTTCGGCCGCAAAGCCAATGCCGCAGATGCCCTTTTCCGTGCCCATGACCAGAGCCGGCCCGAACGGACTCTCGAACCATCCCCAGTAGATTGTCAGCCCTTCCCCGCCACGTGCAAACTCGCCGGGGCTCATGGCCTCCCAGCGCATGAAGAGGTCATGCAGCCGCCCGCTTCCGGAAAGACCGGTGGCGTGGGCGGTGTGAAGCGTTGTGAACCGCTCCGACAGCAGCGCTTTTGCGTGGCCCAGTGTCAGGTATTGCTGAAACTTCTTAGGCGATACGCCGACCCACCTTGAAAACACCCGCTGAAAGTGGGCCGGGCTCATGTTCATCTGAGCGGCCAGCGCATCCAGACTCTGGGCTTCCCCGCCCTGATCGATCAGTTCGATGGCGCGCCGCATGACGCCGTAGTGATAGCCGTTCTCTTGGGGTTGCACATTCATGACCGTCTCCTTCGATGCAGGCAATCTAAGCGGGCACCACGGCTGGCGCGACCCGGAAGCTGCGCAAGTGGCAAGAAAAGCAAAAATAGACATGAGGCCTTGAAATCGGGCAGCTTCTGAGACATCTATGTCTCATGCGAGACACAAACGCCTCAAAAGCCGCCATAGTAACCGTCGCCTTTGATGTGTTTGCGGAAAAACCCACCGCGACACTGGCTGAGGTTGCAGACGCGGCAGGTGTCGGCCGAGCCACGCTCCACCGGCACTTTTCCGGACGACAGGACCTTCTGATTGCTATGGCACAGGACGCGCTTGCGGAACTCGATACTGTCGTAGAAGCCGCCGTGGAAGATGCCGAGAGCTATACGGAAGGGCTGCGACTGGCGGTCGACGCCATGATCCCGCTGGCGACCCGACAGCTCTTCTTGGCTAAGCAGTCTTTGGAAACTGAACCAGCCCTGCGAGAGACATTCGAAGCTCAACGGGCGGAAATGATCGCAGCCATTGATTCCGCCAAGGACGAAGGCACCTTTGCCCCCACCATCCCGAGCGAATGGATCGTCCAGGTGTTCGATAGCCTGATTTTCGCGGCCTGGACCAGCGTTTCGAATGGTGATGCCACCCCACGGCAAGCTGCCGGGCTGGTCTGGCAAACCTTGCTGCATGGCCTGAAGGAGAGCCCGAAATGACCCCGTACGATTTCAGTCAGCTTGCGACCAACATCGAAGATGCGTTTTTCCTGATAGGTGGAGCAATCCTGATCATTGAGTTGGCCGAAGCCTATTTCAAAGGCAACCTGCGGCGGCGCAACATCGTGGAAATGCTGGTGAGCGCGTCGACACAGATCCCGTCTGTGCTGGTCCAGGTGCTGTTGCTGACGGCCGCATATGGCGTTTATTGGCTCCTTGATGCGACGTTGATCACATGGTCCATCCCAACCACCTTGCCATTTCTCTTGCTGGCGCTTCTGGCTGCAGATTTCATTTACTACTGGGAACATCGGATCGCGCATGAGGTTCGCCTGCTCTGGACCCAACATGCGGTGCACCACTCCTCGCGGGACATGAACATCGTGACCGCAATTCGGTTCGGCCCCCTCGAAGGTGTCTGGTCCTTGATTGCGCACCTGCCATTGGTCTTGATTGGTTTTTCCCCGGAGGTGGTGGTGGCCAGCAGCATTGTGGTGCTTGGGTATCAAACCTGGCTGCACACCGAACTGATCGGCAAGCTGGGGCCGTTGGAAAGCGTCTTGAACACACCGTCTCACCATCGAGTCCATCACGGATGCGACGACAAGTATCTCGACAAAAACTATGGGGGCGTCCTGATCATCTGGGATCGTTTGTTCGGCACTTTTCAGGTTGAGGAAGAGCGTCCGCGCTATGGGTTGAAGCGGGACTTCAACAGCCAGAACCCATTTTTGGTCTGGGTCTCTGAGCTGCCCGAACTATGGCGCGACTTGCGGACCGCAAAAAGCTGGTACGAGTTCCGGCAGCGCCTGTTTGGTCGACCTGACTGGACACCCTGATCCGCGAGCGGCATCTCTGCCCGATATTAGCGTGTTCCAAAAGCGTATTGCACGGTCGCATCCCCTTTCTGGCACCTGCTCAAACTCAGTAGGGGATTTGGCGTTGCGAGCCGCTGATTGACACGGCATTAAGGCGCGGATGGCCAAACAGCTCGACTATCATACGCTGCGCGAAATCTTCACTCGCTTTCAGAACGCAGATCCGGCTCCGAAAGGGGAGCTGGAGCACGTGAACGTTTACACGCTTGTCGTCGCGGTCGCGTTATCGGCCCAGGCGACGGACGCGGGCGTCAACAAAGCCACGCGCGAGCTCTTCAAAGTCGCGGATACGCCTCAGAAGATGCTGGATTTGGGTGAAGACGCCCTGATCGCGCATATCAAGACGATTGGTCTTTATCGCAACAAGGCCAAGAACGTGATGAAGCTCAGCCGGATTCTCGTCGACGAATACGGCGGAGAAGTTCCCAATTCACGCGCGGCTCTTCAGTCGCTGCCAGGTGTCGGGCGCAAGACTGCCAATGTCGTGCTGAACATGTGGTGGCGCCAGCCCGCGCAGGCCGTGGACACGCACATCTTTCGCGTCGGAAACCGTTCGGGCATCGCGCCCGGCAAAGACGTGGACGCCGTTGAACGCGCCATCGAAGACAACGTGCCCGCGGACTTCCAATTGCATGCACATCATTGGCTCATTCTGCACGGGCGATATCACTGCAAGGCCCGCAAGCCCCAATGCCCGACCTGCATCATCGGCGATCTCTGCCAATTTGAGGACAAGACCATATGAAAACCTACGATCTGGTGGGCATCGGCAATGCCGTTGTCGACGTCATCTCGCAATCTGACGACAGCTTTCTCGACCACATGGGGATCGAGAAAGGGATCATGCAGCTTGTGGATCGCGAGCGGGCAGAAGTGCTTTATGCGGCCATGGACGGCCGGGTGCAGACGCCGGGCGGGTCGGTTGCCAATACCATTGCGGGTGCCGGTGCACTGGGTCTGGAAACCGCGTTCATCGGACGTGTGAAAGACGACGCGCTGGGCCGGTTCTACGCGGATGCAATGACCGATCACGGCATCGATTTCGTGAACCCCCCGGTCGCTGATGGGCCGATCCCGACCTCGCGCTCGATGATCTTTGTATCGCCGGACGGCGAGCGGTCTATGAACACCTATCTTGGCATCTCGACCGGTCTGACGTCCGAAGATGTACCAGCTGAAGTCTCGGGCAACGCGAAGCTGATGTTTCTGGAGGGGTATCTCTTTGATCATGACGCAGGAAAATCGGCCTTTCGGGAGGCGGCGCGTTCTACGCGGGCCAAAGGTGGCAAGGCGGGCATTGCGATCTCGGATCCCTTTTGTGTCGACCGCCATCGCGCCGATTTCCTGTCCCTGATCGAACATGATCTGGATTTCGTGATCGGTAATGAAGACGAGATCAAGTCGCTCTTTCAGAATGACCATCTGAACGACGCACTGATGCTGACCGCTGCGCTCTGCCCGCTGGTTGTCTGCACGCGGTCGGGTGACGGTGTCACGGTGATGGAAGGCACGTCGCGCATTGATGTTGCCGTAGACAAAATCACGCCGGTAGACGCGACGGGTGCCGGAGATCAGTTTGCTGCGGGTTTCCTGGTTGGCATGGCGAGGGGGCGCGATCTTGAGACCTGCGCCCGAATGGGCAATGTCTGCGCCAAAGAAGTCATCAGCCATATTGGTCCTCGGCCAGAGGCGGACATGCAGGACCTTCTGAAGCAAGAAGGCCTGATGTAATGCTGTCCAACGGGATGCACGACGTCCCACCCGGCAAGATGGCAACCGTCGTGACCTATCTGGAAATGACAGCTCCCGTGCAGGGCAAAGATGTGGCCCTGCCAAGTGGTCTGCGGTTTGCAGAGGTCACTGAACCGACGCCTGAGTTCTATCGTGATCTCTTCAAACGTGTCGGATCAGAGGACTGGCTCTGGATCTCGCGGCTGGAAATGGACGAAGCCGCGCTGGCGGCCATTCTCGAAAGCGAAGACACCGAACTTTGGACGCTATGGCGCGATGGCGTGGCCGAGGCGATTCTGGAATTGGATTTTCGGATCGCCGGAGAGTGTGAGTTAGCGTTCTTTGGCCTGACGCGGCCTTTGATGGGATCCGGAGCCGGACGGTTCCTGATGACTCAGGCGATTGAAAAGGCCTGGGCGCGCCCCATCAGCCGGTTTCATGTGCACACGTGCACGCTCGACAGCCCGGGCGCCCTGGATTTCTATCGGCGCTCTGGATTTGAGCCCACGCACCAGAGTGTTGAAATTCTCGACGATCCGCGGCTGACCAAGCGCTTGCCACACTCCTATGGCGCACACGTTCCCATGTTCCCTGCCTGAACGGCCTTTGGTTCACCACGCATCCGCATAGCGCGAACCAGGTCGCGCCGGGCCTGCTGACGCCAGGGCGCGGTCGATCTCGATCGCTGTTGTGGCCGGGTCGATCACTGCGTCAAACTCCAGCTGGCTGGCTGCGTTCAGGGCTTTACCGCGCGCATACAACTCGCCCACCAGCCGCTGGAATTCCGCTTCGCGCTCTTGCGGATTGTCGATCGCCGAGAGTTGCTCGCGGAACCCTAGCCTAACGGCGCCTTCGAGCCCCATTGCGCCGACCTCGCCCGTTGGCCACGCGCAGCAATAGTGCGGCCGATCAAACCCACCACCTGCCATTGCCATTGCGCCAAGCCCGTAGCCCTTGCGCAGGATAACCGTGACCAGAGGCTGCGAGAAATGCGCTCCGGCCAGAAAAAGCCGCGAGATATGCGCAACCTGCCCGGTTTGTTCAACGTCGGGCCCGACCATGAATCCAGGGGTGTCGCAAAGCGTAACCACGGGGAGACCCCACGCATCGCACAGCTGCAGGAAGCGCGCACCCTTGTCACCGGCCTCTGCATCGATCGCGCCGCCCAGATGCAGCGGGTTGTTTGCCAGCAGTCCGACAGCACGCCCGCAGATGCGCCCAAAGCCCGTGATCATCCCGACGCCGAAACCGCGCCGCAGTTCGAGGAAGTTCCCCGCATCCACCAATGCTGAAACCGCCTCTCTCATATCGTAGGCCAGCGTGCGTTCAGCGGGCACAACCGCGCGCAAGGCGTCAGCATTGTTATCCTCGGCGTCTGTGGTTGCGGGAAGCGCGAGCAGTGTCTTAGTTGCGATGACGGCAGCAGCTTCGTCCTCGACCACCAGATCGTGGACGCCATTCTCCGCCTGCACTTTGGACGGTCCGATCTCGGTTGGTGCGACGACGCCCAACCCGCCTCCTTCGATCATGGCGGGTCCGCCCATACCCACCCAGCTTTGCCGGGTTGCAATCCGGACATCGCAGACACCAAACAGGGCCGCGTTTCCGGCAAAGCAGTATCCGGCCACAATGCCAATCTTGCGGCCTTTGTGGGCTGCGAAACCTCGGAACGAGGGCACGTTCAGACCAGCCGTGATGATATTCGCAACATCGTAGTCATTGGGGCGGCCACCACCACCCTCGGCGAACAGGGCAATCGGCAGGTTTTGACGACCCGCAACCTCGATCAGACGGTCCATCTTGTGGTGGTGGTAGTAACCCTGCGTTCCGGCCAGCACGGTATAGTCGACGGCCATCGCCGCCGTTGGTTTGCCATCTACGAGGCCAATTCCGCAGATGATGCCGTCGCCCGGTGTGCGGGCGTGCAAGTCATCAAGTGGCCGGCGGGAGCGTTGTGCCGCAACCGCCAGTGCTCCGTACTCCGCAAACGTTCCCTCGTCGAAGAGGTCGGCGATGTTTTCGCGCGCTGTTCGATACCCCGCTTCATGGCGTTTCGCGACAGCCTTAGGGCGTGCGGCGTCTTTCAATAGCGCCATCCGATCATTGAACTCTGTCATGTCCGGGCGCTCTGCGGCAGGCGCTTTGGTTGGCGCAGCGCTGTCGGTGGCCAAGTCCAAGACGACTAGTGACTCTCCGCCTTGCAGCTCGTCCCCGGGGGACACGTGCACGCTGATCACTGTCGCGTCGCGATCAGAGCGGACGTCGTGGCGCATTTTCATCAGCTCGGTCGACAGAAGCACCGCACCTGCCTGCACAGAGTCACCGGGCGCCACATGCACTTCGGCCACGACCGCCGCACTTTCTGATTTGATGGTGATCACGGTGCAAAGTTCCTTCAACTGAATGTCCGGCAGGCGCGACAAACCGATGGTGGCGCCGCCGGCGCCGCAGATCAACCACAGAAAACCCAACGTCGCGCCTGACATTGCGGCCCGGTCCATGCCAAATGGGCGCACCACCGCCATGAGGTTTCAAGAATGATCTTTTACGACTGCTCAACTGCCCCCAGCCCGCGCCGCGCCCGCATGTTCATCGTCGAAAAGGGGTTGGACATCGAAACCCGTGACATTTCCATCGCGAAGGGGGAACAGCTGTCCGAGGCATTCCGGGCCGTGAACCCACGCGCGACCGTCCCTGTGCTGGTGACCGACGACGGTCTGACCCTGACCGAGAACATCGCGATTGCCACCTATCTCGAGGCTGCGTTTCCGGATCCGGCGTTGATGGGCACAACGCCAGGTGAAAAGGCCCTCGTTGCTATGTGGAACGCGATTTGCGAGGCCCAAGGTGGGTTGCCGATCGCCGAGGCCCTGCGCAATGGAAACCCGCATATGAAGGGGCGAGCCCTGACCGGGCCAAAGAACTTTGAGCAGATACCCGAACTCGCCGCGCGCGGGATGACGCGGGTTGCGATGTTTTTTGATCTCCTTGAAGAGCGTTTGCAGCAGAGCAGCTGGCTGGCTCTGGACCAGTTTTCTCTCGCTGATATCACAGCCTATGTCTTCGTCGACTTTGCGCGCGTCGTAAAGCAGCGAATACCTGAGGGCAACAGTGCCACTCAGGCGTGGTTTGACGCGATCAAGGCGCGTCCCTCCGCACAGGCGTGATTTGGTCCGCAGAATTGCGGGCTGACTTTTCTGGTCAGAAGTGGTCAGAAAACTCAGCCAGGACCTTTTCATACACCTCACGTTTGAACGGCACGATCTGAGAGACCAGCTGATCGGCAGCGGTCCATTTCCACGTCGAGAATTCCGGGTGTTCCGTGGCGATGTCGATCTGATCGTCACGCCCCAGAAAGCGCATCAGGAACCATTTCTGTTCTTGCCCGCGATACCGACCCTTCCAGATGTTCGGTACCAGATCATGTGGTAGATCATAACGGAGCCAACTTTCGGTTTCGGTCTCGATTTTGACCAACTCCGCTGGCACGCCGGTTTCTTCCCAGAGTTCCCGCAGTGCTGCTTCACCCGGCGTCTCGCCTTTGTCCACACCACCTTGTGGCATTTGCCACGCCGCCGTGTCGCGATCACGGCGTTGACCGACAAAGACCTCGCCAGTTTCGTTCACCAGCATCACACCCACGCAGGGCCGATAGGGCAGTTGTCGGATCTCGTCAGGTGTCATCGGGTCGTTCCTTGTTGTGTTGGTCCCTGTCCTAACAACGCGTGGGCTCAAAGCAAGCCGGTGACGCGGCGTTTGACGTGACAAATGCAGGGCTGCGCCGCATGTCTTCGTCCAGCCAGGGAGGTTTCGATGTCCAATTACCCGAATATGCTCGCCCCGCTCGATCTGGGTTTCACCACTTTGAAAAACCGCGTGTTGATGGGGTCCATGCATACGGGCCTGGAAGAAACCCGCGACTGGAACCGCGTCGCGGAGTTCTACGCCGAGCGCGCACGCGGCCAGGTGGCACTGATGGTGACCGGTGGCATTGGCCCGAATCTCGAAGGGTCGGTTCTGCCCGGTGCGGCGATGATGACAACTGACGAGGACGTCCAGAACCATTCGATCGTGACCGAGCGCGTGCACGAAGCAGGCGGCAAGATTGCCATGCAGATCCTGCATGCCGGCCGTTATGCCTATGGTCCCAAATGCGTTGCGCCCAGCCCGGTCAAGTCTCCAATTTCACCTTTTCCACCCGCCGAATTGGATGAAGAAGGCATCGATAAGCAGATCGGCGACATCGTGAATGCTGCGGTTCTGGCCCAGAAGGCCGGGTATGACGGCGTCGAGATCATGGGGTCTGAAGGATACTTCCTCAATCAGTTCATCGTGACCCATACCAACAAGCGCGAGGATCGCTGGGGCGGATCCTATGAAAACCGGATGCGTCTGCCGGTCGAAGTGGTGCGGCGCACGCGCGAAGCCGTTGGGACCAATTTCATCATCATCTACAGACTGTCGATGATCGATCTTGTGCCCAACGGCTCCACCTATGACGAAGTGGTGCAACTGGCCAAGGCCGTCGAAGCGGCGGGTGCAACCATCATCAACACCGGCATCGGGTGGCACGAAGCGCGCATTCCGACGATCGCCACATCCGTGCCGCGTGCAGCCTTTGCATGGGTGACGAAAAAGCTCATGGGTGAGGTGTCGATCCCCCTGATCACCTCGAACCGTATCAATACGCCAGAAGTGGCCGAAGAGGTGCTCTCAACCGGCTGCGCGGACATGGTGTCGATGGCGCGGCCGATGCTGGCGGATGCGTATTTCGTGTCCAAGGCCATGTCCGGGCACGGCGCGCATATTGCGCCCTGCATCGCCTGCAATCAGGCCTGCCTGGACCATACCTTTGGCGGCAAGCTGACCAGTTGCCTGGTCAATCCCCGTGCATGCCACGAAACAGAGCTTCAGATCGCGCCCGCCGAAAACCCAAAATCCATCGCCATTGTCGGCGCCGGGCCGGCCGGTCTGTCGACCGCTCTGACCGCTGCGGAGCGCGGTCATTCGGTCACCCTGTTTGACAAGGCTGCGGAGATCGGCGGGCAACTCAACCTCGCCAAACAGGTTCCCGGCAAAGAGGAATTCTGGGGTTTGGTGGACTGGTATCGCGAAATGATTGATCAGATGGGGGTGCGTGTCGAACTGAACCGCGAAGTTGGGCCGGACGATCTGACCCAATTCGACGAAGTTGTCATTGCAACCGGCGTTACCCCACGCGACCCAGAGATTCCCGGTCAGGATGCCCCTCAAGTCTACAGCTATATCGATGTCCTGAAGGGCGCTGCACCCCTGGGCGAAAAGGTCGCCGTGGTCGGTGCCGGTGGCATCGGGTTCGACGTGTCCGAGTTCCTTGTTCATGACGGCGAAAGCCCAACCGAAAGTCTTCCGCTTTGGATGGAAGAATGGGGCGTGGCCGATCCGGCGGAGCACCGCAGTGGTCTGGCGCCCGAAGGACCGCAGCCGCATGCACCGGCGCGCCAGGTCACGCTCTTGCAGCGCAAAGCTGAAAAGCACGGCAAACGGCTTGGTAAAACCACGGGCTGGATTCACCGTGCCGCGTTGAAAATGAAGGATGTCGAGTTTGTCGGTGGCGTGAACTACGAGCGGATCGAAGACGAAGGCCTGATGGTGTCTTTTGGCGAAGCCCGTGAGAATCCGACGCTTATAGCCGCCGACACGATTGTCCTATGCGCAGGTCAGAATCCGGAACGCGCGTTGGCTGATGCCTTGATCGAAAAGGGCGTTACGCCGCATGTCATCGGCGGTGCTGATGTGGCCGCTGAGCTGGATGCAAAGCGCGCGATCGATCAAGGGACCCGCCTGGCCGCTACTCTTTGAAAGAGCACACTTTGCCAAACTCGGCCCGCTGATCCGTTCCTTCTGATCACAGTGGTTCGTGCGGGCCGTCGATTGGGTCTGACACGCGTTTGAGCCAGGTACGGTCTTCGCGCAAAAGAAACCGTTCTTTCTGAGCAAAGGCATAGTTCTCGCGGCCCAGAGGGTCGTCGGCAAGCCTCTCCCTGTAGGCCTCATAGGCGGCCAGGGATGGGATCTCGTAGATGCCATAGGCAAGGGTCGCGGACCCTTCGTGCGGTGCGTAGTATCCGACAAGGTTCGCGCCGCAACGGGGGATCGCCGCGCCCCAGGTCCTTGCATATTGCACGAAGTGTTCGGTCTTGGTCGGGTCAATCTGATAACGAATGATACAGGTCAGCATGGTGTCTCCTTGGTCATGCTTTGGTCTAGCGCATTGCCGAACGGACATGCTTCGACTATGGTCGAAATATGAAAGAAGGCCCCGACATTGCGCGTATTGCGAATCTCATTGGAGACCCCGCGCGCGCGAACATTCTGACCGCTCTGATGAGTGGCAAAGCGTTGACTGCGACGGAACTGGCAGCAGAGGCGGGCGTCAGTCCGCAGACGGCCAGCAGCCATTTGCGCAAACTACAGGAAGGTGCATTGATCACGCTCCGGCCCGAGGGGCGACACCGCTATTTCGCGCTGGCGGGAGAAGATGTTGCGGCCACGCTTGAGGGGCTCATGGGACTTGCGGCCGGACGTGGGCACCTTCGCACGCGCACTGGTCCAAAAGACGAAGCGCTGCGCCACGCCCGTGTTTGCTACAACCATCTGGCCGGAGAGATGGGCGTGGCGATGTTCCAGGGCATGAAGGCAAGAGGTCATTTTGAGATAAACACCGAGGGAATGACTTTGACCGATGACGGGGCGCAGTTCGCATCTTCACTGGGTCTCGATCTGGCTGCGCTGGCGCAAAACCGGGCACCAATGTGCCGCGAGTGCCTCGACTGGAGCGCGCGACAATCGCACCTCGCGGGCAAGCTGGGACGTGCCATGCTTGCCCGTTTCATCGAGCTCGGATGGGCTGCGCGGGTCCCGGGAACGCGCGTCGTGAAGTTTTCTCCAAG
This sequence comes from Paracoccaceae bacterium, assembly GCA_965250275.1. Classification (GTDB taxonomy): domain Bacteria; phylum Pseudomonadota; class Alphaproteobacteria; order Rhodobacterales; family Rhodobacteraceae. The sequence continues at coordinate 83,171 of OZ252297.1, read as the reverse complement.
CGGCACGCGCGCCTTCGAAGAGACGTTTGGGGTTGTCGCTACTCAACCGTGATGGTGATGACGTCCGACACAATCGGCGTACTGTGCGGAACGTGCCCGGCATCCCCCAAAACCAGTTGCAGCGTGTGCGTTCCGGGTGGGAGCTCGATTGTGGTTTCGGTTTGACCGCCGCCAAAATGGATGTGGTTTTCGTCAGCGGGCAGTCCCATCTCCAACTCGTCAGACCCGTCGGGCCCTTCGCCAAAGGCAGGGCGATTGATGAGCAGATGGTGATGTCCCGTCATCTCCTTTTCGGTACCGGATGGTGCGACACCCATGCCCGAGAGGCCAAAGACCAGGGTGACCGGAGACGACACCGTATCCCCATCGGAGACGTTAACAAAATATACGGTCGCGTCCGGGTTCGAAGGCGTCTCGCCACCGGCGAAGGCCGCCGGCACAAGGCCGAGGCTGAGGGTTGCAGCCAAGAGTACAGATTTCATGTTTGGTCCTCCCTGCGTGAGTCACGCATTTCTTGTACAACTTGCGGTTAAGCCCGACCAAATATGCCTCTTTTCGGTCCAAAAGTCCTCCGAAAAACCCTTGTTTTGTTAAGCCGGGCCGTTTCCGAGGGCAAAACGATCTCAGGAAAACCCCGATATTATCCCACCCACGCCGCGTTTCCGCCCCTTTTCGACGGGATAACCGGGGTCGAACTAAGAAACTTTGAAGGAAACCGGTATGGACCGTCTGACCGAAATGGAAGCCTTTGCCACCGTTGTGGATCAGGGCGGGTTTACCGACGCCGCAAAGAAGATGGGCATCTCCAAATCGGCTGTCTCGAAGCACGTTTCGAGCCTCGAAGCACGGTTGGGTGCGCGCCTGTTGAACCGGACCACGCGCCGCGTGTCTCCGACTGAGATTGGCTTGGCCTATTATGATCGCGCGCGCCGTGTTCTCAATGACGCGGGCGAAGCGGACGCATTGGTCACATCTATGCAATCGGCGCCGTCTGGCCTGTTGCGGATCAGCGTGGCCACCGATTTCGGTGTGAACCACCTGTCGCCGGTCTTGTCAGATTTTCTGGCCGATTTTCCGGACATCACCGTCAACATGGTGTTGAACAACCGGTATGTTGAGCTGATTTCCGAAGGGTTCGATATGGCCATTCGGATCGGAGAGCTTGAAGACAGCACACTGCGTGCGCGCAAGCTGACCGAAACAACCAAGCGGATGATCGCGAGCCCCAGCTATTTCCAGAACTACGGGCGCCCGACAAAAATCGACGATCTGAACGAACATAAACTTCTGCATTATTCCAACCAGTCCAGCGGCAATGTCTGGAAGCTGACGGCACCGTCCGGTGAAAAACGTCAGGTCCGCACCGCTGGATGGTTGAGCGTCAACGACGGTCAATCCCTTTTGAATGCTGCCATTTCCGGGCTGGGTATCGCCTATCTGCCGAGTTTCCTGTTCTCCGAAGCGATGGAGCAGGGCCTGGTCGAAGATGCCATGCCGACACTGCCGATTGAGACTCAAGGCATTTACGCTGTTTACCCGCCGGGCCGGTTTACCCAACCCAAGGTCCGCGCGTTCATCGATTTTCTAGTACATGCATTTGCCGAAAAAGGTCCAAGCGACTGGTAACCGAGCATTCTGCAAAATCTCTTTCATGTTGCTTCCCTTGGCAACAAACTGCCCCGCGCTGCGTCGCGGGGCATTCTTTTTGAGGTTTGTATCGTTCTGCTGAGGAGCGGTTGCCAAGGTGCGCGGTTTCAATCACTTCTGAGGCATGAGTCTCGCCACCGATCTCCAGAATGTCACTCGTCTCGTCCAGCAGGGTCGTCATAAGGCGGCATTCAAGGCTGCCAGATCGGGAATGAAGCGGCACAAGTCACATCCAGCGTTTCCCAATTTCGCTGGGATTTCCGCCTGCGCACTGGGCAAAGAACGGGACGCTGTTCCGATGTTTCAGACGGCGTTAAAACTCGACCGCGATTTTCTGGAGGCACGCCGCAACTTGGGGCAGGCGTTGTTGGCTTTGGAGCGACCCGAGGCCGCCGCGCGGCACCTGTCGGAAGTACTGGCGCAGCGGCCGCGCGATCCTGCGGCGCATTACGTGCTCGCTGCGGCGCAATCCCGATCGGGCGCATTCTCCGAAGCGCTTGAGACACTCAATGCGCTGGCAGCGTTGGGGCCCTTGAATGCCAATGCGCTCGCGCTCCGCGGGGAAGTGTATGAACATCTGGGGCAGGCGGGATTGGCATTGCAGGATCTTGCGCTGGCTCTGAAGAAAACACCTGACAATCCAAGTCTTTGGGCGCGCCAAAGCGGGCTTTACGCCAAACAGGCCCAACCCGAAGAGGCTCTGCAAGCGATCGAACAGGCCATCGCGCTCAGGCCCCAGGACAACACACTGCTGCTGCGGCGCGTGGCACAACTACTTTCGATGGGACAGTTGGAAAAGGCGCGCGCGCAAGTGCGCCAGGTGCTGGACCTTACTCCGGATGATGTCGATGCCATTGAACAGATGGCAAAGATCGGCACGGATGAAGATCGGCACGCCATACGAGATCGGGCAGACGCCGTTTGGTCGCGTCGTGGCGTCTCGCCCGAGGCGCGCGGAGCCCTGTCCTTTGCGTTGGCCACGCTGTCAGAGTCAGGAAGTAAGCACGAAGCGGCGTACCTGGCCGAAGGCAATCGCATCATGGCTGGGCTGGCTCCGTATGATCGATCAGCGGAAGAAGACTTGAACGCGGCCATCCTGTCTTTTGCGCCGGCGCCGTTTTCCAAGACGGGCGTCTCGGGTGACCTGCGGGCGCGTCCGATCTTTGTTCTGGGCTTGCCGCGATCCGGGACGACTCTGACTGAGGCCGTTTTGGGCGCCCATCCGGCGGTTGCGCCGTTGGGCGAACGCCACACGCCTGATTTACTTCTCCCGTTTGTTCAGGAGGGACGAACCTTCGATGCGCAAGCCATAGCCAAACTTGTGCAAGACGATCAAACGGCACTACCCGACCTGTCGGATGGTACGCAGGCCTACGTCGACAAGATGCCTGAGAATCATCGCTGGGTGGGTTTCCTGATCGCAGCTTATCCCGACAGCCGCATCATTCACGTGCGACGCGATCCTCGCGACATCGCGCTTTCCATGTGGCGCAGCCGGTTTCCAACAGGCGCATTGGGCTACACCTATGACTGGTCGGCGATGGCGCATCGGTTCAACCTTTATGCTCAGATGATGGCGCATTGGTCGCGCCTCTATCCCGACGCGATTCTGGACCTGCCTTACGAGTCGCTCGTTTCAGACATCAAGTCAGAGAGCGGCAGACTGGCGGAGTTCTGTGGCTTGCGCTGGGTGGAAGAAATGGCACGACCCGACCTGCACGCGGGCCAGATCAGAACGCAAAGCGTTTACCAACTGCGCCAACCGGTTCACACCCGGTCGGTTGGACGCTGGAAACGCGATGCGGCACTGCTGGGGCCATTTCTGGATGAACTAGACCCAGACTTATGGCCGGACCTCTCCAAAGACTAGGGTTTGGGGAGAACAACGGCCTCAACCCGGCGGTTGGCCTCGCGCCCCGGCGCTGTCAGGTTGGACGCCACGGGTGAGAGAAATCCCATCCCCTCTGCCTGTACGCTTGATGCGGGCAGATCATAGAGTTCCAACATCCGTGTCCGAACGGCCTCGGCCCGGCGCTTGGACAGGGCGATGTTTTGGTCGAGCGTTCCGACGCTGTCAGTATGCCCGACCAGCATCAACGAAAGATCGGGGTTGGCTTTCAAGAAATCCGCCAGAGCGGCCAGGGAGTCGTAAGGACCATTGATCAGTTTGTCGGCACCGGTCTGAAATTCAAGATCGGGCAAAACCACGTGACCATCTGCGCGCAGGCGCGCGATCAGCTCGTCTTCCTCTTCCGAAGGTTCATCAGGCAGATCGACGGAGGTCGGGGTTTCAGCGGAATAAGCTTCCTCGGGATCGACCCGAATGACCTGCACATAAGCTGCGCTCCGCCCCCGGCTGACCAGAAGGCTTAACGCTTCGCTTTCGCCGCGGACCGCGGACAGGAAGCGGTAGTCACGAATGTCCACGTGCATGTCAGGCGCGGGCACGACCTCGGTCTCGAATCGGAAGTCGAACCCCCCGCAGTCCTGATCCTTGCAGGCGAAAATCGTGTCATAGCCTGCGTCGGCGATCTGTTTGCGTAGCGGATCAAGCACCTGCAAGGTCGTGACGGATCCACTGTCGATGCGCCAGGTCTGGCGGTCGATTGCACCTTCGAACGTCTCAACAGGTATGCTGCCATCCGCCCATGGTCCGGTCGGGAGTCGATAACTGCCCAACGGGCTGTCGCGGTCAGACAACTGCCGTGATCCAGTGGGCAACGCCAGCTCCAGAGCTGACAGCGGAGCGGCAGCGCACCCCAGCGCAAGCGTGGCGACACGGAGAAAGGTCATCTGAATTGGGCGTGGTACTCGTCGTTCGGTTTCATCGCGGTGGCGCTGGCCACCCGGTTGGTCATGTTGAAAAATGCGGCCACGTTGGAAATGTCCCAGATATCGCGGTCACTGAATCCGTGATCGCGCAGCGCCTGCCGGTCCGGCTCTTCGATCGTCGCGCTGGCAGTCGTGATCTTTGCCGCAAAATCCAGCATCGCGCGCTGCTTGGGCTCCAAAGGTGCAACGCGGTAGTTCATGACCAACATCTCACCTAGTTTCGGATCGCCGGACAGTTGCCGGACCGCGGCACCATGGGCAACGAGGCAATAAAAGCACCGGTTGATGGACGAGACCACGACCGCAATCATCTCGCGTTCCAGTTTGCTCAAGGCGCTCTCGCCAAGCATCAGGTCGTTGTAGAGCGCGGTGAACGTGTTCAGTTTCTCGATATCAAAGGCATGCGCGGTCAAGACGTTGGGGATCATGCCCAGCTTTTCCGTGCAGATGTCGAAGTACTTCTGGGTCGCCTCGGGCAACGGGTCGACAATTGGCAGATTCAAGGCGGTGGGTTGGCTCTGATCGGTCACGATGGCTCCGTTGGGTGTTGGCGGTAATGGTACTGTCCCACAGGCGTCATGCCGAGGGAAGCGTAGAGCGCGTTTGCCGCAGTGTTGGCCTGCGTGCAAATCACAGAAAGCGTGTAGGCGTCTTGCTCGGCAGCCCAAAGGGCGGCGCCGCGCATCACCCAGTGGCCCATGCCCTGCCGCCGTTGATGCGGCAAGACCTCAACAGCGTGCACCATTGCCACACCATCATGGATCGCAACAAATGCAACACCGGCTGGTTTGTCGCGGTGACGGGCCAGCAGACCTGCCTTTGGTCCCTGCACGCGGTCCATCACGGCCTGGCGCGCCGACCCGATGCCGCCCTGTTCCCAGATCTCGCGCATGATCGCCAAAGGCTCCCAGATCGAAAAGACAGTCACGCGGGGCAACGGCTGATCCGTCAGCCGTTCGATGGGGCAGGCGTACATCACGGAGGGGTCAATCATTGCGTATCCCCGGCTTTCCAGCTTGCCATCAAGCGCTGACTGTTCGGGGCGCAGGCTGAACAAGGGCATCTGACCCTTTGCTGTCATCGCCGCTTCAGCCTGATCGATATCTTCGGTTCGTGCATCTCCTGTGGTGGTTGCGGCGGACACGCGTTTGCCGCCGCCCTGACCGTCGCGGAGAGTCCAGATACCTGTTTCGCGGCGCGATGCGGCTGGCCAAGTCGCTTCCATCGTTGCGAACAGGCGTTCCGGCGTCATACGCCCAGTTCTTTCGCCAAACGGGTCATCGCGGCGTCAACGCGACCGCCTTCGGTCCCGCGGATCACCACGTTTGCGCCAAAGACTCCGTCTTTGTGAAACGGGTAACACCCGATCGAGAGATCGTCGAAATCTTCGGCAAGTACGGACAGTTGGGACGCGATATCACCCTCGCCGCGCATCACCCGAAGTGTCTGTGACAACAAGGGAGCGCCGCCGGTCAGGGTCGGCAGGACAGACGCCACCATGGTTTGGAAGATGGCGGGCACACCGGCCATGACGTGCACGTTTTTCAATGTGAATCCAGGTGCGATTGAAACCGGGTTTTCAATCAGTTCAGCTCCGTCCGGGATCCGCGCCATGCGCAACCGGGCATCGTTCAGCTCCAGACCGGACCGGGTGTAATGCGCCTCCAGCAAGGCGCGGGCGTCGTCTCTCACATCAATCGGAACGTCAAAAGCGGCCGCGATACAATCGGCGGTGATGTCATCATGTGTGGGGCCAATGCCGCCGCTGGTGAAAACGCTGTCATAGCTGGAGGAAAGATCCTGAACCGCTTTGGTGATGGCGCCGGCGTCGTCGCTGACAATGCGCACCTCTTTCAGGTCGATTCCGTGTTTTGTCAGTTCGCCCGCCAGATGGAACATGTTCGCGTCGCGGGTCCGGCCAGACAGGATTTCATCTCCGATCACCAACATGGCTGCGGTTGGGTTTGGCATGGTCCGCCCTCTCTTGCCTCACGCGTCGCGCAGGTATAGGCCGCCCGCGATGCGCTTTAAAACCCCTCTTGTGCCCGCCACCCTGATCCGCCGATACAAACGGTTTCTGGCCGATTGCCGGCTGGATGATGGAACCGACGTAACAGCGCACTGCGCCAATCCGGGTTCGATGATGGGGCTGGCGGATCCGGGTTTGCGGATTTGGCTGGAACCCAACGCCGATCCCAAGAAAAAGCTGAAGTTCGGCTGGCGCCTTGTTGAGCACAAGGACGGGCATTTTACGGGCGTAGACACGTCGGTTCCAAATCGTGCTCTGCGCGAAGCTCTTGTCGCGCGACAGATCGGACCCCTTGCCGACTATGGCACTGTGCAGCCGGAACAACGTTACGGAGAGAACAGCAGAATCGACTTCTTGCTGTCTGAACCGGGGCTTCCTGACGCCTATGTCGAGGTTAAGAGTGTGACATTGTCTCGCAGGCCTGGGCTGGCCGAGTTTCCGGACAGCGTGACCCAGCGCGGGGCGAAGCACCTTAACGAATTGACGAATGTTGTGGCGCAGGGACACCGGGCCATCATGCTTTATCTCGTGCAACGCACGGATTGCAAAACCTTCACTTTGGCGCGCGATCTGGACCCGGCCTATGGCGCAGCGTATGATGAGGCACGGCGAGCCGGTGTGGAAACGTTGTGTTTCGGCACTCAGATCACACCCCAATCAGTGACGCTGGACGCGGCTCTTGAAGCCGTGACCTGATACCACTGGCGAAATTGGGAAGGTCGAACTACATATCCGCTACGCCAGAGATGGAGCCTATTGTGGACAAGGAAAACCGCGGTCGCCTGACAAAGGACGGCATTCGCATTTACGATCAGTCTGATTTTTCAGGCATGCACGCAGCCGGTGCGTTGGCGGCGCGCATCCTCGATGCGATGTCCGAGCATGTGTTTCCCGGCCAGACAACCGAGCAGCTTGATCGCATCATCACCGACATGGTCGATGAGGCTGGCGCCGAATCCGCGACCATCGGATACAAGGGCTATCAGCATGCGAGCTGCATCTCGGTCAATCATGTCGTGTGCCACGGTATTCCCAGTGCCAAGACGCTGAAGGATGGCGACATCCTGAACATTGATGTCACGGTCATTGTCGACGGATGGTATGGCGATACCAGCCGGATGTATGTGGCTGGCCGGTTGCCCCGCAAAGCGGAGCGGCTGATCGAAGTCACGCATGATGCGCTGATGAGAGGGATCGACGTTGTGCGCCCCGGAAATACGTTCGGGGACATCGGGTATGCCATCCAGTCCTATGTCGAGAGCCATCGGATGAGCGTGGTGCGTGATTTCTGTGGGCACGGGTTGGGTCGGGTGTTTCATGCCCCACCCAATGTCCTGCACTATGGACGGCCCGGAACCGGTGCTGTTCTGGAAGAAGGCATGTTCTTTACCATTGAGCCGATGGTGAACCTGGGCCGTCCCGAAACCAAAACTCTGTCTGATGACTGGACGGCGGTGACGCGGGACAAGTCACTCTCGGCGCAGTATGAGCATTCGGTGGGCGTTACGGCAGATGGCGTGGAAATCTTTACGCTTTCTCCGAGTGGACGGTTCCACCCGACCTACGGGTCCTGATCGTCGTCCTGCGCATCCAGAGCCTGCTGACGCAACAGAGTTAGCAGCAGAGTTTCGCCGCCCCAGGGCGTCACAGCATCGTGGATGAACACCGGACCGCCCCGTTTCCGGTTTTCGGGCCCGGTGGTGGCAACAGAGTCGTCACGCGCCCTCTGCCAAGCCCACGCTGCGCTGTGAGTCGTGTCGGTCATGGCCAGCACCCTATCACGCGTTGCTCAGATGTCGCCCCCGTCATCCGCGTCACGGGTTAGAAAGGTCACGAACGTGGAGCCATAGCGGCGTTGGTCGTGCAGATGGAAGCCCGCCGGCGGTGCCATGGGTGCCGCTTCCTCCCAAACCACAAGAGCACCTGGCTGCAGCCAATTTGTGGCAGCGTTCAGCGCTTTCTCACCCAGCGCCTTGGCATATGGCGGATCGAGAAAGACCAGATCGAAGCGCTCATCCGGGCAGTCGCCCAGTCGGGTCGCGTCCGTGCTGAGAATCCGGGTTTCCGCCTCGACTCTCAACCGCGCGATATTGGTGCGCAGCAGTCGTTGCGCGGCCCGTCCGCTCTCAACAAAAGTGACATGCGATGCCCCGCGTGACAAAGCCTCCAGACCCAGTGCACCGGTCCCGGCAAAGAGGTCCAGAACGCGTGCACCCTCAATTGCGTCCTGATGAGTCAACATACTGAACAGGCTTTCCCGCACGCGGTCCGAGGTCGGGCGCAGATGTGCGGCAGCGTCTCCTTTGCCAACCGGTGTCAGGCCGGTCCCGCGAAACCTGCCTGCTATGATCCTCACGCGCGCAGCAAGGCTTTGAGATCCGCTTCCGGGTCGGCGATCGTATCGGGAGCCGGAGACCTACCGGCGTCAATCAGGCGCTTTCCGATCATGTAATCGCGCGGCGCGTTCATGGCATCCACGGCAAGCAAGGTGTCACCCTGAAAGTACCAAAAGCTGACGCTGTCGCCCTCACCGGAGCGCGTGATGATTCTGTCATACCCGGTGTTCAGACCGGCAATCTGGAGCTTGACGTCGTATTGGTCGGACCAGAACCACGGCTGTGGAACATACGCTTGCTCGGCGCCCAACAGGTTGTCCGCGACGCACTCCGCCTGATCGATTGCGTTTGGAACGCTCTCCAACCTCAGGTGTGTTTCACCGTGGGGAAAGGAGCAGCAATCGCCTGCCGCCCAGATGTTTGGATCCGATGTACGGCCCAGGGCGTCCACGCGAATGCCGTTGTCGATGTCCAACCCAGCTAACTCTGCCAATCGGGTGTCCGGCGCGATGCCAACGCCGACAATCACAACATCTGTGGCGATGGTACTGCCGTCACTCAAAACCGCAGCGGTGACACGCTCGCTGCCCTGCAGATGATCCAGCCCGACGCCTTCCCGAATATCGACTCCGTGATTGGCATGAAGCTTGCGAAAAAACGCGCTGGTTTCGGGGGCGGCCACGCGTTGCAAAATACGGTCCGCCATCTCGACCAGAGTGACCTGGACCCCCAGCTTGGCCGCAACAGCCGCCGCCTCCAGCCCGATGTAGCCTCCGCCGACGATCAGAGCTTTTGCCCCGGGTTGAATGACCGGCGCCATAGCATCCACATCGGCCAGCGTTCGCACAACGTGCACGCCTTTGAGGTTGCCGCCTATGGCGTCGGGCAGGCGGCGCGGCTGCGATCCCGTCGTCAGAACAAGCTCATCATACTGGATGGTTTCTTCGCCAACGGTCACCGTGCGCGCCGCGCGGTCGATGGTGCTGACAGGCGCACCGGTTCGCAGGGTGATGTTCTGATCTTCGTAGAAACTCTCGGGCCGCAGAAACAGTCGCTCCAGCGCCATTTCACCCAGCAGGTATGCCTTGGAAAGCGGCGGGCGCTGATATGGGGGCACCGGTTCGTCCCCGATCAAAGTGATCTGCCCCTCAAACCCCTGCTTGCGCAGCCGTGCCACCAGAGATGACCCGGCTTGCCCGGCCCCCACCACGACAATATGGCTCATCTGAGCGGCCCCTTCATGAATCCTGTTGGTCCTTTGGTCGGGCTGACCCTATATGCGTGCAGGGAAGAAACGCAATTGACGAGAAGGACAACAGATGACGATTTCTACGGGCGACGCTCTGCCAGAGGCCACATTGGTTCAGATCGGGGATGACGGACCAGGCCCCGTCTCCATGGCTGATAAGGTGAATGGCCGGAAGGTGGTCATTTTTGCGGTTCCGGGGGCATTCACCCCGACCTGTCATTCCGCCCATGTGCCAAGTTTCGTGCGCACCAAAGAGCAGTTCGATGCCAAGGGCGTTGACGAGATCATTTGTGTGTCGGTCAACGATCCCTTCGTCATGAAGGCGTGGGGCGAAGCGACCGGCGCCGCTGCAGCCGGGATCACCATGCTGGCGGATGCGCAAAGCGAGTTTACGACGGCCATCGGCATGAACTTTGACGCACCGCCGGTTGGGCTGATGGCGCGCTCCAAACGCTACGCGATGTTGGTCGAAGACGGCAAAGTCACATTGCTACAGGAAGAAGAGAACCCGGGCGTGTGTGAAGTGTCCGGCGGTGAAGGCCTCCTCGCGTCGATGTAGCGCGCGCTTCTACGACATTTTTGTGCGAGGCCATAAGGCCTCGCACGTATCGCACTCCATTGGTGCGTAGCATGCGTTTTACTCTGCCAGCCCATCCATTTTGCGAGCCAGTTTGGCATCCAGAGCGCTGAGCCCTCCCACGTCATGTGTGGTCAGCACGACGTCGACAGTTTTGTAGACATTGCTCCATTCCGGATGATGGTTCCACTTTTCGGACCAGATGGCGACTTGCGTCATCCAGCCAAAAGCATGCACGAAGTCTTCAAAGACGAAGGTTTTGGCAATTGCGTCCCGTCCTTCGACAAGTGCCCAGCCCGTGGCGAGGAGCGGGTCCAGAAGGGGGCCACGGGTTTCTTCAGAGAGTTTTTCCGTCATTCCTGTTCCTCCACGTGAATCTTTTTGAACGGGCCGTAGTCAGTGAGGATCTCAATTTCCTCTTCAACCGCGCGGCGTTCGGCCTCCAGATAGCGGCCGATGGCATCCGCAAATCCCGGATCACCCACCCAGTGTAGGCTGTGGGTCTGTGTGGGCAAATACCCACGCGCCAGCTTGTGCTGCCCCTGCGCGCCGGCCTCAACCCGCTTCAGACCACGTGCGATCGCAAGATCAATGGCCTGATAATAGCAAAGCTCGAAATGCAGGCAGTCGTGATGTTCGATGCATCCCCAATAACGGCCGTATAGGGTTTCCCGTCCGCAGAAGTTCAAAGCGCCCGCGATCCAGCGCCCGTTGCGGCGGGCCATGGCCAGTACCATGTCATCTCTCAACCGCTCCTGCGCCAGATCGAAAAAGCGCCGTGTTAAATAGGGCGTTCCCCACTTGCGTGCCCCGGTATCCTGATAGAACACCCAGAATGCGTCCCAGTGCTCCGGTTGCAAAGCATCACCGGAAAACAGCTCGATCTCTCCGCCAAATCCCTGGGCCTGGGCGCGTTCCTTTCGGATGTTCTTGCGCTTGCGGGAATTCAACGACGCCAGAAAGGCATCGAAATCGGCGTATTCACTGTTCAGCCAATGAAACTGTTGGGTCGCCCGCGGCATCAGTCCCATGGCCTCTCCGGCTGCTGCCTCCGCTTCGGTGCAGAAGGTCACATGGACCGAGGACACATCGTTGTCGCTGGCCAACTGCACCGCGCCCTGCACCAGCGCGGACTGCCCCATGACCTCATAGCCCGGGCGCACCAGGAATCTGCGCCCCGTGGCGGGCGTGTGCGGCACCGCAACCTGCAGTTTTGGATAGTACCTCCCACCGGCGTTTTCAAAGGCGTGGGCCCAGTTGTGGTCGAAGATATACTCGCCCTGCGAATGCGACTTGGCATACATCGGCGCCGCCGCAATCAGCATCCCGTCCTGATAGGCGGTCAGGTATTGAGGCTGCCATCCGGTCCCCGGCCCTACGGATCCGCTGTCTTCGAGGGTCGACAGGAACCGGTGAGTTGTGAACGGATCGATGGGCGGGCCGCCATCCGCCGTTTCAGGGCAGGCGCAACTGTCCCATTCTGCCGCAGATATCTGCGACAGTCTGCCGAGCACGCGTATTTCGATCTGTGCCTGGTCCATCTTACTCCCTGCGCCTCTGACAATTTGTGCTGTGGGGCGGGCGGATCAACCCGGAACGGGCGGCAGATACCCTTCAAATGTCACATTGTCGGCAACGCGCCGTGCCTTTGCATCTTCTTCGGGCGATCGCACGGTCCAGCACAGCACCGGAACACCGGCGTCGTGCAACTCATGAACGCGGGGGCGGTCGAGGTCTTTGTGATTATGGCTGATGAAGGCCGAACCGCTGCTTTCGAAATCCGGAATTGTGCGCAGTCGGTCGCAGGTCGCGGTCGGCAATGGCCATTCGGTCGGGTCATATGAACACGTTGTCAGGCCTCGGGGCACGGTAGGGGCAAGGCGATGCAATTCGGCCACGGAGTGTGGGTTGAAAGACATTACAGCCGCCGGTCCGTCATAGTCCGCCAATGCGCGCTGCGTGGCCGCTTCAAGCGCGCCGATGTTGGGGCCCATGCCGCCATCCTGATCCTTCAGCTCAATCAGGACAGGGACCGATCCGTCCACGATGTTGAGCACGTCCTGAAGCGTGGGAATTCCCTCGCCGTCCCCGCCTATCAGCTCCAACTTGCCGGCATCTTGAGCTGAAATGCCTCGAATGGGGCCTGCCCTCCCGGTCAGACGCCTCAGGTCATAATCGTGAAACACCATAGCTTCGCCGTCTGAGGACAATTGCAGGTCGATTTCGATGCCATATCCGGCTGCGACTGCGGCCCTGACCGCCGCCCTGCTGTTCTCTGGACGCGCGTCGTTTGCGTCGTGAAGCGCGCGGTGTGCCAACGGTATCTCGCGGAACACCTGCGGCAATGGGGGTCTCATCGGATTTGAAAGATGCCTTCGATTTCAACCGCGACGCCCAACGGCAGCGACACCGCCGAAACAGCAGAACGGGCGTGCCGGCCCGCGTCGCCCAGCGCTTCGACAAAGAAGTCAGAGGCACCGTTGATGACCTTTGGCTGGTCTGTGAAGTCGGCTGTGGAGTTCACGAACCCTGTCAGCTTCACAACGCGCACCAGCCGGTCGATGTCGCCCCCACAGGCTGCTTTGACTTGCGCAAGAAGACTGATGGCACAGGCTTTGGCTGCTGCGGCCCCGTCCTCAGTGGTCATGGTGTCACCCAACTTACCGGTGATCAGCCCGTCAGAGCCCATCGGAATTTGACCCGAGACATGGACAAGGTCCCCGATTTGAACAAACGGGACATAGTTCGCGGCCGGTGCAGGCGCGTCCGGCAGTTCGATCCCAAGGTCAGACAGTTTCGCGGCAAAGCTCATTGTGAATCTCCCACTGGCAGTTTTCCGGACGCTAGCCGCGATGGGCGGGGCCGGAAAGCCGATTCTCAGCTTTCACGGAAGGCTTTGGCGAAATAGTCGGTCAAAGGTTTGGTCAGGTAGTGGATGGGGCTGCGGTCTTCGGTGCGAATGAATGCCTCGACCGGCATGCCGGGGATCAGGACCGTCTGCGGCGGCAGCCTGGCCTGTTCGCCATCGTTGAGGATGATCTCGGCCCGATAGAAAGAAATCTGGCTGTTGGCGTCTTCAAAAGCGTCGGCCGATACCTGCATAACGGTGCCGATCAGCTCAGGCGTCTGACGCTGGTCCAGAGCTGAGAACCGCAATGTGACAGGCTGACCGACAAAGATCTGGTCGATGTGGATCGGCTCGACCCGCGCGGCGATCACCAGGGGGCGATCCTGGGGCACGATGTAAAGCACAGGATCGGCGGGCCGGATCACGGAGCGTGGCGTGTGCACCTGCAATCCGTAGATCACGCCCGAGACCGGGGCCTTGATGTCCAGCCGGTTCAGTTGCTCCTTCAACGAGCGTCTTTGCTCGGCGAGTTCGATTTCGCGGTACTGAAGGTCGCGCAACCGGGTGATGGCATCCTCGCGCTGCGTGGTGGCGAGTTTCAGAACTTCGATATCGATCTCGGTGATGCGTCCTTCGGCCTGCGCTTCGCTTGCTGCCAGCTCTCCCAATGTCCCATCCAGATTTGCCGCTTCGCGCTGCAGGTTGAGCACTACCGATGCCTGCGCAAGTCCGCGGTCCAGAAGGGACTGCTGATTGGCCAGTTCGTCTTCGATGAGGTCCAACTGAAGGTCGAGCGAGGCTTGCTGCGCATCGATTCCAACAATCTGGTTTTTAATTTGACCGCGCCGCTTCTCGAGCTGTTCGGTTTCGCGGCCGATCGTATCGCGGCGAGCGGCGAACAGCCTTTCCTGCCCTTCGATCAGATCTTTGACGTCTTCATTGGTTTTGGCCACGTCGAAGAGTTCAGGGTCGAACGAAATCTCGTCGAGGCCATCGCGTTCAGCCTCAAGGCGCCCTCGCCGCGCCATCAGTTCGTAAAGCTGCCCTTCAATGATCAGCAATTCTGACTGGAGAAGGTTCGAGTCAAGCCGGATCAGGGTGTCGCCCAGTGCGACCGTATCAGCCTCTTCCACCAGGATGTCTGCAACCACACCGCCATCAGGATGTTGCACCACCTGCCGATTCCGGTCGACCTCAATCCGACCCGACGCGATGATCGCGCCGGCGATGTTCGAGGCGACGGCCCATGTGCCAAATCCTCCCACAAGAACGATCAGGCCGATCATTCCAATGATAATGGGTTTGCGTGCGGACCAACTCTGACTGCTCATCGCACACCTCCCATTGCGGTGGTTTTCTGAAGCTGTTCGTGGTTCTTGACCATTTCCCGCATCACCTGATCTTTGGGCCCGAACGCGGCGCGCGCACCAGAGTCGAGTACAAGCAGTGTGTCGCATTCCTGAATGGCCGCTGGCCGGTGGGCCATGATCAGAACCGACTTCCCACTCGCCTTCATCGCCTTGATGGCGCGGTTCAGGGCAATTGAGCCGTCATTGTCCAGGTTGGAGTTTGGTTCGTCCAGAATCACAATGACCGGGTCATCATACATTGCGCGTGCCAGGCCGATGCGCTGCATCTGCCCCCCCGAAAGCCGCCCGCCGCCGGCGGCGACGCGTGTGTCGTACCCGTCCGGAAGGTGTACGATCATGTTATGGGCATCCGCTTTCTTGGCCGCGGCCACCACCTTCTCGCTATCAGGGTTTCCGCTCAGGCGCGCGATGTTCTGTGAAATGGTGCCGTCAAACAGCTGCACGCGTTGCGGCAGATAGCCGATGTGTTGTCCCAGCACGTCAGAGCCGTATTGATCCAGTGCTGCGCCATCAAGGCGCACACTGCCACCCGCGGGGCGCCAGACCCCGGTGAGGGCCCGTGCGAGGGTCGATTTGCCAGAGCCGGACGGACCGATGACGCCCACCGCCTGGCCTGGCTGAACTTCGAAACTGACATTCCGCAGCGAAGCACGTTTCTCGCCGGGCGGAACAATCGTGAGCGACTGCACGGAGAGCTTCGCCTTTGGCTTTGGCAGTTCCATACGCGTCTGCTCAGGCGGCGTTTTCTCAAGAAGTTCAGCGAGGCTGGACCAGCCCTTTGCCGCGCGCTGCACAAGCGCCCATTGGCCAATGGCCAGTTCGATGGGCGCCAACGCGCGCCCCAGCAGAATGGAGGACGCGATCATTGCGCCCGGCGTCACCTCACCTTGCAGAACGAGATAGGCTCCCAACCCCAGCATGGCCGATTGCAGAAAGAGACGCATTGCCTTCGAGGACGACAGGAAGGTTCCGCTGACGTCGTTTGCACTGACCGACTGGGCCAGCGAGTCGTCCCGGGCGACCTGCCAGCGATCAAAAGCAGCGCTGCGCATGCCCATGGACTGGATCATCTCCGCTTCGTTACGGATTTCGTCGGACATCATCGTCGCCTTGTGGGCAGCGACATTCGCTTCCAGCACCGGTTTGCGCGAAAAGAGCTGATTGAGCAGCGTGATCAGAATCAAAACCGCACCACCAGCCAGCGCCAGAAGCCCCAGAAGCGGATGAAACAGCATGATGCCGGCCAGGAAGATGGGCGTCCAAGGAATGTCAAAGACCGCCATCAGGACCGGGGACGAGATCAGGCGCTGCACCGATTCCAGATCCGCCAACCCTGTCTGTGCCGCAGGATCCGGCGAGACGGCAGACCGACGGACCATTGCATCAAAGACCCGCTTGTCGAGCTTTGCCTGAAATTTCGCGCCGGCGCGGGCCATGATTCGACCCCGCGTGTAATCCAGCAAAGCCATCATCCCATAGAGGAACGCGACCAGCAAAGTCAGCGCGATCAGCGTCTCTTCGGACCGGCTTCCCAGCACGCGGTCATAGACCTGCAACATATAGAGCGGGCCGGTAAGCATAAGAAGATTCGCGAAAAAGCTGAAAAGCCCCACAAACCAATAGAGCGCGCGGCTCTCGCGCCGCGCCTCTCTGAGTTCATCTGGGCCGGGTTTGGTGCTCATTTCTGCTCAACGCCCTTTTTTGGTGCATATTGACGTTCGACGGCGCTCTTATGCCACGTTGGAAACGACTTAACGACTGTCTGTTTCATTCATGCCACAAATTGTTTAAGTCAGGATCACCCGACTGGGAACTGAACTAAAACACACTACACGTGCTTTTCAGAGTAACGCCGATTAGGAACTGGACACTCCGCGAATGTTGAATCGCTCACGACGCGCGCCCTTCGCCGGCGCGCTGATTGCAGTTGCTGTACTGGCGGGCTGTGCCAGCCCGGACGCCGCGTCTCGCAGTTCAAGCGAGATTTATGATCCCTATGAGGGGACCAATCGCGCGGTGCATTCCTTTAACCTTGGCATCGACCGGATTTTCTTCCGGCCGGCATCAAACGGCTATACCAACCTGATCCCTGATCCGATTGAGGACAGTTTTAACTCATTCTCCCGCAACCTGTCGGAGCCTGGAGATACGGCAAACTTTCTTGCACAGGGTAATTTTCGCGATGCCGGACGCTCCTTGCTGAGGTTTCTGATCAATTCCACGATTGGATTTGCCGGGCTTGCGGACCCGGCCACTGAATTCGGCATTCCGGAAACAGAGACAGACTTTGGCGTGACCCTGCACACGTGGGGATTTGCAGAAGGTCCTTACATCGAGTTGCCGATTTTCGGGCCCTCAAATGCGCGCGACGCAGTTGGTACTCTGGCGGATTTCTTCACCAATCCGATCACATTCGCGGTACAGAACCCCTTTGAAAACGCGGGCGTATATGCCGGTTTCCTGGAGCGTCTGAGCGATCGTGGGCGCTTCTCGGATACAGTCGACTCGATTCTTTACGGCAGTGCGGACAGCTATGCCCAAGCACGAATTATTTACCTGCAAAACCGGAGGTTCGAACTGGCCGAAACCGGTACCGAGACATACCTTGACCCCTACGAAGACACTTTCGAAGACCCTTACGAGGACCCATATGCTGAGTAAGTATTTGTCGAGACGTCATTTTTTGGCGTCGTCCATCGCCGCAACAGCAGTAACGTTTTCGCCGGTTCCCGCTGCGGCCCTGTCCGAGGGCAGCGCCCGCACGCTGGTCGATTCCCTGGTCGCGGACATCAATTCTGTCATTGCGTCAGGCAAATCCCAGAATGCAATGATCCGCGATTTCGAGCGCATCTTTACCCAATATGCCGATGTTCCGATCATGGCGCGCTATGCGCTGGGGGCTGATGCCCGCACGGCCAGCAACGCTCAGATTCGCAACTTCACCAAGGCGTTTCAGGGTTACATTGCACGGAAGTACGGCAAGCGGTTCCGTGAATTCATTGGCGGCCGGATTGAGGTCAAATCAGCGCGAAAGATCAAGAGCGGCTACGAAGTGCGAAGCACAGCTTATCTGCGCGGACAGTCTCCGTTCGAGGTGACGTTTCTTGTGTCTGACAAATCAGGCAGGGATAAGTTCTTCAACATGTTCATCGAAGGGGTGAACATGCTTTTGACCGAGCGGACTGAAATCGGTGCTTTGCTGGACCAACGCGGTGGTGACCTGAACCGGCTGATCCGCGACTTGCCTCAGCTGGGCTGACGACTCTATCGGTTAGAGCCGCCAAAAATGTCCTGCAGGACCTGATCGATGAAGTTGCCGCGGCGGCGTTTCTGTTCTTGCGCCGGTCTTTGTTGCGCCACAGGGCGGCTGGGCGGAGTAGGTTCACGCATTGGCAAGGCCACCGGCGTCAGACCGTCGTGCACCCGTATCATGGTCTCTCGAAAAATCTCGGCTGGCAGGCCGCCGCCCGTGACACCGGTCAATGGCGTGTTGTCATCGTAGCCCATCCAGACACCGGCAACATACTCAGCGGTAAACCCAAGGAACCATGCGTCGCGCGCCGCCTGCGTCGTGCCGGTCTTGCCCGCGACCTGCCATCCTGGAACGGCCGCGCGGCCGCCGGTTCCGTTGCTGACAACTCGTTCCATCATCCAGATCAGCTGTTGCGCGGCTTCGGCCCGGATGACGCGTTCACCAATGCCACCATCGCTTCCCATGAGCGGGGTGTCGTCGCCGAGCAGCGAAAGCTCCACAAGGCCGTAGGGCGTCACGGAGGATCCGCCGTTCAGTATGCCGGCGTAGGCACCGGCCATTTCGATAAGCGTGCTCTCTGAGGCGCCCAAAGCCAGCGCGGGACCAAGCGCCAGGTCACTGTCGATGCCAAAGTCCGACGCCACTTGCCGCACCAGATCCCGGCCCGCCTCTTCCGAAACCTTGACGGCCGGAATGTTCAGCGACTCCTGCAAGGCACGTGACAGGGTCACCCGGCCCTTGAAATCGTTGGTGTAGTTCTTTGGGCACCACTGACCGGACCCGGCGATATTCATGCAAAAGGGCTCATCCACAACGGCATCCAGCGGCGATGCACCCAGTTCGATGGCTGTGGCATAGACAAAGGGCTTGAAGGCTGAGCCGGTTTGCCGGAGCGCCTGAGTCGCGCGGTTGAACGCGCCGGACACCTGTGTTTTTCGTCCGCCAACCATCGCGCGCACTGCTCCATCCGCTGACATCACGACGATGGCGGCCTGTGCCTTGGAGCCTTCGCGCACCTTGGTTTCAAACACCACTTTCATCGCGTCTTCGGCTGCGCGCTGCAGGCGTTGATCGAGCGTCGTGCGAATGATGACGTCTTCCGTGGTGTTGCGTGTAAAGTATTCGGGCCCACTCGCCATCACCCAGTCAGCGAAGTAGCCACCCGCGCGAGCGGCGGCGGCCTCGGACAACTGCGCAGGGCGTGCGCGTGCCTGATCAGCCTCGCTGGCGGTCAGATACCCTTGGTCCTCCATGAGGCCGACAATCAGGTTTGCCCGGTTCTGCGCGCGGCTCAGGTTGTTTGTCGGCGCATACCGGCTTGGGGCAACCAGCAGACCGGCCAGCATGGCAGCTTCGCTGGCACTTACATCGGAGGCGGATTTTCCAAAGTAACGTTGGCTTGCGGCTTCGAACCCACGCGCGCCGGCCCCGAGAAAGGCCCGGTTCATGTAAACCGTCAGGATCTCGTCCTTGGAATACTTCAGCTCCATCGCCATCGCATAGATGGCTTCTTTGGCCTTGCGTACGATCGTCCCGCGGCGGCAGTCGGTCTCGTACTCACTTTCCGACATCCCGGTACTGGGGTCATACGGAACGCCCAAACAGATCAGCTTTGCGCTTTGTTGTGTGATGGTGGACCCGCCGTGGCCCGACAGTGGCCCGCGTCCTTCCCGCAGGTTGATCCGCACCGCACTGGCGACACCGCGGGGGCTGACTCCGAAATGGCGATAGAACCGGCGGTCTTCAGTGGCAATGATTGCATTTTTGAGGTGCGGTGAAACGGTATCTGCGGTGACCACGCCGCCGAATTGATCACCCCGCCATGCAAAGACCTTTCCTTCGTTGTCCAGAAGCGTCACAGACCCTTTGGCCCGCCCATCCAGCAGGGCGGTGACGTCTGGCAGCGTGGTATAGACATAGCCAACGGCCAGGCCGACCAGCAGTGCAACGATCATGCCGACCCGCCAGGTAAAGCCCCAGATCAGGCCCAGTATCCAGCGCAGTACGGCGCGCAAGGTGCCGCCGATGGTGCGTTTGCCCCCTCCCTTGCGGGAGGTTTTGCGCCGCGTGGTGGTCTTGGCGCGGGTCTTGGCCTTTGAGGTGGATTTCCGGGCGGTCTGCGTTCGCGCAGACGGTTTCCGTTTCCCGGACGCCGACTTCGGATAGCGCTTGTCCGCCACCAATGGCGGCTTGCGCCGCGAGGAATCGCTCATGCTCAGCCCTGCCCGGCCTGTGTTCTTTTGGTCAGACTACAATGGTCCCCGGCATTTGTTGAGACACTGTCTCGAGAAATCACGTGTTTTCCTCTTGTCTAATTTTTGGGCGATTGCCCGCCTTTGTGCAAAAATTGTGCAAACCGGTTCAATATGGCTTCGCCGACGGCTAGTCAAACGTGGCCATTTCGTCCCCTGCCGCCTTTGTTGAGCGCAGTTCGCAGGCAGACCTGCCAAGACAAGGGGACAAAGGTGAAACTCATCATTGCGACAATCAAGCCGTTCAAGCTGGAAGAGGTGCGCGTGGCGCTGACCGATGCTGGCGTACGCGGGATGATGGTGACAGAAATCAAGGGCTTCGGCTCTCAGTCAGGCCATACCGAGATCTATCGCGGCGCTGAGTACGCGGTGAATTTCGTGCCCAAAATCAAGCTGGAGATCGTCGTTGCCGAAGCGATGGCCGACCAGGTGGTCGAGACCATAACCAAGACTGCGCAAACCGGCAAAATCGGTGACGGAAAAATCTTCGTCATGGACGTGCAACAGGCGATCCGCGTGCGCACGGGCGAAACCAACGAAGACGCGCTTTGAGCGCCGCGACAAACAAGGGGACAACCTAAAAAATGAAACTGCGCAAATCACTCATTGTGGCGCTGGCGTTGACTGCGATGCCAACGCTCGCTTTGGCCCAGGATGGACCCACGCCCGGCGTGAATCCGTCTACGGACACTGTGTTTATCCTGAATTCGTTGCTCTTTCTGATCGGCGGCTTTCTGGTCTTCTTCATGGCCGCGGGCTTTGCAATGCTCGAAGGCGGCCTCGTGCGATCCAAGAACGTCACCATGCAGATGACGAAGAACGTTGGGCTGTTTTCACTGGCTACGATCTTTTACTACCTGATCGGCTATAACCTCATGTACCCGCTCGGGTCCTGGTCGATTGAGGGCATCCTGTCGGGGGTCTGGGGCCCCGGCGTGCTGGAGGCCGTTGGTGTCACTTCGGACGCGGCAGACGACTATTCCTATGCGTCCACCGGATCGGATTTCTTCTTTCAGCTGATGTTCTGTGCTGCGACGGCGTCGATCGTGTCGGGTGCACTGGCTGAACGGATCAAGCTCTGGCCGTTCCTGGTGTTCACCATACTACTGACTGGGGTGATCTACCCTCTGCAGGCCTCCTGGAAATGGGGCGGTGGGTTCCTGGATGAAATGGGCTTTTTGGACTTTGCCGGTTCGACTGTTGTGCACTCTGTTGGCGGCTGGGCGGCTCTGGTCGGGGCTATCATCCTCGGCCCGCGTATCGGGAAATACAAGGATGGCAAAGTGGTGCCGATTCCCGGTTCCAACCTTGCGCTTGCCACGCTGGGGACATTCATCCTCTGGCTGGGTTGGTTCGGCTTTAACGGCGGCTCGCAGCTGGCCATGGGGTCGGTTGGAGATGTCGCTGACGTCAGCCGTATCTTTGCCAACACGAACGCAGCGGCCGCCGGTGGTGCGGTCATGGCTTTGGTCCTGACGCAGGTGCTTTACAAGAAGCCTGACCTGACAATGGTGCTGAACGGCGCGCTGGCTGGCCTGGTGTCGATCACGGCTGAGCCGCTGACGCCGTCGCTGGGCATGGCCACCATCATTGGTGCCGTCGGCGGGATCATCGTGGTGTTTGCTGTACCGTTCCTTGATCGGATGAAGATCGATGACGTGGTCGGCGCCATTCCGGTGCACCTGTTTGCGGGGATCTGGGGCACGCTCGCTGTGGTCCTGACCAACCCGGATGCAAATCTCGGCACCCAGATCTTCTCGATCCTAGTTGTCGGTGTCTTTGTGGTCGTCGCTTCTGCCGTCGTGTGGCTCATCCTCAAGGCTGTGATGGGTATTCGCGTCAGCGAAGAAGAAGAGATCACAGGTCTGGATATGTCCGAGCTGGGCATGGAGGCCTATCCCGAATTCTCAAAAGGCTGAGGTTTCCTTCCCTCCGTTTTGAGACACTGGCCCGGGCGGTTGCGCCCGGGCTTTTTGGTTGAGATGTGGAATGTTGGATGTTCGAGCAGGCCCGATCACTTGGCCTGCATCTGGTCCACCATCTTCAGGACCGCGCGGCGCGGCAGCAACGGGATCATCCAGTTCAGCATGAAGCGAAGTCGCTTTTCGTTGAAGGCCACAAGTTCACCGCGCATCATCGCATCATATCCCAGCTGGGCGACATCCTTTGCGCTGGCCCCGCCGCCTTTGATCAGGTTTGTGCCTTCCAAATCCGCCGCTTTTGCAAACTCAGTCTCCACATACCCCGGTGCCAGGACAGAGCAGGTCACGCCCTTGGGACGCAGTTCTTGATCGATTGCCTGACTGTAGGAGTTCACGAACGCCTTGGTGGCGAAGTAAACGGCCTGTTGTGGGCCGGGCATGAATCCAGCCGTCGAGCCGACATTCAGAATCTTGCCATTTCCCCTCCCGGCCATATCGCCGCCAAAGCGTTGTGTCATTGTCACCAGTGCTTTGACGTTTAGATCGATCATCGCTTGCTCTGCGGCCAAGTCCCGTTCGACGTGATGCCCATGCCCGCCAAAGCCGGCGTTGTTGATCAGGATGTCAACCTGAAGACCATCGGCCTTGATCTGATCATACAGTTGGTCGGCGGCCCCGTTCGCACCCAGATCCATCGCATAAACATGTACTGGCACGCTATGCGCGGCCTCCAACTCGGATTTCAGATTGTTCAGCGTGTCTTCGCGGCGGGCCGTCACGATAACAGTGCCGCCTTTGGAGGCGTGGTATCGGGCAAACTCCGCGCCAATTCCCGCAGAGGCGCCTGTGATGAGAGCTGTGTTTGTCATAAGAGTTTCCACTCCGATCCAAAAATGTCAACGCACATTGACATTTGTGTAGGCGCCCCGTCTGCATTTGTCAACGAATGTTGACATCGATTTCGCGGCTCGACAGGTTGTTGTCATGTCAAAGTCCCAGCAAACCAAGGACCTGCTCCTGTTTCATGCGCGTCGCTTGTTTTGGACGCGCGGTTACTCCAATGTTTCGTTGCGGGAAATCACCAGTTCTGCCGGCGCGGACGTGGCGCTGGTATCCCGATACTTCGGTTCGAAGAAGGGCTTGTTTGTTGCGACGCTGGACAGCTTGCCGGCCTTGGACCTTGAAGAAATCCGGGACGTGGATGCCCTCATCGAGTTTGTTGTGGGCGCGTTTTGTGTCGCGGAGCGAAGCGCAGACGGCCCTTCGGGAAGTGCGCTGATCCTGATGAACGCCAGTGATCCAGAGGTCGGCGCGCTCGTGCGGCAGAAGTATCAAGAGAACTGGCAACAGCCGCTTGAACAGATCCTGAAAGACAGTGGCAAGGCCGCGCTGTTCAGCGCGTCAATGCTGGGCATGAGCGTGGCGGAGAAGACCCTGTGTCTGAATGGCATCGCAGATCCGGACAGCGCCGACTACGAACGCCAGTTGCGCACACTTTTGAACGCGGCATCAGGCCTCTTGGAGCGTGGCTCGTTGGCCTGACGTCCAGGTGCTGGGTAGAAGGGTCCGCTGTATCAGAGCAGCGTCCGGTCCAGAACAATGGTCAGGATCAGCCCGACAAGTGCGCAGGCAATTCCGGCAGCCGTGGCATATTGCGCAATGTCCAACTTTGAGCCGCCGCGTTTTCGGGCAACAAGCCCGCCCCAAACCGCGCCGATCAGCGCGCCGCCGATTACGATCATAGACGCCGTTCACCTCTGCCCGCCGAGCCAAGGGCGGCGATCTCGTTCATCTTTGCACGCACCGCCCAGTCAGAGCCAAAGCCGTATCGCGCCCAGCCGATGCTGTCCAGACGGACTTGGCGTGCTTCGTCCATGCGTCCCGTCAGCTCCAGCGCTTCGGCCTGAAGCAACATGAGCGTCGCCAGCAGGGCGGCGTTCTCCGACCGCGCAGCGACATCCAGATTGGGTTTGATCTGCCGAAGCGCAGTTGCGCCATCGCCCCGCAGGATAGCAAAGGCAGCAGTTTGGGTGACGATGTAGGCTCTGTGCAGATCCGTCGCTGGCGCGCGGCTCAGTATTTGCAGAGCTGTATTGAAATGGGCATTCCCAGCGGCTGGGTCGGCGCCTTGTGTCATCCGGCCGACCATGTAGTGGCTGAAGGCGTGGCGATGATCCTGCCAGTTCAGGCTCTGCGCAGTGCGCAACGCTGTGCTAGAAGCGGTTCTGCGCGCGGAGACACTGCTGCCAGGCCCTAAAGCGGTCTGGACCGCGTTGATCCAGCTGCGCGGTGTTTTTGAAACCGGGCGCTTTGCAAGACCGCGCCCGCGCGGATTCATCCTGTCGAGAATGGCTGGCAGGCGACGCGCAACGTCATCGCGGCTCATCCCGCTTCGCAATTCCGGAGCATAGGTCGCACGCAAGATCAGCATGTCATAGCCCGTCAGAACGGTGTGCACATTGTCATCGTTGAACACCGAGTCCGGCAACCGATAGAGATCGTTGAGGGGCCCTAGCGCCTGGGCAATCTCTTCGTGCAGGCAATCCCGTGTTTCCTGTGGGCTCGCATCGTACGGCAGGAACACGCTGAGCGTTTTGCGCTCCCGCAGCAACGACCAGTTGGTTTTGGCGCGGCGGCGCTCCCGACGGAATTCTGCCAGGCTCGTGACATTCGGTACGACAAAGCAGGCGGCCTGCGGCAGTGTGCGCCTGATTTCTTCACGGCTGACTGCTTCAATGGTGATATTGGCATACGCATCACGCGTAAGCCGGATGTCGATGCCGGCTTCCTGGCGCAAGCGTGAGAGCAAGCCTCCGAGATCCGGCTCCAGCGTCGCAGGAGGCTTTCCTGTGACACGGACCGTGACCGGCGTTTCGAAACGGGTGAACGCTTCCAGTTCGCGCCCGCTCTCCAATTCGAAGTGCAGTTCAAGGAAGTCTTCAACGATGTTTGCATTTGGCGTCACCGGCGCCGAAGGGCGGGGCGACGAGAAGTACTTCATCGGTGGCAGTGAACTGTCGCTGATCTGAGCACGCGTTGGCGGCTCTTCAATCGGCACGGAGGCACAACCCGCCAGCACCAAGGCCAGCGACAACAGGACATACTTCATGAGGGCCTCTGATACCGGATGAAGGGCGTCAGGACCGCAATCCGGTCATAGAGCTTGCGCGCGGTCTCGTTAAAGTCCTGCGTCAGCCAGTAGACGGATGGGGTGCCATTGGCGTCGGCAGCTGCGTACACCGCTTCGATCAGGGCGCGGCCGATTCCGGTCCCGCGGGTTTCGGGACGGGCATAAAGATCCTGTAGATAACAGACGTTTTCCACCTTCCAAGCGTGGCGGTGGAACAGATAGTGGGTCAGCCCGACAAGCGCGCCGTCCGACTCGGCAACCAGACCATTGAACTCCTGCGGTTCCGCAGACAGCAATCGCTCGAACGTGCTGTCATAAACCGCCTCAGGCACTTCTGTTTTGTAAAAGGCCAGATAGTCGCGCCACATTTCGGCCCAGGCGTCGCGATCGTCGGCGCGAAGGGCGCGCACGGTCAAAGGGGCTGTCACTGGGCGGGTTCTCTCTGTTGACGTTGTTTTCCGCAGAGCGGTCATTATGCCGCGAGATTGTGGCAGGATTAAGATAATTCTTTGGCAGATGTTGGCAACGACTGCCCACTGCATTGAAAAGATTGCAGAAAGTGAAAATTTGAAGTGCGAAGAATCGAAACAGATTCATCGTTTCGGGGGTATTGTTCCAGCATTTAAGGTTGCCAGAATCGGCCAAGTTGCACGCCAGGGACAAAACCTGACAGTGGGTCACGGACCGTGTCATATGGTCTACAGCTGCATTGAATCACGCTGTTTGTGTCATTTGACACTCCGTTTCCCGGTACGTTTTCTTCGATGGCAGGCCGCGCTCCATGCAGAAGGACAAATCGTATGATCACCGAAGAGCAATATGCTGAGTACATTCGCGATTTTAACGGCGCCTGTGCTGGTACGGGGATGAGCCATGCCGATTTCTACGACAAATGGTACGAGCCAGACGCGGTCTTTGAGTACATTCCCAAAGCTGCCATCAGTGCGGGCAAAGATTCCGCTGTCGCTTTCTGGACCGGTGTCTCAGAAGTCATGCAAGAGACCATTCAGGACCACATTCATTTTGTCACAACGCCCAACCTGATCGCCACCGAGGCGCCGATCGATTTTCGGTGCAAACAGGACCTGGAATGGGTGGGCGTGCAGCACAAAGCCGGCAGTTCATTTCGCCTTATGATGTGCGCGTTCTACGAGATCAGCGACAGAGACAAAATCAAGTATGTCCGTGTCTATTCCATCTTTCACCCGCACTACCAGGTGGCCTAGTCAGACCCCGACATCAACAATCGCCTGAGCCAGCACCGGGATCGTCTTGGCATTGAGCCCGGCAATGTTCATGCGACTGTCGCCGATCATGTAGATCGCGTGCTCTTTGCGCAGTTTCTCAACGAGTTCGGGCGCAGCGCCAAGCCGGGAGAACATGCCGCGATGCTGGGCCAGAAAGGCAAACCGGTCTGACCCGGTCAGGCGCTGCAATTCATCCGCCAGCGATTGGCGCAGATCGAGCATGGACATGCGTACGTCTTCCAACTCGGCGGCCCAGTCGGCCCGCAAAGCGTCGTCATTCAAGATCATCGTGACCAGCCGTGCCCCGTGATCGGGTGGGAATGAGTAATTCTGCCGGTTCAGAAAGGCGAGCGTGTCTTGATTGAGCTGCCGTGCAGATGCGTCCTGAGCAACCGCCATCAGCAGACCTGTGCGCTCCCGGTAGATCCCGAAATTCTTAGAGCAGCTGGCCGCGATCAGACACTCCGGAACAGATGATGCCACGAGACGTGTCGCGGCCGCGTCGCTTTCCAGCCCATCGCCAAAGCCCTGATAGGCGATGTCAATCATGGGAACCGCACCGGACGCATTCAGGTGGTCGACCACGGTCTGCCATTCAACAAGGTTCAGATTGGCCCCTGTCGGGTTGTGGCAGCACCCGTGCAGCAGAATGATATCGCCCGCTGTCGCAGCCTGCAGATCTTCCATCATCCCATCGAAATTCACCGCGCGGGTGTCGTTGTCGAAGTAACGGTATGTGACGGTTTCGATGCCGAGATAACTCAGAATGGACAAGTGGTTCGGCCATGTCGGATCGGACACAAATACGCGGGCCTTGGGGTTGGCCATCAGGATCATCTCGAAAGCCTGACGCACAGCGCCGGTCCCGCCGGGTGTCGCAGCGGCGGCGACATTCGCACGCGGGACGGAATCGTCAAGGATCAGGTCGATCATGACATCCGAGAAGCCGGGGTCACCCAGCAGGCCCACATAGGACTTCGTGGTCTGTTCCTGCCAGAGCCGTTCCTCCGCAGCTTTGATGGCGCGCATTACAGGCGTGACACCTTCGGCGTTCTTGTAGACCCCCACGCCAAGGTCGATCTTGGCGTCTCTGGGGTCCTCGCGATACATCTGCATCAACGCAAGGATTTTGTCCGCAGGCTGAGCCTGAAGCGTTTCGAACATCAGCTTTCTCCGGTGGCAATCGGGAGGGTTGGGAAGGCGCCCCATTCGGACCATGAGCCGTCATAGACCGCGTGATCGGTTTTCCCCATGCGTTCCAGTGCGAGGCTCAGAATGGTCGCTGTCACGCCTGACCCACAGGTGGTGATCGCCGGCTTCGACAGATCCGCGCCTGCTGCCTCAAACTCCGCGCGTAGCGCGTCAGCGTCCTTCATGGTCGAGTCCGGGTTAAAAAGACGCGTGTAGGGCAGGTTGACTGATCCCGGAATATGGCCGGACCGCAGACCTTCGCGGGGCTCGGGCGTCTCTCCGGTGAACCGGCCGTGGGCCCGTGCATCAATGATGGTGTGATCACCAAGTTTGGAGGCCGACGACACCTGGGTCACGTCGCGCACCATCTGGTTCTGAACCCGCACGGTCATATGCCGGTCACGCACCATTGGGGGCAGGTCCTCAACCGGACGGCCTTCGGCCTGCCATTTCGGGAATCCACCATCCAGGACCGCCACGTTGGGTTGCCCCATCAAACGCATCAACCACCAGACCCGTGCGGCCGAGAGAAGACCGGCTCCATCGTAGACAACAACCTGATGACCGTCCCCGACTCCCATCGCGCGCATGCGGGACATGAACTTCTCGACTGGCGGAACCATATGCGGCAGGTCGGAGCGATGGTCAGAGATGTCATCGATGTCAAAGAACCGGGCACCGGGGATATGCGCGGCTTCGTACTCGGCTTTTGCGTCGCGCTGCATGGCGGGCAGATACCAAGAGCCATCGAGAACCCGCAGATCGGGGTCCTTCAAATGGTTCGCCAGCCATTCAGTTGAAACCAGTGTTTTGGGATCGTCTTGTGCCATCCTGCACCCCCGCCAAATCCTGTTCCTGACTACGCCTCAGGCGACAGCGTTGCAAGTCCGGGATCCGTGTCCAGATAAGCGGGGAGGCGGGACATTTTGGCCCACCATTCTGAAAGCCTGGGATAGCTGTCCAGCATGACTTCGCCGTCGGGCGCAGACGTAAAATAGCCCATCATCGGTGCCAGATGCAGATCCGCCAGCGTCACCGTTTCGGCATTCAGTCCAATCCGTTCGCGGGCGATCAGTTCGAGCTGATCCAGCACCGGTCGCGATGCGGCCAGCCCCTCTGAGATCAGCGAGGGGTTGCTCTCCGCACCAATGCGGGGGCGGAACACGGCATGTGAGAACACCTGACGCACCATCGGCCAGTACCCGTAAGCGTCAATCACGGCGATGGCCTGCGTCATTCGAGCCTCGGCCCAGGCATCGTCGGGGATCAGGTCGGGACCCGGAAAGGCATGGGCCAGATAGCGCGTGATCGCAACGGTCTCGCAAAGGGTCCGACCGTTATGTTCCAGAACCGGAACGCGCCCGAAAGGGCTGACCTTCGACAGAACCGGGTCAGCAGGCTCTGCGAAAGGGTCAACTTCCTGAGTGTTGTAGTCCAACGCTCTGATCGCCAGTGCCATGCGCGCGATCCGCGTGTAGACGCTGTAGCGATATCCGTAGAGCGTCAGTGTCATCTTCGTCTATCGGTTGTCTTTCAAAAGCCGCGCTTTTTGCCGGGACCAGTCGCGCTTGGCCTGGGTTTCGCGTTTGTCGACGTTCTTTTTGCCTTTGGCGATGCCAATTTTCAGTTTTGCCAACCCTTTGTGGTTAAAATACAAAACGATGGGCACCAGCGTCATTCCTTTGCGCTGGGTCGCATTCCAAAGGTTTGCCAACTCGCGTCGGGACACCAGCAGCTTGCGACGACGGCGTTCTTCGTGGCGAAAGGTTTTGGCCTGGTCGTACGGTGCAATGTAGCTGTTGACCAACCACAGCTCGCCATCTTCAACCGCGGCATAACTCTCGGCGATGTTGCCGCCATTCTGACGCAGAGACTTCACCTCCGACCCTTCCAGCAGAATGCCGCATTCCAGATCGTCCTCGATGGCATAGTCAAACCGCGCCCGCCGGTTTTCGGCGATCACCTTGTAGTTCGGGTCTGACTTTGTCTGTGCCATGGCGGGCAGATGTAGGCGCGCAGGCCGTTACGCGCAAGAGAGCCTCGGTCGTGAAACGTTCAATCCCCGAGTTTGGCGTGCACTTCGTCGAGATCGATTTCACCAACAGGCATTTTGTTGGATGGATCCAGAAAGTCGTACTTGAAGACCTCGAAATCCCGTTTGTAGATCTCATAAACTAGGTGCATCGACAGATCGTCAAAGTAATCTTCGACAGGATGCGCGCGTTTCGGACCGTGTCCCTCGCTTTCGTTGAAGCGCGGAATTTTGTCGAGATCGACGGCATGTTTGGTCTCGATCGAGTTCAGCACACTGGCCATTCCATCGTTGAACGTCTCGGTCCAGAAGATGTTGTCGTATCGTCCTCCGTTGGCGATGAACGTCGAAACATGCCCTGACATCGCGGACCAGTGGATGTCGGGGTCCATCGGCCGGCGCCAACGGATCGTGTCGCGGGCAAAGAGCAGGAACCGCCGGAAGCTTTTGATCTGATCGAAATCTTCTTTGCCCTCCTCTCCACCAACATCAATGCCATATTGCTGGATCAGAAGCGGGACGAGGTTGCCCCTGTACCGTTTGCCGTTGCGTTGGATCCCGCAGATCTTGTCGAAGAAGGAACTGAGGATGCGCGTGTAAGGATTGCGCACACATGTAAACGCGTAGGAGCTGTGATTGCGCACCGTCCGGGTGATGATGTCCTGGCTATCCTCGATGGCCCATTTGTGCAGGCCATGTTCCGCATCGTGAATATCGCCGTCAAAAAACGACCCGTGATCCGAGTAAAACATGATCTGCCCAATGGTCGAACATGCGCATTTCGGAACGACGCGATAGACCACGCTTTCGGATTCTGTCATCCAGGTGCCGGGAAAGCCCATCTGCGATGCCTCCTTGACCTGTTTCGTTCAAAATTGGGCGACAGGCCTGATCCCGCTCAAAAAAGCACTTCCAACCGGTTTATTCAATCGGTGTTCATCTCTATCAAGTCTACAAGTGATCGTTAAAGAGAACAGCGTTCCCGCATGGCGAAAATCGCGTACATCCTGCTGTGCCACAAAGATGCAGACGCAATCATTCAGCAGGCCGAGCGGCTGACCGCTGCCGGCGACTACATGTCGATCCATTTCGACGCCAGCTCAAGCTCTCGGGAATTCCGCAAAATCTCTGACGCGTTGGGTCAAAACCCCAATGTCGCATTCGCGCGCAGACGCATTCGCTGCGGTTGGGGCGAATGGTCGTTGGTACAGGCGACCCTTTACGCATTGGAGGCCGCCGTCGACGCGTTTCCGCGCGCGACGCATTTCTACATGATGTCGGGCGATTGTATGGCCATCAAGACGGCGGAGTACACGCGCGAGTATCTGGACGCCCGGGACGTGGATTACGTCGAAAGCTACGATTTCTTCGAGAGCGACTGGATCAAGACCGGTATGCAGGAAGAGCGGCTGATCTATCGACATTTTTTCAACGAGCGCACTCAGAAACGCCGGTTCTATATGGCATATGAAATGCAGAAGTGGATGAATCTCAAACGCGAGATTCCGGCGGATCTGCAAATCATGATCGGCAGCCAGTGGTGGTGTCTGCGCCGTCGCACGATCGAGTGGATTTTGAAGTTCGCCCGCAAGCGCCGTGACGTGATGCGGTTTTTCCGAACGACCTGGATTCCGGACGAGACCTTCTTCCAGACCCTGGTCCGGCATCTGGTGCCCGAGCAAGAGATCGAAAACCGGACCCTGACGTTCCTGATGTTCTCGGACTACGGGATGCCGGTCAGTTTCTACAACGACCACTACAACCTGCTCTTGGGGCAGGACTATCTTTTTGCGCGCAAGATCAGCCCCGGCGCCACCGAACTCAGGGCGCGACTGGGCGCACTCTACGCCGCCGAGGGTGTCTCGTTTCAGATCTCGAACGAAGGCAGGAACCTGTTCAAGTTCCTGACCGGGCGTGGCCGCGTTGGACGGCGCTTTGCCCCGCGCTTCTGGGAGACCGAAAGCTCGCTGGGCCGCGAACGCGAGTTGATGATCATTGTGTGCAAGAAATGGCACGTGGCCAAACGCATGCTGGAGCATATCCGGCAGGTCACAAATGTGCCGGCCATCGAGTATCTCTTCAACGAGGAGGACACGCCGCTTCCCGATCTGGGTGGAATTCAGACCACGCTCGAAAAGCGGACGCGCCACCGCAGGTCGCTGGTGCGGATGCTGTTTGATTACTATGAAACCGACCGGCTGATCGTTTGCATGGACCCTGCCAACCTGGATCTGATGCATGACTTCTTTTCGGACCGGTCGATCACCCGCATGCTCGAGATCAACTGTGAGTTCACGGACGACTACCTGATCGGGCACGCAAAGCGCGTCGGATTGGCAGGAGATCAAACCACACAGGCAACGCTGGAGCGTCTGCTGCCCACAATCCGGAACGACATTGCGCATGAATCCGACAGCATTCGAGACGCTGGATTCGCAAAGTTTGCTCAGATTCGCGAAGCGGAAGCGCCTGAGCAGAACGCGAAGAAAATCAGCGAATTCCTGTCGATTTCATCCGAACAGGCCATGCAGGTTGCGTCCGAGGTCAACCTCTACGCCGACTAGCTGCGCCAGCTGTTGAGCCAGCGCCGGAATCGACCCGTTTGTTCCTGAACCGCGTCTCCAGCGGCTTCGAGGCTGTCACCAATATCCTCCATGACCGGATCAAGCCGGGCCGCCCGAAACTTGCGCCAACGACGCCAAAGGCCGAAGACGACGAAGGCAAACAACGTCAAAAAGACGATGTTGAACCAGTTGATCACACGATGATCGGGGCTATCGACGGGTTTGATCGAAACGGCGTTCGGGAAAATCGACATCACTTCCATCCGCCAGCCGTAAAACCGCACCGAGACCCACTGGGGATCTGCGCTGGTTGATGCCAGATCGCTGGCCTGCGCCTGGAGGTTGGAGGCGTCGAGCTTGAAGTAAGGCGGCCAGCCCCAACCCGTATCCTCGTTGCGGTAGACCCTTGGCCGGCCATTTTCACGAATGGTGTCGATAAAGAAAACATCCCGGTCTGCGGTGCCCTCGGCGTCAC
Organism: Paracoccaceae bacterium; assembly: GCA_965250275.1. Classification (GTDB taxonomy): domain Bacteria; phylum Pseudomonadota; class Alphaproteobacteria; order Rhodobacterales; family Rhodobacteraceae. The sequence continues at coordinate 50,217 of OZ252297.1, read as the reverse complement.
CCACACCGGTATTGGCCCAGAACATCGAGTTCTCGCCGAAATCGACCCGTCGGACTTCTGTATTGACAATCCGCACGATGTCGTAACGCGGCAGCGTGTATTGCAGGATGCTGCCGATCAGGAGCCAGATGATGATCGTGATGGTCCAGCGGACGTAATACACAGGGTCCTCCTCACATATAGTTGCCGACGTAGACCAACACCGCAATCGTGGTCAATGGAACGATGTAGACAGCCAGAATGAGCTTGCGCCGGAGCGATCCGTCATATTCTTGCAAGCCCTTTTCGATAAAGGCATCGCGGTCTCCGCTGCGAATTTCTTCGTCCCACTCGGCTTCAAGTTTGTTGCGGCGCTGAGCGCGGGAGTAAAGCGACAAAGCGATGTACACGATCGTCTGCAAAATCAGCAAAACAAACAACAGGCGCAGCAATGCCAACATGTCAGACCCTCCTCAGGGCACCCCAAGGTCCGACCCGATGGATCAGGTCTTCCTCGGCGGGCGGTGTTGGGGCGTCGCGCATGTCCGGTTCGTTTCCGAACAGGGCTGCGCGTGCTCCCGCCTTGTCCATTTGATACTCATTTACCAGAAACTCCACGACATATGCCTGTTTTGCCGCAGTCCACTTGGCATAGTGCGCGTAGAAGAGTTCCTTGTGACAAATGAACATCTGGCGGATGTCGAGCGGGCAAAGCTCGGCCAGCAGCATGTTCACCAGATCTGCATCCGGGCCCGGTGATGCGCGCAAAGTATAGAAATACGCCGGGTGCTCGGATGTGATGTGCGGCCATGGTCCGCCTGTTTCGGCCCAGTTCAATAAGGCGGACAGGCCGTGATACTCTGTCGGCAGTTGGTCGGCATGGCGCCGGGTGAGGCGGCGCAAGTCGCTGCGCGTCAAACCCGTCAGGTCCACGTTTGCATCCGCCGCAGCGTCGATCACGATGAAATCCAGTTTCTGCCGCAGTACGGCGACGGAATCGATGCCCTGAGCTGCGACGATGGGTTCGATTAAAGCATTGCTGTCCAGAAACTGGGCGACCCTGTTGCGATCGCTCAGAGACATGCTCTCGGCGATTGGAAGAGGACCAAGCGAGGATTCCGACCCGACCGACAGAACAGCCGGGGAGTGGACTTCTTGAAAAATGTAGAGCCCACCGAAATGCGCCGTCCAGAAATCACGTTGTTCGAAGGACCTGGATTTCAGCCGGATCGGATTGCGCAAGACATCTCCCGACTTTCCGGCGAGCGTGATCATCTCGGCAATCAGGACATCGTCGTACCAGGCATCCTCTTCCGACTTGAAGCGGTCGACAAGTGCCGCCAGCTCATTCGCGTGCTGCACCGTGCCTTCCGTCGTGTCCGCCTCAACCTCGATCCGGCGCAGATCAAACAGGCGGTCCGCGGACGTGACCTCGAACACGGAATTGACCAGTTCGCCCGCCACCGCATCTGATGCCGTCAATGCAAAGAGTTGTGCTTCGTTTTCGCTTATAAATCGCCGAAGAATATCCCGCGACGTCGAGAATTTGGCGTTCAGCAACGGGCATCGTCTTTGATCCGGGCTCAGCAGAATGAACTGCCGGTTGACGCCGCCATGATTGAGATAAAGGTGATCGTCGAACTCCGCGCCGATTTCAGGAGCATAGCCGGACAAATCGATATGAAAATCGGACATTGAAGTCCACTTTCCGGTCAAATGCTCGAGGGCCCGATTGTACCGCTCGACAAGGATCGGGCTGTTTACGTGGAACAGGTTGCCGTACATGAGCCCGGCTTCGATCAGCTTTTTCATGCCGGAAGCCTTTTGCGCGCGAGTTTCGAGTGCACCACCAGATAGATTGGCAACCAGATCAGAGCAGCAAAACCAGTGACGGTCAGGGTCCGCCAGTGCAAAGGCACAGGAGTGTCAAACTCTGAAACGGGATCGGGGTCCAGCAGGTAGAAGCTGGCAAAGCTCAGGACGATGCAACCGGCCAGACCAAAGATGACGGTGGCAAAGTTGTTCAGCCCCAACGCCGGGGCCAGATGATGCATGCTAAGTGCGGCCAGAACGCTGACGATCACTGAGACAAGCGTCACACAGGCCAGAAAGTATGGAACCGAGCCGATCAAGAACGGTCCTCCAGATAGCGTCGCTTTGCGGCTTCGGTGCGGCCCATATCCCGAACCATGTCTGCGATTGCCGCTTCGTCCGACTTGTCGGCATACCGGAATTCGGAATCCGCGTAGCGATTGATTTCCTGGACGACCATGTCTGTCGTGATCGGTTGGCGCAGTTCCTCAATCATCGCCTTTTTGGTTTCATAGTCTTTGAACAGGAAGAGATCAGGTTCTTCCATCCAATCATCCGGCAGTTCGAAGTCCATCGCGCGGACCTTGACCGCGTCGGTAATGTTCTTGATCGCACGCCCGGTAAAACGGTCATCTGCCTCCTGAATGCCTTTGAGATAGGTCCCCAGCTTGGCGATGGTGTCCAGCGGTCCAACCGCTTCCAATACCGCGTCATGCACGACCTTCAACCCGGCCTCATGCGGTTGGTTGTGGCTTTCAAAGCTTGCCGCCACCGCCTTTTTGATCTCCTGCGCGGCATAGGCATCATGGCTGCCCAACGGGATGTCATGGTTCCGTCCCATCAGAAGGTAAAGGATGTCGATGTAGTCTTCTCTTGTTTGCGGACCGTCCACCAGAAACCGGGCACCGGCCCGCTGTCTCAGCGCATCGTCGACGTTTTCGGGGTAATTCGAAAACATCCCGAATGTGCAATTTCCGCGAACCACGGTGTTGGCGCCGGCAAAGCTCTCCATCAGAACTGCGGTGATCTCCAGCTGGCCCGCCGAGGACTGGCGGTCTCCGCGTTTGCCTGCCAGGGTATCGATGTCATCGATGGTGCCGAAGCCGATGACGGTGGGGTCAATGATCGTGTTTATGAACGCCTTGGCGTTTTGGCCTGATTTGCCCTGGTAGCTGTCTATGTTGTCGGTCGACAGGTTTTCATACCGGAACGGATATCCCGCGATCTGGCAGTACTCGTTGATCAGGCCCGCCATCATCTGGATCAGTGTGGTTTTGCCGGTGCCGGGCTTGCCATCCCCCATGAATGTGAAAATGAACCCGCCCAATTCGGCGAACGGATTGAGCCGCCGGTCAAAATCATAAGCCATCAGAATCTTGGCCAGTTTCATCGCCTGGTACTTTGCGATGTGATTGCCGACGACCTCCGTGGGTTTCTTGAAAGTCATGTTGAGGGTCGAGGATTTCGCCCGCAATGCCGGTGTGAAGCCGTCGATGGTCAGTCCATCTGCCTCGATCCGCCAGGTCGCAGACTGGAACGGGCCCAGATGCGCGGCGTTTTGGGCGCGCAGTGCTGTGCGCTCCATCAGCTGTTCGGCGAACGCGCTGACCGTTGCGATCAGCCTGGCGTCGTCGCTGGCATGGGTGGCCAGAACCTGATCCAGCTCCCAGAGCGCCCCATGTAACGCAAGTTGACCGTTGTCGGTCAGAACCTCCTCAACGGGTCCGACTTCAACGGTGACTTCCGTCAAATGCGGCGACAACAAAAATGCCAGCGCGTTTCCTAAGGTATAGAGCGTGGCCAGGGCTTCAGCGGCCAGCAACTCCGTGAATTCAGTCTTGCGGGCCGCAGGCAGGCTTCCCGCAAGGTTCGCACGTTTCAGCTCAGCCAGAGCGGTTTGCTCGGCAAAGGCCTCTCCCACGGCCAGCCCAATCGCCAATGCCCGGCGCAGCGCCGTCATACACGTGGCCTGCAGCGGCGAGACGATTTCGTCGCCATCGTCGGATCCTTCGATCCGGGCCAAGAGATGCACGCCATCCGGTCGCGCCGTGGACCGTGTGACCAATCCCGGTGTGGTCGACCTGAACCGGCGTCGCGTGCCGAGCCCAGCAGAGCGTTCGGGGGTCTGAGGCTCCGCCGGCGTGGCGATGCGGGGCGTATGATCAAACCCCTCCAGCATCGCATAGGCGGCAGGGTAATGTTTGACGATGTCGTCTTCGCGCAACTCCATCTGGTCAGATGTCAGGCTCATTTGGCGCGTCCTTTTTGTCTTATCTGTTCAAACAGGCCGATCATTGCCCACACCCTTGCATCAGTACCGGAGGACTCGCCCTGACGGGCTCACGACAAACTTCCGAACCTCATCAAATCCGGGCGGGTTCGTCTCCGCCAGCACCTGAAACGGGCGCTGCGGCAGGATAATGGCGCGGTGCATGCTGGTTGTCCCCGTTTCCGCACCGCGGCCCGAGAACGGGTCGAGCGCAAAGATCTGCCGTTCGACGGTCGAAAACCAGCCCGCGCGCTGGTCTTCGGAGCGTTCGCTTTCGAGGTTCTCCACGGTCCAAGCCATGGCCCAATCCTCTCCTTCGGGCGCGCGCGCCTGAGACAAAACCTGCCGCAGAGGACCCGACTGGTCGGTGAAAGCGCTGGAATACATGGGCCCGACATGCACGCGCTTGAGGCGTTTGGGGTGCAAGTCGTCAAAGTCTTCGTCGAACCCTTTGGCAATGGTCAGCAACTGCAATCCCCCGAGCGCTTGCGCCATCAGATGTGCTTGCACCTCGGGCCAGCGATGCTGATCCTTGGGCAGCGCGCGTTTGCCGCTGTCTTCAAGTTCCATGATGTAGACCACCGGCAGGTTGATCTGGCTGTCGTAGACCGCCCAGTGCAGCAGGAACTTCCGTCTGCGCTCCGCGAGATTTACGACCCATTGGATTTCCGGATCGTTCTGAACCCAAAACAGGTCTCCGCGCAAAAGATCCTCGTAGTAGCGGCGCTGACTGAGTGCAAATTGCAGCTTGGTCGGGATTTCCTTTTCGCTGATGATTTCGCTGACCATCTGGTTTTTCAGCTCGTCTTCGGAGGGCAAGTTCTGCAGATGTTGGCGCGCCTGCTGGGCGTCATTGGCCATAGTCAAAAGCTCGGCGGCGATTGGAAACCCGCTGTCGCGCCGGTCCATGGCGAGGCTCCCAAAAAACCGGCCAGTGTCGCGCCCGACCAGCAGATACTTCATCGAAAGTGCCCTGAAGCTCAGGTTCAGCCGAATGGCATACTCGGCGATGACCCGAACCTCTGCCGCCGTCATCTCCTTGTCCGCCTCCATCGCGCCCGCCACCCGGCGCATATGGGTCAGGATCGTTTCGAACTTTCTGAAGTAGCGACGCGACGCGAAGGTATCAGTGATTCCAAATTGATCGGCGGCCGTTTGGGTCATGGGCCAATCAGTTCCGGACTGTTTTGTATAGAGCCTGACGGTTGCACAGCTTTGGCCGCCGCTGCACGGCGGGCACGCTTCGTGTCATGGGGTCGGACTGGAGTCTCATTCGCCGTAGAGGTTCTTGTCATGCTTCTCGACGATCTTCGCAAAACGGCGGGCAAAACGTTCGTCCGCTTTGGCTTTGGCTTCCAGAACATCACGGGCAAAGACCATGTGATCCTCGTGTGCCTCCAGCATGTCGGCCATGCGCTGGTTGGTGGCTGACCCGATCGCTGCCATCGCGGTCTGGGCTTCCTGATCGGTCTGCACACCGATCTCATTGATGCGGTGGGCCACGTCCTGCTGCTGCGCTGTCTTCAGCGACTTCACCAGCGCATCATAAAGCACCACCCTTTGTTTCGTGTCGGTCTGGAGCTTGTTGATCAGAACCATCTGGGTGGCGGCCTGATTTTGCAGGCTGTCCACCCAGGACTTGCCCTTTTCGATGTAGCGTTCAAGCGTTTGCGATTTGGCCAGCTTGACCTGTTCGTCGCGCACCATCGCGTTGTATTGCGTATTCAGATCCGCCAGTTCGGTTTCCAGTTTGGTCCGCGCCGCAGCGTCCTGTTCCACACTGATCTTGTTCTCCAACGCGATGATTTTGGGGTCCATGCCCATGATGTCGGCACGGAGCGATTCCAGCTCTGCAACGGTCCCCTCACGCTCGTCGAGCGTTCCGGCGAGGTTACTCTCGACCTTGGTCTTCTGCTCTTCGAGCATCGACAGTTGCCCTTCCAGAAGCTGAACGATGACATCGGATTTTGAGATCAGGTCCTGCAACTTATCGTCAATGTTTGCCACCCGCATCCGCTCCTGCCGCATGGACTCGGACTTTCCGCGGCTGAAGATGCCGACAAAGCTCTCCCATCCGGTCTTTGATCGCATCTCGTCAAAGTCCTTGGAAAAGGCCGAAGTAACATCATCCAGACCCATGATCAGTTCGGCGATGTTTGCGGTCATGACCTCGGTATGGGCATGCACATCCTCGAGAGAGGCATTCTCGATGTCGATGGCGATATCTTCACCCGCGTCAATCTTTGCGCGGGCTGTTTCAATTCTGGCGGTCAGCGCCTCAATCGTGGCCTGACTCTTGGCAACCTGATCTTGCGACTCGCGTACCATCGCGTCGAAATCCGCCATGTACCCCTCCTGGTTCGTTCAATATGCACTCGATATGGGTATGTTAATCGATTTTACATCTGGAAAGTGACAACTTTTGTTCAGTTTCGCAAAACATGCCTGCAAAAGAAAGGGGACAGGCCAGTCTGGCGTTTTGGTTGCTGGATCGATGCTGCTTCACCCTGCAGTCACATCAACTTTGGGACCGGCGGGCAAAGATGCGTTTCTGGAAGCCCCGCGCTGAGGCTATGGACAGCCTGCAGTCGATGCTGAACGACTGCAGGCGACTAGTGGGACTCATCGCGCAGATCAGGTGGTCTTCGGCGGCGCTTATCCGACTACATTGAACTCCGGCCCGTAGGGATAGCCGGTGATGTTCTCGTTTCCATCTTCGGTGATGATCAGAATGTCATGTTCGCGATACCCGCCAGCGCCAGGTTGCCCCTCGCCAATCGTCAACATCGGCTCCATGGAAATGACCATGCCGGGCTGCAAGACGGTGTCGATATCCTCCCGCAGTTCCAGTCCGGCCTCACGCCCATAATAGTGGCTCAGAACCCCGAACGAGTGCCCGTATCCAAATGTCCGATATTGCAGCAGGTCGCGTTCGGCAAAGAACGAATTGATCTTTTCCGTGACCTCCGAGCAGACCGCGCCCGGCCGAAGTAAGGACATTCCATACTCATGTGCCTCCACGTTGGCCTTCCAGATTGCCAGCGATGCGTCATCCACTTCGCCGACAAACATCGTGCGTTCCAGCGCGGTGTAATAGCCAGAGATCATTGGAAAGGTGTTCAGAGACAGGATGTCACCCTGTTCGAGTGTGCGGCCTGTCACCGGGTTGTGGGCACCATCGGTGTTCAGACCCGATTGAAACCAAACCCATGTGTCACGGTACTCAGCATCAGGAAATCGCTTTGCAATCTCCAGTTCCATCGCATCACGGCCAGCCATGGCCACGTCAATCTCGCGCGTGCCGGCGCACACCGCTTCACGAATGGCGTACCCACCGACATCGGCCACCTGCGCGCCCTGACGGATCAGCGCCAGTTCGGCTTCGGACTTGTTCATGCGCTGTTGCATCGTCGTGGGCGCGATATCCACCATGTCTTTGGGAGACAGATGGCCCAGCATGTTGTCTCGCGCGCTGAACGCCAGATGGTCACCTTCGTAACCGATCACCTTACCGGTTCCGGTCACGGATTTTACGGCGCGCCAGTAATTGTCACGCTTCCAATCAGTGTAAGTCAGATTATCACCATAACAGCGGCGCCAGGGCTGACCCGCGTCGATGCCGGCACTGATGGTGACACAATCGGTGGGTGTCACGACAAGCGCATATAGGCGCCCGAAGGCACAGTAGAGAAATCCGGAATAATAGGCGATGTTGTGCATTGAGGTGAAAACGGCGGCCTCGCATCCCATGTCGTGCATGCGGGCGCGCAAACCTTTCAATCGGGCCTCATACTCGGCATCCTCAAAAGGCAGAGGCGCCTTTTGGCCATTGTGAAAGCGATACATGTCAGGGCGATTGGTCATCGGATGACCCTCCTTTGCAGAAAGGTCCCGGCGTTCAGGACGAATGTAGGGATGGTGTGCAGGACCAGCGACGCCATCGCCGACTGCTGGACCTTTGTGTCGCGACTCGCGCCCGCGATCAAGAGGTAAGCGTTCGAACCAGCTCGTCAGAGGGGTCGGCCAAGATATCCACTACGTTGAAATGGTGTTTGTCCGGCACAATCACATGCCCCGCGCCCCACGACTCGGCCAGCCAGCGGGCTTGATCAAGGAAAGCCGGGCGCTCATCGCCCCCCACCCAGACCGTCGTGGGAACCTCGTGCCGGTCGGTCATCAGCAGGGGGCTTTCTGCGGCAGCCTCTTCCTCGGTAAGGCGAAAATCATCGTTCATGGCGGTATGCAGCAGCGGCCGCAGATCTGAGAGCGGCGAGAACGGGACAACATGGTGCAGACGCTCCGCGACAGTGTCCGGCGTCAGCGCCACGTCCAGCGCGCGCGCAACCAGATGACCGCCCGCCGAATGCCCAACCAGACTGAGGGGACCCTCGGTCCGGTCGGCGATGGTCTGAATCGCTGCGGCGACCTGACGCGAAATGTCGGAGATGTGCACATCAGGGCACAAATCGTAGGACGGCATCGCAACGGCCCAACCCCTGGCAAGTGGACCTGCGGCCAGATACGACCAGCTGCTTGCATCAAAGGCGCGCCAATAGCCGCCATGCACAAAGATCACCGTGCCGTGTGCCTGGCCCTCTGGCTGGAACAGATCGAAGGTCTGCCTTGGCCCATCACCATACGGCAGTCCGCATTGCGCCCGGTCTCCCAGGTCTTCGCGAAATGCGCGTGACTCGGCGGCCCATCGGGGCGGATAATCGTCGGCATCTGAAATGTAAGCTGCGTTGGAGTAGGCGTCGTCGTAGTCCAAGGCTCAGTTCTCCGGAAGTGGTACTGGACAAACACTGCCTCACCTGATTTGCCTGCGCGAGTACATTTTTGGGGAGGCACTGCCATGCTGGACACAACCACCGATCTGAAGTCGTTGCTGAAAGATCCCGCTCTCCTGGCCACGCAGGCTTACATCGGGGGCAAATGGGTTGATGGTGACAACGGCACTTTCGAAGTCACCAACCCGGCGCGCGGTGACGTCGTTGCACATGTTGCAGACCTGAGCCGGGCACAAGTGGCAGGCGCTATCGCTCAGGCGGAGGCTGCCCAAAAGGAATGGGCCGCATTGACCGGCAAGGAACGCGCGGCGCTGCTGCGCAAGTGGTTCGATCTGATGATGGCGAATGCCGAGGACCTTGGCGCGATCCTGACGGCAGAACAGGGAAAACCGCTGGCCGAAGCCGTTGGCGAAATCGCTTATGGCGCGTCGTTCATCGAGTTTTTCGGTGAAGAGGCCAAGCGTATCTACGGCGAGACCATTCCGGGTCATCAACGCGACAAGCGCATCACCGTGCTCAAGCAGCCAATCGGTGTCGCCGCCTCGATCACGCCCTGGAATTTTCCCAACGCCATGATCACACGTAAGGCCGCGCCTGCGCTGGCGGCTGGCTGCGCCTTTGTCGCCCGCCCCGCTGCCGAGACACCACTTTCTGCGCTTGTCATGGCGGTGCTGGCAGAGCGGGCGGGAATCCCGGCGGGTGTGTTCAACGTAGTGCCGTCTTCGCGGTCCTCTGAAGTTGGCAAAGAATTCTGCGAGAATCCGGCCGTCCGGAAATTGACATTCACGGGGTCCACCGAAGTTGGTCGCATTCTCCTGAAACAGGCTGCGGATCAGGTCATGAAATGTTCGATGGAACTGGGCGGCAATGCGCCGTTCATCGTGTTCGACGACGCGGATTTGGATGCGGCGGTCGAAGGCGCGATGATGTGCAAGTTCCGCAACAACGGTCAGACCTGTGTTTGCGCCAACCGCATTTATGTGCAGGCAGGTGTCTATGACGCCTTTGCCGCAAAGCTGAAAGCTGCGGTTGAAAAGCTGAATGTCGGCGACGGGCTTGAAGAAGGGGTGACAACCGGACCCTTGATCAATCAGGACGCCATCGACAAGGTGCTCGAACATCTGGGTGATGTGACGTCCAAAGGCGGGGCGATCCTGACCGGTGGCGAGGCGCATGACCTGGGCGGCAACTTCTTCAAGCCAACTGTTGTTACAGGGGTGACCCAGGAGATGAAGGTCGCCCAGGAAGAGACATTTGGACCGCTCGCACCCCTGTTCAAGTTCAAAGATGTGGACGAGGTCATCGGCATGGCCAACGACACCATATTCGGTCTGGCCGCATATTTTTATGCAAAGGATCTCAGCCGGGTCTACAAGGTCGCGGAAGCCCTTGAATACGGCATTGTTGGTGTGAACACCGGGATTATCTCGACCGAGGTTGCGCCATTTGGCGGGGTCAAGCAGTCGGGGCTGGGCCGTGAGGGCAGCCATCACGGGATCGAAGACTATCTGGAGATGAAGTACATCTGCATGAGCGTTTGACACGTCTGCGCGTAAGCGCTGCGGTGCCTTAAAGGTGATTTTGAACGTTTGACCTCAGGGTGCGTCCCCGGTGGTCGTCAGCAATCGACCGCAAGCGAAGTGCCTTTGGCTCAAGGCTCAAAACGAAATTGCCCCGCGCCAGTCTATGGTTGGCACGGGGCAAAACGGTTGAATGGAAAACCGTTCGGGACTTTCGGTTAGTTTACCGATTTGGCGTCGAGCATGTCGGTGTCGACCGCGGTTGCGCCCGCGATTTCGATCCGGCGCGGTTTCAGTGCTTCGGGCACTTCGCGCTGCAGGTCGATATGCAGCATGCCGTTTTCATGGCTTGCGCCAGAGACGCGGACGTGATCGGCCAGGTGGAACCGGCGCTCGAACGCGCGCGTGGCGATACCGCGGTGCAGATAGGTCCGCTCGGTTGTGTCCTCGGCCTTGCGGGCGGCGACAACCAGGGATTTCTCTTTTACTTCAACCGACAGGTCGGCATCGGAGAAACCGGCGACTGCGATGGAGATGCGATAGGCATCTTCAGCGGTTTTTTCGATGTTGTAAGGGGGGTAGCTGGGCTGGGCGCCATCGTTGGACAGAACTCTGTCCATCAGGTCGGCAATTTGGTCAAAGCCAATGGTGGCGCGATGCAGGGGCGCAAAATCAAAACTACGCATAGTGTCGTTATCCTCATCCTTGAGCGATTTACGAATTGCCCTCCGAAACGGACGGGCGGGTTAAACGCGACGGCCCGGAACCGGCACCGCCACAACGCTCAGATGGGAACGAAGGATTGAGGTTTCAAGGCCTTTTAGGGACGCACGAATTTTGCACCAGTATCCGTACGGGTCGCACCGACCTGAACGCGCCGGATGACGGCGGTTGGACTTGCGCGCGTTGCACGTAGTTGTGCTTTCAGGCGCGCAACGGCGTCTGGCAGTTCCATGCCGAATGCCAGAACCTCCCCGTCATCCCGTCGGCCGGCAGACACAATCGAGAGAATCCTCCCACGCCCACCTTCGTGCGCGAAGACGGGTGCGCCGGAGGACCCGAACGTGACATCGCAGTCAAATGCGATCAGGTCGTTGTATCGGTAGAGCAGGTTGCATTGTCTCTGACGGGACAAGGCTTCGTCGCGTCCTTTGCCATAGGAGGTCACGCTGACGGTCTGAACACGCTCTGGGTCCGTATGAACGGCAAAAGGGTCCGCATCGGAGCTTGATATCGGCGCATCCAGACGGACGATGGCCAGATCATGTCGGATGCTGTCCCCGCGGCTCTGAGAGGCAGGACTGTAGCGCGGGTCAACTGCGATCTGAGCCCCTAGCCGGTCCGTGATGCTCACACCATTCCGAAGGCCTGCACGGAACCGGATATCCGAGGGCGCAAACTGTTGCCCCGTTTGGGCATCGACAACGCAATGTGCGGCCGTCAAAACCAGATCCGGTGCGATCAGCGTTCCGGTGCAATAGCCACCTGTGGCAAGATCAAGCCGTCCAACCGCCTCCCATCCCAGAAGGGCACCGCGATCTTCCAGAGAGATGAGCCCTGTTGTCTGCGCCGAAATGGGAGCTGGCAAACAGAGTGCCAGCAAAACTGCCAAATGGGCTGTAATCCGCATCACGGCTTGACGAACTTGGCACCCGTGTCGCGGCGTGATTGCCCGACGACGACCCGGTTCACGCCGGGAGGTGGTGCCTGATCGAAGCCCTTGCCGGCGGCAAGTTCCTCCTGAAGGACCAGCAGCGGCTCATCCAGCGACGTACCGAGCGAGACGCGTTGGCCATGCAGTTCTGCCTTGGCGGAGACAACCGACACAATGCGCGGAACACCATCGTCAAATGAGAACACCGGAGCGCCCGAAGAGCCGAAGTCCACGTTGCACGACATGACCAGCATTCCCTGCTGAGTTCCGACAACCGCGCAAACCTCCTGCAGGGACGGGGCCTCGGCGCGGTCCTTGGCATAGGAGACAACCCCGACCTGCGCCCCTTTGCGCGGGCCAGTTGCCGTCGAGAATGGCTGCACGCTCGTGTTGCGGATCGGGCGCTGCAACTCCAACAGTGCGACGTCGTTGCGGACACGCTCTGACGACACGTCGCCGTCATAGACGTAGTCAGGGTGCACAACGGCGCGCCGGATCGATCGATAGGCCGAGGCACGCCCATTGCGCCAGCCGGCCAGGAACTCGATTGTGCCGGGGTCGATCCGCTGTTTCGTGTTCTTGTCGTACAGACAATGCGCTGCCGTCAGCACAAGGTTGGGTGCAATCAGCGACCCTGTACAGAATCCCAGACCGTCAATATCCAGCCGCCCGACCGCTTCCCACGCGCGTCCGGCTTCGGTTGTGTCCAGGCTTTCCAAATGTGCATCTTGAGCAGTACCAATAACCGGCGTCGCCAAAAACAACGCCAAAAGTGTTAACCAATGCCGCACACGCGTCTCCTTAGAATGTCTGCCCAAAGGGATAGGCCCCAGATAAGGCAAAACTAAGGCAGCGGTTTCCAATCAGCGGAGAATTGGCACCTTTTGCGCAGACTGTCCCTGACCGTTCAACGCAGGCGGTTTGGGGCCTCCGGTCGACCAGTCCAGCAGTTCGACCGTATGAACAATCGGTATCTCTGTTCCAGAGCCGATCTGCATCATGCAGCCGATGTTTCCCGCAGCAATGATATCCGGGGATTTTGCTTCCAAGGTGTTGATTTTGCGTGTTTTGAGTTGTTGCGAGATTTCCGGCTGCATGAGGTTGTAAGTGCCGGCAGAGCCGCAGCACAAATGACTGTCTGCGGGTTCGACGACCTTGAATCCGGCCTTGCGCAGCAGATCCTTGGGGTACGTTTTTATTTGCTGCCCATGTTGCAGAGAGCAGGCCGCGTGATAGGCGACGGTCATCTCTTTTGAGGCACCTTCTGGCATGTCGAGTTTGGTCAGGAGTTCGCTGACGTCCATCGCAATCTCCGATACACGTGCTGCGTCTTTGGCGAGGGCGTGGTTGCGGAACATGTGGCCATAGTCCTTTACCGTTGTCCCGCAGCCAGAGGTGTTGATCACAATGGCATCCAGCCCGTCGCCGTCCATTTCCCTGGCCCACGCGGTGATGTTGCGGGCGGCAGTCCTATGGCTTTCGTCCGACTTGCCCATGTGATGGGTCAGAGCGCCGCAGCACCCAGCCCCTTCCGCTACGACCACATCGCACCCAAGACGGGTCAGAATTCTGATCGTCGCGTCGTTGATATCGGTGTTGAGCGCCTTTTGTGCGCAGCCGGTCATCAGCGCGACCCGCTTTCGGCGCGGCGCGGATGCGGCAAAAGTCTGCGGGTCGTCGTTCCGGCTCACCGGGGGAATGGTTTTCGGCGCCATATCCAGCATCGCACGCAAGCGCGCATCCGGCATGAGCCCGTGGAAGGGCCGCCCGATCTTGGCGCCCAAAAGTGCCACGCGGAACCGCATCGGATAGGGCAAGATCTGCGCGAGGATCCAGCGCAGCATGCGATCCCCGAAGGGACGTTTGTAATTCTGCTCGATGTACTCACGCGCGTGATCCACCAAATGCATGTAGTGCACGCCGGACGGGCAGGTGGTCATGCAGGCCAGACAGCTCAGGCAGCGGTCAATGTGCTTGACGGTTTTTTCGTCCGGCACACGCTCGTTCTCCAGCATGTCTTTGATGAGGTAAATGCGCCCGCGCGGACTGTCCAACTCGTCACCCAGAACCTGATAGGTGGGACAAGTCGCCGTGCAAAAGCCGCAATGCACGCAATTGCGCAGGATTTCGTTCGAGCGCGCAACGGACGGGTCCGCGAGTTGTTCCGGAGTGAATGTGGTCTGCATCGTTTGCCTTTCAGGCCAGTGCCGGGACGGTGCTGGTGCGAGAGATCATCATGCCGGCACAGACTCGGGCGCGGACATTAGGGAGGGATTGAACAGGCCGCGGGGATCAAACTTCGCCCGCAACTGGGCGCTGATCCGGGCAAGCACGGGGTGCTCGGGGTGAAAGGTGCCCAAACGTGTCCGGGTCGCATCGCTGGCTCGCACCAGCGTTGCATGCCCATCGAAAGCCCCTGCACGCGCGCGCAGATCAACATCCGCTGGCACACGAGCCCATATCAGCCCACCACCCCAATCAAATAAGAGGGCATCGGCCTGAAGGCGTTGGGCAATCTCCGGGCCGTCAGACGGTTTTACGGACAGGCGCCAGACGTCCCCCGGCGCATCGTGAAAGGTGTCCACGTCACGCACCGCCTTCCAAAGCGCCTCTGATTTCCCTGGGTCCTCTACGACGCTGACCTGCCCTTCGCCGCCGACCAGATCGGTGACCCGTTCGACGCGGTACCGTACAGATTCCTCAAAGCCCTCTATCCGCAACATCGCGACCGATTCCCCGTCCGCCGGAGCCGGATCAAAGGCTGCCGCCGACACTTCAAAGGGAGATCCAAGCGCTTTGGACATGACGGAAACAGCCGCGGAAGCATCCAGCCCCGATATCAGAATGGTTGCCTGCGTGTCCGGGATTGGCAAAACCTTCAGGCTGACTTCCGTCATCATGCCCAGCGTGCCCCAACTGCCAGCCATCAGTTTGACGAGATCGTACCCGGTAACATTCTTCATCACCCGACCGCCATTCTTGATGATCGTGCCGCGCCCATCGACGTAGCGAACTCCGAGCAGGAAATCGCGGCAAGCGCCCGCCTGAATACGGCGCGGCCCGCTGATGTTGCCAGCAACAACGCCACCGATCGTCGGTTCCCCTGTGGTTCCCAGAAGACCGCGATGATCCATCGGCTCAAAGGCGAGCCGCTGGTTCTCTTTTGCCAAGGTTGCGTTCAGATCGGAGAGCGGGGTCCCGGACCGGGCAATGACCGTCAACGCACCAGGTTCGTAAAGTTCGATTCCATTGAATCCGGAACTGTCGATCAGGTCCCCTTGCTTGGGCAAGCCGCGTGTTCCGCCGCCGCGCAGCGTTAGCGGTGCGTTGGCATCCGCCAAAAGCTCGGCCAATTCGGCCTCGGATTGAGGTGTGATCATCGGATTCTCTTTTTGCAATTGAGGCGCTTGCGCTGGCGTCGCTATTCGGCCGCGATTTTCGGTGCACGGCGGTCTTCGGATACGGAAAGCGGGAAAACCTTCGCAGGGTTCAGAAGCCAGCCAGGATCAAAGACATCTTTGATGGCCATCTGCGCTTCCAGATCTTCTGGCGAGTACTGATGCAGCATCAGGTCACGCTTCTCGATTCCAACGCCGTGCTCACCGGTCAGACAACCACCTACTTCTACACAAAGCTTGAGCACATCGGCGCCCATCGCTTCGCAAAGCTCCAGATCGCCGGGCTTGTTGGCATCAAACAGGATCAGCGGGTGCATATTGCCATCACCGGCGTGAAAAACGTTGCCGACCTGCAAACCATACTGCTCGGAGAGTTCGCCAATCCGCTTCAAAACCAGCGGCAGCTCGGACACCGGGATCGTGCCATCCAGGCACATGTAATCGTTGATCTGCCCGATCGCGCCGAAGGCTGATTTGCGGCCGAGCCAGATCTTCGCGCTTTCCTCAGCGGACTTGCTTTCGCGCAGTTCGACCGGATTGTGTTTGCGGGCGATCTGCATAATGACCCCCAGTTGCGCATCGATTTCGGCTTCCGATCCTTCGACCTCCACGATCAGCAATGCGTCGCAATCCGGATAGCCCGCACCGGAAAACTTGTCCGTCACTTCGATGCAGAGTCGGTCCATGTATTCGATTGCGACTGGAAGAACACCGGCTTTTATGATGTCGGCAACGCAGGCGCCGGCCACTTCGGCGCTGTCAAATCCCATGAGAACGGGCCGCGCGCCTTCGGGTTTGCGAAGGATGCGCAGCGTCGCTTCAGTGACCACACCAAGTTGACCTTCGCTGCCGCAGATCACTCCCAGCAGGTCAAGCCCGCCGGCGTCGAGATGTGCACCGCCGATTTCGACAACGGTGCCATCCATAAGC
Source organism: Paracoccaceae bacterium (assembly GCA_965250275.1). Lineage (GTDB taxonomy): Bacteria > Pseudomonadota > Alphaproteobacteria > Rhodobacterales > Rhodobacteraceae. The sequence goes on along the minus strand of OZ252297.1, from coordinate 33,868 downwards.
ACCATGGTGACGCCCAACAGATTGTTCGTGGTCACCCCGTATTTCAGGCAGTGTGCACCGCCGGAATTCATTGCGATGTTCCCCGCAATCGCACAGGCCAACTGGCTTGAAGGATCGGGAGCGTAGAAGAACTCTTCTTCCTCGACGGCGCCGGTGACACTGAGGTTTGTGCGCCCGCTCTGCACGCGGATGATCCGGTTGTCGTAGTCTGTCTCCAAAACCTCGTTCATGCGGGCCACCCCGAGTATCACGCTGTCCGCAGTCGGAAGTGCGCCCCCCGCCAGCGATGTGCCGGAGCCTCTTGGAACCACCGGCACGCCTTCGGCATGGCAAATTCGCAAAACGTCAGAAACTTCCTGCGTGGTGGATGGCAGGACCGCCAATAGCGGGGGGCATCGGTAGGCCGTCAGGGCATCACATTCGTATGCGCGCGTCTCGGACTCATCGGTGATCACGGCGTCAGCGGGCAAAACCTGGCGCAACTGTTCCGCCAACCGAGCCTTGCGGGCCAAAACCGACGGGTCTGGAGTGGGCATTTCCATGAAGATCTCCCTCTTTGGTAAAAATATATTACCAATTTCACCGAAAGGCAACAAAAACATCATGCTGGTGAGGCCGCGATTACACGCAATCGTGTCTGAAACATCGGACGTGCTGCGCTAGCGTGCATGCATGAAAATATGTGCCCCTCTGATCCTGTCACTCATCGGCTCGACGGCGTTTGCCGATCCACCTTCCATAGAAGCAGCGGAGGCAACCAAATCCGGCGACACGTGGCGTTTCGATGTCACGTTGCGGCATCCCGACACCGGTTGGGATCATTATGCTGACGGCTGGCGGGTGCTCACCATGGACGGGCAGATCCTCGGGACGCGGACGCTTTACCATCCACATGTCAACGAGCAGCCGTTCACCCGGTCTCTTGGTGGCGTTGTCATTCCGGAGAGCATGAAGCAGGTCCAGATCGAGGCGAAATGCTCGGTCGATGGCTGGTCCGGAGAGTATGTGACGATCTCGCTGGACTAGGCGCGGTGATAAGGGCTGCCTGACAGGATCGACGCCGCTCGATAGAGCTGTTCGGCAAGCATCACCCGGACAAGCATGTGCGGCCAGACCATCTTTCCAAAAGACAAACTGAAGTCGGCAGTGTCGCGAAGCTCCGAAGCCAGGCCGTCCGCCCCTCCGATCATGAACCCGACATGCGTCCGACCGGCATCGCGCCAGTTGGCAAGGTGTTCGGCGAATTGGGGTGATGTCATTGTTTTTCCGCGCTCATCCAGCGCGCAGACAAGATCGCATTTGCCGGCTGCGCGTTGTAGAAGGGCCGCTTCGGCCGATGGCCCACCGCGCTTCCGATCTTCGACTTCGATCACAGTTGCAGGGCCAAGCCCCAATTGCCGCCCGCTCTTGTCGAAGCGCAGAAGAAAATCGTCGACAAGAGATTTCTCTGGGCCGGCTCGGAGCCGGCCAACGGCGCATACGGTCACCTGCACGACGCTCTGTCCTTTGCTCTGGTCACCGGGCTGGCGGCCCGGTCCGGTTCAATTCACCGGTGATGCCGCCCCACTGGGCATCCACATCTTTTCGAGCTGATAGAACTCACGAACTTCGGGGCGGAAGATATGTACAATCACATCGCCCGTGTCGATCAGGACCCAATCCCCTGCCTCTTTGCCTTCGACGCGGGAGAGGCGACCAAAATCTCTCTTCAGCCGATCCACCAGCTTTTCCGACATGGCTGCAACTTGACGTGTCGAACGACCCGACGCGATTACCATGTAGTCGCCAATGGCCGTTTTCCCGCGCAGATCAATTTGCACGACATCTTCGGCTTTGTCATCGCTGAGAGAGGAGAGGATATGTGCCAGCAGGTCTTCGCTGCTTGGCTGGGTTTGGGTCGGCATGGTTGCCGCCCGATCATCAGCGGCCATTGCCGCTTCTGCATGGGTTGTCAGGACAGTGTCCTCCGTTTTGCGCACCGCGATGCCCCGGGTGCTTGGGTACCTCTAACCTAGCCCTGCTTTGGTGACAGTTCAATGAAACGCTTGATCGGATGCAACTTCTCGCCGCGGGTGTGCTCAATTCGCATGCCGCGCGATCAGGATTGTGGGGTCCGGGCCGGATCAAGGCTGACCTTGATTGATGGCCAGTCGGGATGTATCTCCCCAGAATGATTCAAGTTCTGGCAGCGATGATCGATCAAGAAGACCGCGCACGGTTGCGCGAGCGTTTCTTCGGCGCAGCACGCAGCGTGCTTTCGCACCTATAACGCACCCACAGAATTTCGCTTTTCAAGACCACTTATCTACGGGAGAGGACCCATGTCCCCCAAGACACTCTATGACAAAATCTGGGATGCCCACGTCGCCCACGAAGAAGAAGACGGCACGTGCCTGCTCTACATTGACCGGCATCTGGTGCACGAGGTGACCAGCCCGCAAGCCTTTGAAGGGCTGCGAATGACAGGGCGCAAGGTGCGGGCACCGCACAAAACCATCGCTGTGCCGGACCACAATGTGCCAACCACGGACGGCCGCAACGAACATATCGACAACGAAGAAAGCCGCATTCAGGTGGAGGAACTGGACCGCAACGCCAAAGATTTTGGCGTGCACTACTATCCGGTTTCTGACATTCGCCAGGGTATCGTGCATATCGTCGGTCCCGAACAGGGCTGGACCCTGCCCGGCATGACAGTTGTTTGCGGCGACAGTCATACTGCGACCCACGGTGCATTTGGTGCCTTGGCGCACGGTATCGGGACGTCAGAGGTTGAGCACGTCCTGGCCACGCAGACTCTGATTCAGCAAAAGTCCAAGAACATGAAAGTCGAAATCACCGGCCAGTTGCGGCCTGGTGTGACAGCGAAGGACATCACGCTGTCCGTGATCGGCGAGGTCGGAACCGCGGGCGGCACTGGCTATGTCATTGAGTATTGCGGTCAGGCCATTCGCGACCTTTCGATGGAAGGGCGCATGACGGTCTGCAACATGGCGATTGAGGCGGGCGCGCGCGCTGGCTTGATCGCTCCGGATGAAACGACCTTTGCTTATGTGAAAGGGCGCCCGCAATCTCCTTCGGACTCGCACTGGGAAGACGCCATGGATTGGTGGGCAACCCTGTACAGCGACGAAGATGCGCATTGGGACAAAGTCGTCACGATCAAGGGTGAAGATATCGCGCCTGTCGTGACATGGGGCACCTCGCCAGAAGACGTGCTGCCCATCACGGCCACCGTTCCGGAACCTTCATCGTTCGAGGGGGGCAAGGTCGACGCCGCGAAACGGTCGCTCGAATACATGGGGCTGGAAGCGGGGATGAAACTCAGCGACATCGAGATCGATGCGGTTTTCATCGGCTCCTGCACCAATGGACGCATCGAGGACCTGCGGTCTGCGGCTGCCATTCTGAAGGGCAAGAAGATCAAAGACGGCGTGCGCGCGATGGTCGTGCCCGGGTCGGGTCTTGTGCGGGCGCAGGCCGAAGAGGAAGGCATCGCCGATATCTTCAAGGACGCCGGCTTTGAGTGGCGTCTGGCCGGATGTTCAATGTGCCTTGCGATGAACCCCGATCAGCTTGAGCCGGGAGAGCGTTGCGCCGCGACGTCCAACCGGAACTTTGAGGGGCGTCAGGGCCGAGGTGGGCGTACCCACCTGCTGAGCCCAGCAATGGCCGCGGCGGCCGCCGTGACAGGACGGCTGACGGATGTGCGGGAAATGATGTAATCTGATCCCGAAACAAAGAAGGAATACGAAAATGAAACCCTGGATCAAATGGCTGCTGCTGGGACTCCTGTCGCTGGTGTTCGGTGTGTTTGTTCTTGCCAACCCGATTGCTGCGACTTTCGCGGTCACGACAGTGGCTGGCATCCTCTTCATCGTAGTGGGTGGATTTCAGTTCATCGCCGGGTTTGGTGCGGACGGGATCGGTGGAAAGCTATTGGGCATCGCCCTTGGCGTTCTGATGGTCTTTCTGGGCGGCTCGCTGCTCTATCATCCGCTGCAAGGCGTCATCTCGCTCACCCTTCTTGTCACGATCCTCTTTGCGGCCAACGGGCTTACGCGTTTGATCTCGTCCTTTCAGATGCGCGATACGCCCTATTTCTGGCCCATGCTGTTGTCGGGCGCTTTGTCCCTCCTGCTGGCAGGCTACATCACCGCGAATTTCTTCGAGCTCGCGCCCAGCCTGCTAGGGCTGCTTCTGGGCATAGAAATGCTCTTCAACGGTGTTGGTCTGCTGATGCTGGCTTTCTTCATTCGCAATAACGGCGACAAGATCGACGAACTGCGCGAAAACCTCAAAATGTAACCTGTAGCGAGCAGGTGCATCCTTCCTGCTTGCCGGAGACCTGAAATGGAAAAATTCGAAACGCTGACCGGAATAGCGGCACCATTGCCGCACATCAACGTCGATACCGACATGATCATTCCCAAGCAGTTCCTGAAGACAATCAAGCGAACCGGGCTTGGCAAGAACCTCTTTCATGAGATGCGCTACGATCATCTGGATGAAGAGATCGAGCACTTCTTGCTGAACCAGCCCGCCTACCGCGATGCATCGATCCTGGTTGCCGGAGAGAATTTCGGCTGTGGCTCGAGCCGCGAACATGCGCCCTGGGCACTGTTGGATTTTGGCATACGTTGCATCATCGCCCCGAGCTTTGCCGACATCTTCTTCAACAACTGCTTCAAGAACGGCATTCTTCCGATTGTGCTGCCGCAGGATGTCGTCGATGTCCTGATGAAGGACGCCGAGAAGGGCGCCAACGCGCGTATGATTGTGGATCTTGAAGCGCAGACGGTCACGACATCCGATGGCGAGGTGTTCACGTTCGAGGTCGATGCATTCAAGAAGCGCTGCCTGATTGAAGGGTTGGACGATATCGGGCTGACGATGGAAAAGTCAGCGTCCATCGATGCCCATGAAGCCCGTGTCGAGAGCGAGCGTCCCTGGCTCTGACCCGAATTCGTAAACAATCAAAGGCCGGCCCGTTTCGTTTCGGGCCGGCTTTTTTGCGACCAAAATCCGCTCAGACACTATATGTGGTAGGTGCACCACAGAACGCCTTAAAGTTGTGCCGGAAATGATGCAAAGACGCACCAGTTTGCCCACGTTTTTGCCCCAAACACATCGCCTAGTGTTTCTACTTCTTGAGCGAATGTCAGAACGACGGCACAAATGAGGCAACAATGAGGCACACCGCTCTGATAGGGTGGGATCAAGTTGGAACAAGGGTGTGGCATCGTATCGCGCCTGTCCAGTTTGAAGGGATCGGACAGTGATTGCACGCATGTCAGGCGCCGCAATGCGCGCAGTATTGGTTGCACTACTGATCGCAACGCCGTTCCTCCTTTTACCCGGAATTGCGTCAGGCGCGACCGAGATGGTCGTTCTGGTCGCCATGATGGCGGCAGCGCTGACTTTTATCGAGTACAACTCCGTCTATCCAAGCTTCGTTGAATTCCGCGATGCCCCTCCAATCAACCGGATGCGCTTCATTTCGTTGTTTTCGATGGTTTTTATCCTCACCCTGATTTGCAAGCACATCTATGAGCCCACAGGCATGACCCGCATTATCGCGGGTGTTGGCGAGCTGGCTGCGCGAGCCGTCGACTTCCCCTATTCGCCTGTGCGCCTGGTGACGCTGATGTTGCCTGAGGGAACCGCAGAACCAACGGTGCAGGCCGTGCGGCTCACATCCGCCATCGCCTATGTCATCGCTTTGATCACAATCTGTGCCTATCTCTTTGCGGTAAGAGTCTTTGGCTGGCCGATCAACAATGGTGCCTTCAATGTGTGGGTGAATCTGCCGCTCTTCGATCCCACGGGCGGCGGCGACGTCGTGCAGAGACTGCAACGCGATGGCCGGATCAACGTGATCTTCGGCGTCCTGTTGCCATTCATGATACCGGCCGTGATCAAGATCGCGGCTGAGTTGATTGACCCAGTGACGATGGAGAACCCGCAAACACTGATCTGGATGATCAGCGCGTGGGCCTTCTTGCCCGCCAGCATGCTGATGCGGGGCATTGCGATGCTTCGGATATCGGAGCTGATCGAAGAAAAGCGGCGTCGCGCATACGCCAATGCTGAAGCTCTGCAAACGGCATGAATCTTGCGCGGCGGCTGCTCGCCACCGGCATTCTGGTTCTGTCTCTGACGTCCCCTCAAACTACTCTGGCCGAGATTGTCCGGTTTGCGACCTATAATGTCGAACTCTTCCGCTCTGGTCCGGGGGTGTTGCTGCGCGACATCCGTTCCGGTGATGATCCACAGGTGAACGCGGTCATAGAGGTGATCGCCGCCACCAGTCCCGACATTCTTGTGATACAAGGCTTTGACTGGGACTTTGACGGCGCCGCGCTTAAGGCCTTCGCCGCGGCATTGCGCGAGGCAGGTGCCGATTACACCTATCTCTTTTCGCAGCAGCCCAACAGCGGACGCGCAACCGGACTTGATATGGACGGGGATGGGCGCGCGGGCCGTCCTGCGGACGCGCAAGGGTTTGGGCGGTTCACCGGCCAGAGTGGACTGGCAGTACTGTCACGGTTCCCTTTTCTTCCCAATGGGCTACGCGATTTCACCTCGCTGTTGTGGAGGGACTTCCCGGATGCGCTTTTGCCGACGCACCCCGATGGGTCGGTCTTTCCCTCGGAGTCCGCGATGGCGATTCAACGGTTGTCCAGCAGCAACCATTGGATGCTTCCCATTCAATTGCCCGGTGGTGAAGTCGTGGACCTGATGACCTTTCGTGCCGGCCCGCCTGTGTTTGATGGGCCCGAGGACCGGAACGGGCGCCGGAACCACGATGAAATTGCGCTTTGGCTGCGCCTGCTTGAGGGCGCCTTGGGCGATGCACCGACGCGCCCTTTTGTCATCGCAGGTGGCGCTACGCTTGACCCTTTTGACAGCGAAGGGCGGCATGGTGTCATTCGGGCATTGCTGGCGCACCCGTTGCTGCAGGATCCAGAACCGCGGAGCGCCGGGGGCGCAGCGGCGCCGGATCAGGGACATCGCGGTCCAAACGCACTGGATACGGTGGACTGGCCGGCTCCCGGTCCGGGACGGCTGCGGGCGGACTATGTGCTGCCCTCACGCCATTGGGAAGTTCGCGATGCAGGCGTCCACTGGCCGGAACCGGGCAAGGATCAAGCGGCCACCATGGCCAGCCGTCACAAACTGGTCTGGGTCGATCTCGTTCTGACGCCAACGCCCTGAAGAATTTGCGAAAAGGCATCTGTCGTAGGGGTGTGTTCGAAATCTGGTAGTGTTTTCGAGAACAGCCGGCCGTCCAGACTATGGGGCGTGTCCCAGAGGTACCGCATTTCCAAGATGCACGCGCCCATTCTCCACACTGGGGCTAACAACTGAATCGGCAGCCATGACATCTTTTTCAATTCGATGGTTTGATTCATATGGGTCTGCAAGTGCTGCTGGATGTCACGTCCGCTCAGCGTGTAGCCGGGGAAGGGCACATCGAAAAATTCCGGCAGTTCCTCCCGCATTTCTGCAAGTCTCACAGCGGCGCGCGCGAGATCGGGCAGGTAGGCCCAGGCGTGAGAGATTTCCGGATTTCCGGGATAGGTGAAAACGCCGTTGCCAAGCTTCTGAATCATGACCCGATCAAACCAGTTTCCCGAAGCGCGATCGTCAAGAAAGTCTCCGGCCCGCAAAATGATAGTCCGTGCTCCTACTTGCCGGTAAACCTCCTCGATGTGACACCGGATTTTGCCCAGCGGGTTTTCCGCAGCATGCGGTGAAGCCTCAGACCATGGGACTTCGGTTTCGGGTCCGAAGACGTAAACATTCCCCGGCAAGATGACAGTTGCGCCGCACCGGGCGGCGGTCTCGGCCACATCACGATGAAGGTCCGGCAGCAGTTTGGCCCACTCGGTGTATTCGGGATTCCAGGCGTTCACGATGACATCGACATCCTGCGCGGCCGCTGACAGCGTGTCTGTTCCACGCTTAAAGCCGCGCACGGTCCAGCCTGCTTCAGTGAATGCAGCCTTTGCATGGTGGCCAAACCGGCCAGAAGGGCCCAGGATCAAAACGGTAGATGGCATTGCAAACCCTCCAAATCGGTTGTTGCTGGGTCCAAAATTGATATTCACCAAATTTAATCAATTGCAGTTCTTCATATAGTTGGTATTCATTTTTGCATGACTAAGCCATTTGATGCGCGCGATTGGGCCTTGGTTCAAAGTTTTCTCGCTGTGGCGGAACTTGGCTCTCTCTCGGCCGCTGCACGCCAGCTTGATCGCAGTCAGCCGACCCTTGGACGTCACATACGCGCGCTGGAATCCGATCTCGACACTTTGCTCTTTGACCGGCACGCGCGTGGTCTGATCCTGACAGAGGGTGGAAACGAATTGCTCCCCTACGCCAGCCAGATGCGCGATGCGATGAATGCAATCGCGTTGACGGCTGCGGGGCAGTCGCAACAACTGGCCGGGACTGTTCGGATCACATGCAGTGTCTTCGCGTCCCATTACCTGCTGCCGCCTGTGTTCGCAGAGCTGCGCGCGCTTGAGCCCAGTATTCAGTTGGAGATCGTACCCACAGACAGCTCTGAGAACCTTTTGTTCCGAGAAGCGGACATTGCTGTCCGTATGTATCGCCCCACTCAGTTGGAAGTGGTGACAAAGCACATTGCGGATATTCCGTTGGGTGTGTTCGCCGCCAAAAGTTACCTTGACCGAGTTGGGCGACCGCGGCGCGTCGAAGACCTGCTGGAGCACGATCTGATTGGTTACGACCGGAACGACATGATCCTGAGACAGATGCAGGAAATGGGCTGGCGTGTTTCGCGTGATGATTTTGCGGTCCGGTGTGACAACCAGTCGACCTACTGGGCCTTGTTGCGGGCCGGATGCGGTATTGGGTTTTCTCAGGTAGAGGTGGGGCGCGCGGAACCCCTGACGGAAGAATTGCATCTAGGGTTAGAAATCCCGCCGCTGCCGGTCTGGCTGGCAGCGCATCAAACGATGCGGCATACACCGAGGGTCCGCCGCGTTTGGGACGTGCTGTCCAACGGGATCAAAACCCACCTTGCAGAAGCAAAGCAGAGACCCAATGCGTCCTGACTGATCTTGAGAGGTCGATGAACTCAGAGTACCGAGCGTTCAAGGTTGCAGCGGCCTTACATCGTCTCAAGGCAGTGTCGGCGAAACGCGCGTTTCAGCATGTCCAATTCGGCCCGCAGCAATTCGACTTCCGACCTGAGGTCATCCACAACGGCTTCGCCCGCAATCACCGAGAAGTCCCCGAGTTTGGTGTCATCGGATGCATCAAAGATCACAACGGTCTGGACACCGTCGGACACCGCTTCGGTCGGGACCGGCACGCGCAGATCCCACGTGTTGTCGGACCCGTTTCGCGCCAGTTCGACGCCCTCAAGCGGTTCATCAAGATAGCTTGCCTTGATATCGGGTGGATTGTCCTGCGCTGCGGGCGCCGTCACGACGCCTTCCCATATCCCGTTTCGCATGCGTGTCTTGACGAGGCTCAGGTCGCTCATGGCAAGTTCCTCAGATCGTGGCGCGGGGATGCCGCGCAAAGGTCAGGTCACGAATGATGACCTCGTTCATATCAGGCCCTTCAAAGATCAGATCGAGCCACGCCTTTTCGACGCGCCGTTCGTTCAGCTTGGAATAGGCGAGGTCGAACTCAACCATGATGTCCTGCCCGTCCAGTGGCAGTTCGCGTACGATCTGCTCGGTGTTGGGGCCATGTTTTACATTCAGCCGGGCAAAGATCTCCAATGGTTTTTCCGTTTCGATTATCGTGTTCACTCGGATCAGGTGCGATTTCCCCAGACCGATGACAGCTTCTTTGGGGAAATCGATCACCAACGACAGAAACGATCCGTCGAACTTGAAGACGTCCATTCGAAGGCCGTAGGGCGCCAGGTCTTCCTCTCTGGAATTGCGCAACTGGCGCAAGGTGAGTTCCGAATACGCGCAATCGTGGAACAGGGTGACTTCTTCACCCAACATCGACTTGGTTTGCACCGAAGACAGGCCAGGTGTTGGCAAGGGGCCGCGCCAGAGTTCGGGACGCCACGACCAATCCGTTCCGTGAGGCTTGGGAAAGGCGTTCGAGCCGATCATCGGCAAGGCCAGCCTGCCATCAGCGACATGGACAAGTTTGTTCAGGTAGGTGCGCAATTCACGCGCCTGCTGACGCTGGCTGCGCAAAGTGCTTAGGTCCGCCTGTTCGGCGTCTAGTGCAGCCGACCGCCATCGCCGCAGCACGCGCGCGTTGATCAGGTGGTCGAGTACACTGCTCATACTGTTGTCCCTTGGCGTAGAGTGATCCGACGCACGGGTCTTGGTGTTTATCTTACGAACGGCTTTCGGTCAGATTAATCCTCTGCCGTAGCAGAGAAAGTATCGCCTTCGCCCACATCTGTCATCCAGTTTTCCCGGCGTGCCGCCGATGTCACAACTTGTGCCGCACTGGCGCGGCGGGTGCGAACGGCCAGTTCCCCGATCAACTCCGCACCCTTGCGTTCAAGGGCCGGGCTGCCCTCCGGGGCGTAGAGACTGACACCTACAATCTGTTGGTTCAGCAAAAAGGCGCCGCGCCAATGGCGGCTGCTGACAGCAGGCTGAATGGGCGCGCCGCCATCCAGCAGAACAATCGGCAACTCCCGGTTTCCGGCGCTGGTGATGACCCGCGCTGGTGACGCGGCGCGGGCGAGGCCTTCCTTGGTGGGCGGCTGCGTGGAAGCCGTCATTGGTCGTGTGGTCACGGCCAGCAGGGCCAGTTCGTAGCGCCGCGAAGAAGAAGGCCCGCCCATGGTGTCGCAGCGTGCCAACAGAGCAAACGCACCCTGTGCATTGCGCCGCAACGACCTGCGGTCGACACAATAGCCCGGGGGAGCGGTGAGCTGGACGGCTCCTCCTGCGAGTGGTACTTGCGTGATCCCACGTGACGTCGCAAATGATGATGACAGCGCCGCGGGTAGCTGTCCTTCCAGCTCCTCACACCCTGCCAGCAGCAGCGCCGCCGACAGGGCAAACAGAGACCTAAAGGTCCATGTACTCATGCTTCTCGGCCTTGCCGCCCGGATGTGTGACCGCACCTTTGTAGGTCTTGTCGACCAATTGCGCGTACTTCCACAATGCACCCGACGCATAGATGGTCTCGCGCGGGCCCTCCCAGTTCTCCTTGCGCTCGGCCAACTCTTCCCAGGTCAGATCGACGTCGATTTTGCCTGCAATCGCGTCCAGCGTGATCATGTCGCCATTCTTCAACAGCGCGATGGGTCCGCCATGAGCCGCTTCGGGTCCGACATGGCCCACGCAAAACCCGCGCGTCGCTCCGGAGAAACGACCGTCAGTGATCAATGCGACTTTCTTGCCCATCCCTTGCCCGGACAACGCCGCCGTGGTGGCCAGCATCTCGCGCATGCCGGGGCCGCCTGACGGCCCCTCGTTGCGGATGACAAAAACATCGCCCTCTTCATACGCGCGTTTCTGAACCGCTTCGAACGCGTCCTGTTCGCACTCGAAAACCCGCGCTGGACCGGTGAAGCGAAGCTGGTCCTCGCTCATCCCGGCAATCTTCACAATTGCCCCTTCCGGCGCCAGTGACCCCGTCAGACCGACCACGCCGCCGGTTTTTGAGATCGGCGTTTCCACGGGATAGATCACCCGGCCATCGGCAACGCGGTCGATCTTGGCCAGTTCTTCGCCCACCGAATAGCCGGAAGCTGTCATGCAGTCTTCGTGCAGGAGTTTGGCTTTGCTCAGTTCTTTCATGACAACCGGAACCCCACCCGCTTCATAGAGATCCTTGGCCACATATTGTCCGCCCGGTTTCAGGTCGACAAAGTAGGGCGTGTCGCGGAAGATTTCGCAGACATCCTCGAGGTAGAAGTCGATGCCCGCTTCATGTGCCATTGCCGGCAAGTGCAAACCCGCATTGGTCGATCCACCGGTGCAGGCCACGATACGGGCTGCGTTTTCCAGCGACTTGAGGTTCACGACATCGCGCGCCCGAATGTTCTTTTCGATCAGGTTCATGACGGCCTCGCCAGAGGCCTTGCCGTATTGATCGCGGCTCTCGTAGGGCGCGGGTGCCCCCGATGAGTTCATCAGCGCCAGACCGATCGCTTCAGACACGCAGGCCATGGTGTTGGCTGTGAACTGGCCCCCACAGGCCCCGGCAGACGGACAGGCCACGCGTTCCAGCACTTCCAGCGCGGAGTCGGACAACTCGCCGTTCTGATGGCGACCGACCGCTTCGAACATGTCCTGCACGGTCAGGTCCCGGTTGGCAAAGTCTTCCGGCACATCCGCCCCGGCTGGAACCTTACCCGGCAAAATCGACCCGCCGTACACGAAGACCGACGGTACGTTCAGTCGGATCATCGCCATCATCATTCCCGGCAGGGACTTGTCGCAACCCGCCAGACCGACCAGAGCGTCATAGCAATGGCCGCGCATGGTCAGTTCAACTGTGTCCGCGATCGCCTCGCGGCTGGCCAGTGATGACCGCATCCCCTCATGGCCCATCGCGATGCCATCGGTGACGGTGATCGTGGTAAACTCACGCGGTGTGCCCTCGGCGGCTTTGACGCCAAGTTTGACGGCCTGCGCCTGACGGTTCAGTGCAATGTTGCATGGTGCCGCTTCGTTCCAGCACGTCGCCACGCCGACGAGAGGCTGGTGGATCTCTTCATCGCTCATGCCCATCGCGTAGTAGTAGGACCGGTGTGGTGCACGCGCCGGTCCCTCGGTGACATGGCGGCTTGGCAATCTGGACTTGTCGAACTTGCTGGTTTGCATCGGGCACTCCCTGGACTGGCGATCCCTTGGGCATACCGGGGCGCCCCGAGAGGCACAAGTCCGAACGCTTTCAACACGGGTGTGGCGGTTGTAATTTAGTAGGGCAATGCTTACCCTTAGCGCCCTGTTGGTGCCTGTCGGTCAACGTGTGGAGCACCCCCGGTTTTGGAAAGGCCAAGGTCCCGGTTATGGAACCCACACTGTTTTCGTTCATCTGGAAGTATTCGAAGCGCCAGCAACTCTTCCTGCTCGGTTTCACGCTTCTGACGTTCCCGTTCCTTTACATCTCGCTGGAACTGCCCAAGCGGATCATCAACGACGCCATCGGCGCGCAGTCCGACACCGTCACGCTCTGGGGCATTCAACTCACGCAGTTGGAATATCTGTTTACTCTTTGCCTTGGCTTCCTCGCGGCGATTCTTGTGGGCGGGCTGATGAAAATGCGCCTGAACACCATGAAGGGCATCCTGTCCGAACGCCTGTTACGGCGTTTTCGTTATCAACTGCTGGGACGGATCATGCGGTTTCCCAAACCGTACTTTCGCACCACCAGTCAGGGTGAGCTGGTGGCGATGGTTACGTCTGAGGCGGAGCCGATGGGCGGTCTGATGGGAGACGCGGTGGCGCAACCGGTTTTCCAACTGGGGCAGATGCTGACAATCGTGACATTTCTGTTCATGCAAAGCCCCTGGTTCGGGCTTGCCTCAATCGCGTTGATCCCGTTGCAGGCCTGGTTGATCCCGATGCTGCAGCGTCAGATCAACCTGCTCAACAAAGACCGTATCGTGGAAGTGCGGCATCTGGCCTCTGAGATTGGCGAAACCGCTGCTGGAATCAGTGACCTGCGGACCAACGGCGGATGGCGATATCGGTTGGCTGTCTTCACCGACCGTTTGGGGCGGCTCTTCGACATTCGCTTCCAGATCTACCAGAAGAAATTTTTTATGAAGTTTCTCAATAACTTCATTACGCAGCTGACCCCTTTCTTCTTCTATCTTGTCGGCGGTTATCTCGCGATCATCGGTCAGATCACGGTTGGTGCGCTGGTCGCGGCGTTGGCCGCCTACAAGGATTTGTCGAGCCCCTGGAAGGAATTGCTGACTTACTACAATCAGGTTCAGGACATGTCCTTGCGTTGGGAGATCGTCACGGAACGGTTCGCTCCGGATGACATGATCGAAGAAGCGGTGTTTGAGGGAGAACCGGACGAAATCCCGCATTTGCTTGGCAAGATCGAATTGCAGGATGTCACTGTGCGCGATCAGGATGGCAACGTCATCCTTGAGGACATCAATCTCGAGATTCCGCCGGGTGCGCGTGTTGCGATCCAAAGCAGCAGCGCTCTGGAGCGGCGCGCTCTGGCCGATCTGCTGACCCGCGAGATTTTGCCTTCGCATGGCGAGGTGGTTCTGTCTGGCCATCCCATCGAGTCGCTGCATCAGGCCGTGATCGCCGCGCGGGTCGGCTATGCCCATTCGCGCCCTTACCTGTTTGACGGTACGCTCGGTGACAACCTGCTCATGCCGCTCAAGATAAAGCCGCAGGAAATGGTCTGGGACCCGAACGGTGACAATCGGTCGGCGAAAGAAGCCCGTCGTTCCGGCAACAGCACGGATCTCTTACGCGGCGAATGGGTCGACCCGGAACTGGCCGGATTGCACAGCGGTGCAGATATTCGCGAATGGTGGTTCCAGCTTGTCGGCGCCATGGGCATCGACGAGACCTTGTTTCGTCGCATGCTGCGGTCACGCATCGATCGCAGCATGCATATGGACCTGACCCACCGTATCGTTTCGCTGCGGCCAGAAATTGAGAAACGCCTTCAGGAAAAGGGGCTGGACGAGGTGGTGTTCCGGTTTGAGCCGGGCAGTTTCAATCCTGCGGTGCCGCTGGGCGGCAACCTGCTTTACGCCTCGCCGTCTCGCGAGATTTCGCAGAAAGGTCTGGCCAGCGAACAGGCGTTTATCGACACCTTGTACGAACACGGGCTGGCTGACGACGCACTGGCCATCTCATTGGGCGTCGTTGATACGCTCCGGCAGACCTTCGGACGTGATGGGACGGATCATCCGTTGTTCCGGCGCCTCGGCATGGACGAGGATATGTATCTGCAACTGACGGATCTGGCCGAGAAGAGAGAACGGCTGGGCACTGATGGACTGAGCCGCGAAGAGCAATCGCTTTTGATTACGGTGCCCTTCCTTCTGACCGCGGAACAAATCGGTCCAACCTTTCCGGAAACGTTCAAAGACAAGATACTGTCGCTGCGCCAATCGAAAGCCGAGGCCTTGCGCGCGAAGGCCGGTGATCTCTTTGTCCCGGTCTCACCGGAGACCTACATTCCCCGCCTCACAGTGGTCGAGAACGCGATCTTTGGGCGGATTTCGATGATGGCCGGGGCCAAGGCGCAGGAAGTCGAAAATGTCGTGGCCGAAGTGCTGACCGAGCAGGGTTTGCGTCAGCGTGTGGCGGCAATGATGTATGACATGCGGGCTGGTCTGGGCGGCGTAAACCTTCCCACGGTCCTGCAGGAACGCGCGGCGTTCAGCCGGGCAGGGATCAAACGCCCCGATATTTTGATCCTCGATCGCGCCCTGGCCAGCCACGACAGCGAAAGCCGACTGCGGACCCGGATGCGGCTGCGGGAGCTTCTGCCCCAATCCATCATGATCTTCATGGAGGATCGGTTTGACCGGCCAGAGAACTACGACATCTTTGTCGAGATCAAAGACGGTCGCATTGACGGCGTTGCGCGGCGAGAGGAACCTGAGCAGGGAACGGACGACTTCCGCAAGAAACTCCGTATCATCGCTCAGACCGAGCTGTTCGCAGGTTTGAGCAGTCGCAACCAGAGGCTTCTGGCGTTTAGCGCTCAATGGTACGAAACCAAACCCGGACAGGTTGTCTTCGCTGAACAAGAACCCGCTGACGCTGCGTATCTGTGCCTCGAAGGTTCCGCGGAGCTGCAGATTCCCGATGTGGAAGAGGGCGCCGTGGCGCTGTCCACCGTTGAGCCCGGCAGGTTGATCGGTGATCTTGCGATCATCCTGCGTGCGCCGCGCCAACTCAGGCTTGTGGCCCTGACCGAAGGCAAGTTTCTACGCATCGGTGCCGAAGAGTTCAGAGAGGTCATGGAGAGCGACGCCACAGTGGCGGTAAGTCTTCTGGAGGCAGTTGCGGGCCACCTCAGTGGCCTCGCAAACCGGCTGCGCGTGGCGCAGATCAATGTTGCGGACCTTGTCGACCCAGCGGTCGAAGAGCTTTCCGGTCCCGTTTCAGACACTTCTGTCGATGCCTGAGCGGGCATATTCTGCGCATCAGGTGCTGATCACACCGGCGCGGCCCAGCGCTGCATTGTGGCGGCTCGTGATCGGGTCAATTGTTATCGCGGGTCTGGCCTTTTTACTGAGCACGCTGTTTCAAGTGGGTCTGTCGACCCTTGCCCCGACTTTCTGGAATTCGGTCTTTCAGAGCGAGCCCGCGCCGGGTCTGGGCGCGGTATCCATGCTCGTGATATTGGGGAGCTTTGGATTTGTAACGGCCGCCGTCGCAATTGGCGTGCGCCTTGTCCATGCGCGTTCGCTTGGCACGGTTCTGGGTCCGGTGCGGGCGATGGCAATGCAGTTCTGGTCCGTCTTTCGGTATCTCTTCGTGATTGGTGCGGTCCTGCTGGTCCTCGCCCCGTTCAGTATAGCGGAACCGTTGGAACCCAACCTGCCGCTCGGATTTTGGCTGGCTCTGTTGCCAGTCTCCTTGTTGGCCGTGCTTGTTCAGACCAGTGCCGAGGAAATCCTGTTCCGTGGTTACCTGCAACAGCAGCTGGCCGCGCGGTTCTCCAGCCCGAGGGTCTGGATGGTCATCCCGTCGGCCATCTTTGCTCTGGGTCATTACCTGCCCGTGCAGGCCGGGGACAACGCCTTGTTGATTGCGCTCTGGTCGGGGGTGTTTGGTCTGTTGATGGCCGACATCACGGCGCGGGCGGGGACGTTGGGCCCCGCCATCGCAATCCACTTCGTGAACAACGTGTCGGCTTTGCTGATTGTCGCGCTCCCGGACAACCTGAGCGGATTGGCACTCTATACGGTGCCGTACTCGATGTCAGACACACAGGAGATCCGGGCACTCTTGCCGGTGGACTTTGCGGGGATGTTTGTGGCGTGGTTGGCCGCGCGTGTCGCGATCCGACGCTGATTGCAATTCTGTGCACACGCGCTTATCTGAGCGCAGAACCGGCGCCAGCAGGAACATGCGATGAACTGGATTACGAACTACGTCCGCCCGCGTATCAATTCGATTTTTTCGCGCCGGGAGACACCCGAGAACCTCTGGCAGAAATGCGACAACTGCGGAACGATGCTCTTTCATCGGGAGCTTTCGGATAACCTGAACGTTTGCACCAACTGCAATCACCACATGGCGATTACACCGCGCAATCGTTTCGCAGCGCTGTTCGACGGGGGCGTGTTCACTGAGGTCGACGTGCCAGAGCCGAAGGCCGACCCGCTCCATTTCCGGGACCAGAAACGCTATCCCGATCGCATGAAAGCCGCGCAGAAAGGAACCGGTGAGAAAGAGGCCATGCTGGTCGCCGCCGGGGAGATGGGGCGCACACCGATCGTCGCGGCTGCGCAGGACTTTTCTTTCATGGGCGGGTCCATGGGTATGTATGTCGGCAACGCGATCATCGCTGCTGCCGAAGAAGCCATCAAATTGCAGCGCCCCTTGATCCTGTTTTCTGCTGCCGGGGGTGCCCGGATGCAGGAGGGAATTCTCAGCTTGATGCAGATGCCGCGCACGACTGTTGCGGTTCAGATGCTCAAGGAGGCGGGGCTACCCTATATCGTGGTCCTGACCCACCCGACCACGGGGGGCGTCACGGCCTCATATGCGATGCTGGGCGACGTGCACATCGCTGAGCCCAACGCCTTGATCTGTTTTGCCGGGCCTCGCGTGATCGAGCAGACCATTCGCGAGAAACTACCCGAAGGGTTCCAACGCGCCGAGTACTTGCTGGATCACGGCATGTTGGACCGTGTTACACCCCGCACCGAAATGCGGACGGAACTGATCACGATCACCCGCATGCTTCTGGGGCTGCCGCCGGCGGTTGTTGGCGATTTGCCACCGCCGGAAGCCACTGAAAGTGAAACCCCCGAACCTGAGGCGGCAACAGAGCAAACATGAAGGCGCAGTCTTCGGACGTCATCCTCGAGCGGATGATGGCTCTTCACCCGAAAATCATTGATCTGACCCTTGATCGTGTCTGGCGGTTGCTTGATGCGCTTGGCAACCCGCAGGATCGTTTGCCACCCGTGATTCACATCGCGGGCACCAATGGCAAAGGGTCGACCCTGGCCATGATCCGCGCTGGCCTGGAGGGCGCAGGCCTGACGACCCACGCCTACACCTCGCCCCATCTCGCCCGCTTTCACGAACGCATCCGCGTTGCCGGGAAACTGATCTCCGAGCCGGATCTGACGGCAGTGCTGGATGAGTGCTACGATGCCAATGCCGGCGCGCCGATCACGTATTTTGAAATCACCACATGTGCCGCGCTGCTGGCGTTTTCCCGAACCTCCGCGGATTACACCTTGCTGGAAGTCGGGCTCGGCGGGCGCCTCGACGCCACAAACGTCATCGCAAAACCAGCGCGCACCGTGATCACTCCGGTTTCCATGGATCATGAGGGTTTTCTGGGGGACACGCTCTCTCAGATTGCGGGCGAAAAGGCAGGCATCATCAAACGAGGCGTTCCATGCATCGTTGGGCCGCAGGCGGATGCGGCGCTGCAGGTGATCGAAGACAAGGCTTTGCGTGAAGGGGCGCCTCTATTGACCCACGGGCAGCACTGGCATGTGTCTGAAGAACGCGGCAGGCTGATTTTCCAGGACGAAACCGGGCTAATCGATTTGCCGCCCCCCGCTTTGCCGGGGCTGCACCAGTTCGAGAATGCCGGTTCTGCACTGATGGTTTTGCGCAGTCTTGAGGCCGGCGAGGCAGCTTATGAAAGCGCGGTGACCAACGCCGTCTGGCCCGCGCGCATGCAAAAACTGCGGCAGGGGCCGCTGGTGGACTTGGCCCCAGAAGCGGAGCTGTGGCTGGACGGTGGTCACAACCCCGCCGCAGGGCTGGCCCTGGCGCAGATTCTTGCTGATCTGCCAAAGCGCCCGACAGTCCTGATTTGCGGGATGATGAATACCAAGGATGTGACAGGCTACCTCAGACCGCTGGCTCAGCACGCTGACGAGTTGGTTGCCCTCCCGATCCCCGGCGAAACAAACACGCTACCCGCAGAGCGCACTGCGGAACTGGCGGGGGAGGTCGGTCTGAAGGCCCGCATAGAAGAGTCTGTGCAGGGCGCGCTGTCCCGGATTTCTGCGGAACAGCCGCAGGCCCGAATTCTGATTTGCGGGTCGCTCTATCTGGCCGGGTCCGTGTTGCGGGAGAACAGCTGACGGGTGGGCGCCTGTTGCGCTTCTCTTAATCTGAGACGCTCGCTACACTGCCCCGAAGATGACTGGGTGGGAAGAGCAATGCTGACGCGCATCGGATCGGTCGAAGTCTGGCGGATCCTCGAGAGCATCGAGGCATATGTCGCGCCTCAGGAGTTCTTTCACGAGATTTCAGATGCGGATCTGGAGTTCTTGCGTGGGTATGCGCCGCGGCAGCTGTGTCCGGAGAGCGGCCGGATCTTATTGCCGATTCAAGGGTTTCTCCTGAAGACACCCCAGCATGTCATATTGGTCGATGCGTGCATCGGAAACGACAAGACCTACCCGGCATTCGAGCCCTGGCAGCGGCGCAAGGGTGCGCGTTTCATGGCGGGGTTGCGCGCGGCAGGCGTGGAGCCCGAGGGCGTGGACTATGTCCTTTGCACCCATCTGCATGTGGATCATGTTGGCTGGAATACGCGGTTGAAGGATGGTCGGTGGGCTCCGACTTTCCCCAATGCACGGTACCTGATGCAAGCGACCGACAACGCCCATTTCAGTGCGCTGGCCGGGCCGGTTTACAACGAAAGCGTTCTGCCGGTTATCGAAGCTGGGCAAGTTGAATTTGTCGGGCCAGACCACATGCTCGGCGACTTCGTTTCATTGATCCCCACGCCAGGCCATACGCCGGGGCATGTTTCCATTCTGATCCAGGATGCCGGCACCGAGGTTGTGATAACGGGCGATGCGCTGCACTCGACCGTGCAGTGTACCTGCCCCAACTGGAATTTCCGGCATGATGTGGACAAACCCTTGGCAGAGGCGTCGCGGCGACGGCTCCTAGGGCGCGCGGCGAGCGAGGGTCAGCGGGTGCTGGGCAGCCATTTCCCACTGCCGTCCATCGGGCATGTGCGGGCGAAGGGCGACGCGTTCGACTGGAACGACCTATGAGCCTGTTTGATCGCTTCGCTGGCGGTCACAACTTAGTTGCCCCAGTCTTCGGCCTGCATTTCTCGTAGGCGGGAAGCGGTGCGCTCAAACTCAAATGTACCTTCCCCCTCGACATAGAGCATCTCTGGACGCGCCGCGGCGGAACAGATCAACCGAACTCTTGCTTCGTAGAGCGCGTCGATCAATGTGACGAAACGTTTGGCTTCGTTGAAATTTGAGCGCGACAGGGTCGGGATGTCCTCCAGAACCAGTACGCGGACGGCTTCAGCCAGAGCGAGGTAATCCGCAGGCCCGAGCGCTTTGCCGCAAAGATCGTAAAACGTCGCGCGGGCAACGCCATTTCGAAAGGCAGGTATGACCACATCGCGCCCTTTGACCTTCAGTGTCAGAGGTCCGGCTGCCCCACCGGCCAAATCTCCCCAGATTTCCGAGATTTTCTGACGGGCTGCAGCATCCACGGGGTGGAAATAGACCTGCGCACCTTCCAAGCGGTCCTGCCTGTAGTCCTTTGGACTGGTCAGTTCCCAAACCACCATGCGGGTCTTGATCATATCTATGAAGGGCAGAAAAATCTGGCGGTTCAGCCCATCCTTGTAGAGATCGTCCGGGACCCTGTTCGACGTGGTGACCACCACAACCCCGGCAGCAAACAGGGCCTCGAACAGTCTTCCCACGATCATGGCGTCGGTGATGTCCGTGATCTGCATCTCGTCAAAGGCCAGCAGCCGCACCTCTGCAGCGACGTCAGCAGCCACCGGCGCGATGGCGTCATCGACTCCGCGTTTACGGGCCTCGTGCATCGCGGCATGGATTTCCTGCATGAACGCATGAAAGTGAACGCGTCGGGCAGGGACGTCGCCAAGCGTCTCCACGAAGAGATCCATCAGCATCGATTTCCCGCGTCCGACCCCGCCCCAGAGGTAAAGCCCCTTGGGCGGCTCAGGAGCCTTTCGGAACAGACCACGTTTGACGGGCATGTTCAGCGCTTGCCGGATGCGTTCGAATTCGGGCAGAACCGCCTCTTGCGCAGCATCGGCTTCGAGAGAGCCATCGGATATCTTTGCCGCGTAGAGCGTTGGCAAGTCTGTCATATCGCAGGCATAGCGTGGCGGCGCAGGCTTGGGAAGCTGGCTCAGCCCAGCCCGTCGCGCAAGGCATCACGCATGGACGCCAGAACCGCCGGTGTATGGGTGTAGACCAGACCATGCCCGGCGCCATCGATCACATCCTGCCGGGCATCGCGGCTCCATTCCGCAAGTGTTCCCATCGATGAAGACGGAATGACATCGTCCTCGCGCCCCCAGATCGCCAGCACCGGGACACCAGCGGCATAGATCGCGCGATGCGCCTCTTCCTGCGGGACGGTGATCAACCCGCGCAATGACGACAAAACAGCAGGCACAAAGCCCTGATACTCCAGCTCCGTCTGCTGCCGGTCCACAACTTGTTCGACGGAACTGGGCAGATGTCGCTCCGTTTCCGTGCCCTTGCGGTGGTTCCTCGGGAAGAAGGCGTAAAACAGCCAGTCACCGATGACCGGGGTCTTTGCGATAAATGAGGTCA
This sequence comes from Paracoccaceae bacterium, assembly GCA_965250275.1. GTDB lineage: Bacteria > Pseudomonadota > Alphaproteobacteria > Rhodobacterales > Rhodobacteraceae. The sequence continues at coordinate 12,126 of OZ252297.1, read as the reverse complement.
TGCCTTTGGAAAGGATGCCAAACCCAGCGGGCGCCAGGAGGATCAACTGTCGAACACGTGTCGGGTTTCGTGCTGCGTAGGCTGTCGCAATGGCCCCACCCATGGAGTACCCGACCAGCGTGAAGTCGTCCGGTACATCCTGGTTGGCAATCAGATCGTCGAGCTGCCTGACAAAGAAGTTTGCGTCCTGAACGCCGCCCGGGCGATCCGAATAGCCCCGCCCGTACAGGTCATATATCAGCACCCGATATCCCAGTTTCGCCATGCCACGCGCCAGCCCGCGCCAGACAAAGGAGGGGGTGCTCATGCCGTGCACGCAAACTGCGACGGGTCCACGCACCGGGCCGATCCAGTCGAAATGCGTGACACCTTGCGACAGCTGGGCAAAGGCACCCTCGGCCCCGCGACGGGCGGTTGCATCCATGATTTTTCGACGTCGTTCGATCACAAATGGCGTCGCGGCCACCGCCACCAAAACGATGAGAACGATCAAAAAAATCACTGCGAAGTCTTCCAAAGCTCGAGGACGTGACGTGATGTCATCAAATCCAGATGTGCCCCGCCTCCATTCTTAAACACGGTGATCTCGTCCGGACTAAGGCGCGTGACCCGGCCTAGGTCATAGAAATCGGCGACCAGGTCCTCACGTGCGATGGCACCGCTTTCCAGAGGAATGCTGATTTCGCCAATGTGCCCGACCGTAGTGTCGAAACTGTCCACGAAGATCCGGGACTTTTGAAGCGCCAGATCATCAGTCTCGCGCATGTCAGGACGATAGGCGCCGATCAAGTTCAAATGCTGGCCGGGCTGCAGCCAATCTCCACGAATGACGGGCTCTGAAGACATGGTGGCGCTGACAATAATGTCAGCGGACCGTACAGCACTTTCCAGATCGGGTGCGTGTCGCACATGCGGGTGGCTGTCCAAGAGTTCCGAGACCTTGGCAGGTGTCCGGTTCCAGACGGAGATGCTGGCATCGGGGAAGCCTGCGCCAAATGCATCACACAAAGAGCTGCCAACCGTCCCCGCGCCAACGATCAGAATGGACTTGCTGTCATCGCGGGCCAGTCGGCGCGCAGCAAGAAGGCTGTCGCCCGCGGTTTTCCATTTGGTGATCAAGTGAAAGTCAATGAGCGCTTCCATCGTCCCGTCTGCATCAGAGAAAAGGCAGACAGCGCCGTTGATCATTGGTTTCTCGTTCGAAGGGTTGCCCGGAAACACCGTTGCCGTTTTGACCGCCATACCCAGCCCGTCAATCCATGCCGCGCGTGACAGCAGCGTATCGGGATCACGATAGAGGAACGTGTCACCGATTTCTGCCTTTGGAAGGTCATGGCCGCGCGCCAGGGCTTCGGTCAGGGGCAACCACTGCAGCAGCGTCTCGCCATCGGCAAAGGAGATGAATGGCAGGGTCATTGCGCCTCCTTTGGCGTCAAAAACCCATGCGAGACCAGCGTGTCTGCCCATCTCTGAGGCGTTTCAAACAGATGAGCGGTCCAGCCGCGCGCACGCGCTGCCGCAACATTGTCCGGCCGATCATCTGTAAAGAGCAAAGCAGACGGGTCGATGCCGGTCGTTTGCTCCAGCGCTTCGTAGATGCGCGGGTCGGGTTTCATGACTTCCAGATACCCGGAAATAAAGTCTGCGTCGAATTCGTTCAGAAACGGGTAGTGCTTGCACGCCAATTCGTAAGTGTCGGTCCCGAAGTTGCTGAGCGAGTAGACCGGAATCCCGCGTGCCTTCAGCGCGCGCAACAGACGGACGGAATGCTGGATTTCGGGCTGGCACATTTCGATCCAGTGATCGTGCCAGAGCATCACCTCCGCATGCCAGTCCGGATGGGCTTCTGCCATCGCGCGCACCGTCTGACTGAATGGGGCGCCCAGATCGATCCGCTCGTTCATGTCCGGCAAATCAACAGCGGCGAAGAGTGCTTCGCGACGTTGCCGGCCGATCCGTGCATCAAAAAATGGGAACGGGTCCCATTCGACAAGGACATTGCCGATATCGAACACCACTGCTCTTAAGGTCGTCATGAGTAGTCACACCGCCCGAGTGGCGGCGCGAACCTCGCGTTCCAGCGCATCGAGAAATCGGGACCGGTCGGCTTTGGTGAAGGCCTTGCCGCCACCGCCCGTTCCAAGCGGATTGGCGGCGCGGACATCTGCCATCAGATCGCGCATCGCAAGTTGCTGACCGATATTGGCGGGCGTGAATGTGTCTCCCGAATGGCGCAGAACACGGGCCCCGGCGTCAATGCAACGCGCGGCAAGAGGGATATCCGCCGTAACGACAACATCACCGGCCCCGCACCGGTCGGCGATCCATTTGTCAGCAGCATCGGCATCGGCGTCGACGATGACGGTCTCGACCAGCGGGCTGGGCGATGGTCGCAATCCACCGTTGGACACCACGTAGAGCATCAGCCCATGCCGGGTTGCCACCCGTTCAGCCTCGCTCCGCACCGGGCAAGCGTCGGCGTCAACGTAAACGGCGCTCATGCCCAAAGTGCCTCGGCGTGGAAGGTCACGTGATCTTCCATGAAGGACGACACAAAGAAATAGCTATGGTCATAGCCCGGTTGCATACGAAACGTGGCTTGCTGGCGGCGGGCAGCGATCGCGTCAGCGAGTGTTTCGGGGCGCAGCAGATCAATGAACTGGTCAGTGCTTCCGGTGTCGATCAGGACCGGGCCGTCGAAACCCGTCTCCCGCATCATCAGCGACGCGTCGTGACGCGCCCATTTGCTTTCATCCGGTCCAAGATACTCGGCCAATTGCTTGCGCCCCCAATCCGCACCGGTCGGATTGCAGATCGGAGAGAACGCCGAAACGGATCGGAAGCGGCCCGGCAGGTTCATCGCCAACGTCAGAGCGCCATGTCCGCCCATCGAATGACCGGTAATGGCCTGACGATCCAGATCAACTGCAAACTGCTCACCCAGAAGCGCTGGCAGTTCCTCGGCAACATAGTCCCACATGTTAAAATGCGGCGCCCAGGGTTTCTGGCTGGCATTGACGTAAAAGCCTGCGCCCTGGCCCAGATCATAGGCGTCGTCATCGGCTACATCCTCTCCGCGCGGAGAGGTGTCCGGGAAAACGAGCGCAATCCCCTGTTCGGCGGCCCACCCCTGCGCCCCGGCCTTGGTCATTGCGTTTTCGTGGGTGCAGGTCAGACCGGACAGGTACCACAGGACGGGAACGGGGCCGTCCCGCGCTTCGGCAGGCAGAAACAAGCCAAAGGTCATATCGCAAAGACAGGCATTGGACGCATGTCGATAGACGCCTTGAATGCCACCAAAAGACGCGTTTTCAGAAACCGTTTCCATCCTGCTCTCCCTCACTTGCCGGATGACCTGTGGCTAACGGGCGCGGGCGCGGGCGTCCAGTGGGTTTATCCCCCTGTCAGCCAGGCGATCAGGATCGGAACCGTAACTATGCTGAGCGTGGTTGAGATCAGGATGGCAGCGGAAACCCGATGCGCCGCGATCCCGTAGTGCTGAGCCAGCATGTATACATTCCCGGCCACTGGCAGTGCCGCTGCCGTGATCACAACCGTTGCCGAAAAGGGGTCGAGCGGGAACAGAACCAGACAGGCCAGCGCGACGGCCGCCGGGTGCAGGATCAGTTTGCATGCGCTCAGCCACCCTGCGATTTCAATCCGCTCGGCGGATTTGCTGGCCAGCGACGCGCCGATGGCAAAGAGCGCGCCGGGCGTGGCAGCGCCGCCCAGGATGCTCAGAAAGTTCTCCATCGGATCCGGGATGGGCAGCGCAAAGGCCGACCAAAGCAGTCCGGCGCTGATGGAGACGATCATCGGGTTGCGCATCAGCCCCGACCCGATCGTGCGCAATATGCCCCATGACATCCGTCCATCGCGCGACCCGCTGATCAGGATCACGATCAGGCTTGAGAACACGATCAGGTCGGTGGCCAGAACCAACATCAGCGGCCCGATGGATGCCTCTCCGAACAGCAGGACAAACATCGGAAGGCCCAGGAACCCGACATTGCCGATCACGGCGCATTGCGCCTCGACGGCCGCCGTTGGCACGTCCAGTCCGCGAATGAAGGCAACGGCTGTGGCAATGCCATACACAAATGCAGTGCCCCAGAGATACGCGCTCACAAGACGCCAATCAAAAACCTCTTCAAGCGAGAGATTTGCGGCGAAGCGAAACAACATGGCTGAAAGCGCAAAGTAGAAAACGAACTTGGTGAGGTAGCCTGTCGCCTCTTCGCTGAAAAAACGGCTGCGCCCGGCCCAGAATCCCAGCGCGATCAGAGCAAAGAACGGCAATGTGCGCAGGAACACGTCGATCATGACGAAGGGTTAACGTCACAACTTACTGGCTGCAACGCGTCAAAATGGAAACACCGACCCGTTTGGGCAGAGAACTCGCTATGGCCCCATGGGTGATCAGGTGTGCCGGGTGTTTCGCCACACAACGGTTGCCTGAGGACGGTGCTGGCTGCAGATTGACAGAAAGCCTTCAAAGGAAAGCGTTGCGATGCCTCATGTTCTCTTGTTTGCGATTTTTGTGGCGCTTTTGTCTGGTGCGGAATCCCTTGCTTCGGAGGAAAGTTCATTGACCGACGCCGAAGCGCTGGCCCTGCATGAACGGTTACTGACCATAGATACCCATATCGACATTGGGACCGGCTATGCCACGCCGGCGTTGGACCCCGGGGTCGTGAACCGGGCCCAGGTTCACTTGCCAGGTATGCGTGCAGGCGGCTTGGATGGCGGGTTCTTCATTGTCTATACACGCCAAGGCGCTCTGACCGAGGAGGGTCTCAACGACGCCAGAGAAATGGCAGAAGACAAGTATCGCGCAATCGAACGGATGCTGCAGATGTATCCAGACGACGCGGAATTGGCGCTAACGGCGGAAGATGTGGACCGGATCGCGGCGACGGGGCGCCGGGTTATCCTGATCGGGATGGAGAACGCGTCGCCGTTGGGGAACAGCATTGATGATGTTGAAATGTGGGCCGAACGGGGGGTGCGGTACGTATCGATCACGCATTTCGGAAACAATCAGTTTGGGGGTAGTTCCAATCCCAGCGCGGCGCGGGGAGACCCAGCCGAAGATCCCGGCCTCACCGATCTCGGGCGTGAGTTGATTGTTGCGCTGAACGATCACGGGATCATGATCGACATCAGCCATGTGGGAAAGACCACCGGTCTGCAGGCCATCGAACTCTCACGCGCGCCTGTGATCGCTTCGCACTCCGGTGCGCGTGCGGTTCACGACAATCCACGCAACCTGGATGACGAGCAGTTGCGCGCGATCCGAGATACCGGCGGTGTGGCTCAGATGGTTGCCTTTCGCTCCTATGTGGCACCAGTAGACGCGGAACTATCGGCCGCGCAGAAAGCGCTGCGAGAACGCCTTGGCCTGACGAGCGGGGCAGCATTCGGCGCCGCGACGCCGGACGTTCTTGAGGAGTACTCCACGGACCTTCGGCAGCTTCGCAAGCAGCATCCTGATGTCGCTCTGATGCAGTTCGCCGACCATATCGACCACGCCGTTTCAGTTGCTGGCATCGACCATGTCGGCGTCAGCGGGGACTTTGATGGTGGCGGTGGTGTGCAGGGTTGGGACAATGCCGCGGAATCGTTCAACTTGACGCGCGAGCTGCTGAGGCGCGGGTACTCCGAAGCTGACCTTGCCAAGCTTTGGGGCGGAAATGTCTTGCGGGTGATGCGCGCGGCCGAAGCTGCGGCCCAGCAATAGGTGGCCTAGCCGCTGCCGATGAGTATCCCCGCTGCCAGGACCAGTGATCCCCCCAGTACCACCTGAAACACGGCGCGAAAGAAGGGGGTTTCCATATAGCGGTTCTGGATCCAGGCGATCGCCCAGAGTTCGAAGAACACGATCGCGATGGCGATGATCGTGGCGGTCCAGAATTCAGGAATCAGATACGGGAGCGCGTGCCCCAGCCCACCGATGGTTGTCATGACCCCGGAGGCAATGCCGCGTTTGACTGGAGAACCGCGCCCCGACAACCGACCGTCGTCTGACGCCGCTTCGGTAAAGCCCATGGAAATTCCAGCACCAACCGAAGCCGCCACACCAACCAGAAAAGTGGTCCAGGTGTCCTGCGTGGCAAAGGCCGCTGCAAAAATCGGGGCCAGAGTGCTGACTGAGCCATCCATCAGGCCGGCGAGGCCCGGCTGCACCCAGGTCAGAATGAATTGGCGTTTTGACGCCGCGGCTTCATCGGTGCGCGCCTGACCGTCCAGATACTCGTTCGCGAGTTCACCAGCGTTCGCAACGTGTTGGCCTTCGGCGGCGGCGAGGTCGCCCAAGAGTTTGCGCGTGTTGCTGTCAGTCGTGTTCTGGGCGGCTGCATGATAGAAACGAGCAGCATCACGCTCCATCGCCTCTGCCTCTTCCCGGATGCGTTCGATGCCAAGATTCTCCACCAGCCACACGGGCCGTCTGGTCAGAAACCCGGCGACATGCTCGCGCCGGATCAGGGGGATCGTTTTGCCGAACCGTTCCTCGTGCAGGGCGATCAGGCGCGCGCGGTGTTCGTCTTCCTCACTCGCCATCCCCTCGAATATCTTGGCACTGGCAGGATACTCCGCGCGCAACATCTCGGCGTAGCCCCGGTAGATCTTGGCGTCGTCTTCCTCAGACGAAATCGCCAGAGCCAGGACTTCCTGTTCACTCAGGTCGCGAAGCTTTTTGCGGTGGTGCAGGAAACGCATACGATCTCACCTGTTTAGAATGATTCTAATAATATGCCTTGATCTCTCAATGACAAGCCACCACTTGGCTAAACTGAACCATTCAGTTTAAGGTCTGTCAGCGGGTGGGAAGAGGAGAACGCTTTGGGGCAAGCGGCCGAAATCGTGCGCACGGGACGCAAGTTTGACCAGGTGCTTGAGGGCGCGCGGCAAGTTTTTATGGCCGACGGTTTCGAAGGTGCCAGCGTTGATGACATTGCACGCGCTGCCGGTGTCTCCAAGGCGACCCTCTACAGCTACTTTCCGGATAAACGTCTGCTGTTTATGGAAGTGGCCCGGACCGAGTGCGCGCGTATGGCGGACCGGGCTCTGGAACTGATTGACGAGAACCATGGTCCGCGGGTGGTTCTTTCCATCGCGGCAAAACAGATCGTGACGTTTCTGTTGTCGGGATTTTCGCAACAGGTCTTTCGCATTTGTGTTGCCGAACGTGACCGTTTCCCCGAACTGGGCCGTGACTTCTATGCAAGCGGTCCTGAAATGGGGCGCGCCCGCCTGTGCGAATACCTGAGCGAAGCGGTCGCACGCGGCGAGTTGCAGATCGACAATCTGACGATGGCTGCAGAGCAGTTTTCGGAGCTCTGCAAATCGAGCCTTTGGATTCGGGCCGTGTTGGGTATCCAGTCCGAGTTCTCGGACGCCGAGATTGACAATGTCGTGCGCGAGGCCGTGAAAACATTCATGGCCCGCTACGGCGTCCCCGACTGACCGGACTTGGAAAATGAGCACCGGAGGAACCGGTGCTCAAGGCGCTACGGTTGATTGTCAGTAGATGACGACGGACCGGATGCTCTCTCCGGCATGCATCAGATCAAACCCTTTGTTGATATCGTCCAATCCCATCGTGTGAGTGATCATCGGGTCGATTTCGATCTTGCCGTCCATATACCAGTCCACAATTTTCGGCACATCGGTCCGGCCCCGGGCGCCACCAAAGGCCGTGCCGCGCCAGCTGCGCCCGGTCACAAGTTGGAAGGGTCGTGTGGAGATTTCGGCTCCGGCCGGCGCAACCCCGATGATGATGCTTTCGCCCCATCCTTTGTGCGCACATTCCAACGCATCGCGCATCACCTGGACATTGCCGGTCGCATCGAATGTGTAGTCGGCTCCGCCCTTGGTCAGATTAACCAGATAGGGCACCAGATCTCCATCTACCTCTTTGGGGTTCACGAAGTCGGTCATACCAAACCGCTCCGCCATTTCGACCTTGTCGGGATTGAGGTCCACGCCCACGATCTGGTCGGCACCGGCCAGCCGCAGGCCCTGAATAACATTCAGTCCGATGCCACCCAGGCCGAACACAACCGCACGGCTGCCGATTTCGACCTTGGCGGTGTTTATGACCGCACCGATGCCCGTGGTGACCCCACATCCGATGTAGCAAACCTTGTCGAACGGAGCATCCGACCGAATTTTGGCCAGGGCGATTTCTGGCATGACGGTATGATTGGAGAACGTCGAGCAGCCCATGTAGTGCAGGATCGGGTCCCCATCCAAGGTTGTGAAACGGCTGGTGCCATCGGGCATCACACCTTTGCCCTGAGTTTCCCGGATCGACTGGCACAGGTTCGTTTTGGGATGCAGGCAATAGTCGCATTCCCGGCATTCCGGGGTGTAAAGCGGGATGACATGGTCTCCGGGCTTCAGGCTTGTGACGCCTTCGCCAACTTCCAGAACCACACCCGCGCCTTCATGCCCAAGAATGGCCGGAAACAGGCCCTCCGGATCCGCACCGGACAACGTAAACTCATCCGTATGGCAGATACCGGTGGCCTTGATTTCCACCAGAACTTCCCCGGCGCGCGGACCGTCCAGATTAACATCCATGATTTCCAGTGGTTTGCCGGCCTCTACGGCGACCGCAGCACGTGTGCGCATTTCTGCACCCTCCCTTGTCATCTTGCACTGGACCCTGAGCGATGGACGCGTTGTTTTCAAGAAATTGTTGGGCGTGTCGCCCTGCTTTTCGCGCAGGCAAAGTTGCTGGCTTGATCAGGAATCAGATCGCTGACAACCCGCCACGGACAAAGTCGGCGGCCAGTTTGGCATAGTTTTCCCGGCTCAGACCTTTGTTGGGCCGGTGCCACATATAGAACCAGTTAAGGATACCAAAGACGGACATCGTGGCCGCCCGCAAACGATCCGCTGGCAGGCCAGGCCGCTCTGTTCGGACCACATCAGACATCATTGTCACCAATTGCCGCTGTAGATCCAGCAGCGGTTGCCGCATCTCCAAGGGCAGGGTGGCCAATGCGTCAAGCTGGAGCTTGTGTTCGGCATCCGCGTCTTCGTAGGCCAGCAGAATGGCCCGGATTAGTGCGCCAATTCCCTCCGTGCGCGCGTGATCGACAACGTCGACGAGATCGGACAGGTGCGTGAAGAGAATGTCAAAGAGCAGGGCCTCTTTGCTGGCATAGTAGTGATAAAGCAGAGCTTTCGACACACCGCACTCACGCGCGGCGCCGGTCATAGACGCGCGATCATATCCGTGCCTTGCAAAATACGTCGCCGCGCCTTTGCGCAGCGCGGCGCGCTTTTCGTCATGGTCTCTGGCAAGCCCGCGTGCCAAGTCTCAGTCGCTCTTTGGGCGGTTGTCGATGATCCGGACCGCTTTGCCCTGACTGCGGGCCACGCCGCCGGGGTCCGCCACATCCACCTGCACCGACAATCCGACGCTTTGCTTGATCTTGCTCTGAAGGTCGGCTGCGGCGTGAACTCGGTCCTCGTGGCTGGAAAACCCTTCTGCCGCTTCGGTGTGTACGCGCATTTGGTCGAGACGATCGGGTCTTGTGAGCTCTATCTGGAAATGCGGTGCAAGGCCCTGAACCGTCATGAGTTGCTCTTCGATCTGGGTCGGAAACACGTTCACGCCCCGCAAAATGATCATGTCGTCAGAGCGGCCGGTCACTTTCTCCATACGCCGCATGGATCGGGCCGTGCCCGGCAGCAGACGTGTCAGATCGCGCGTGCGGTAACGAATGATCGGGAAGGCTTCCTTGGTCAGGGACGTGAAAACCAGTTCGCCTTGTTCGCCATCTGCAACGAGCGCGCCGGTTTCGGGGTTGATGATTTCGGGATAAAAGTGGTCCTCCCAAATGTGCAGACCATCTTTGGTCTCGACGCACTCGTTGGCCACACCCGGTCCCATAACCTCGCTCAGGCCATAGATGTCCACCGCATGCATGTCGAAGGCGTCTTCGATCTCTTTGCGCATGGCATTGGTCCAGGGTTCTGCACCAAAGATCCCGACTTCGAGGGCGCTGCTTCGGGGATCTACGCCTTGTGCAGCGTACTCATCCAGAATGGAGAGCGCATAAGAGGGTGTGACAGTCATGCCCTTGGGACGGAAATCTTCGATAAGGCGCACCTGGCGCGGGGTCATGCCCCCCGACACGGGCACTGTGATCAAACCGAGGGCGTCGGCGCCAAGATGGATGCCCAATCCCCCCGTGAACAGACCGTACCCATAGGCGTTGTGCAGCATGTCGCCACGACGCAGTCCCGAGGCGCGTAGGGACCGCGCCACCACATCCCCCCACACGTCGAGGTCACCTGCCGTGTACCCCACAACAGTCGGTTGGCCCGTCGTGCCGGATGAGGCGTGAATGCGCTGGATTTGTTCGCGGGGCACCGCAAACATTCCAAACGGGTAGTTGTCGCGGAGGTCTTGTTTCACTGTAAATGGAAACTTGGACAAATCTTCGAGGGCGTTGAGGTCATCCGGATGCACACCCGCCGCGTCGAAGGATTTCTTGTAGTGCGCCACGTTTTCGTAGGCGTGGCGCAGTGATTTCTTGAGGCGTTTCAGCTGAAGTGCCGATATCTCATCCCGGCTTGCGATTTCAATCGGATCGAGATCGCCGGGTTTGGGGGAGAGGTCTTTCATCAGGCTTTCTCCAGCAACACGGCGATGCCTTGCCCGACGCCGATGCACATCGTGCAGATCGCGCGATCCATGTCGTTTTCGGACATCGTAAGCGAAGCGGTCAGCGCAAGACGGGTCCCGGACATGCCAAGAGGATGCCCTAAAGCGATTGCGCCACCATGAGGATTGACGTGATCGGCGTCGTCCGGAAGCCCGAGTTGTCGCGTTACAGCCAATCCCTGGGCGGCGAACGCTTCGTTCAACTCAATCGTGCCGACATCGCCGATGCTCAGGCCATGCTGCGCCATAAGACGCTCGGTCGCCGGTGCAGGCCCAATTCCCATCACGCGCGGCGGCACGCCAACCGTTGCCATCCCAACGACGCGGGCGCGAGGGGTCAACCCGTACTTCTCCACTGCTGCCTCGGATGCGACGATGACTGCGGCAGCGCCGTCGTTTACACCCGACGCGTTGCCGGCCGTGACTGTCCCAGCTTCGCGAAACGGAGTGGGCAGAGAGGCGAGCTTCTCCGCCGTCGTCTGGCGCGGGTGCTCATCTGTATCAAAGACGATGGGATCACCCCTGCGCTGCGGAATTGCCACTGGTGTGATCTCCCGCGCCATCCGTCCTGACGCAATCGCAGCCAATGCGCGGGATTGAGACCGCTGCGCAAATGCGTCCTGATCTTCACGTGAAATCTGGTAGTCCGAGGCGACGTTTTCGGCCGTCTCAGGCATTGAATCCGTGCCATACCGCTTATGCATCGCTTTGTTTACGAAGCGCCACCCGATCGTCGTGTCATAGATCTCCGCTTTTCTCGAAAAGGCACTGTCCGCTTTGGGCATGACAATCGGGGCACGGCTCATGCTTTCGACACCGCAGGCTATCACCACCTCTGCCTCACCCATGCGGACGGCACGGGCGGCGGATCCCACGGCATCCAGTCCCGAGCCGCATAGTCGGTTGATGGTGGCCCCCGGAACGGTGTCTGGCAATCCGGCCAGAAGAGTGGCCATGCGCGCAACGTTGCGATTGTCCTCTCCAGCCTGGTTGGCGCAGCCAGCCAGAACCTCGTCTAAGACCAGGTCGGGGTGAGCCTCGACCACGGCCTTGATCACTTCGGCCAGCATGTCGTCGGGCCGCACGGAACTCAGCGCGCCGCCATAGCGCCCGATCGGGGTGCGCAGACCGTCACAGAGATAGGCGTGTGTCATGGTGTCTCCTGAAAATGCTGACCTTGTATGGTGCGGGACAACCCGCGAAACAGCGCAACCTTGCGCCCGTCACCGCCGGTGACAATCACATCGTATACCCCGGAACGCCCGTTCAATGCCGCCTCGGACGCGACGGCTGTCAGGCGTTCGCCCGATTTTCCCGGTGCAAGGAAGGTGATCGAGTTTTCCTGGGCCACGGACAGGGCATTGTAGCTGTTACAGGCAAAGGCAAAGGCGCTATCGGCAAGTGTGAAGATGTATCCGCCATGACAGATCTGGTGGCCGTTC